>JANNVX010000001.1:0-73131 GCA_031414595.1 Deinococcales bacterium
TATGCCACTAAACGAAAAGTCGCAGATGACTTCAAGGATTCGATGCGTATTGTGTTTGATAAGGTCATGCCGCAATGGAATTATGTGGCTAAACCGACTTGAGGTGTAAATCGGGAAGTTATTTACGGACAAATCCTTAGAAAAATGACAAATCCTCAAGTCAAAAAAAACTCTCGAGGTAAACCAAATTTTTGCCCAAGCTGCATCGCCAGTGATTTTCCAATTTCACGTTCGCCAGACAGAATTTTGCTGATATGACTTTGGGTGATGTTCATTTGTGCAGCCAATTCTGTTTGGGTGAGTTGATGCTGCTGCATTAAGAATTGTAAGGTTTGCACTGGATTATTCGTTTCGGGTTTTGGTTCATGTACTGTTTCCCACTCGAGCAAATACGAAGCAATTAACTCAAAAAGCGGGGTGAAGACACTGTTCTCAAGTGTTTCACCTCGAGTATCTATTTGGTCAGTGACGTGATTCATGACTTCAAGCAGCGCTTCGTATTCTTGTTCGTTGCTTGGGCGTTTGATTTGAGCTTGTTGGCTAAAAACCGTCCATGCTTGGGTAATATTTTGGGCAGATGAAATCATTATCGTCTCCTTTTATTCCAATTGTCGTATTCAAGATGGGTCAGTACAGCTTTGATAAAGGCAACTTGAGTTGGAAAGTGAATGGCAACCACAATCCGATATTTATTCCCACCAACATCAAAAATAACGTATGGGTTTGTCCAATCTACACTGCCAAAAGTGGTTTTGAGGTCTGCGAAGTTTTGAAAATTTGCTTTCTGCATTAGTTTCAACCATTCACGCATAGGTTCTTCGGCTTGTGGATGGATTTCCCAGAAAGCTCGAAGTGTTTTTGGTGCAATCACATTCACAAATAACATTATGACATAAAGTCATACTTTTTTGAAACCCCTAATACGGGCATGAGTCTCAAGTTCAGGGCAAAAAAGTAAGAACACAAATTCTGTGGTTATTGTCTAACAAAAACCATTTCGCTAAGCCACACGCTCAGATTCTCGAGCAGCAAGGGCTTCTAAGGCACTTTTAGCAGGCGAAGGCACTAAGCATTCTAAGGCTGCTATCGCATTGTTGGCACGGCGGCGCATCTCGAGACGGGCTTCGTCATCGGTTTTGGCAGCCAAGACCAGTTCACGCATTCGTTGCACATCGCCATTAACGGTGGCGCGGCGCTCGAGAATATCACGGGCTTCTTGGTTGTTATTTTCCAGTAAGTACAGCACAGGCAGGGTGGCTTTGCCTTCGCGTAAATCGCCGCCAATCGGTTTACCTAGGGTACGCTCATCAGACATTAAATCGAGGATGTCATCTTGGATTTGAAAGGCTCTGCCGTACTCGAGTCCGTAGGTCTCTAAGGCATTTTGGGTACTGAGGTCAGCTTTGGCAAGCATGGCTACCCCTTTAGTCGCCGCCGCCGCTAAGGAAGCCGTTTTACCCGTGATAATACTGAAATAATTGGGAATGCTGTATGTGCCTAGGGCAGCCACTTGAAATTGCAACACCTCACCTTCGCAGATGGTGCGTGAGGTGTTGCCGATTAAGCGCACAAAGTCACCTGCGTCTGAACCAAAATCGGCAAGTAGCATCATCAGACGACTGAGCAAATAATCGCCGCTCATCACAGAAACAACATTACCGTAATGCTTAAAAGCCGCTTCTTTGCCGCGTCTGGTGTCGGCATCGTCTATCAGGTCGTCGTGCAGCAAACTGGCACTGTGCAGCAGTTCGATGACGGCGGCGTAATCCACTTCTCGAGGGTCGTTCAGATGCAGGGCTTGGCTGGTCAAAAAAACCAGTTGCGGACGGGCGCGTTTACCGCCCGCATCGAGTAAATCCTCGCCAATTAGTTCAATAAATTCCACTTCGGATTTGACGAGTTCTCGCAGTCGTAACTCGAGGGCATCCATTTGAAGTTTCACCAGTGGGTTCATTGCCAACTCCAATAGCTTGCCATGCGCCCCAAGCCTTTGTGAAACTATACACGCCCTGCTCGGGACGAATGCCGTTTGTTTACAGCACAGTATTTTTTACATACTCGTCCATTTTTGGTTAGAATTTGCACTCTGTACCGTGCGTTCAATAAATTTTACGCCCCTCGCGCCGTCATCTAAAGTCGGGTAATCGCCTTCAAGCACACTTAATTCGCGGTTCTCGAGTTTGGCATGAATCGCTTCAGCAGCCCCGACATAGACATTGGCAAAGGCTTCCAAAAAGGCTTCTGGATGTCCGGCGGGGATACGGCTGGCTTTTTGGGCGGCGGCACAGAGGTAATCTGAACCTCGAGTCAGAATTTGACGCGGTGCGCCAAGTGGGTTGTACTCGAGGTAATTCGGGTTTTCTTGATGCCATTCAATCCCGCCTTGAGTCCCAAAAACCCGTAAGCGCACATCGTTTTCGCCACCAATTTGAATTTGGCTGGCAATCATCACGCCTTTTGCTCCGCCCTGAAAACGCATCAGCAAATTGCCATCGTCGTCGAGTTGTCTACCTTCAACAAAAGTCGTCAGGTCGGCACAAATACTCTCGAGTTCTAGCCCTGTCACGGTTGCCATCAGATTTTCGGCATGAGAACCAATGTCGCCAATACAGCCAGCCGCGCCGCTTCGGGCTGGGTCAGTGCGCCAATCGGCTTGTTTTTGTCCAGATTCCTCAAGTTTGGTGGCAAGCCAACCTTGGTTGTACTCAACAATGACTTTACGAACTGTACCAAGTTGCCCAGACCGCACCATCTCCCGAGCTTGTTTGACCATTGGATAGCCCGTGTAATTGTAAGTCACAGCAAAAACCACACCCGATTTTTTGACGGTCTCGAGTAAACTTGCGGCTTGTTCGGAGGTATGCACAAGAGGTTTATCGCAAATCACATGGATGCCAGCCGCCGCAAATGCCTTAGCCACAGGAAAATGAACATGGTTTGGGGTGACAATACTGACCACATCAATTCGCTGGTCGGCTGGCAATGCCAATTCAGACTCGAGCATCTCTTGCCAAGTGCCGTAGTTTCGCGCTAAGCCCAAATCCCGCCCAGACAAAATCGCTTTTTCAGGGTTACTCGAGAGTGCGCCTGCCACAAGTTCATACATCCCATCCAGTGCCATAACTTTACGGTGAACCGCGCCGATAAAGGCATCACGTCCACCACCAACCATTCCGTACCTGAGTTTACGCTTCATTTATTTCTCCTTCTCGAAAGCACTGTCAAAGGCTCGAGATGATGGTTTGAAATCAAGTTTTTTGCAGTAGGCAGCGCTTTCGGTTGCGCCGTGAATCCTGTCCATGCGGCTGTCTTCCCATTCGACACTTAAGGGACCTGCATAAGCAATATCGTTTAGGGCAACAATAATCTCTTCAAAGTTAATATCGCCGCGTCCGACACTGCGAAAATCCCAGTAGCGTCTCGAGTCTCCAAAATTAGTATGCCCACCAAAAACACCGGCTTGCCCCGTGCCATGTCCCCACCAGACATCTTTCATATGGACATGGAAAATTCGTTTATGGAAGGTGCGAATAAACTGCACATAATCCACGCCCTGATAACCCAAATGGCTTGGGTCGTAATTAAAACCAAAGCGTTTGTGTTGTTTTAAGGCTTCTAAAGCGCGTTCGGCACTGGCGGTGTCAAAAGCAATTTCGGTTGGGTGTACCTCGAGTGCAAAATTAATGTCGTGTTCTTCAAAAACATCTAAAATCGGTTTCCAGCGTTTGGCAAAATCCTTAAAACCATTGTCCCAATAGGCTTGGCTGGTGGGCGGAAAGGCATAAAGGCTATGCCAGATGCTCGAGCCAGTAAAACCATTGACCGTTTTTACCCCAAATTTGGCTGCTGCCCTTGCCGTATCCGCCATCTCAAGCGCGGCACGCTGGCGCACACCTTCGGGTTTACCATCACCCCAAACATGAGCGGGTAAAATAGCTTTATGGCGTTCGTCTATCAGGTCGCAAACGGCTTGTCCGACCAGATGGGCTGATATTGCATGGCACTCGAGACCATGTTTTTTCAGCAAGGCTTTTTTATCTTTGATGTAATTTTTTGACGTAAGTGCTGCTTGGACATCAAAATGATCGCCCCAACAGGCAAGCTCCAAACCATCGTAGCCCATGCTTTTTGCCAAAGGTGCAAGTTCCGAAAGTGGTAAATCTGCCCATTGACCCGTGAATAAGGTAACACTTCTTGCCATATAACCTCCAAGTGATTCTTTGGAGATTATAGCTTGTGAATGGGTTTACTCGCCGCCGCCACCTTTATACATTTCTTCGATTAACCCCGCATAGGTTTTTAAGATACTGGCGCGTTTGACTTTTAAGGTCGGGGTCACATCACCGTCTTCTTGGGCTAGTTTTTTAGGTAAAATTCTAAATTTTTTAACCTGTTCGGCTCGAGCCAAGGTTTTATTAACGGTTTCGATTTCAGATTCAATCAGTTTGACCACTTCTTCGTTCTGCACAAGGTCAGTGTAGGTGGTGAAGGGGATTTTTCGACGCTGCGCCCATTCGGAAACACTGTCTTCATCCAAAATTATAATTGCACTTAAGAATTTTTTGGCATCGCCAACCAGCACCGAATCGTTGATATAACTGCTGGCTTTGAGCTTATTTTCGATAAAGGCTGGAGCGATATTTTTACCCGCCGCCGTGATAAAAATATCTTTTTTGCGTCCAGTGATGGTTAAATTGCCTTTTTCGTCGAGTTCGCCAATATCGCCAGAATGCAACCAGCCGTCACGCACAGCTTCTTGGGTGGCTTTTTCGTCCTTGTGATAGCCCAAGAAAATATGGTCGCCACGCTGAAGAATTTCGCCGTCTTCAGCAATTTTAATTTCGATTCCGGGCAATGCCTGACCAACTGTGCCGAGCTTAAACGGAAAACCCTGATGAATCGTGGCGGCTGCTGCCCCTTCGGTTTGTCCGTAACCTTCGCGGATTTGTACCCCAAGCCCATGAAAAAATTCAAGGACACTCGGGGCAATCGGGGCAGAACCCGATAAAACAAATCTGGCTCGGTCTAACCCTAATTTTTGTTTTAAGCTGCGTAATACCCCAAGGTAAGCGATATTACTCGCCACACTGGGGCTGCGAGACTCGAGTTTTGCCCTTGCCATTTCTCGCCCTCGAGCCGTTGCCCACCTAAACGCCACCCGTTTAAGCACATCGGCGCGAATCATTCGGGTTTCGACTCCACTCATCATTTTTTCCCAGATGCGCGGCACAGCAAAGAAAATCGTTGGACGGATTTCATATAAGTTTTGCAGCACCATATCGGGGCTTTCGACAAAATTGACCACAAAACCATAACGACTAGGGAAAGCCACACTGAGCATTCGTTCGGTGATGTGCGAAAGCGGCAAAAACGACAGCACCTCGTCGGTTTCATACATCGGGTTCTGATTTGACATGCAGCCAGACGCAAAAACCAAATTCTTATGCGATAAAACCGCGCCTTTGGGTCTGCCGGTTGTACCCGAAGTGTAAATAAACAGCGCTGGGTCTTCGGGTAAACGGTTGGCAATTCGTGCCTCGAGCGTGGCGGCGTTGCTTGGGTTTTGCAGCCAAGTCTGCCCGATTTGTAAAAATTCCTGCCAAAAAATCACCATTGGGTCTTTGAAGCGTTGCAAGCCTTTGGAGTCCATAACAACAATCCGCTCGAGTTTTGGGCAACTACTCCTGACCTCGAGAACCTTATCAAGTTGCTCGATGTTCTCGAGAATCACAAAGCGTGAATCGGAATGCTCCAAAACATACTGCACACCCTCGGCAGCATTGGTCGCATAAATTGCAGCCGTTACACCCGCCGCCATCATGATTCCTTGGTCGGTAATCACCCACTCTGGGCGATTCTCGCCCAGTAATGCCACACTCTGATTAGGCTCTAAACCCCAAGCCAGCACTGCCCCAGCCACAGCCCGTGCTTGGGCTTCGTACTGAGTCCAAGAGATGCCCTGCCAAACCCCCAATTCTTTACGGCGCAACGCCACAGCCTGACCACGGCGCTGCGCCGTTTCTAAAAACATTCTCGAGAGGGTTAGCCCCAAAGCAGGCACAGGAACAGCCGAATGTACTACCGAAACAACAGGTTGAGTCATGATGCTCTGATTGTATCTCGAGAATTGGCGCAGTGCAATTTTCAGCAAGAGACCCCTAGTCGGAACGTATGCTGGCACGGTATTGTCTTAAGCACTTAAACAAGGTGTAAAGAATTATCTATGGGGTTTTGTGTGAAGCAATTGATTGGTATCTGGCGTTTGTTGCGTTTTAATGATTATGCGGGAGCAGTGGTTTTTACCACTTGTCTGGGTGTAGCGGCGGCAGGTGGTCAGTTTGGTTGGAAAATGATTCTGGTCTTGGTGGCAAATTGGTTGGCGGTTGGTTTTGCTTTTATGTACAACGATGTCGAAGATGCCCCCGATGATGCCAGAGACCCCAAGAAAGTAAATCGCAACCCTGTCACGGCTGGTTTATTGTCAAGTGGGCAAGCCAACTTTGCTTCGTTTTTGGTGGCTGGAATTGGTTTTTTGTTGTTTTTACCACTTGGCATGACCGTCACGGTACTGGGTGGGATTTGTATTATTTTAGGGTTCTTGTATTCGTACCGCCCTTTGCGCTTTAAGGGCATTGCGGTGCTGGATGTGGTCAGCCATATGATTATGCTCTCGAGTTTACAGTTATTATGTGGTTATTTTGTTTTTGCTGAAACACTCAACACCGCCTATATTGCTCCGCTTTTATCCATGACCGCCGCCAGTGCTTACGGGCAAATTTTTAATCAAGTCCGTGACTTTGAAGGCGACCAAGTGGCAGGACTTAAAAATACGGCTGGTTTACTTGGCAAGCCAAGCGCCCAAGTGCTGATGCAAGGTTTACTGGCTTTGGCAGTCGCGGCGGGTGCATATGCGCTGATTATTGATCAAATTGCCCCTTGGTGGGTCTTTGCTTTTGGTTTGGCACTACTTTTCATTATCATTATCCCCGGTGTGGTACGCGGAATTCGCAACCGCAACTTTCAACAAGCCCATGCACCTGTCATTTACGCCCTGCCATATGTTGGTACAGCCATGATGGCAGCTTGGTTTCTTGTCCCGTGGCTTGTACCAGCCTTGCGCTCATAGTTGCTCGAGCCTGTGCAGTGCCTCCTCGAGCGCTTTGGCATGGCTTTCTTGTGTGCCTTCTGGCAGAATTGGTGTGCCGTACCTAAAGACATAGCGTTTAGCCCCAAACCAATTTGGCTCGAGATGAATTCCTACTGGTATAACAGGGACTTTGGCTTTTAAGGCAATTAAGGATGTACCGCCTTTAACTTCTTGTCCGCCGCGTGTGCCTTGTGGAAAAATGACCAGCAATTGATTATTTTTGAGTAATCGCAAGGCGGTTTTTATGGCAGTCAAATCCATTTTACCGCGTTCTACCGAAAAAGCATTACCGGCTAACATGTACCAACGAAGCGGTTGATGCAAAAAAGATTCGGCTTTGGACATGTAATGGACACGGCGCTTGGTCGGTTGCGCCACGCCAAATGGGTCTATGGCAGTGATGTGATTGGCGGCAATAATCGCTGCACTGGACTTGGGGATTTGTTCTGCGCCAATATATCGTGTACCAAGTAACCGAAAATAAACGCCCCAAATGGCTTTGATGATGTCAAAAGCCAGCGGCGTGTTGGATAAGTCAGGGTTTTTGTCGTTCATAACTGCCTTGGGGTCAAGAGAGAGGAAAGAAGAAGAACTTGAATTATATTTTATCCTATTTTGCTTTGAATGATGATAAGGGCTTGTTGTACCGTTTGCTCGAGACTGAGTTGACTCGAGTCAAGAAGAATTGCGTCTTGTGCTGGAGCACTGTTAATCGCATCCATTGCATCTCTGGTTTCTATACTGGCTTGAACTTCGGCTAGGCTGCGGCTGCGTTCAGTCACTCGGCGTTTAGCCCGCACTAAACTGTTGGCAGTTAAAAAAATCTTGACGCTTGCACCCGGAAAAACATTTGTTCCCATATCGCGTCCTTCGGCAACAAACGGTGGTGTAATCAGTCGAATATGGGTATTGACCCACAGCCGAATTTGTGGATGTTGGGCAACCACGCTGACCAGTGCATCCACTTGACTCGAGTGGCACAGGGCAGTCACATCGGTCTGATTTAAGAAAACAGCATTGCCTTCTGCACGGGCTTCAAAACGCAAGTCGTGTTTTTGCAGCATCTCGAGTAAGGCAGCTTGGCGCATGGCATCGGTGTTTGTTTCAAGAGCCGCCAAAGCCACCAAGCGGTACAGCAGACCGCTCGAGATAAAGGGTACACCTAAAGCCAGTGCGATACCTTTTGCAACACTGGACTTGCCACTGGCAGCCAAACCATCCAAGGTGATGATTGTAGAAGAAGATAATGAAACCACGCCCAAGAGTATAAAACCCCCAATTATGCACTTGGTAAGACCAAAGGTATCACGCACTTGGTAAGACCACAGGAGTCTCGAGGACTGTAAAACCCCAAACTCTGGTTTTGACATTTTCTAAATTCAAATCGGCTTGGCGCACGGTTTGCAATAATTCAGCGCGGCTCGAGACTTGCAGCAGTAAAACCCTTGGGTCTTCGGTATTTTGCAGGAGTTGCGTACCGGTCACACCTGCCACACCGACAAAAAGGCGTTCAAGGTGGTGTAGGGCATCTAAAGCGGCGGTATTGGCAAGCTCTGGCAAGGTCACTTCAAGAAATAACACGTACACATCTACTCATCCTCGGCAATGAACTTCTCGAGTTTTTGGGTATTGACAATAAACGGCACTCGAGTTCTGCCAATTGCTCCTTCGCGTTTCAAACGGTTCAGGCTGTGCGAAACGGTTTCGCGGGTTGCACCAATCATCCGCGATAAATCTTCTTGGGTCAGTTTCAGGTTGATTCGCACCCCATCTGTGCCAGACTTGCCAAATTCTAAGGCAAAACGGTACAACAAACTGGCTAACCTCGCCGGAGCGCTGTAGGCACTGGCTTCAGCTTGCCAAGACTGAGTTTCAAAAAGGCGTTGCGCCATAATCTGAATAAATTTGAGTGCCAAGGCGGGGCGTTCTCTGATTAAATTCTCGAGTTCAGAAATCGGTAAACTAATCAGTACCGTATCCTCTATGGCTTCGGCTTGATGCGGACGCTTCTCGGCAGGGGTTAAAAGTAATTCGCCAAACGCCCCGTACTGCCCAACTACCCCGAGAATTGCTTCTTTGCCATTAGGAAATAATTTAGAAATTTTAACCAAACCATTGCGTACAAAATAAATCGCATCCGCCAAGTCATCCATATGATAAATCACATCACCCGCCGAAAAACGACGATACGGTGTGGTCTTAGAAAGGGTTGCTAAATCCTCGAGTTCCCAGTCCTCGAAAAGACTGGTACTCTTTAAGTGCCAAACAAGACTAGGGAATTCCACAGCGACAGTCTACAACTTAAGATGTGCTTTGCGCTTGAAAAAGCAATTGTAAGTTGGACTTCAATAAGAGAATTCTAGGTATTTTATGCCAAATGCTCGAGACGGCTTAAAGCGGCAAATACCATAACAAATCCAAAGCTGGTGGCTTAAAACCTTGTTGGCGAATCAGCAGTGCAATTTGGGCTGTGTGCCGAACCTCATGCTGCATCACATGCCAAAGTAAACCTTCGACAGTTCGTTCTTCTTCAACAATTCTCGAGAGTTCGCCAGTCTCTAATCTCTCGAGAAACCCCAAGGTACTCGCTTCTACATTTTTCCAGTAAGATAAAATCGTCTCGAGCGGCGTATCGGCAAAAAACACACCATCTTGCAGTAGGGCTTCTGGCAAATCCGATTTCCACACGGGTGTATCACGCAAAATATCCTCATGAATCCAAGAATCTTCAACTGCCGCAATGTGCATCAGTAAATCCTTAATGCAGTGAAAACGCTCGGCGGGAATCATGTTTTTGGATAAGACTTCATCGGGCAAGCTCTCGAGAACAGCCCATAAATCGCGTCTGGCTCGGGTTAAATATCGGTAAAAAGTTTGTATATTCATATGCGCCTCAATTCAAATCCTCGAGCCACGGGTTAAGCACAGGAACAAAACCCTCGAAATCAGTGGTGTTTCTTGTTACAACAACCGCATCTAGTACGATTGCTGTTGCCGCAATCCAAGAATCCGAATAGTCCATTGTTTTACCCAGATGTATCGCTCTGCTGGTTATTTCTGCCCAGGTAGCCGCGATTTCTCGATCTATAGCAATAATATTCCCAAAATACTCCTGCTCGAGATTTGCCAACCAGTCACGGTAAGTTTTGGCACGTTTTGATTTACCTAAAAGTAAAATGCCTTGTTCGATTTCCGCAATGCTAACAACACTAATTAGGCAATTAGAAATTTTTTGATCTGATAACCAATCAATCACACCAACATCTGGTTTTGGTTTGGTTTGCTCGGATATAACATTAGTATCAAATACAAAACGTTTCATCCGAGTTTCACGGGTTTCACTGGCGAATTACGACGATAAATCTTCAACTCACCTTTTGGCGCACCTGCTAACCCCTCAAGTGCCGATTTGCTTTTTTGTTGTAAACGCACATAGTCTGCATGAGACATCACCACGGCTGTTTGCTCACCACGTTTAGTTATAACTTGGGCTTCGCCTGCCGCAGCAAGTTCGATGACTTCACTAAATTTTGCTTTTGCTTCTTGCAGTTGCCAATTTCGCATATCAATCACTCCTGACTAGAACTGGTCAGAGTATATACCCTAACGCTAAAAATCACCAAACAGCCATAAAAGGATTCTGGATTAGAAAAAACCATCAGCATCCTCGAGAATTGCTTTTATCGAATGCGAGGCAATACCAGTCAGCACAGGATTGGTGTTCATATAGTACGGATATGCAAATGCTGCAAAACGCAACGCCACACCAGCCGAACGCAGCCAAGTTGCATCGTCTAACTCGAGGGCATCCCGAAAAATACCTCGAGCGGGTTGGTCAAGTAGCATCCAAGCACTGGCATAATCAAAAATTGGGTCGCCTACACCGAGCGCTCCAAAATCCAGTACGGCACTTAAACGCCCTTGATGACAAAGTAAATTCGCGCCGTGCAAATCTCCATGTGACCAAACGGGCGTACCTTTCCACGCTGGGGCAAGAAGCACTTTTTGCCAAATCTGCTCGAGTACATCAGGTTGGAACTTTGCGGGTAACAACGCTAAATTCTCACGCACACCTGCATCTTCATCCGCAAACGGTTTGCCTCGAGCGGGTGGCGGATTAGCTGGAATTGGAATGCGTTGTAATGCTTGAATCAAATTGACCAAATCCAACGCCAAGGCTTCTTGGTTCTCGAGTGGTGCGTTGAATAAATCCTGCCCCTCGAGCCAAGCGTAGATACCCCAAGGGAATGGATAGGCTTCGGATGGCACTCCTCGAGTCAGCAGTTCTGGGATTTTTATAGGCAAATGCGGCGCGACAAAAGGCAACCATTTGATGTCCTTTTCGAGTGGTGCAACTGCCCAATCTATCCGAGGTAAACGCACAAGAAATGTATCCCCTAGCCGATACAAAACATTTTCTGTACCCCCTGCACTGAGTAGAAAAATCGGTAAGTCTACCCATTGTGGGAATTGAGTCTCGAGTAAGTGTTGTACCAAGTTTAGATTGATGTCTGCTTCGTCTGTGTGTAGTTTTTCTACTTGCATTATTTTCCTTTACGCACGGAGTGGAAGCCAAAGCGAATTCTCATCGGGCAGGGCAAACCCTTGGTCTTTTAATGCCAATAAAATCTGTCCCCGATGATGCGCGTCGTGCATTGCCATGTGCATTAGAAACTGGGCTGGACTCGAGTGTGGCAAATTGCCTTTGCCAACTGCATTTTTGGCGGTCTCGAGAACTACGTTTTTGGTTTGGATCATCACAGACTTTATTCGCTCCAAGTTCATTTCCGCGTCAAATTCACCTGTGTCCTCGTCGTAATTCGAGTACAAATCTGGTAATTTCTTCAACTCGCTTTCCTCGAGACGCATACCCCAGCCTTTGGTGCATTCGACCATGTGTGCAAGGTGCTGTGCCACAGTGTAGCCACCACCGGGCGTACCAGCTTCAAGCATATCTGGAGTCAGATGCTCGAGTAAAACCGCATTGACGGCGTTATTAGTGTTCCAAGCGAATTCGATTTCTGGACTAATCATGCTAAACCTCTTTTTAATCTAAACAAGAATTTTTAATTGTTGAGTTGCGTGTGAACATATTAACGTTTTGGCTTGATTAAGGCAAATCATCGGCTTGTTGTTTTATCTGCTCGAGAGCAAATTCAATGAATTCTAAAGTGCGTTTAACATCATCTGGCTCGGCAAGTTTCTTGTAATTCTCGCGTTGAATGGCGTGTTCTTGCCAAGCAATGGCAATTAAATCATGCCAACGAGCCTCGAGATTCTGGCAACCCCACAGTGCTGCCGAGCGCTTAGATTTGACTTGCGCTGTGGCTAATGTCTCGAGCATCCGACAGTACGAAAGAACTACAGATTGCTGATACCAACGGGTGTCTATTTTGGTTGGAGACTCGAGAATTTCTGCTCCCCAGTTTTGCATGACTGCGCTAACCTCGAGTTTTAATTGATCGGCTACCACAGGTTCAATCAGGGGTTTGGCATCTGCGCCATCCAAAGAAATACCATACTCCCTTGTTGTGTACCGAGTCACCAATGTGTTGCAATGCGTGTCCAGAATCAGTTCGTGGCTGCCATTATCTAAGTACCAAAGTGGGATGCTGGTATCTGTTTCTTGCAGCACTTTTTGACTGATGTACGACCCCTCGAGATGCTGCGCCCAAGCTGAAGGTAACGCATAAATTCTTTTGTGCATGGCTTGTAGTTCGGGCAGTAAATCCGTGGGTAATTCATCTTGTAGGACAATTAGAAAGTCAACATCACTGTGCAAATCCCAATCGCCAAGCGCAAACGAACCTTGTAAGTAGGCTGCGATAAGCTCTGAGCCAAGAATCTGTTTGGCGCTTTGGATTAACTCGAGTAGAACATCGTTTAATTCGGGTACTAAAGTTTTCATGATGCTTCCTTTTTTCCTGCTCGAGCGTACATGGGCAGAGTTAGCGTTAAAATCAGTGCGCCACTAAATAAGGCTAATCGCAGGTTTTTATTGCCCAGCCAACCAACCATTGGTCCGCCCGCAATTTGCCCAATCGCATCGGCTTGACCATTTAAGGACAGCACGGTTGCGCGGGTACTAGACTCGAGACGCTGATTAAGCCAAGCCGTTCCAAGTGGGGCTTGAACTTCGCGGCAAGCTCGAGCCAAGACAAAAGCCAGCATTGCCACCCAAAATCCGTTAGCAAAAGCAAAGACACTGATGCAGACAACAACGATACTCGAGCTAATAAGCAGTGTTCGCGTAATTTCTTGAATTGAATTCATGTTGATGCGTTTTGCCCAGAGGGTAAATGGTAATGCCACCAAGTCCACACACAAATCCAGCAGCAAAAAAACCAGCAATTGTTGTTGTACAGAACTCAGAAAACCAAGCTCGAGTTGCGGTAAGCCAAAACGAATCAAATGCAGTTGCCAGAGCCGATCAAAGGATTCCGAAGCTGCTCCTGAAACAATGGTAACAAGAAACAATAAACGAATTGTTTTATTCCTAGTCGCAAACCCGATTGCCTCGAGCAAGGTTTTACGCATGGATTGCAAAGCATTTTCTCGAGTCACTGGTGTTGGTTTGAACTTGGTTTCGGGCATGGCAAACCACAAAAAAGCACTCAATGCCATAAAACCAATCCCGCCAACCACAATCGGGATTTGCAAACTTGAATTTGCTAACAGCAAAGCACTAACAATAATTGCCAGACGGAGCGGAAAACGATACAGATTGACCCGAAGCATCAGTTGGTTCGCCTCGAGTTCACCAATTTCATCTGATAGCCACGCTTGGGTTGCCCCACTGGTAAAGGTGTAACCAATGCCCCACAGCACTTGAGCCGCTAAAACAGCGATAAAAGCTGGAATCAGACCCTCGAGTATAAAACCAAGCCCGACCAGTGCAAAACCAATCAGCACCGAGATTTTACGCGAAATCGTGTCTGCCACCACGCCTGTCGGAACTTCAAAGAGTAAAATCGCCAACTCAAGTGCCGTGCCAACCAGCACCAACTCGAGCGGCGAGAGTTTAATAATGGTTGCGTAATACAAAATGTTGGTACTGAAAACCAGTCCAAACAAGAAACTCGAGCCGAGGGTCAGGATTAAAAAAACCAATTGTGGTGATAAGCGTTTCAATATGTTTCTCCTTAATTAAAAGGGGTATGGTGAGTCATGGCTGAAACTTTAGAACTCAAACTATCCGAACTCGAGAATTTGCAAGTCAGTAAGCGCTTAGTAGGTGGCAAAGAAATTTTGTTGTACCGAAGTGATAACACCGTCAGTGCCATCTCGAGCAAGTGTTCGCATTTGAATGTCGCATTGCCAGCCAAAGCCGTCAATGGGATCATTACCTGTGGTTTCCACGGCGCACAATTTGACGCTAAAACTGGGGCTTGTTTGGTCGGGGCGCTTGGCAAGGACTGGCAGAAATCCACACCATTGGGAATTGGGGCATTGGCGGCGGCACTGATTCCAAAGAAGAATTCGCCAGACCTCGAGCGGTTTACCGTCGAAATTATTGGTGAAAACATGCGTGTGACGGTCTGATTCATAACTGGATTAGCCCAGCTTTGGTTGGTCTAAAACCACACTTTTGGTAAAACGGCTCGAGGTGGTCTTCAAAATCCGCATGAACCCATTCGCAACCGTGCTGTTTGGCAAATGCCACCGCTCGAGCCAACAGTTCTTGTCCAATGCCACGGCGTTTGTAATCCTCGTGAACTGAAGGGTCGAGCAAAAACGCATGAACCCCAGCATCACCGATGAGTTTTACAAAACCTATCAGTCTCGAGCCATCAAAAGCACAAACGTAACACATCGTAGCCTCGAGTTCAGGTTGAAAATCTATGTTGGAAGGTTTACCCCATGCCGAAAAGAAAAGCTCATTCAGGGCGGTGTTCTCGAGCGGTGGACTGATTGCGTACTTTATGTTCATTTGTCTCCTTACAGAGTTTGCTACACTGCTAAAATGATTACCGAAAAGAGACTGAGTACAGAAGAATACTTTGAACTCGAGCAGCGTTCCGAAGTTCGTCATGAATTTGTGGATGGTGTGATGCACGCAATGGCTGGCGATAAGAAACAAAATAATCGGGTCGTCAGACGATTGGTACGGTTACTTGATGCTGCGGCTGATGCCAAAAACTGCGATGTGTTTTTTACGGTTGTCAAAATGCAAGTCCCCAATGGAAAATACCGTTATCCAGATGTGGTTGTGACCTGCGAAGAAGATGCCGATGAATACCTGATTAAAGCACCTTGTGCGGTTTTTGAAGTGCTTTCTGACAGCACAAGAGACGTGGACGAAAACGAAAAGCTCGAGGAGTACCTAAAAATTGCCAGTGTCCAGCGTTATGTGTTGCTGCGCCAAGATAGGGCTTTAGCGATGGTTTACTCGAGAGACAGGACTGAATGGCGTTTTTCTCTGCTCGAGAACACTGGCGAATTTGAGATTCCATGCTTAGGCTTAACGCTTAGGCTCGAGGATATTTACACAGGAATTGTACCGCCAAGAATTTAAGTGCTTTGAAGCAGCAATTGCCGAATTGCACCGAAATGATAGGCAGTGTGGGTTAAAATCGCCACGCCATCAGATAATTTGAGGTTGTTATCCTCTAATTTCTCTAAATCTTTAACCAAGGCGCTATAAGCAATTTGCAAACCCTCCCGCAAAGCTCGCCACTCGAGTTGGGTTACACCATGCGTTTGCCAACTGGCATCCCAATCGGTTTTGGCTGTCGCGCCATTCATGTAGCCATGCAGTGCCACCAGATAAACTCGAGTATGCTCGACATGAGCCGCAATGCTGCGCTGATTTTTAGACTCCACCGAGGCAGCTTCGGCACTGATGTTTTTTAGGGTCTCGAGCAATCCGCCTTTGGCACGGTCAAGATAAATGCCGCGTGGTTGTACAAAAGTTTCCTCGAGTATTTCTAGGATGTTGCTTTTTAGGGTTTCTTCAGACATGAATCTCCTTATCCAAAAAATCCATACGTTTCAATTCCTTAGAAACATACGCCAGTGCTGCTTGCTCGAGTGCTTCTGGGTACGTGGCATTCCAAGTTGTAGCGGCTTTTTTACCTGCTTTTTGCATCAGTGCCGCCAACTTAAAATGCGCCTGCACAATGCTTTGCGCCGAAAAGTTTGGTAAGTTCATGATGTTCTCGAGTTGCTGTTGTTCGTTGCCCTCGAGTAATTCGTTATAGCGCTGGTCGCCAACATCACGCAGCCTGCCACGCCCCAAAGAAAACACCAAAATCATCTGCACCATCATATGATGCAGCCGTTGCGAGGCAGACAGAATCTCGCCGCGTTCAATGCTTGGCAGTACCGAAAATAAGCTCCAGAAGTAACAAATTTCGACATACAGCGCTTTACGAATTTCTTCGGCGCTCGAGGGAACGGCTGGCACGGTTTTCAGGATGTGTTCACGGTCAAATAAAACTTGGCTTCGATGCTCGGTGATTTTTATATCGGCTATGGTGTCCAGCCAAGTCCCAATGGCAATGATGTCACCGTTTGGGTGCAGCAAAAGTGTACTAATCATGTTGCTGGCAAATAACTCATGATGCTTGAGGACTGGATGAAGCTGTTGTAAAATCGCCTCGTAATTGGCTCGAAAATCATCCAAATCTTCTTGATCCAGTGCAATGTGTATATCAATGTCAGAATGCCGGTCGCCTTGTCCACGCCCAAGGCTACCCTCGAGCCAGACTGCTTTGACTCGAGTATCGGTTTTTAGTAATGCCGTGATTTGATTAGCAAACTCGAGTTGGATATTAGCGTTCATAAAATATTCTCCATTTCCTCAGTCAGCATCGTGGTTTGCAGCGCTCGAGCTTTAGCTTGAATGATTTTTAGGGATGCTTGCCAATCTTTTTTAATACCAAAAGTGCTAAATGTTCGGCACAACCCTTGAATATCTCGCTCGAGAATCATTTTGGCGGTCGGTTGCTTAATGCTGACCACTTGCGGAAAGTCTATGACCACACATTCACCTTGCCACCACAGCAAATTAAAGGTTGAAAAATCGCCGTGAACCCGTCCTGTACTTAAAATTCTGGCGTACTGCTCGAGTGACTGGGCAAAGGCAATTTCAGCATCTTCTCGAGAAAGTCTGGCATCGGCTACGCGTTGCGCGACTTCGTTTTCATCGCCAATGAATTCCATCAGAATCACGCTGGCTTCATGGGCTAGTGGCTTTGGCACTCGCACACCTGCGTTGTGCAGGGCGTGAAGTTGCTGAAATTCTTCTTGAACCCATAAAAAATTCTGGGCAGAAATTCCGGTTTCGGAGCGTTGGTCTATTGCTTTTTGTAAGCGTTTATCGTCTATATTGCGCCCTTCGCGGTAGAGCGCATCGTCCTTGAAACCACGCACCCTTGAATCCACATAGAGCTTGGCAGCCACCAGCCCTGTTTGCCCTTCGCAGACATAAACCGTGGCTTCTTTACCGCTTTTGAGTTGCCACAGCACTTCTTTGATTAGTCCGCGAATAAAAAGTTCCTCGAGTCCAGAATCAATGAATTTTTTGTCATCGTTCTTAAAGTCAATGTCCGAAGCCGCATGAAGTTGGGCTACCGTGCGCCGCCGAGCGGGTTTACCCTTACCGAGTTTACGCGAACGGTCTTGGAATTCTTCGATTTTATCTAAGTTCTCGAGGTCTTCCCACCACGGCTCGTCGGTGGTTTCGAGGTTTTCAGGCTCGGGCGCAGTTTCGGCTCGAGAGATTTTATTGATTTTGGTAAGTTCAAAAGTATTTGGGACAGTATTTTCTGTCAGCGCAATCAGCGCAGCATGACGCGGCATCAGAGAACCACCAAATGGTGTTTAGGTTGACAGTACAAAGGTGATGCTGCAAAGAATTTGGGAATCACGGTTACTCCTAAAAGTAGGGAAAACAAAGCTATTACTGGTTCGAGACACGGTTCTCTCGAGTCGGACAATGGTTTGGTTGTGATTCATATACAGCACCTCCTTTGGCTTGAATGCAAAATCTTAGCACGTTTTTTTGCTTGGTGTGGCATCGGCTAAATGGCGTATCAATTTTTAATGATTAACTTACCCTTGGCATGACCTAAACCAAGGTAGGTGAGCGCTTCTGGCAACTCGAGCAACCCATATTCTTTTTCAATCACGGGCTTGACTGCACCCGTCTCGAGCAATTTTACAAGGTACTTTAAGTCGTCAGTGTTTGGTTTGACTAATAAATTCAAGAATTTTTGTTGCCCTGTCATACCCATTACCGAGCCTAAAAACAACATTTGTAGGATGTTGCCGATTGCACCGCCAGCCATCACATAGCGCCCTTGGGGTTTTAGCAGTGGCTTGAACTCGAGGAACGAACGATAAGCCGCCACATCAAAAATTAAGTCAAAACGCTGCGTAAGTTTGGTCGGGTCTTGTTTGCTGTAATCCAGCACATGGTCTGCCCCGATTTCGCGCACCATCTCGAGTTTAGTAGTGCTGCACACCGCCGTGACTTCTGCGCCGAGTGCTTTGGCAATCTGCACCGCATATGTTCCCACGCCACCCGAAGCACCGTTAATTAAAACCTTCTGCCCTGCGCTTAATAGCCCTAAGTCACGCAGTCCTTGCAGCGCAGTGGTGGCTGCATTTGGAATCGCAGCGACTTGTTCAAAACTTAAACTGCTTGGTTTATGCACCAGTGCCTTAGCGTCCACACACACAAATTCGGCAAATGCCCCAAATCCATACTCGGCAAGGTTGGCAAAGACTTCATCACCGATTTCAAAAGTTGTGACATTCTGACCAACAGCGCGGACAATACCCGCCATATCCGAGCCTAAAATAGTGTGTTTGGGCTTAAAAAATCCGTAAGCGGCGCGTACCAAAAATGGTGTACCTGTCAGCAAATGGTAATCGCCAGAATTAACCGAAGCGGCTTTAATTTCAATCAATACCTGATGGTCTTTGGGGATAGGTTGCTCGAGTTCGCTCAGGGTTAAAACCGAAGGTGAACCGTATTGGGTGTAGGTCATGGCTTTCATGTTGTTGCTCCTTGCTTAAATCCTTTAACAAGTAACCAAATCGGGAAAACAATTTCAAATAACGCACCGGGTAAGAACAGCACTTGGCTACTTGGCATACCAATCAACTCGAGAATGACGCTCAGGCTTAGAAAGCAATAGCCAAGTATTCCAAGTACCGCCAACCAAACGGGTACAAGTTTTGTGGACAGTAACAAAAAACAAAGCATGAGGCTACCAACCCCTAAAAAAATCATGGCGGTGTTAAAACTAAGGTCATGCGCGGCTCGAGCAGTAGCTAAGGCATTGGGTAAATCAAAGTGACTACCAAGTTGGGTAATCAGCAAAACAGCCATTGTACCAACCGATAATAAAACGCTTTCGATCAACCGAAACCCTAAGTAAGCCGTCGCAATCACCAAACTATGCCGATGCAGAGCGCTAAAGAGCAGTACGCCAATTAAAAATACCCCAATCGAATTGATGACCTCTAAAAACGCGCCAATAAAAACCTGATTTTTCATAGCTGTAAATGCAGTTGCCGAAGCTAGTGCAGACTCGAGTAAGCTGTTTGCCACCAGAAAACTGGTGGTGGTAACTAAAAATAAAACTGCTGCGATTCTAAGTTGAGTGTTCATAAAAGTCCTTCTTTTGAAATGGTTCGAGTTTTTCTAAAACTTTGAATTAAAAGCCAGACACAAAGTGATAATTCGCCAACGGCAGCAAGTAATGCCACCAGCAGGACAAAAATATCTTTGTAGTCGTTGTAATTAGGCAGCCCAAAACGGACAAAAGTATCGGCGGTATAGGCAATTCCAGCCAGTACCAATAAAAAACCAATGGCTCGAGGGACGTGGTTAGTGGTCAGAATCAAATAGCCAAGGGTCAGTAAATGAAACCCAAAAAACAACAAACCAATCAGCCAGCCAAGCTGGAATGAGTCGTAAGACATCAGGGCTTGAACTTCTATTTGTTGTGTCGTGAAGGCTGTATTTGTATTTTGTAAAATGAGTAGCATCTGATACAAGTGCAAAATTGCCACCGCAAAAATAGCCGTGTAGACCAAGCGAAAATAAGCTGCCAATAACGATAAATTGTCATTAAGTTGTTTCATGTACAGGTAGAGCGCCCATGTCACCAGCACATCGCAGACCAGAACAACAAAAAAACCAATCATTCCAAAGCGAAAAAGTGTTGGATTCTCGAGAATCTTGGCAGCTGTTTTAGCGGCATCGGTCGGGATAATCAGTCCTTCGACAACAACAAAATTAGAAAAAACAGCGGCAAAGAACATCAGCAGTAAGCCAAGTCCAGCGACTCGAGCCATGAGTGGTGATTGTGGTGATAATGAATTCATTTTTAACTCCGTTTGGCAATAAAGGACTGTTCTACTGGCTTAATTCCAGTAAATTCGTCAGGAGGGGATTCTCGAGGCAATCAAAAGTACGGTGTATGGTTTTTTACATTTGAATCTCCAGTCTTTTATTTTGGGCAATACTCGAGTTGGCGTTCAGGGTGAATCTGACGCTATGACCGACTTTGATTTTTTTACTCAGGGTAGTGAAAGACATCCTCGAGTTTGACTCTAAAAATCCTTGCAATTTGAAAAGCAATCTCGAGCGAAGGGGAGTATTTGCCTTGTTCAATGGCAATAATCGTTTGGCGGGTCATGCCAATGCGGTCGGCTAAGTCGGCTTGGGTCATCTCGTTTTTTGCAAAGCGCAAGGCTCGAATTGAATTGGTGATTTGCGTGGTTTTTAGCACGGGTAGAACCCTTTTTTGTAATAAATTATTTTGACCACAGAGGTAATAATTGCCGAACCGACAAAGGCGAGGTACATGGTGTGGGCAATCCAAAAATGATTGAGTTTTAGCATTGCCATAATCACCACCGCCATACCCCCAATGGTCACAAGGAACTGTCCACTGTGTTCAGCTTCTTTAATGATTTCTTGGTCTCGAGCATCACGTTTTTTGCCTTTTGGAGCGGTTGCTGCAATCAGTATTTCGCCAAAGATGGTGCTGATAATAGCGCTACCAATTGCAAGGAGCATCGGGCTGACATAAGCAATTTCGGTCAGTGGGGTACTCGAGCTTTGGCTGGTTAGCCAAATACAGTAGGCAATAAAGGCAATAATCGCAGTGCTTAAGAAAACCCAAGTCCACTTTTCTTCGTGTGTCATTTTCCTCCAATCAATGTAAAAAATCTTTGACATGCTTTAATGTAAACTAATTCAGACAAAATGTCAAATATCTTTAACATTGCTAAAAGCGTAAAATCCATCTGAGGATTGGCGACACCATCTGTTTAGAATTCGACGCTGTAGCCAGTGCCATCTTCGGAGCGCAGAATTTTACCGTTAATGTCCCACTGAAAGCCTTTACTGGACGCACTAAATGGGTCTATCGGCATTTTATCAAAGTACCTGCCCTCGAGAACCCCAAGGTTGGCTGGGGGTACGCCTTCGGTCAGGGCAGATGTGGCATGGAGCGCCAAACTGACTTGGGTGGCACGGTAGGCTTGGGTCAGTTTACAGGCTCTGGTTGCCAGTCCGTAAGGCGGTATCCAACTTCTAAGTAGCGCATTACCGACACTATTCGCCGCTAATGGATTGGTATTTAGAAAAGCTGGGTCGGTCGGGCTTTGGGCATCTTTGGCTTCTGGGCAGTTGCCAGCCCGTTTTAAGATTCCCTCGAGCCAAAGCGTGTAGGTCTCGAGGGTTTTACCTGTTTGCAGCGAATAAGCACTGGGCATAAAACGCACAATTGGCGAACTGACATTGATTCGCAGGGTTTGCCCTGCGGTTTTGCCTGTGGCAGCATCGAGTGCCAACCTAAAAAAACGCCGTTCTGATTTTAGGCTCTCCTCGAGCGACAAGGGGTTTGGGGCTTGGGCTTGGAGTTCTTTAAGGATATTACGCCAAGTTTGATCATCGAAATTACTTTGGCGCATTGCGCCGCGCATTTGGGTTAAGACCAATTGCCCAAGGCTATCGCCCACGTCTAACTCGAGCAGCGAGCCTTTGGCATTACGAATTAGGTTCGCGGCTTTCCAGACCAAGAAATAATCCTGCCAAGCCGATTTCGCGTCCCCGCTTTGTAAATATAAATTGGCTCGAAGCAAAACCAGTTCACTAAGTTGATGCCATGCTTTAACATCGCGGGGTAAGGCAGCCACATTGACCGCATCAAAATCGGCGTATTGTGGGTCTCTGGCACGACTGAGCGAATTAACCTTAGCAATACCGCTTTCAAAAGTTGCTATGGCATCTAAATTACCGCTTGTCAAACGTGCCGCCTCGGACTGAATCCAATTACCAGGTTGTAAAAAAATCCGTGGTTCAATGCCTCGTAAATTCATTTTGGCGGCGGCTTCAGAAAAAAGTGCTAGTGCATTGGTATTTGTGGGAATTGTCTCCAGTTTCGGTTCTAAATTAACTCGAGGTGGACTGGCTTGGTCTGGAGCAAATAACGGCAAACCAAAGTTAAAACCAAGCAGCAAGACCAACACAAAACCAACACCAATCAAAAATGGACGCATGATAATGCCAAGTCTACCGCACCGACTCGAGGGCGGAGTGGTAAGAATGCCTATCGCAACTCGAGGCAGAAAAAGGCATAATGGAACGGATGTCTGTCACCACGTTATCGCGTTATCAAGTGGTCAAGGAACTCGGCGCGGGAGCAATGGGTCGGGTCTCTTTGGCGTTGGATACAGCAACCGGCGAATTGGTGGCACTCAAACGTTTACACGAAATGGTGGCTTTGCAAGGTGGCGCTCGCTTGCGGCGTGAATCCAAGGCTTTAGAACGAATTAATGACCCCAATGTGGTTAAGGTGCTGGGTTACGGCGAAGATGAAGGCATTCCGTACTTGGTGATGGAATACGTCCGAGGCACAGATTTAACCCAGTTTGTAACTGAAAAACCGACCATAGACCGAATTGTGCAAGTCTTTATCGGCATTTGCAACGCACTGGCAGCCGTGCATGGACAAGGTATTATTCATAGGGACTTAAAACCAGACAATATCCGTGTAACCCTTGAAGGCGACGCTAAACTGATGGACTTTGGTTTGGCAAAATCCTTAGAAGGCACGGTTGCCTTGACTCGAGCCGGTGCAGTGGTTGGTACGGTCTTGTATATGGCACCCGAGCAGTGCAGGGGCGCTCAACTCGATTACCGTGCCGACTTGTACGCGCTGGGTGCAGTTTTATTTTGGGCTTTAACGGGCAGACCACCATTTACTGGCGACGGGCTTGCCCAAGTGATTATGCAGCACATTCAAGCCCCACCGCCCAGACCGAGCAGCATCAATCCAAGTATCCCCGCGCCACTTGAACAGATCGTCTTAAAACTGATGGAAAAAAATCCTGCCGAGCGCCCACCCAGTGCTTTAGCAGTCCGTGACCTTTTAATTGGTTTGTCGAATCAAACCATGGAAATTAACCTTTCAACCGAAGTGGCTCGAGCCGATGCGCTCCTTATTGCTCCGCTCATTGGGCGCGATGCCGAAATCGGTTTGCTGATGCCGCTTTTAGAAGAACCCGAACCAGTTTATGGGGTGTATGCAATTACAGGTGATGTTGGCACAGGAAAAACTCGGTTAATCAAAGCCTTTTCAGAAACCGCCAGAGGCGCTGGAACACGTTTTGCCCCCGGAGAAGCCATTCCAGACGACCCAACCCCTTTTGGCGCAATCTCGAGAATGATTGGCAACTTGCAAAAAAGCAATAAGAACTTTGTCGAGAACCTACCCGAGAACATCAAAGGCGAATTGGCACGGATTGTGCCGAGTCTAGGCAGTGCTGCCCCAAGCGACCCGAACCTTCCAGCCGATGTTGCCAGGTTACGCTTATTTGAAGCCTTTAGCGAATTCTTAGAACGGGTTTCTGAGATTACCGTGGTGGTTCTCGAGAATTTGCACTGGGCAGACGACAGCACCTTAGCAGCCCTTGCCCATGCCACTCGAGCCGTACAGAAACCACGTTTATTGGTCACATATCGGCTGGAGGATTTACCCGAAGGTCAAACCCTGCCCAAAGGCTTAGCCCGTCCGAGAACCCTGATTAACCTTAAACCAATGTCGGACAACGACATGCGTGAACTCTTAAAATCATGGTTGGATGGCGACCTTGACAGCACTTTAGAAACCGAATTGGTCAATCATGCGGCTGGCAACCCTTGGGTTCTCGAGGAACGCTTAAAAGCAATGCTTGAATCTGGGGCAATTTATCGTCAGAACGGGGTCTACCAATGGCAGCACTCGATGCAGAGCTTGCCCGAGAGCCTGAACGATTTGCTCGCCCACCGCATCGAAGCCTTAAAACCAGATAGCCTCGAATTTGCCCGTGCTGCCAGTGTGCTTGGCAGGGCATGGCAGTACGAAGATGTACGGCAACTGCTTGAATGGGGCGATGACACTGCCCTCGATGCCTTAGAAAGCCTGACTCGAGCCAGACTCGTCACCGAAATCCCCGGTAGCAACGGCGAAGGTTTTAGATTTACCCACCCGCTCTATAGCGAAATTCTACTTGACGGTATCATCAGCCTCAAACGCCGTCGTCTGCACAAAAAAGCCGCCATCCTGCTCGAGAACCGCGCCAGTCCAGTCGAACTTGCCAATCATCATTTTTATGCCGAGCAGTTTGAACAAGCCCTAACAAAAGCCGTTGAAGGTGGCTTAATTGCCCAGAGCAGCTTTGCGTACCCGCAAGCCGAACGCGCCTACCGTTTGGCACTTGAAGCCAATGCCAAATTAGCAACCGAATCGCTCAAGGCTTTTGAAGCCCGTTTGCACTTGGGTGAAGTATTGAGCCACTCGGGACGCAACGACGAAGCCATTGCTTTCTGGCAATATGTGATAGACAACGCGGCTACACTCGAGGGCAGCCAGAGCGTATTGGCTCAAACCCGCTTAAAATTTGGCAATGTGCTGCGTTTTTCGGGTTCGGTGGACAAAGCCCGCGATATTATTGGGCAGTACGGTATAGACGACCCGTTTTATGAAGAACTGGAAATCGAAGCCAGTCATATCCACCGCTTAAAAAAAGATTTTATGACCGCCAAACACCACGGACTCGAGGCGTTACGTGCCAGTAAACTTGCCCAAAATCCGCGTGGAACAGCACGGGCATTACTTGCTTTATCGCAACTCGAGGTGGCGTTGGGGAATTTAAGCCGAGCCACCAACCTTGCAAAAATTGCCACCACGATTGTCGAAACCACCGATGATGATTACCTAAAAACAATGGCATGGAATGACCTTGGCAGCCGTTACTACATGTTAGACCAACAAAAAGAACTGCTTTTTGCTTGGAATAAAGCCAGTGAATACGCCCAAAAAACAGGGGATGTTCGCTCGAGAATTGTGATTCAAACCAATCTGGCGCTCTCGATTGCTTCCGAAGAAGACTTTGAAGAAGCCAGAACCCGTTTCAAAGCCACCCGAGAAATGGCACTCCGAGCGGGGCTGTACGCCCAAGAAAAAACAATTCTCTATAACCTTGCCGAAACAGAATATGCGCTTGGCAACCTCGAAGTCGCCAGAGAACACTTTCAAGATGTCAAAAATAACGCTTATGAAAATGCTTCTAAAATTTGGGAATCCCGCATTACCTTAGAACTCGGCGATGGTTTTGTCTTTGAATTGCCCGAACTCGAAGGGCGTTTTGCCACCGAAAACAGGCGTTTACTCGAGGTGCTGTACGCCCTGTCCTTTGGCGATTACGAAAAAGCCTATGAAGACACCAGTCAAAGCAACACCGAACAAGATTGGTTCTGGAATTTGTCCCGGGTTCATGCAGCTTGGCGATTAGGACACGACACCAGTCAAGCCTTGGCTGCACTGCGCCAACCTCCAGCCGAAACCAAATTAGCTCCACATTTGCGATTAGCCTATCTTGATTTTGTACAACAACTCCTGCTCGAGAACACACCTGAACGAATCAAAACGCTGCGAATTCTCGCCGATAAATACCGAACTTCCAGTGTTGGCTTACTGGCGCGTGATGTACTTTTGACCTTACCAGAGGGCTAATGTAGGTTTTGTAACGCTTTTGTGACGCTTGTGATGTAGAATGACCTTGTATATTCAAGGAGGCTTTATGAAAATGAAAGTTATGTTGGGTTTGGTCGCCGTTTC
Organism: Deinococcales bacterium; assembly: GCA_031414595.1. Classification (GTDB taxonomy): domain Bacteria; phylum Deinococcota; class Deinococci; order Deinococcales; family JAAFIG01; genus JAAFIG01. The sequence continues at coordinate 26,275 of JANNVX010000001.1, forward strand.
GTTACTCGCTTCGTGTGGTTTGATTAAAACCCCACCAATTGTTTTACAAGACACCACCAAAACACCCAACCCTACCGTTGGCGGTGGAGCGCTTGGAATTGATGGTAAGGGTGCGCCGCTTGACCTCTCTAAAGGCGGTATCGCGCTTCAAGGCACAAAAAATGGGGTTGTGATTGCATCAGGTACATTTGCTGATGTCACAGACCAACAAGTTAAAGACAATATTGCCCGTTTAGCTGAATGGGGCTACACCCAAACCATGCCAACCGCAACTTTGAGCGGTGCAAATTGCCCCGCCAGCTTTGCCATGACCAATGCCAGCTTTACAGCCACAATCAGCGACGCAGGTGGGACTGCTGGAGCAACCCGCAGCGCTTCAGCCACAACCAGTGTTGCTTCGGTTAGCTTTGCTGCACAATCAGCTGGAGGCTGTACCTACAATGCCACCGTCAATGGCGCGGCGGCAGCAGTTACAGGGATTTTAACAGGAACAGGACTCGCAACCCTTGGTCAAATTATCATCAATGGTGGCGCTAATACTGCCAGCCTGACAGGTACATACACCACCCCAGACACATTGGCTGGTCGCACCCTAACCATCAACTTTGGTGGCTCGAGTTCGTATGTGATTGCCACAATCCTCTAAATTTAGCCTAAAAAAAGACAAGCCAATTGGCTTGTCTTTTTTTATTCTTGGTGCAGTTTTTAGGCTTCTCGAGCCGCCAAAAATTCCTTACTCAAGATATTCAAATCGGTTAAACTTTATTGCAATGCAGACATTCTTGTTTGGCGAGGACATACCCAGTGTTAAAGAGTTATCGCCACCACTTAAATGGGCTGGTGGCAAACGTTGGCTTGTGCCACAATTGCGCGAGGTTTGGGCGCACCATGCCCACCGTCGTTTGGTAGAACCTTTTTCGGGCGGATTAGCCATTGCTTTAGGTTTGATGCCTAAAGATGCACTCTTAAACGACATTAACCCGCATCTCATCAACTTCTATCACTGGTTACAAAAAGGATTAAAGCTCGAGTTAAAACCACAACACGACGAAACTTATTTTTACCAAAAACGGCAACGGTTTAACGATTTGGTGCTGACTAAGCAAGAAACAAGCCAAGAAGCCGCCGAGCTTTTCTATTATTTGAATCGCACCTGCTTTAATGGGTTATGTCGTTTTAACAAAAGTGGCGGCTTCAATGTGCCGTTTGGCAAATACACAACCATTAACTACGCAACTGACTTCCTCGAGTACCGAAGTCTCGTGCAGTCTTGGAATTTCACCATCGGAGACTTCGAGAAAATCACCCTTGAGCCTGATGATTTTGTCTATGCCGACCCGCCATACGATGTTGAATTCACCACCTATAGTGCTGGTGGCTTCACATGGGATGACCAAATTCGGGTTGCCAGATGGTTAGCCGCTCATACAGGGGTAGTCATCACTTCTAATCAAGCCACACCAAGAATTATTGACCTTTACACCCAACTTGGTTTTCAAATAAAAACACTCGAAGCACCACGCCGCATCTCATCATCTGGCGACAGAACCCCAGCCCTTGAAATGCTGGCGTATAGGAACACAATATGGAACGAGAAATAGCACTGGCACGCTTTGCAGAACTGATTGGGCAGGATTTACGACCACTTGCCCAGACCTACGAAGTGACCTTTATTGCAAAAAACGGCAAAATTAACAAAGGTTGGGCTGGTCATGTTGCCGAGCGTTATTTAGGGCTGCCACTGAACTCATCTCGAGCGCCTAATTTTGGCTCGTGGGAACTTAAAGTTGTGCCGTTTAAGTACCTCAAAAATGGGCTGCTTGTTCCCAAAGAAACAATGGCAATCACGATGCTTGACCCGTTTGAAGTGGCAGGAAAAACATTTACCGAAAGCCACCTTTACACAAAACTGAGAAAGCAAATTATTCTTGCCCGAATTTTTGTAGACCAAGCCGAAACGACTTCTTTGGTTTATGGAGTAAAAGCCTTTGATTTAGGCGACACCGAGTTATTTCAAACCGTTGAAGCAGATTACAACCTGATTCGTGAGGCAATCCTTGACGGCGTTCCCTTGACTGGAAGCATGGGCAAACTGATTCAACCCAGAACCAAAGGACAAGGTGGTGCAGCCCCAAAAACTCGAGCTTTTTATGCAAGAAAAGAATTTTTAACTTCGGTCTTTAGGGGTAAGTACGATTTAGCGGTCTAAATTTAGAAGATTGGTTCGTCTTTGATGGTGGCAACTTCTAGTGGCAACTGTACAGCCAGCCAATGCGGTAAATTCATCGTTAGTTCTTTTACAGGTAAGTCTAATAGTGGTAAGTGAAAACCGTACTGATGACCTTCTGGTAAGCAGTACAGCGCAGCAATACGCAATTGACAAACCATTTCAGAATCGTTGGAAAGCCAGAAATCTATGTCATCATTAATTTGATAATCTAATGTTTCTTTGTCGTACCAGACACCAACAGAAGCCAAATGAGTTTTCAATGGATGCTCATTTAAGTTTAGAGCCTGAACTTGGGTTGGATTGAGACCATTTGTAAAAGCAACTTGAATTTGCGTTTCAGACATAATTACACCTCTAAAGCAGTATAGCATAATTATTACCAAAAAACCATAAACAGAAGTTTTTATTTTTGCAAATAAACGAATGTTGAGTTTCCCATTTTTTAAACTTTGACCGAAGCAGCCATGTTTTTCATGCCAGTACCGTTTCGGTATAAGAACGCATTTTTTGTTCGACCAAGCAGACTTTGGCGGCGGCAAAAAGTTTTTTTAAGTCACGGTCGGAATGGTTTAAGTAGCTTTTTAAGGCTTCAAGAAAAATACTTCGTTCAATCCGGTGACTTAAATGCAGCACGTCAGCTAAAGTTTTTTCTTTGGAATAAATCCGAATTTGTCCGCCACCAACAGCATAGGTTTGGATACCATACTCAAATTGTTGAGGCGAAAAATAGTACAAAGCAAGCGGGGGATACTCGAGTTTAGGACGACGAGCTTTATTGGCAATGGCTAAGTGAATTTCAGATGGTACAACCGTCCCTAACTGATAAAAAGCCAAAGCTGAAAGGCAACAAATCACCGCCTTGGGAATTCGCAGCATCACCTCGAGCAAATGGTCTTGGTCTGTACCAGCACTACCAACCAAGCGGTACACACCGTACTGAGTGCGTTCCAACAAACCAAGTTTGGTGTAGTAAGAAAGCCAATGGGCTGGCAAATCAGTCCCTTGAATCATTTTGGTGGACACCAAACCGTGATGCTGAGCAAATAGGCTCGAAAGGGCTTGTGGTAGAACAGTATTCATAAAGTGTCGGTAGTTTACCATAATTACCGACACTTTATGAAATTATTAGAATTTAGGCTTCTCGAGCCGCCGCTATAAAAGCCCTGATTTTACTCGCATCTTTAATTCCAGCCGTACTTTCTACGCCACTCGAGACATCTACACCCCAAGGCTTAAGTTGCTGCACAGCCTGTCTAACATTGTCTGGATTTAAGCCGCCCGCCAGTAGCCAACGCCGATTTTTAAGGTGTGAAGTGTCCACTGCCCTCCAATCAAAGACTTGTCCAGACCCCGCCTCAAGACCGTCCAAGAGCAGGGTTTGGGCTGGTGGCATGACCATTTGCAGTTGGTAGGAAACAGCCCGAATGACTGGGAAGTGCTGCTCGAGACGGGTCACAAATTCATCGGTTTCTGAGCCGTGTAGCTGTACTGCACTCAGTTGCACTTGCCGAGCAGTTTGCACTATCTCCTCGAGTGAAACATTTCTAAAAACCCCAATTCTCGAGACCAAGCCACTGATTTGACTCGAGATTCGTGCCGCATTGACTGGCAAAATATAGCGTTTGGTGTTTGGCACAAAAATAAAACCAATCGCATCTGCCCCAGCTTCTTCACATGCCAGTGCATCCTCAAACCTTGTGATGCCACAAATTTTTATTCGCATGGCTCGAGTTTAGCATTCTAAGTATCTCACGCTGGAATGAGAGAATTGACGTTTTTCTGGAAATTCTAAAATGAAAGCGTGAGATACGTTGCCCTTACTCCTTTTCTTGACCACATACGCGCACCTGTCTTGCACCTAAAACATGACCCCTAAAGCAGCACCTTCTTGACCCCTAAAGCAGCACCTATCGGGCTTGGGTCGCTTCGGGCTTGGTGCGCTTCGGGCGTGGTCGCTTGGTCCGAAATGGTTTAGGAAAAAAACTCTAAAACATTTCAGGGTTGTACTTAACAGCGAAGCACCCCATGGCACGTTTGGTTTATGACACAAGTGAAACACCTGACAAAAGCCTGACTAAACACTGTAGTTTTGGCTTCTAAAATCAGTATGCTTCTGGTTTTTTGTTTCACTGAACAACAAAAAAACCTGACTCGAAATTGACAAAGGCAAGTTACATTCATTCCGAAAGCGGCAAAATCAACATTGCTGTAGTAGTAAAACCTTCGGAGGTAAGACCATGAATCGTAGACAAGTGATTAAATCAAGCGTTTTGGCTGGTGTAGCCAGTGCATTGGCAAGCCAAACTGCCCAAGCCCAAAGCAATGACCCAGCCATCATCAATAAAGCCCGTAATGTCATTTTGTTTGCTTATGACGGCTTTGGCTGGGATGATTATGCGATTGCCCAGTTTTATGCCCGTCGGGTTTTGGGTCGCCCACTCGCCCTCGAGCGCTTGCTCAAAACCAGCCCAAACGGGCTTCAGAACACCAACAGCCTGACTGCTTTTGTGACCGAATCATCAGCCGCCGGCAATGCTTGGAGTACAGGTGTCAAAACCGTCAATGGTGGCGTAGCAATGCACATTGATGGCACAAAACTGACTCCAATTTTTGCTTCGGCAAAACAAATGGGTAAAGCTGTCGGTTTAGTGACCACAGCCACCGTGACCCATGCCACTCCAGCCACTTTTATCATCAATAACCCAGACCGCAATGCCGAAGAATTGATCGCCGAGCAGTACCTCGAGTTTGGCGCAGATGTTTACCTCGGTGGTGGAAGCCGCTTCTTTGACGCTGCTGTGCGCCGTGACAAAAAAGACCTTTATGCTGCCTTTGCTGCCAAAGGCTATGGCGTGGTCAAAACCAAAGCCGAACTGATGAATTCAAACGCTTCAAAATTACTCGGTATTTTCTCGAGCAGCCATGTGCCTTATGAAATTGATCGTCGTTTCCAAAGCGTAGACGCACCAAGCCTAAACGACATGACCAAAAAAGCCTTGCCGATTCTGGCAGCCAGCAAAAACGGTTTTGTATTGCAAGTCGAGGCGGCTCGGATTGACCACGCTGGACACTTAAACGACGCGGCTGCCCTGATGTGGGACATCATCGCCGCTGACGAAGCCCTCGAGACGCTGATGGCATTTGTAGACCAGAACCCAGATACAATCTTGATTCTTGGGTCTGACCACGCTTGTGGCAATGGCGCACTATATGGCGCTGGTGGAACTTACCGCGCCTCGAGTAAGGGTATTGATTTGCTGGCAAACCAAAAAGGTAGCCTCGAGTTAATCCAAGCCCGTCTTGGTGCAACCCCAACCGTTGATCAAGTCAGCGAAATCTACCGCACCGTTAAAGGCATGGCAATCACTCCAGTCCAAGCCCAAATCGTGGTGGATGCAATCACTAAGCGTGTCTTTTTGCCTGACAGCGTGCGCTACAGTGTTCAACCCAGCAATACGCTGGCTTGGGTGATGAACCAAACTGACATCGCCAATCCAGACCGCCCAAACATTGGTTTTCACTCGGGTCAGCACACCGCTACCCCAACGATGTTTGCAGTTTACGGTAAGAACCTAGGCACAGCCCGTATTGGTTTAGTAGACAATACTTATACCTACACCCTGATGGCTCGTTTACTCGGTATTCGCCTCAAAAACCCAGTCATGAGCGAACAAGAAGCCTTGGCAATTCTTGCCCCCAAGACCCTGACCGCCATTTATCATCCGGCCGATATTATCGCTGGCTAAAAAGCCGTTTTAGTTTGAGGGAAGGCATTGCCTTCCCTTTTAGCATTGAGGGAGGTCGGTTATGAATCGTAGAGAAGTGCTTGGTGCAGGGGTAGCAATGGCTGTGACCAGCCAAGCCTTGGCGCAAAGTGTGCCTCGGGTTAAAATTATAGAACTCGAGAAACTATCAAAAGATTGGGATGACGCAGAATTCAAGTTCCAAGGCGAAGCCTGTGTTCTGGTGCGTGTGCCTGCGCCAAAGCAAACCAATGCTCGGTTGTTTGAGCATCAAAAAGTGTTTTACAGTGCCTACAGCCGCACTTGTACCCACAATGGTTGCATTTCCCAGTTGCCCAATGGTTTACGGCAACTCGAGTGTGGATGTCACGGCAGTGCTTTTAACGCCTTGGATGGTAGCGTGATAATGGGTCCTGCCAGTCGTGCTTTACGGGCTGTCAAACTCGAGGTTGAAGCGGGTAACTTTTATGCTGTAGCATGGCTGATTGATCAAAAATAAACTCTTACTTTGCGTAGATGGTGTATCACGCCCAAATGTGCTATCCAACAAGAAAACTGATGGTCGCACCATGAGGACTTTAATAGATTTTAAGGCATGACAAGGGTGTTGGTTGCCCTTGTCGTTTTCGTTACAATACTTTCCATGCTCAATGCCAAACTTGAGGAAGTCCAACAAGCTGAAAATCAGAGTGTGTTGTCAGAACACCCAGACCTCGAGTACGCCAATGCTTTTGTTTTGTCGTTGTATGGGAATGTCTGATGCAAAATCAATTATTAAAAACCATTCAAACCCTGCAAGGCGAAATTTACTTGGTTGGCGGCTCAGTCCGTGACACGATGCTGGGTTTGCCTGTTAAAGATGCCGATTATATTGTCACGGGGATTGATTTTTTAACCCTAAGAACCAATCTCGAGACTTGGGCGCGAGTAGATGTGGTCGGGGCAAGTTTTGGAGTCTTAAAAGTCACCTACAATGACCTCACTGTAGACGTGGCATTACCACGCACCGAACGCAGTACAGGGATTCATCACCGAGATTTTGAAGTCACCTTTAACCCAAGTCTGCCTGTTGAAGCCGACCTCGCAAGGCGTGATTTTACGGTCAATGCCATGGCGGTGCGTTTGCGTGACCAAGTGCTGATAGACCCTTTTAACGGTCAATCTGACCTCAAGCAGAAAAAATTGTGTGCAGTTGGTAACGCCACCGAGCGTTTTTCCGAAGACCCATTGCGGATGTTGCGCTTAGCCCGATTTGTGGCAAAACTTGGTTTTACCGTGGATGCCCAAACCCTAAACGCCACTCGAGAACTTGCCCCTTTGGTCTCGAGTGTTGCACCCGAACGAATTCAAAACGAATTACTGGGTTTACTGAACTGCCAAAATAATCTACTCCCTGCGCTGCGTTTACTGCGTGACACGGGTTTACTCGAGCAAATCATGCCAGAGTACACGGTCTGTTTTGGGTTTGACCAACAAAATCCGTATCACCATTTAAGTTTAGATGAACACATGTTCCAAACCGTGGTTTTTGCGGCTGAGTCCAGTGCCGAAGTCAAACTGGCAGCTTTGCTACATGACATTGGTAAACCTGCCACCCAAGTTTTTAGCGATGATGGTGTGGCACATTATTATCACCATGAAACTCGAGGGGCGGACATTACAAAAAGTATTTTACTGCGCTTGAAATGCTCGAACGACCTGCTTGAGATGGTGGTTAAATTGGTGCGTCATCACATGCGCCCACCGATTCCAAGCAGCCACAAAGCCCTTAGAAAATTTGTCAATGACCTTGGGATTTATGCCGCATCTGCCCTCGAGTTACGCCGTGCAGACCGCTTGGCGCATGCCCCAGAACTGACGTGGAACGCGGATTTTTGGATCAAAGAAACCATGCGGCGTTGTGCGGATTTTCCACCAGACCTAGAAACTTTTGACGAACGCGAATTAGCTGTCAGTGGCTTAGAATTGATAGACCGTTTTGGTTTGGTTGGCTCGCAGATTGGTGCGGCTAAAAAAGCGGCTGCCAACGCGATTATTGAAGGTGACTTGGAGAATGAAAAAACGGCAATTTTAGCTTGGCTCGAGACGAATCGTTTCTAAGCCTAGGGTACATACTGTCATTTTGCCAAAAATCGTAGGGATGAGGCATGCCTCATCCCATGATTGTTAAAACTTTAGAATTGGAAAGCGGCTGGCACAAATTCGTAGCCGCCAAAGTTGCGTCTGCGGATGTAGCCGACCCCCGGGAATGGGAAGTGATAACCCGTGACCAGCATTCTTTCGGCGGCTACTCGACGGAATAAACTGGCTCGAGTCTTAACTGCCATTGGCTTGTCGGTGTCAAAGCCGAGGTAAGCACTTGGGTAGTTAAGGCTGAGTAAAAAGTGTCCGGCTGCGTCGCCCATAATCATCATTTGGGCTGTACCACTCGAGACCAAGACACTTTGATGCCCGAGGGTGTGTCCAGGTGAACCTACGGTGCTAAGTCCGGGGACGATTTCCACACCATCACGAATTAATTTCAGTTTTTCGCTTTGCGAGACGATATTTTTAGTAATTCCAGCCCCAACTACGCCTGTAGCGGGTTTGGTCCAGAAGGTGTGTTCGGTTTCGCCAGCAATAATTTGGGCTTTCGGGAAAATCGCTTGGGTTTGAGCGTTGGTCAAACCGTTGATATGGTCGCCGTGGAAGTGTGTCAGGTAAACCGTGTCAATGTCTTCGGGCTTATAACCAGCCAGTGCTAAGTGGTTCAGTAAACGCCCCGTTGGAGCGTTGGCGTTGACACCATTACCAGAGTCAATCAGGACTTTGTTTTTGCCAGTGTCCACCAACACAGGATGGAAATTATTACGAACTGCTGCCACATCAATATAATTGGCTTTTAGGGTGGCTTTGAATTCGTCTTGCAATTCTGGATTCGCGCCCCAGTTGGGTAGCAATGCCGCAGGGTTGCCTTGTCCATCGGACAGCACCACGACTGTAAATTCCCCAACCTTAATGCGGTTAAAACCCGCACCGTTTGGAATCACTAGGTTGCTTTGTGCGTTGCTCACGCTTACCCCACCAATGGTTGCGACTGCGCTTGCCAAGCCAAGTGTTTTTAATGCCTCACGTCTCGAGATGCCCATAATTAGCTCCTTTTGTTTCCTCTAAGAAGCTACTTGAGATAGACTTATTGTACAGCTTTACAGAATACCTCAAACCTGTGTATCACCTTACAAAATTATGGTCTCGAGTCAAGAATTGGTAATTGCTGCATAACTGCAATTTCAATTTTGGGTTGCCCATGACTAAAAGCCGCTACGCGCCCATGTGGTTTTCCACCAGCCCGTAAAATCATCTTCTCGAGCGAGGCAATTGTGCCGCCACTGGCAACCACATCCAGCACAATCGTAACGTTTTTACCGCGCAAGTTAGCAGCGTGTCGTAAATCCAACCACAGGGTTTCGCCCACCCCTAAAGTCATGCTTTGGACATCTTGAATAATCGGGTCGTGCATGTACGGACGACGGCGTTTACGCGCCACTTCATACGGTAAGTTCATCATTTCGGCTAAAGAATGCACATAAGGAATACTCGAGGTTTCGCAAGTAAACAGCACTTGAGTCCCTTCAGGAATCAGCGCAACCGTAGCCGCCGCAGCCGCTCGAGCCAATTGAGTATCGCCCAGAAATTCCACCAAGGGCAATCGGGTGGTTGGCGTTGGACGCACCAAGGGCAATTCACGACTCAAGTCCCCAATGATGAGGGTGAAGGTTTCGGTCGGTGTGGCAGTCATGATGAACTCCTTTTTGAGCTTTGAAATATATGTCTCGAGCTTGCAAAAACTGCTCTGTGCCTCACTCTAAATACAACGGTAAATGCCCAAGAGCAATCACGTCGTCTCGAGGGTCGCCTTCGGTAAAAACCGCCAAAGTAGCATCCACTGAACCGCCAATATCGGTGATTAGGGCGCTTAAACTGCGGAGTGTGCCGCCGGTACTAACAACATCATCTATGACAGCAACACGCTTATTTTTTATTTTTGGAATGTCAAAACCGTCAATCACCAAAAGTTGTGGTTTGCCTGTGGTAATGCTCAGCACTTCTCGAGTCACAGGTTGGTGCATATAGGGTTTCTGGGTTTTACGCGCCACGATATACGGAATACCAAGGATTCTCGAGATGACATGGGCAAGGGTCACGGCTTTGACTTCTGGTGTGACCAGCACCTCAATACCTTTGGGCAGCAGGGCAGCCAAGGCTTTGCCAGCTTCTTCGGTCAGTTCGGTATCGCCAAGTAAATTAAGCAATGCCACCGACACGCCGGGGGCGACGCTAATGACTGGGAGTTCACGATGCAATGAGCCAATTTGAACAGGATGGGTTTTCACGATTTTGTATTGTACCGCGTTTGACTCGAAAACGCTTTAGTCGCGTAATCGCATTCGCTTTAGTCGCGTAATTTCTTGGCGGCTTCAATTAGGGCTGGCATAATCGCATGTAAATCACCAATGATTCCGTAATCAGCCACCTTAAAAATCGGCGCTTCGGCATCTTTATTGATTGCCACGATGTTCTTGGATTTTCCCATGCCCGATAAGTGCTGCACCGCCCCAGAGACACCAACGGCAATGTAGGCGTTTGGCTGTACCGTTTTGCCAGTCTGCCCGACTTGTTCGCCGTAAGGTCGCCACCCTGCGTCCACGGCGGCTCGAGTAGCACCAACCCCCGCCCCAAGCACATCGGCAAGGCTTTCGATTAAAGCAAAGTTCTCTGGTGAACCCAGTCCGCGCCCGCCCGTCACCACCAGACTGGCTTCGGTTAGGGCAACTCGAGATGTTTTCTCGACGGTGCGCCCCAAGACAGTGACTCCACTGGCAGTTAGCTCGAGTTTAACTTCAAAAATTTCGCCCGCGCTGCTGTTTGCTTCCGCCACCACTTGGGTGTTGGGTTTAACGCTGCACACCACAATCGGAGCAATTGCCTCGAGGGTTTCTGTGACCCGAGCCAGATAAGCATAATGCTGAATTTGCAAACCGCCTTCGATATTGGTGAGTACAGTCGCATCCTCGAGATACGGAGCATCTAAGCGCACAGCTACCCGAGGCGCGATTTCACGTCCGCCTCGAGAACCTGCCATCAGTACCAAAGTCGCTTCGGCTTGTTCGCTCAGGTCGCTCACAGCTTGCGCCATATTTTTTGCACCGACTAGCAGTGCATCTTCGCAAACCAGCACTTGACTGGCATACTGGGCGGCTTGGAGTGCCACACCGCCAGCCCCAGTCCCAAGCAGCACCGCCGTTACACTGTCCTCGAGTCGTTGGGCTGCCCCTAGAATCTCGAGCGCACTTTTTTTAAGTTTTGTATCAAATTCGCAAACAACTAAAATCATGTCGGTCTCCTTTTTAGCTTCTAGTCTTTAGCTAATAACTAGCAGCTAGTAGCTACTAGCTCTAAATCACTTTGGCTTCTTCGTGTAGCAACCTAATCAATTCATTTGCTGCCGTTACTGGGTCTTTGCCGTCAAGCAATTTATTTAAGCGTGGGCGTTCTTGAATTTCTTGGGAAACAATTCGCACTTTGCTGTTGGTAATGCCGTACTGCTCGGGGGTGGTTTTGCGAATTTCTTTTTTCTTGGCTTTCATGATGTTTGGTAAAGTCGGGTAACGCGGTTCATTCAGCCCTTGTTGGGTGGTGATAATCGCAGGTAATGCCAGTTCAAGGCTTTCTTTGCCATCGTCGGTGTCATGGGTGGCTTTGGCGATACCATCGGCAAGGGTCAGTTCGGTTGTCCATGTAATCTGATTCCAGCCCAAGGCTTCGGCTAAGGCTGCACCAAGGGCTTGCGAGTCGGTATCGGCGTGTTGCCCACCAACAAAAACCAAGTCTGGGGCTTCCTCGAGAACCACGGCTTTGAGGATTTGGGCTTGCGAAACCACATCAAGCAGCAAATCGGTTTCGATATGAACGGCTCGCTCGAGTCCCATGGCGAGACTGCGGCGAATTGCATCTTCAAAACGGGTATTGCCAAGGGCGACCGCAACCGTGTTTGCACCGCCTTCGTTGATACGAAGAGCCTGTTCGACCCCGTATTCATCCATGCCGTCGAGCGCCATGGTTGCCCCGTCTAGGTCAACTTTGCCTAAAGCGGCTTTGACTTTGGCTTCTGCATCTGGAACTTGTCTGATTAAGCAAAGAATTTTCATTCTGTCTCTCCTTTTGGGACTATATTTATACTCGGTCTAAAAATAATACAAATAAAACCACCTCGAAATTGTCCCACAAAAAATTCGCAGTGTCTTTTCAGAGTGTACTCGAGACCAAAGAACTATTGAAAAAACAAAAAGGTGAAGTCAACAACCTTCACCTTTTTGCCTCGTCTTGAACCCATACATGCACTTGTCTTGAACCCATACGCGCACCTGTCTTGAACCCATACGCGCACCTGACGGGCGGGTTCGCAACCCTATGCTTTTATCGTGGGATTTGTAATTTCTGACCAACTTTAATTAAGTCTGGGTTGCTGACACCACTGGCTTTAGCAATATCATCAATGTGGTCTAAGTCACCAAAGTATTTCTGGGAAATCGCACTTAAGGTTTCGCCCGGTTTAACAATGTGGTATTCATCTGGCAAATTGACATAAGCTGGCTTCTTGGCTTCTTCGGCTTTAACGGCTTCGACGGCTTTTGCTTTGGCGTTCTCGACAATCTCGAGTTCATCGGACATGACACGGTTTGCACCATTTTCTTGGGCAAGTTTAACTGCCAAGTTAAATTCGTGTTGTGAATCCACCGCCCCACGCAAGACCACACCGTCACCGCTTTGCAGTACAGCAATCGGGTTGTTGTTCAGTTCGGGGTCGGCTTGGAAGGCAGCAAAGACATTCTTTGCCAGCGCATTGCGCTCAAGGGCTTCTTGAATTGTGGCTTCGTCCACGCTTTCAATTGCACTGGCTTGGGCTTCAGCCGCAGCCAAAACAGTTACATTAGAAACATCCACACTCTTGATGCCGTTAATACCAATAGGCAATTTAGAAAGCAAATTTTTCATTGAATCATTTGCCACTACACCGTTCCAGTAAACCATCCCGCCACGCTCTGTGAAGGTGATGGATTGATTGGCTAAGAAAGGAAATTTCTTCATTTCATCTTTGATGCTGTCAGTTGCGCTTTTACCAAATGGCCACATAATGTTCCTCCTGAAGGTTTATTACAACTACACTATAGCGCTTTTTGTCAGCTTTTCACCATCAACTTTGGGTTAGGTAAAACAATTGGCTCAACCCATTTTAATAAACATTTGTGGTTCTATTCCGACCATTCGTGCCATCAACCAAACCTGACCTTTATGGTGTGCTTCGTGCTGAATCATAAAATCCACCAAGGAAGCCACGGGCATTTCACGACCGCCAAAGGCTGGCACAACCACCCCAAACGCCTCGTCGGACATTGCGCCAAGCATGGCTTGGGTGTCGAACAAGGTAGATTTCAGACGTTCAATCGCCCCCGAGAAATCGGCACTTGGTTCAATTGGGTCTGGTTTCACACCCTGCATCATTTTGCCCATGCGAATACTCGAGCCAGACAAATGATCGGCAAGTCTGGTAAAGGTCATACCACTTTCCCAAGCCTTAAAGTCGGCTTGTTCAGCAGGAATCTTCTCGAGAAGTTCAATCAAGGCGGCGCGGTGCATGGTGAAACTGCGGGCAAAGTTTTTTCCAGTCATAGGATTTTATTCTACGTGTTTTCTCAAAGACACACGCCCTGTGATTCTCGAGTAGAGTGGTTTTGTGTTTGAACGAATTTTGCCCATAGAAGCCGATGCCCGTCTTAAGTCTGGGGCTGTGTTGATAGATGTCCGCGAACAAGACGAGTGGGACGCGGTGCATGTGCCGAGTGCAACTTTAATTCCTTTATCCGAATTTCAGACTCGATACACCGAAATGCCCAAAGAAAAAGAGATTGTGCTGATTTGCGCTGGTGGTATTCGTAGCGCCCAAGCCGCCCAATTTGCTGCCCAGAACGGCTATACCGTGGTTAATCTCGAGGGTGGGATTAAGGCATGGATGGCGGATGGTTTACCCGTGGAATAGGAGAAATATGAGCGAGGCAATTGCAGAACCAAGTGTAACAATGCAAGCTGTTTTACCCACCGAAGAACAAATTCTCGAGGCAATGAAAGTCGTTAAAGACCCCGAAATCCCAGTCAATGTGGTGGATTTAGGCTTAGTTTACAGGGTTGTGGTTTCAGATTCTGGTCTGGTGGATGTTGAAATGACCCTGACTTCGGTCGGTTGCCCTGTACAGGACATGATTCGTGCCGATGTTGAGCTTGCTCTGATGCGCCTTGAGGGAGTTGAGGCAGTGACAGTGGATTTTGTCTGGACTCCGCCGTGGACACCAAGCAAAATGTCCGAGGATGGTAAACGCCAAATGCGGATGTTTGGTTTTAATATGTAGATATAAAAAAAACCACTCGTAACGGGTGGTTTTTTTTACATTCTAAACTTTATAAAATGTCGTCACGGATACAGGCTTTAAAATGCCCCGGAGCAACCTCTTTTAATTCTGGGACGGTGTGTTCGCATTCAGTAATCTTGTAACGGCAACGGGTGCGAAAGACACAACCACTTGGCGGGTTAATGGGCGAAGGAATATCGCCCTCGAGAATAATCCGTTCGCGTTTAATGGTTGGGTCTGGGATTGGCGCGGCACTTAAAAGCGCTTCGGTGTACGGGTGCTTAGGATTGGTGTACAACTCGCGGCTTGGGGCAACTTCCATGATTTTACCAAGGTACATCACGGCAACGCGGTCACAGATGTACTCAACCACACCAAGGTCGTGAGCAATAAACAGAACAGTTAAATCAAGGTCGCGTTGCAAATCCTCGAGCAGATTGACCACTTGGGCTTGAATCGAAACGTCAAGCGCCGAGACTGGTTCGTCTGCCACAATAAACTTAGGGTCTACTGCCAAAGCACGAGCAATACCAATACGTTGACGTTGACCACCGCTAAATTCATGTGGATAACGACGCATGTGGTCTGGGCTAAGTCCGACGCGGCGCAACAGGTCGGCTACGCGGTCAACCCGAGCCTGCCCTCTGGCAAGGTTATGAATCAGCAGTGCTTCGCCGATAATGTCACCAACGGTCATGCGTGGGTTCAAGCTGGCAAACGGGTCTTGGAAAATAATTTGCATCTGTTTGCGATACTCACGCATCTCGGTTTTGGATAACTTCACCACATCCACGCCATTGAATTTCACTTCACCCGAAGTTGGTTCAATTAGGCGCAGCAAAGCACGTCCGGCTGTGGTTTTACCCGAGCCAGATTCGCCGACCAAACCAAGCACTTCGCCTTTGGCAATCTTAAAGCTGATGTCGCTAACAGCTTTCACGTTTGCCACAACTCGGGATAACAAACCGCCGCGAATCGGAAAGTATTTGACTAAATTATTGACCTCGAGCAAAGGCATTTCTTGGGTAGCGCTCGAAGGATTTTTTTCTAAAGCTGGTGCGGTCATCTTAAAGCTCCTTCCAACGGATACAACGACTCATATGCCCACTACCCGTGTCCTCGAGTGCAGGAATGGCTTCTTTGCAAGCATCAATGGCATATTTACAACGCGGATGAAAGGCACAACCACTGGGTAAGTACAAGGGGTTTGGCACATTGCCCGGAATCGCCTCGAGCCGCTTTTGATCCATAATCGCATGGTCTACCCGTGGGATACTGTGCAGTAAGCCCATGGTATAGGGGTGCTTAGGGCGTTTGAAAATCTCGACCACATCGCCTTCTTCGACCACCCGCCCACCGTACATCACCACCACACGGTCTGCCATTTCTGCCACCACACCAAGGTTATGGGTGATAAACAAAATACTCATACCGATTTCGCGTTGTAATTTACGCATCAAATCCAGAATCTGGGCTTGAATCGTGACATCTAAAGCTGTGGTAGGTTCATCAGCAATTAAAAGCGCAGGGTTACAACTTAATGCCATGGCAATCATCACCCGTTGGCGCATACCACCCGACATCTGATGCGGATAATTGGTCACCCGACGGCGCGGCTCTGGAATACCGACCAACTCGAGCATGGTAATGGCAACTTCCATGGCTTCTTTTTTGGTTTTGCCTTGATGCAGCACCACCGCTTCGGCAATCTGGTCGCCGACCGTGTAGACAGGGTTTAAGCTGGTCATCGGTTCTTGGAAAATCATCGAGACTTCGTTGCCGCGAATTTTTCGCATTTCGGCTTCGGAAACCTTGGTTAAGTCTTTGGCTACCCCGTCCCGACCCCTGAAAATCACTGTGCCATCCACAATTTTACCCGGAGGGCTAGGGATAAGGCGCATGATGCTCAGGCTCGTGACGCTTTTACCACTGCCAGACTCACCAACCACCGCCAAGGTCTCGCCTTTTTGAATATGGAACGTTACACCGTCAACACTTTTAACAGTGCCTTCGTCGGTGTAAAAATAGGTCTTGAGGTTATTCACCTCGACCAGCGTTTCGCTGCTGGAAATATGTGCCATAGATAGAGTCCTCCAAAAAGAATGTAGCGATTATAACATTACAGGTGCTTTGGTGTTGCTCGAGAGGTCAGCTTTTGGCGCTTGCGTACCGTCAGCTTTATTGACGCTTACGGGGGTCAAGTGCGTCACGTAGACCGTCACCTAAGAACTGCCAACACAAAACTGCCAAGACGATAAAAAATCCAGGTATCAGAATCCATGGTCGGTCAGTGATGCTCGAGAAAGAACCCTCTTGCGCTTGAGCAATCAATGATCCCCAACTTGAGTATGGTTCACGAACACCACGCCCCAAAAACGACAAGCCAGATTCTGCAATGATTGCACCCGGAATTCCTAAAGATAGTCCCACAATCAGCAGAGAAAAAGTGATTGGTAGCATATGGATGCCAATGATTCGAGCTTCTTTCGCGCCTAAACTGGTAGCAGCTTGCACCATGTCCGATTCGCGTAAGGCACTGATTTGTGAACGGACTGTTCGCGCCAAACCACCCCAGCCGATTGCACCAAGCAGGAAAATAATCCCATAAAAAACAAGTATTGGATCTAGAGACTGAGGCAACAAAGCTGTTAAAGTCAAAAGCAAGAAAAGCCCCGGGATTGCCCCAATAATCTCCACCAAACGCATGATGATATTATCCACCCAGCCACCATAATAGCCTGCAAGTCCACCAAAAATAAGACCAAGCAGCGTGGAAAGAGTCACGGCGAAAATACCAATGGTCAGTGAAACACCCGCACCATACCAAAGCCGAGTAAATAAATCACGCCCGTACAAGTCTGCACCCAATAAAAAGATATTACATGGCTGGTCTACCCCAAATAAACGAACCGTCATTGGGATGACAAAAAATAGTTTATAGGGCTGGTCGGGACGGTTATGAAAAAACTTAACGGGGCATTTTTGGGTTTTATCATCGGTAAAGACTTGTTGAAATGTATTGGGGTCATTGGTACGCTTAGTTGGGTAAACAAATGGTAAACTTAGACCTCCGTTTTCATCAAAAAAATGAACTCGGATAGGTGGATGAAATTTAGTTACATTGGTGGTGCTGTACTCAGACAAACCGTATGGGCTGATAAATGGTGCAAAAATTGCGCCAATATACAAAGCAAATAAAATAATGCCGCCGAAAACCGCAAATTGATGCTTGCGAAATTGCTCCCAAACTACCTGAGAGCGAGACTTTGAGGTAGCTGCCATACCTTGCATGGCATCTATACTGACAGGCGCTGAAGAAGCACTCATCAGAAGTACCGAATCCTTGGATCAACCACAGCCAGCAAGAAATCGGAAACCAAATTACCAATCACCAAAAGCACCAAAGATACCGCCCCTATGCTCAAAAGCACATATATATCTTGAGAATTAAGGGCATCCAAGAAAACAGGAGTTAAACCAGGCCAATTAAAAACCACTTCAATAAAACCCGCCCCACCTAAAATGGCGGGCAGCAAACCACCTATTCCAGCAATAAACGGGGTCAAGGCATTGCGAAGGGTATGCTTGTAAATTACGGTGCGCTCGGGTAAGCCTTTGGCACGGGCTGTTCGCACAAAGTCTTGACTGAGAAACTCGAGCATTTGGGCGCGAAAAGTGCGCGATAAACCAGCAATATCGCCAATCAAAAGTGCCAGCATCGGTGCGAGTGCATGCCAAAGCACATCCAAAATTCGCCCAACAAAACTAAAAGTGTCGTGGTTTTCTGAAGTCATTCCACCAACAGGTAACAACAGCGAACCTGTTTGTAGTTTATACGTGACCAAAGCAAAAATGATTAAAAGCGCCAGAAAGAATGAAGGGAATCCAATAAAAAAGTATGACACTAAACTCAGCACTTTGTCGCCGAGCGAATACTGTCGGACTGCTCCGTAAATCCCAATTGGAATAGCAATTAAGTACAGCAAAAACAATTCTCCAAAAACAAGCAAGGCAGAGTTGCCAATTTTGGGGGCAATCAGATCCCAAACAGGAACATTGCTATCAAAAGAAACACCTAAATTACCTTGTAAAAAATTACCCAACCAGCGCACATATTGTTCGGGCAAGGACTTGTCCAAGCCAAACTGACGCTCAAGGCGCTCGATAGTGGCGGGTGTGGTTCTTGGGTCTAATTTTCTGGCATCTAAAAAATCGCCTGGAGCTGCCTGAATGACCAAGAAAGTTAGCATGGTAGCGCCAATGAACACTGGAATCAGGTTGATAAACCGACGCATAATGAATCCAAGCATAAGTTCCTCTTTTTATAAACGAAGGGGCTTTAAGGGCAAGGGGCGGGAATCTATCCCGCCCCTTGGGTACAAATGCTTAGATTATTGGGCAATCCAAGTCATTGAGATTTCTCGAGTACCATTGATTGAGTTTTGCAAAGCATTTGGGAATTCACCACGGGTGCGTGAAGTCCAAGCAGCGTGGGTATTGGGTGAAACCAAGTAGACCCATGCTTGGTATTGCGATTCGATGTCTTGAACTTGTTTGGTAATTGTAACGCGCTTAGCAAAGTCAAGTTCTTGTTGACCACGTGAGTACAACGCACCAGCTTGGGTTTCCCAAGGCTCGAGGCACTTGCCACTCTTGTTAAAAGCGTGGAGGTTTGTTCCGCAAGGTACGACGTTGCTACCCAATGGGTAAATTACGCCGCCACCGGAAAGACCAAGCAAAATCGCATCGAATTTGCGGTTATCGCCATCTTCGAGCAGTTGGGCAACAAGGCTGTTGAAGTCAATTGGTTTGAAATTAACTTTTACACCAGCCAGTTTTGCACCATCAGCAAAGATTTTTGCCATTTGTTCGCGTTGAATGTTACCAGCGTTGGTGGTGATGTCAAATTCGAGGACTTTGCCTTCACGGTTGACCAAGTAACCTTCGGAATTCTTTTTGCTGAAACCCACTTTCTCGAGCAGACCCTTAGCAGCTTCGAGGTTATAGTCATACTTTTTAGCTGTGCCAGAAACCCAAGCCGTAAATGGCAAGTAGACACTGGTGTAAGCAGGCTGTGCCAAGCTACCGAAGACAATATCCACCATTGCAGCACGATTAGATAAGTGGCTCATGGCACGACGGAAGTTAGGATCGCGGAAGATTTTTTGCTTGAACGGATCGGCTTTACGATTCCAGTTAAAAACAATCCAGCTACTCGAGGCGGCTGCGCCAATATTTGGACGCAAATTTGCCTTGAGTCCGCCACCATCAATGGCACGTTTGACTTGTGAGAGTTGATCGGCATTGGCTGGAGCAAAGACATCGAGTGAACCACCCAAGAAAGCAGCTAACGAAGCCGCAGTGTTACCAACAATAGCAATGCTGCGTCCTTCGGCGTAGGGTAATTCTCCACCAGCCGAATCTTTATTCCAGTCACCAAAGAATTCATTCTTTTCAAAAGTTGCCCGTTCGCCGGGGCGGTACGAAGCAAATTTCCAGGCACCGCTCTGCACAACTTGAGCAGCAGGTGTGGAGAGTGTCCACATGGCTTTAATACCGGCTGCACCTTTGCTGGCATAGACAGGTCCAAAAACATGGTTTGGAAATGGATCATAGGCTAAAATTTCGATGGCATCGGCAGCGACTTTAGGAAACTTAGCGCGAATGGTATCGCCATCTACTTTTTCAATAACAACTGGCTTGTCATCAATAAAAAAGCTGTCGTAGCCGTTGTCGCCAACGTCTTCATCGGTGGTGATCTTAAAGGTGGTAATAAAATCATCAGCTGTAATTGCTTTGCCATCTGACCATTTCATGCCTTTACGCAAGTTCATCGTCCAGACCAATTTATCTGACGAAACAGTGTATGAAGCTGCCATGTACGGCACATAGTCACCAGTGGAGGCATCAAACTTAAACATTCCTGCTTCGGCTGTGATGGTTTCTGGGATATTACCTGCTTCGGCTGTGGTAAACGGGTTTAAGGTCTTGTAATCCGAGATTGCTGAACCACGGTATGTCCCACCACGTTTAGCTTCCGCTGGCGCTGTGTTTGACCACTTTGCCGGAAATACAAACGCTTGGGCTGCGGCGCTGCTGCCCAACGCCAATGCAGCCACTGCTACTATTGCTTTCTTCATGCCATCCTCCTAGGTGTAGCTATACCAAAAACCCGAATTGAGTGTCTTGGTTCTCCAAGCATTTGCTTTGAGTTGTGCTAACACCGCTAACATATCAGGCAAAGTAACCAACGTCAAGCCATTTGGCTTAAGCCATTTTAACGTATATGACGCGCCAAAACGCATTTGTTGACACAGCCTTGACACAAAAAAGGAGTCTCGAGAAATTTCGAGACCCTGTTGTATTGCAAGTTCAGTGTGTTATAAACGAATTAGATTCAGTGCAATTGCCAGTAAAATAAAGGCTGCTCCGCCATAAACGGTTAAGGTCACAAGACCACCCGAAGCGCCACGTCCGCTCATAAAGTCTGATGCGCCGCCACCACCCATTGTCGAAGTTAAACCACCTTGTTTGGGTTCTTGGAGCAGCACAAAATAGATTAAACTGGCGGCAACCAGCACGAAAATCAGTAAAAGTATCCAAAAAATAATTGTCATAAGTTCCTTTGGTGCCGAAGGGGGGACTCGAACCCCCACGGTTTCCCGTCCGATTTTGAGTCGGGTGCGTCTACCATTCCGCCACTTCGGCTTTCCCGTTTGCTTGGCAGCCGCAGGAGTGTATCACCTGTTTGGCTTTTCGGCAAGAGGTTAGAACCCCATGGCTTTCAGGTACTCGAGTAACGGCGCACTGTTTGTAAAAAAGGCAATCAACGCCCCAAGTGCCAGCCAAGGTCCAAACGGAATCATACTTTCGCCGCCGCGTAATTTGTGAATAATGCCGATTACTGCCCCAAGCAAAACCGCCACTGCCAAACCAAAAATTGCTCCAGTCCAACCGATAAATGCACCTGCGGCTGCCCAGAGTTTGACATCACCAAAACCCATGGCAGTTGGGTCAAGTTCTTCTTCGGGGATTTCAGGGCTGCTATCTGGAACATTGCGTAATTCAAGACTCCACCAGTACACCCCTGCCAATAATGCCATCGCACCAGCCGCTTGTAAGGCATTGGAAACGGCTGGTAAAAGCGCCCCGCTCGAGGCTTGAACAATAAAAGACAATAAGACTCCACCAAGGGTTATAAAATCGGGCATTGGAAGCACTTTTTTAGCAATTAAATTGGCAAAAACCAAAACCAGACCCGCGATTAAACCCGCCACAATCCCGAACCAAGCCCCAATCAGCATTGCTAGGTGAATGTTGGCAAAACCTATCGGGTAATCCGGATGACGCGGTTCTCTAAAGCGCCGCAGCACCCAAGACCCAAAAGCAATGATACTCGAGATTAAACCCGCCCCAATCAGTGCGCCCTCAAGCGAAGCAGCAAATGTATTTGTCAAAAGCCCCACAAGTAAGCCAATACCGATGACTGGAATAGTCAGGGAATCTGGTAACTCGAGGGTCGCAAAGTCAATCGCACTACCCGCCAAAAAACAAGTGAACATCACCCATAAACCCAGCACCAAAATCGGATTCTCGAGCAGCCCGACTTTCCAAGCGATTGCCAAATAACCTAGAGCGCTGACAGCTTCGATGAAAGGATAACGGCTCGAGATGGGATTCTGGCAATAACGGCATTTACCACCCAAAGCTACCCATGAAAAAATTGGCACAAGGTCAAGCACCCCAAGCCGATGCGAGCAATTTGGGCAAGCTGAAGGCGGAAAGGCAATGCTTTTTTTAATCGGTATACGGTAAATGAGAACGTTGGTAAAAGACCCAATCAGCGCCCCAAGTGTCGCTGCAATGATAAGAACAAAGGATTCCATTGTGTGTATCGTACTATGAGCTATGAGCCAAAAGTAGCTATGGGCTATGAGGAAAATCAAAAGCCTCATAGCTCAAAGCCCAAAAGCACATTTGCCGTTCAGGTGCTTGGTTTACAATACCCCAATGAAACTCGAACGTCTTTTTCTTCCCGCCGTAGCTGTGGTTGGTGCTGGTGTTTTTGGTTACGCCCAACTTTTTTCTAGTAATGGCAATGATGTCTTAAATAGTCCAAATGGCAAAGCCTTCCTAGAAACCTTGGATGTTCTCGAGAAGAATCATTTGACCCCAGTCAACCGCGAAAAACTGCTTGAGGGAGCAATTTCGGGGATGCTATACGCCCTTGATGATGAGTTTACTTATTATATTCCCCCTGCCGAAGCCAGCACAGGACGCGAAGACCTGCAAGGCGAATTTTTCGGCATTGGTGTCGGCATTAACCCTGCCAATAAGGACGGGACTGGGGTTCTGGTCGAAACGGTTTACCGAGGTTCGCCAGCCGCCCAAGCTGGACTGCAAGCCAACGATGTTTTACTAACCGCCAACGGTAAGGATTTAACCAAATTACCTCTTGACCAAGCAGTACGTTTGATTCGTGGACCGAACGGTTCAACGGTTAAACTCGAGATTCTACGCAACGGGGCAAGAATCACGATCACCGCAACTCGAGCCAAAATCGTTAAAGTCAATGTCGAAAGCACCGTCTTGGCGGGGAATATTGGTTATTTAGCGATTTCTGATTTTGCCAATCAAAAAGTCACCGAGCAATTACAAGCCCAATTAAAAACCTTGCAAAGTAAAGGCATTAAAGCCCTAGTTTTTGACCTTCGCAATAACCCCGGTGGACTGGTTTCCCAAGCCGAAGGCGTGGCGGACACCTTTCTCGAGAAGGGCGATATTTTTATTACTCGGGATCGAAACAAAAAAGTGACCGTCGAATACAGCGCTAAACGCCAAGGCACAGACTTTAAGTTACCCGTGGTGGTGCTGGTCAACGGCTCGAGTGCCAGTGCTTCGGAAATTGTGGCGGCTGCCTTGCAAGAACTGGGACGCGCTAAAGTCGTGGGCGAAAAAACCTATGGTAAGGGTGTGGCAAACATCCCCACGCCACTTTCCAATAACGGACAAGTCAATGTGGCTTTTAAGGAATGGCTGACCCCAAAGCGCAACAGTTTATACAAACGCGGAGTAACTCCAGATGCGATAGTTGCCGATACCCGTTATGGCAATATCTTAGCTCTCGAGGGAATTGGCGCTAAGCCGGGCAGCAGCATCGAAGTTAAAGTCAATGGCAAAACGATTAAATTAGTTGCCGATAAAACAGGTAAATTTGTGCATCAAGACACGCCGCCACGCAACAAAAACTCGAGTATTCAAGGCGAAGCCCTTGTGACCTTGGATAATGATGCACAGCTTAAAAAAGCCCTCGAGATGCTTAAGTAAAATAGGGCGGGACATACCCCGCCCGTTTTTACACGGCTGCGTCAATCGCTTTACAAGCCGCGTCCAGTGCCTCGAGACCTAGGTCTAATTCGTCCCTTGTGGTATTCAGTGGCGGTGTGACCATCGCAATGTTGAATTTCCCAAAACTGAAGACTCCGCGTTTACGAAGCTCCAAAAAGAAGTTCTTCATGATTCCAGGTCCGTCGCCGTGCCATGCCACCAAAGGTTCTCGGGTGTCTTTGTCCTTAACAAATTCTAGCGCCCAGAACGCGCCGATGCCTCGTGCTTCGCCAAGCGTATGGTAGCGATTCTCGAGTTCTTTTAAGCCAGTTCGTAGCCAGCCCTCGAGTTGGGCAACGTGTTCTTCGATGCCGTCTTCTTGGTAAGCCTTGATTGCGGCTAAACCAGCCGCACAGCAGAGCGGATGCCCCGCATAAGTGTGTCCGACAGGTAAGGCTTTAATGTCAAAATACTGAGCCAATCCTTCGCGCACTAACACCCCGCCAAGTGGAATGTAGGCGCTGGTGACACCTTTGGCAAAAACGATCATGTCGGGTGTGACCCCAAGCGTATGGCAAGCAAAGGATTTACCAGTGCGCCAAAAACCAGTCATGACTTCATCAAAAATCAGCAAGATGCCATGCTGGGTGCAAATTCGCCGCAGACCCTCGAGATACCCCTTGGGGTACATAATCACACCATTAGAACCCACGATTGGCTCGAGCAGAATCGCCGCGACATTGCGTGGATTTTCGTGCATCAGGGTGCGTTCTAGGTGTTCAAGCGCCCGAGCCGTTTCTTCGTGTGGGTCTTGGGTATAAAACGGTGAGCGGTACGGGTAAGGGGCAAAGAAATGCACAATTCCGGGTGACAAAGCTGGTTCGTTACCAAAGCGCCTATCCTCGCCGGTTAATTGCATGGCGACACCTGTGCTGCCGTGGTAACTTCGGTAGGTGGCTAAGACCTTAAAACGCCCAGTGATTGCCCTTGCCATCCGCACCGCGTCATCATTGGCTTCTGCTCCGCCCGTGGTAAAAAATGCCCTGCCACCCTCACTCCATGGGGTCAATTTAATAATCGCTTCACCAAGTTCAGCCCGTTTATCTTGAAAGTATCCAGTTGGGCTGTAACAAAGGGTGGCGGCTTGGTCTTGAATCGCTTTGACCACCCTTGGATGCCCATGTCCTAGGTTGGTGCTGACCAAACCAGAACTTAAATCAAGGTACTTATTGCCGTCCTCATCAAAGAAAAAACGACCCTCGCCGCGTGTCACCACAGGGGCATTGATTGTGCCTTGGGCAACCCAACTCGAGAGAACATACTTCTTATGTTGGGCTTGATGCTGCTCTTGACGACTGGCTGTTTGCGTCATAAATCACCTCGGTAGTGGCATTACGAACCTCACGGTGTTTCGATTTTAATGCCTTGTGCAACCATTCTACCGCAAAAGGGTAAGGGAATAAGTCACATGGCGAGTTATTCGGCTATGAGGTAGACGTTATTCTCGAGAATCCCTAAACTCGCTAACGCCCTTCTAGCTCAGCGTTCTTGGCTTCGGTGGCTGCATCAGTCGAATCATAGGCTCTGATAATCCGCCCGACAAGCGGATGACGCACTACATCGGACTCGTTAAAGTAGGCAAAATGAATCCCATCTATATCTTTTAAGATGCGTTGGGCTTCGGTCAAACCGCTTTTTTGATGGCGCGGCAAATCCACTTGGGTAATATCGCCAGTAATCACGACTTTACTCGAGAAACCCATGCGGGTTAAAAACATTTTCATTTGCTCTGGGGTGGTGTTCTGGGCTTCGTCTAAAATGATAAAGGCATCATTGAGTGTGTTATGGGTGACAATAAAATCATCGGTCACATATAAATGGTCAGTAGCAGCAACTCGGATACACTGGGTTTCTTCAAGACCAAGAGATTCAATGTTTTTGATGTGGCGCATCGGTGTTCCACCACCCGTCTCTTGGTACTTCTCGAGTTTACGGATTAAACGAAAAGGTGCGAGGTCTTTTGGTAATCGAATATCCACAATAAAGGCATCGTTTCGGTGTGGGATTTCTTGTCCTCGCGCCAAACCCGGTTTGCGTCCAGCCGCCACTCGAGTTCGGGTATATGCTACCCCGCCCAAAGAACGCACCAAGAAAATCACATCATCACGTAAACGTTGCGAGATGGTGGTGTACTGAATTCGGCAAGTTCGGGCAGTTTGCGTGACGGGTCCACCATCGGTGTCGAGTAAACCTTGCAGTACCGCTAAGCGCGTGGCGGCATTGTTGTACTTATAAACATTGGGAATAAATTTGGTTTTTGAACCTGTGCCATTCAAACCTAGTTCTCGTAAAGTCACCGTCACAGGGTTAGGAATGCGTAACCCACCGCGTCCACCTTCGGTGTGGCGCAACACATAATCCACCCCGCTTTTATAAACCAATTCGATTTTTGGTAAAACATTTTCTAAGGCAGTCACCAGTTCGGGGTCGTTACTCGAGAAAGATGGCGTGGTTTTACCTGTAATACAACCATCACCTAACAGCAACCCAAGTGCATATGGGTCAAGTGGAGTATTTTGGGTTGGGAATTCCACGGGTTGTACCATCGGAATTTCGTAGCGGTATTGGTGAAATTGTTTTAACTGCCCCTGCATCTGGTTTAACTCGAGAACCCGCCCACCAGTTGCACGGGATTTATCTTTGGTGGTGAATACATGCCAAAGATGCTCAGCGCAACAAACAGTGCTGCTTCCATCGGTCATGGTAACTCGAAAGACCTCTTTTTGCCCTTGAGGATAGACCCCTAGCACTTGGGTGACTTGACCATTTGCACCAATCACAAAATCCCCAGTTTCAAGTTGACCGATGCTCTGCCAACCCAATGGGGTTAAAACTTGACTCGAGAGCGGCTGCGCCCTACCCCGCATAAATCCGAGCGGTGCTACCTCAATACTTCCACTTGACAAGTAACTTTCAAAGCGCTCAGCATCTATCATGTCAAACAGCGCATCGTAGAGTGGTCGCAAATATGGGTCTATCTTGGCTTGTAAGTCGCCCGGTAAAAACCCGAGTTTTTCGCCAGCTTCTACCGCAGGGCGGGTTAGGATAATCCGTTTGACTTTTTTGGCTTTGAAGGCTGCGACTGCCATTGCCACCGCCAAGAAACTTTTTCCGGTGCCGGCTGGACCGATGCCAAAAGTAATGTCCGAGGCGTTAATGGCTTCGATATAACGCTGTTGCCCTTTGGTTTTGGCACGTAAACGCTTGGGTAACTCGAGTCCGCCAAGGTTAATCCCCGCCCCTTCTTCGGTGTGAATACGTTCGCCGCCGTTTGCCAGTTCTAAGCCACGTTCGATGTCATCCATGCCCAAGTCTCCGCCTTGTCGGTATAAGGAAAGTAGGTCGCGCAGTAAATTCTCGGCAGTTTCAACTGCCTTTTTATCCCCCTCGAGGCGAATACTGTCGCCTCGAGCCAGAATCCTTGCCTCGAGTTTTTCACGCATTCGTTTTAAGTGCTTGTCGTTCTCGCCAAATAAAGCCAGCGCTTCTGACGGATTTTGCAAGCGAATACTGACCACGCCCTGATTTTCTGCGATTTCCGAAGTTTGACCACCTGTAAACTGTTTCAATATGCTTTTTATTTTACCTCGAGTAAGGCAAAAGCAGCTAGTGGCAAACTGGCGTATGCCATTGTTACCTTTCCAGTCTCGAGTTTGCTTTGCTGCTGGGTGGTATTCTGGGGTGCTTACAAAAGGAGAATTTATGGCATTCAAAAAAATAGTTGTTCCAGCAGGCGAAAAAATTACAATGCAGGATGGAGTTCTGAGCGTTCCTAATAATCCGATTGTGCCTTTTATTGAGGGTGATGGTACAGGCGCAGATATTTGGGCAGCTTCGGTGCGGGTTTTAGATGCCGCCGTAGAAAAGGCTTACGGTGGTTCTAAAAAAATTGCTTGGATGGAAGTCTACGCTGGTGACAAAGCCAACGAGGTTTACGAAGAAATTGTTTGGTTGCCCGAAGAAACCAACGATGCCATCCGTGAGTATTTGGTCGGGATTAAAGGACCACTGACCACCCCAGTCGGTGGTGGTATTCGCAGTATTAACGTAGCCCTGCGTCAAATTCTCGATTTATACGCTTGCCTTCGTCCTGTGCAGTATTTTGATGGTGTGCCAAGCCCAGTTAAACAACCAGAACTGGTAGACATGGTGATTTTTAGGGAAAATACCGAAGATATTTACGCTGGTATCGAATTCCAAGCTGGAACACCTGAAGTTAAAAAACTCTTAACTTTTTTACAAGTTGAGATGAATGTCAAAAACATTCGTTTCCCAGACTCCTCGAGCTTAGGGATTAAACCTGTGTCTAAAGAAGGCACTGAACGCCTTGTTCGGGCTGCCCTCGAGTACACGATTGCCAATAAACGTAAGAATGTAACTTTGGTTCACAAAGGCAACATCATGAAATTTACCGAAGGTTCGTTTAAGAACTGGGGCTATGAACTTGCCGAGCGTGAATTTGGTGAGCATTTCTACACCTGGGCGCAATGGGAGCGCACCAAGGCGGCGAGTGGCGAACCCGCCGCCAATGCCGAACAAGATGCTGCCCTAAAATCTGGTAAAATCCTGGTTAAGGATTCAATTGCCGATGCGTTTTTGCAACAAATTCTGCTTCGCCCCGCCGAGTACGATGTGGTCGCAACCCTGAACTTAAATGGCGATTACTTATCCGATGCCTTGGCTGCCCAAGTTGGCGGGATTGGGATTGCCCCCGGTGCAAATATCAATTACCAAACCGGTCACGCGGTCTTTGAAGCCACCCACGGCACAGCCCCAAAGTACGCTGGGCAAGATAAGGTCAACCCCTCGAGTGTGATTTTATCGGGCGAAATGATGCTTAGATTCTTTGGTTGGACCGAAGCGGCTGATTTAATCGTCTCAGGCTTAAAGAAAACCATTGACCAAAAAACCGTGACCTATGACTTTCACCGTTTAATGGAAGGTGCAACCCTGCTTAAATGCTCTGAGTTTGCGACAGCGTTAATTAAAAATATGTAATTCCCGATTTATGTTGCAGGGGCGAGATGTTCGCCCCTGTATTGTACAAACCAAAGTTTAGCTCAAGCCAGCCCATAAACGTCTCGAGCATTGGCACTGGTGATGCCTTCAATTTCTGCAAACTCAAGATGGCGGACAATCGCCAGTGTCTCGAGGGTGTGGCGCACATACTCAGGGCGGTTGGGTTTGCCCCGAAACGGAATCGGTGCAAGGTACGGCGCATCGGTTTCGACCAGCAAACGATTTTCTGGCACAAGACCAGCTGCATCGCGGATTTTCTGGGCGGTTTTATAGGTCAGGTTGCCTGCAAAAGACACATAAAACCCAAGTTCTAATCCCGTCTCGAGCAGTTCGGTGTCGCCAGCAAAACAATGCAGAATGCCTTTTGTCCAAGCGGCATTGCGAAGAATTGCGGCACAGTCGGCAAAGGCAGTTCTTCTATTATCCTTATCTCGGCAGTGAATCACAATCGGTTTCTCGAGCCGCCGCGCTAAGTCCAGTTGCCATTCCAGACTCGAGACCTGATTTTTTGGTGTAGCAGCATCCCAGTAGTAATCCATGCCGCTTTCACCAATGCCCACAACTTTTTTATGCCGTGCCAATTGCTCAAGAATACTGACTGTTTGGGGTGAAAACATGTTCGCATCGGTAGGATGAAGTCCAACTGTGGCATAAACATTAGAAAATTGTTCAGTTAATGCAAGACAGCTTTTGGCACGTTCTGGGTTAAAGCCAATCGCAATTAAAAACTCGAGTTCGGCAGCGCTCTGTTCTGGGTTTGGTACAGCGTCCAAGTGGCAATGCGTGTCTATCATGGACGCACCGTGGTTATGCGCGTCATGGACGCACCGTGATGTCTTGAAAGTGCTGCCAATCTGACCAGCCTTTGATTGGTAAAGTAATTTGTACCTGCCAAGTGACTTTGTTGTCATGGGCGCTAAAGGTTGTGGCGGCATCTGGTGGGATTGGTATTTCCACCGCAAATTCAAGTTTTTCACCTGCCCGCAATGACCGCGCTTCGGATACTGAAATCACTTGTTGCAAAATCGGCACGGTGTGGGTACTGCGGTTTGTACCGCTTCCAGTCGCGTAAAATTCGTTTTGTACCAATTTAACCTCGATTTTTTCTAAGTTCACCTCGGCTTTAACGGTGGTGGAAAAGCGAATTTGAATACTTTGACCGGGTTGGACTTGGGTCGGTTCGATCTCGAGGTTGACCGTGCCTAGTCGGGCTTGAGCGAGGTTATTGCGAAGCAACGAATAGCCAATAAAGCCAAAAACCCCTAGGAAAATCGCGCCAAATAAAATCGCAAAAATAATCGGTGGTTGAGCAGCACTAAAAACAAAAAACCCAATACCAGAAAAAACAATCATAAAGATACAAATAGCCACCACACCAATAAAACTGTTGTTTCCCGAAACCGGTTTGCCGTATGCCACTGGTGCGCTATAGCTCGGTCCAAAGTCAACACTTGGCATGTTCGGCACTGCGCCAAAAATAAAATCGGTTTCGGCTTTGGTTTTACCAAACATCCCGCCCGACTCTGCCCGAACATACCAGTCTAAGTTGGTGTTTGTGCCTCGGTAGGTAAACGGACCATCGGGCATCGGGAAACTAAAAGGGACTTCACTGATTCCCGCCCCCCACGTCTCGGCGATGGTCACTTCGGCTCGAGACCCATGATCGCCGTGTCCACGTCCATGCGCCCGCCATTCACGAATCAGTTGAATTTTGCCACGTCCACCGTCGGGGTCGTGAATTGTGACGATGCCAGAAACCGTGTCACCAGCCAAATACACGCCGTCGGGACGGTCAAGTCGAATCTCGAGCTTAAAACTCATAAGGACTCCTTTGATAATTTCTGGTACTCATCGTACAACGGCCCTTCAATTGTGCGTAAGTCATCACCGAATTGCTCTAGAAGTTGCTCGAGTTTTTGTTGTGGGATGTGTGGTATCTGACCTTCAGAACGCCGCGCCCACTCGAGTCGTTTTTCGATGACTGCTTCGAGTTTTTCTAAGGTTAAACCTGTTAAGTGCAGAACTTCCACCCTAAAACCAGCCTGCTCGAGTTCATAGGTATGATTTTCATGCGAGGCAATCACCCATGTCTTGGCGCGTTGCCAAATAAATCGGCGGGTCGAGCGCGGTAAGCGCTGGGCTTCGTCTAAGAAAATAATGTTCGCACGGGTGATGCTTGGCTGCCGACCAAATTCTGGCAAGTGAATATACGGTGCATCTGGGGTTTTTTGATGCAGTGCAAGTAAATGGGTGGTTTTACCGCGTCCTTTTTCACCAAGAATTAAAATGGCTTTTTTTGGCTCGAGTAAAAATTCTGGCATTTGCACTGCTAAATCAGCCCGTTCTTCTTGGTTGGGTTCAGAGAACGGATTCCAACGCAAATTCAAAGTGGCATAAGCTCGAGTTGGTAACACAGGCTTAAGTGTAAACTACAGCCATGACCATTGGCGCAACCGGAATCGGCACAGAAAGCATCAACCAGCACACCAAGGACTTAGACTTATTGGAAACCGCTGCCTTGGTACATCTACTGGTTTTTGATCAAGAAAACGCAGTTAAGGCGGTTTTAGAAGCCTCGAGCCAAATTGCCAAAGCCGTGGATTTGGCTGCCGCACGTTTAGCCCAAGGCGGGCGTTTACTCTATGCTGGCGCGGGGACAAGTGGGCGCTTAGCCTATTTAGACTCGAGCGAATTAACCCCGACCTTTGGTTGGTCAAGGGAACGCGCCGTGGTGGTTATGGCGGGTGGCAAAAGCGCAGTTTTTCAAGCCGCCGAAGGTGCAGAAGACGATTTTGCAATGGGTAAAGCCGATTTATTAGCCCTAAAACCGACAAATACGGATGTGCTGATTGGCATTGCTGCCAGTGGTGGCACGCCATATGTGCTTGGGGCATTAGAAGCCGCCAAAGAATCTGGGGTGCTGCGAATTGCCTTATCAAACAATCCAAATACCAAAATTCTCGAGTTTTCGGATGTGCCGATTCTTTTGGACACTGGTGCAGAAGTGATTTCGGGCAGCACCCGCTTAAAGGCTGGAACGGCTCAAAAAATCGCTTTGAATACTTTATCCAGTGGCATCATGGTGCGTTTACATAAGGTCTACGGCAATTTAATGGTGGATTTACAAGCCACAAACATCAAGCTCGTGGCTCGAGCCATTCGTTTGACTCGGCTGGCGACGAGCGTGACCGACGACATGGCAGAAGCGGCTTTAAGCCAAGCTGGTTGGAATGTCAAAACTGCGATTGTGATGCTCAAAAAACACGTATCCGCCGAGGCTGCGCTGGCGCTGCTCGAGACCTGCCAAGGCAATGTTCGTTTGGCATTGAAGTCGTCTTAGGTAACACTCCGCACAGCTAAAAACTGCATTGACCACCGAGACTGGCGCACCACCACTTTCAAAACCCCCAAGTGTAACAGCGTACTCTTCAATGTCATCATTGGCATTGTCACCAAGCGCATTAGATTCCTCGAGCAGAACCGCCGCTTCGTTGTTGGGGCTAGGGCAAGCGGTGAGAAAAGCTGCACAGGATAGAGCCAAAGTCAAGCAAATAATTTTTTTCATGGATTACTCCTTTTATTTACGAGTCAGGGTTTCTGAGCCACGAAAGTCCCCCGGTTCACAACGCGCCCAAGTTCCCTCGAGTACCCGCCCGCGAACCTCGTAGGCAGTCACACCACAATCAAAGCCAACCACCAGCACACCATTTTGTACAAAACCAATGGCATTGGTGACACTCGAGCCAACCCGGTAAATCAGGCGGTAATTGCGATTGTTTTCAGAAATAACGACTGTGCCAGTGTAACTTCCCGAACCAGCCGAACCTGGATTGCTACCACGCACCGTGTACTCACCCGCCAAAGAGTTCTGCGAAACACCAACGCTGCAACCAAATACCAAAAATGCGACTGCCACTGCTGCCAAAATCTTTTTCATAAGACCCTCCTTAGAACAAGGTCATCTTAGAAAAAATGGTGTGATGTCAGCGTTACGTCTGGGTTTGCAAAAAAGTGTGTTTAGAAGAGATTTACTTAAAGCGGGAAAATTCTATTCGCCCATTGCTTGGGGTCGGTGGCTTCGGCACGAACTCGCATTTCCCAGTGCAAATGTGGTCCAGTGCTAAAACCAGAGTTGCCCACTTTGCCAATCAGTTGCCCTTTTTTAACCCGTTGCCCAACTTTGACCAAAATCTGGCTCTGATGAAAGTATAAACTGACCACCCCAGCCCCGTGGTTAATGCCACTCAGTCCACCACGAATCGGGTAGAACCCTGCCACTTCAACAATACCGTCGTTGCTGGCGTAAATCGGGTCATTCATTTTCCCTGCTAGGTCTAGTCCATAATGATAATTGACCAAATCATCTTTTTTGTAAAACCGAGCTTGGGCAAAAGGACTGGTAAAGACCTGCGGACGCGGATAGACAAAGGGCTTATTCCATAAACGGGTTGTACTTTCCGATTTTTTGTGGGCAGCATTAAGGATACTACGTTCTCGAGCGCGGTTTTCTTCGGTCAGGGTGGACAGCACCGATTGGCTCATAAAGACGTTCTGCACCGCTTGTGGGTCTGGTAATAACTTGATACTCGAGTTAATCACCTCGCCGCCAAGGTTGGCTTGAATCGGAATCACCTTGGGTTTTTCGCCCAGCAGTTCACGTCCTATTCCCACCCAGTCTTTGTCATCTAGGGTCATAACCAACTCTTCTTTTCCCCAATAAACAACGGGTCTACCCGCAATCACACCCTTGAGCCGAATCAGCACAGGGTCGCCCGGAATCGCCGCTTCGCGGTGAGTTAGGCTCGAGCCAACCCCGATACCTTTGATGGTGACAAGTTTCCAACGGCTCGAGCTAGGTGCAGTAACCCGTAATGAGCTAGGCGCGGGTGGAGTCTGGCTCATTACGGCTCGGTCTGGGACTTCTAATTTTTGCCCAAGACGAATTTCGTTACTGCCAAGGTTATTTAAGCGCTTTAATTCGTCCACTGTAATGCCGTAAGTTCGAGCAATGCTAAAGAGCGTATCGCCAGACTGGACAGTGTAGGTGCTTGCCAAGGCGACAACACTTGAAACCAAAAGAAGCACAGCCAGCCAAGGTTTTTTCACGTCAACAGTCTAACCTGTGCAATCAGTTAAAAACTCGAGAAGCCACCACTTTAGGGCTGGCGGCTAAGCCTTTCCAAACTTCTGGGGTCTCGAGCAATTCGAGTTTGGCGAGTTCTTTAGCCGCCGAGATATTCACACCCCAAGTTCGGTAACTCTGAGATTTTACTGGATTGGCTGCTTCTGGGTTGATATCTGAGCTAAACCAACCCCTAAAACCTGTTTGCAAGACCATCCACTGTTCACTCGAGTCCTTAAAAGTGATTTTTAAGCTGTAATCACAGCCGCTATTGCGACAATACCAAGGGTTTAGACTGGTGTCTGGAACGATAGAAGCAAGGTCGGCTGGGTTTTTTGGGTCTATGACACGGCGTAAATTACCTGTGTAGTTAATTGGTTCGTAAATCTGGGTCGTGTCTGGATTATAAGTAATGGTGTCTTGGTAACTGAGTTTGGGTTTGGCGACATCTTCGGTAAAGGTGTCCGCAATACTGGCAAGGTTGGCGCTGATAACAATGCTTCGGACTGGCACATCTCGAGTGATTGGTAAACCATTGTCTAAACCGTACAGTCCCTTATTGGTGGTTTTGGTTTCGACTGGCACAAGACTCGAGTCTAGGCTGTCCCAACGGCTGTAGCCAGTTGGCGAATTGGGATTAAGAAATACCCGTCCGCTGTTGTAAGTGCGTTGGTTATTGCTAATGGTGGTTGTGCCTTCAAAGTAGTGTTGGATTAAACTGGCGTTAAAATCCGAGAACATCGTGTACTTATCACCAGCCGCTTGGTCGCCCGCGCCAGACTGCATTGGGTCTTGTTTAATACAACGTAATTGCACATCAAATTGCCGCCCCATTGGGAAATTATCGGTGGCACAATTTTTGAAGGTACTGGCAGAACTCGGTACAGTTGGCGCGAGAAATTGGTTTTTTTGTTGGTCATAGCCCCAACTCGAGCCTTTTAAGCTGCCGCCAATATAGGGGTAATTACCAGCCACATAACCATCGTTGGCATGGGGCATTCCAAAAGCATGACCCGCCTCGTGAACAAAAATACCCGCGTAGGCATAATCGCCTGTGCCAAGGTTGCCGCCGCCTAAACCACCACCGGGGCTGCTGTACTGCCCTGCTTGGTTTGCCATCAATAACGGAGCATAATAATGGCTGCTGAGCGAATCATCACCATTGGCATTTCGGATTGCACTTAAGGTATTTAGAATGGCACTCATGACTGCAAAACCATCGCCTTGTTGTTCTTTGTACAGCACTTTTTGGGCAGCTCGTCCTTCTCGCGGAGCAACCACGATGTATGACCAAACCACTTTTTGGGCGGCATGGTTCTGAATTTGCAAATTGGCTATCGGGTGCTTGGCAAAGTATTCGTCTTTGGTGGCTTGATTGGCTGTAGCAGTTTGACTTAGAGGCACAGCCGTTTCGTTCAAGCCAAATAAATAAAATGGCAAGGTCTGGATTGTAAATTCACTTGGTGCGCCAACCCGAACCGCTTGGGAGGCAGAAAACTGCCCACCAGACCGAACCCGCAATTCTAGCCCCGGTTGAACCCAAGTTTTCTCGAGCCGAGCCGAATACGCTGTGCTGCTGTACGCCACGCCAGCCGATTCTGTTTTGGGCAAAGCACTGGGCGGCTCGAGGGCAACCTCAGCTATTTTTTGACCAGCCACCAAGGCTTCTAGGACTGGATTTTTTAGCTCTTGACTGGGGTCAAAACCCAGCAGCACCAAGGCTTCGCGGTTTCCCACCAAATGGAGGTTGTACTTGGCTAATTTTTCGCCAGCCCAGCTTTTACCTTGTGGTGGTACAACATGAGTTTGGGCTAACTCGAGTTGGCTAATGATTGGGACTATAGCTGTTTGGGCAAGGGGGCTACAAGCAACAAAAGCAAAAGCGCTCAGGGATAAAACGATGGATTTGAACATGCAAACTGCTCCTAGAAAAACTGATATTCGCACAGTCTAAGCGGCTGTTGGTCTCATGTCTGTGAAATTTAACCATTTGCATAGAGGCGAAAAGTTGCTAAACCGCGTATACTGTGCAATGTGAGCCAAACCGATCCGCAACTTCTGGTAGAACTGTACGAGTATAAGGTGGCTGATATGCTCGAGCGTCGTGACCCACGCGGCGGTAAGCAATCGGTGCGCGAATTGCGCGATGTTTTGAGCAGTACCACCATGAGCAGCCAATTGATGCGGCGTTTCCGCACGGCTGATCGCAATTTACGTGAAAAAAGTGCCGCCCCGGTCAGTAACATGCAGGTGATTGAGCCTCAAGGTCTCGAGATTGGGATTGGCGAAGGGTTTTTATTGACCGAAGCTGCCCCTGCCAACATCAACGAAGTACCACAAGTGCCAGAATTCTTAGACGAAGAAGGCGAAGTGCTGCGGGTTTTGGGGATGCGGGTCTGGCGGGCAGAACAAAACGAAGAATTGCTC
Source organism: Deinococcales bacterium (assembly GCA_031414595.1). Taxonomy (GTDB): domain Bacteria; phylum Deinococcota; class Deinococci; order Deinococcales; family JAAFIG01; genus JAAFIG01. Next base: position 62,647 of record JANNVX010000001.1, read on the forward strand.
GAGCAAGGTAAAAAATGGCGTTCAGAAACCAATCGTCCAGTGCTTCGTCTGATTTATGCGGTGCTGCATAACCTTGACCAGTATGCCGAACAACCGACCTTTGTTTCGGATTTGAATTTATCAAAATTAAAAGTCGCTTCGGCTGTTCCAGACCCCAATGACAATGTGATTCGACTCTCCGATGGCGAGGCTGTAGACGGCTTAATGAGTTCCTTGCTGCATCATATTGTGGATTTCTCGGTTGAATACCCAAAAATTCGTTTGCCAGAAACCGAGGTGTTAGCCTACCTACGGCGTTTTGCGATGGCAGTCGCCAACGACCATTTGGCGGGCGAAGCCCCGCCACCAGTTCAACCCAGCCCCAGAGAAATCACCAATGCCATAGACCAAGTGCGGCGCGAAAACATGAACCCCGAAGCCAAATCGGAGATGCTTAGTAAATTAAATCGGCAACTTGAACAAGCCACCGCTAAGGAACGTGAGCAAGCCCAAGGCTTACAAAACGAACGCAAAATGTTACTGGCAGCCGTGGAAACTTTATTTGGGCATTTGATTGAACGCTTACCGGCTCGTTACGGTGGCAAGGACAAAGACATTGTGTACCCTGCTCAGGTCTACGGAGCGCAATCTGAAAGCCGCCGACTCGAGACGATTCTGCCCGACACCCGCCAATTGGTGCTGCGTTTAACCCGTAGTACCGAACTACAGTTTGGCAACACCAATTTACAACTGATTAACCGCCCAGAAGGTTGGGTGATTGCCCTTGGTGAAGCCGAATACCCAATTCAAAATGGGGCAGTTATTCCACTCGAGGGTCGTGAAATTCGTATTTTTACCGATACGGCTGGAGCAACCCCTTATGTGCTGATGCAGCTTCGAGACCGAGATGGTGGCGGTTTATGGCATTTACTTGCCATTGCCAAATGCACCGCCGTGCTGCTCGACCCAACCTATAACTTTATGAACATGCGTTTAATGCGAGCCACGGTTTCTTGGATTAGGGACAGACGCATTGAACCACGCGAATATCACCCCGAGACTGGCACAACCTATGCCACAGCACCCGAAGAAAACCTCTTAAAATATGCCCGTAATGCTTCCGAAAAAATTTTAGAACGCCTCTTGCGCTCACCGGCTGGCACACTCGAGAAGAGCTTTGCCACCGCCGCCGAAGTGCTGAACGAAGATGACAGCCCCAGCCGTGCTGATGTGCTGGCAAAAATCTTTGCCCAAGCCATGAACACCCAAACAGGTGAATTTACCGAAGGATTGGATTTACGTTCACCTGAAGAAGTGATTCTGGTTTCTTACCGAGGCGAACCTGTGACGGTGCGAATCATGGGACGAGCCTTTACGATTCGTACCGATAACCTAGGCAAGATGTATGCCTTTGCGCCCGGCGCGGGCGGACGTGCTTTTGACGATGTGCTATCGGTGATTGTTCCCGGCGGTTTTGTGATGTTTGCTAGGGACGGCTTAAGAATTGCAGTTGGGTTTTTACCGACACCATGATGGCGACTAGTTGCTAGTTTTTGGTGTTCTAAACGCATTTCTTTGATATGTTTAGTTCTGTTTACGAATCGAATGACTCGAGTGACCACGCTCTAAACAAGAAATGTAATACAATCACCAAAGTCATGAGCGTCTCACTGCATATCAAAGCCGACCTAAGCCACGTTCGGGGTTGTCTCGAGTCGTTGCTGCTGCCCGAATCGATGATGATTCTTGTGCCGCGCCAAGACTGGGTAAGTATTTACGCCGAACAGTTGTCTGAGGACATCAGCGACATCGAAGAACTGGCTGTGCCACTTTCAGACCTCGCCGAAGTTCTGGCGGTTATTAGTGAGCGTTACACCGAAGTCTACCGTTTTTCAAAAGGCGCACTGCACAGCCTAGAACACCAAATCCCCACTGAACTGCCTCGAGAAGCCATCAGCGAACTCAGTACCATCCAAACCCTGTCTCGAGCCGGACTCTTGCCAGACGGCAGCCAGACCTTTGAAAAAGAAGCCGAGAAGCCCGGACTTGCCGAGTTCTTTGGACGCAGTGAAGATGAATAGGCGAAAGGCGAAAGGCGAAAGTAAAACCTTTGCCCTTCGCCCTTTGCCTACAAAGGTATGTTGTCGTGCTTTTTGAAGGGGCGTTCTTCGCGTTTACCGTGTAACATCTCGAGGTGCATGATTAAATGAATTCGGGTGTCTTCGGGATGGATGACATCATCTATGTAGCCCCTTGCCGCCGCCACATAAGGGTTGTCAAAGGCTTGTTTGTACTCGGCAATTTTTTCGGCTCGAGTGGCAGCTTGGTTGTCGGACTTTAGGATTTCTCGGCGGTAAATAATGTTGGCTGCACCTTCTGCACCCATAACCGCAACCGCCGCGTTTGGATAGGCGAGGACAACATCTGCGCCCATGTCGCGGCTGTTCATGGCAAGGTACGCCCCACCATAAGATTTTCGGGTAATTAAAGTAATTTTTGGCACGCTGGCTTCGGCATAGGCATAAAGCATTTTTGCACCGTGACGAATAATGCCTTGGTGTTCTTGGGTCACGCCGGGTAAAAAACCCGTTACATCTACTAAGGTCACAATCGGCAGGTTATAGCAATCGCAAGTGCGAATAAAGCGAGCGGCTTTGTCGGAGGCATCAATGTTCAGAACGCCTGCCATAAAACGTGGATTGTTGGCAACAATGCCTACCGAACGCCCACCCAGACGAGCAAAACCACAAATCATGTTCTTGGCAAAATCAGGTTGAATCTCTAAAAAATCCGAGTCGTCCACGATTTCATGAATCACCTCGAGCATCGGATAAGGTTTACGTTGGTCTGGATGGACAATCTCGAGGATACGTGGGGTTTTACGTTGCTTTGGGTCTTTGGAGACTTGCAAAGGCGTTTCTTCTCTGGCGTTCGCTGGTAAATACGACAACAACAATTTTATTTTCTCGAGAACATCACGGTCATTGTTTCCCTCGAGATGACAAACCCCGCTTTTGGTGCTGTGAACATCCGCTCCACCCAATTCTTCAAAACTGACATCTTCTCGAGTGACGCTTTTAATCACTTCGGGACCAGTGATAAACATATAACTGCTGCCTCGAGCCATGACCACAAAATCGGTTAAAGCTGGGCTGTAAACCGCACCACCCGCACAAGGACCTAGAATCGCACTGATTTGCGGCACAACCCCGCTATAAATGGCATTGCGATAAAAAATTTCGCCGTACCCAGACAGGCTATCCACGCCTTCTTGAATTCGTGCGCCCGCCGAGTCGTTCAAGCCAACAATTGGACAACCGACCTTGACCGCTAAATCCATGACCTTGGTGATTTTAGCCGCATTCATTTTGCCTAAAGACCCACCTAGCACCGTAAAATCCTGCGAGAACACACAGACTTTGCGCCCGTTCACTGTCCCAAACCCCGTGACCACACCCTCGCCGGGGGCTTCTACGCCAGCCATGAGGTTAGACTCGAGGTGTTCGACAAAAACACTGGTTTCGACAAAACTGTTTTCGTCTAGCAGCACTTCAATCCGTTCTCGAGCGGTCAGTTTACCTTGGTCTCGTTGCTTTTTTTGTTTTTCGAGACCACCACCAAGGTGTAGCGCTTTGCGGCGCTCTTCCATTTCAGCGAGGGCGGCTTGAAAAAAACCAACAGCATTATCGGGCATGGGTACATTCTAACTGGGCTGGACATCAGAAAATCAAAAATAGGTTTGTGGGCAATTGAATGCAGTACAATGTTGCCAAGATGTATGTAAAAAGTGTTAAATTTACCAATTTACGTTGCTTCAAAGCAGGAGAGTTGGATTTTCGTTATCCAGGCGATGGAGAAGTATTGCTTGATGGAGTGCCGAATAATGTGAATGTGATTCTTGGGGTGAATGCTTCGGGTAAAACCACAGTGTTAAAAGCCATCGCATTGGCGTTATTGGCGCAATTGCCATCTACAGGATTTGTACCAGATTCGCTTGTCAGACAGTACAAAACAGCGCGTGAGGCAAAATTTGCAGAGGTAACATTAAATATCCAAGCAAATACTGAGGAAATATCACGCCTCAAAGCTCGAGTCACTAAGCATTCTCAGATAGAAGAAATTTCTTCTGAAGATACATCTCAAGATTTATCGTTTTACGAAGAAGTTTCGGTTGATTATTTTCTTGTCGCTTATGGGGCTAATCGCAGAGCCGAATCAGGTGATTTTTCTTTATCTACAAGGCGAAAATCGCGTTCAGTAAGATACGATAGAATTGCCAGTATTTTTGAAGAACATTTGGCGCTTTTACCAATTCAGTCATGGTTATATGTTGCAACTGAGCAAGAAGAACGGAAAACCAAGAGATCCATACAAAGAGATGGAGAAAGATACCGATTTTTAGATAAACTTCTACCAAAAGATATTCAATTGCTTCTTATAAAATCTGCACAATTTCTTCAGAACGAGGTAGAAAGACAATTTACGGCATTACCAGACGGTTATCGTGCTTATATAAGTTGGTTGGTGGATTTACTGTACCAAATGAGTTCAGCTTGTCCTAAAAACGTTAAACTAGCAGAATTACAGGGTGTTGTCATGGTGGACGAAATAGACTCACATGTCCATCCGTCTTGGCAAAAAACCATTGTTTCGCAAATTGCTAATGCCTTTCCAAATCTTCAATTCATTTTTACAACCCATAGCCCAATTGTAGCTGGGTCGGTCTCGCGCCAAAATCTTTGGATTACTAAAATTGCCCCTGATGGTAGTAGCATTCTCGAGCGTCCGCATACCGAAATTTATGGTTTAAGTGCTGACCAAATTCTGACTTCTGATATTTTTGGTTTAGAATCCACTCGACCTGAAAAATTTTTGAAGCAAATGGATGCACTCGAGCAGAAAGCAGTTCGTGGTGATTCAAAAGCAGCGCTTGATTTAATGCGTGGTATGGCTTTGGGAAGAGGGGCAATTGAGTCTGAAGAAACGCCTGCTTGGGTTATACAACCCGCTAAAAAGTCTCGTAAAAAATCATGATTTGGATTGAGCGTGATTTAGAAACAATAAAACGCCAAGTGGATGCACTTGTTCCAACTTGGCATTCTCGAGCCAAGCGGCGTAGCGCTAAAATCAACAAAAAAGCCGTTTACGAAGAGAAAACCTCGATTTGGAGTGAAGTCAAACCCATTTTTATGTACTTGCAGCAAAATCGCTGTGTTTATTGTGATCGTTTTATTGCTAATTCAGAAGTAGGTTCGGTGGAACATGACCTTGAACATTATCGTCCAAAAGGTCGGGTGACGGAAGAGGATGGGAGTTACACAAGGGGTTATTATTGGTTGGCTTACGATCTCGAAAATTTTTCGGTGGCTTGTAAAACCTGTAATCAAGGCTTAAAAAAAGACAGTTTTCCTATTGCTGGAACTCGCGGTACAGTCCCTACAGCTATTAGCAGCCTGAATCAAACTGAATTGCCGTTACTTCTTTTTCCATTGGTGGATAATCCAGATGAATTCTTAACTTTTAATGGTGTGACACCAACCCCAAAGTTTAAGCGAGGTTTGAAGCATCAACGCGCCCAAGTCACCATAGATTTTTTTCGATTAGCAGATACAGAACGCGAAGAATTGCACGATGCACGCTCACTGGCATTGGTTTTGCTCTGGCAAGCAGTTCGGAATTCAGAATTATCAACTGATGCTGCCGAGCTACAACGAAACTTGGAGTTCGTGGAAACCATGTGTAGCCCTGTATTTCCGCATTCAATGTGTACAAAAGCGTTTTATCTTCTTATAAAATCAGATCGAATAAAAGCAGAAGAGTTCTATCTGAAAGCCCATAAGCATGTTGTTTCAAAGAAATTATTTTCCACACCTATTCAACCCTAGTATTTGCTTTGTGCAATTCAAGAGTTTTGGTATTCCCGAAGCGTTAGCCGAAGCTCCAAGGTCGCAGTAGCAACCAGACCATCAAAAGGTTATGAAGTTATGATGGTTTAGCTTGTTGCCACATCTCGAGCAGTTCGGTAACAGTTCTGGCATTACTGGCTTCAATAATACTGCGGCGCGGAATATCAGTTGCGTAATCAGTCATGACGGCTGGTAAGGTCTCAGAACTTTGTGGTTGCCACCTGTCTAACCAAGTTTGCGGCACAGTATTGGGTAAATCTATGCCCTCGAGGGCTGCATAAAATTCTGCCCAGATACGCGGCACAGCATGAAGTGTGGCATACCCACCGCCACCTGTGGCTAATATCCGCCCATCCGCGTACTGTTTAGCGAGTTGCACAATTAGCCGATAAGCTCTTTTATACCCTTGGGTGGTCAAACCCAAATCTGCTAAAGGGTCAAACTCATGCGAATCTGCCCCACCTTGAACCACCAGCACATCGGGTAAAAACCACGCCAGCGCTGGCTCGAGAATCCGTTCTAATGCCTGTAAGTACGAATCGTCTTGGGTGTACGGCTCGAGTGGCACGTTTAAGCTATAACCCATACCCGCCCCGCGTCCAAGTTCATAAGTTGCGCCCGTACCGGGAAACAAGTACCGCCCTGTTTCATGCAGCGAAATCGTCAACACATTGTTGTCGGTATAATGCAGCCACTGCACCCCGTCACCATGATGTGCGTCTATGTCCAAGTAGGCAATTCGCAAACCCAGTCCTGTCAAATACCGAATGGCAATGGATAGGTCGTTGTAGACACAAAAACCACTGCCCGAAGCAAATTGGGCATGGTGCAAACCACCGGCTAAACTTAGCACTCGAGAAGTTACCCCCGTAGCAATCAACCGTGCTGCCTCGAGCGTGCCACCACAAACCGAGGCTGTGGCATCGTGCATCCCCAAAAAAATTGGCGTATCGGAAGTCCCAATGCCGTACTCGAGCGCGTCTGGTACAGGTTCGCCACCCGAAGCCCGCATCACCCGTTGGACATAACCGCGTGAATGGGTGCTTAAAATATCTTCTAGGCTGGCGGCTTGAAAATCTTGGACTTGCAAAGGCAGACCAAAACACTCAAGCAAATGCTTGACCGCTTCGGGGCGAATACTCTTAAATGGATGATGCTGCCCAAGGTCGTAAGAAAGGGTTTGTGGATTATGCAAAAAAATCGTCACTGACAACCTCGAGCCTTCATCCTCTAAACCCGCCCTCGAGAAACCGCAAGCGATCAAACTCGGCTTTTAAGGTGTCCGAAGCGCGAATCCCAACTCGAGCCATCAACGAATTCCCGGGGTAATAGGCAATTTCGGGGTCATCGGTTCTAAAGACTTCAAAACCAACACTTGAATACATGCGCTCGAGTAACTTACGGTAGGCATGACTGGTTAAACCTGTGTTGTCCAAATCAAAATGCCATTGGTAAATCGTGGCAATCACAATTTTATCATGGTAACGCCCAGTAGCCACCCCAACCTCGAGCAGTGTTCGCGCTAAATGCCGTCCACGATGGGTTTTACTGGTTTCTACAGCCCCCAACTCGAGTAAGCCCGAGACTTTAGATTGTGACCAGCGTTCAATCTCGTCTGGCGGATGAAAAGTGGCATAACCAACGATTCGGTGCGCCATTTTTGCAATGCAAACACAACTGTTGTCAGAATTGGCAATGCTGACCAAGGCATTTTTCTGCTCTTCGGGTTGCCTAAAGACATCAAGGCTCGAGTCCATTTCAAGCCGTTCAATCAGATTCGGGTCGGCACATGGCAGCACTTCGATACTGCCATAAGGACTCGAGATTAAACGCATAGCGGTATTCTAACGTTTTGGTAAGTGTCTTGTGCATGACCAAAATTAGCTGTTCTAGCCTCAAAAAATTAAGTACCCACCAACTCGAGTCGCACTTCACGCCCAAGCCGTGCTTCAAGCGTAATCAGCATCTCGAGACTAAATTTTTCGTGCTTGCCACGCATCAAATCCGAAACCCGAGATTGAGCAATACCCAGTTCTGCCACTGCTTGGGCTTGACGCAACAACCCAGATGCGGCAAAATACCAAGTGGCGTTGAATCGCAGGAAGTACCACGGAGTTCAGTCCTTAGCGAGTTGCGGATGGTGAAAGCGCAACGATAAGAACCGTGCGAAAGGCAGCGAGGAGCTTGTAATGCAAAGTGTCTCGAGTACACAGACAGTGGTCTCGAGGAACTGGGGTGGAACCGCGCAGAGAGTGCTGATTTTCTTCAGCCTGCGTCCCCAGATGGCAAACCTAAAGCCGTCTGGCTTTCTTGTATGCCAAAAGGAGGCTTCATGCCCGCACAAACAATGGAAGAACTGGTCAGCTTGTGTAAACGCCGTGGCTTTATTTTCCCCGGCTCGGATATTTACGGTGGACTTCAAGGCACATACGATTTTGGTCCACTTGGTGTGGAACTGAAAAACAACCTCAAAGCCGCATGGTGGCGTTCGATGATTTACGAACGCGATGATGTTGAAGGCTTAGACTCGAGCATCCTGACCCATAAATTGGTGCTGCGCCACTCGGGACACGAAGCCACGTTCTCCGACCCATTGGTGGACAACCGTGAAAGTAAAAAACGTTACCGCTTAGATCATTTACTAAAAGAACAAGTGAATGTTATTCCTAACGGGATTTTGCTTCAAAATTATGCAGACATAATCACTAAAGAGATTCAAGCAAAACTCGCAACACTACAAAATCCCACCCCCTTTGTTGGCGAGTCAGAGCTTGGACCAATCCAAGAAACTCTATTGCCGTGGTTACTCAAAAATCCAGAAAAAGCACAAGAGCTTCTTAATTTAGCCAAGATAATAGACCCTGAAAGTGGTAAACCTGGTGATTGGACTGCGCCCCGTGCTTTTAACATGATGTTCAAAACAACCGTAGGTCCTGTGGTAGACGAAGAAAATTATGCTTACTTACGCCCAGAAACTGCCCAAGGTATTTTTGTGAACTTCAAAAACGTAGTAGATAGCACCTCGAGAAAACTACCTTTTGGCATTGCCCAAATTGGCAAGTCATTTCGCAACGAAATTACGCCACGCAACTTTATTTTTCGGGTGCGCGAGTTTGAACAAATGGAACTCGAGTTCTTCTGCGTCCCCGGCACAGACGAAGCATGGCACGACCAGTGGCTCGAGGCTCGGATTGAATGGTGGCTGAGTGTCGGGCTTTCTCGAGACCGCATCCAGATTCTGGATGTCCCAAAAGAAGATTTATCGCATTACAGCAAACGCACCTACGACCTGATGTACCAATACCCAAGCCTTGGCTTTGAAGAAATCGAGGGCATTGCCAACCGCACCGATTACGACCTAGGTTCGCACACCAAAAACCAAGAATCATTTGGGATACAAGCCAAAGTCGAACCGAACACCGACAGCACCGAAAAACTGAGTATTGCCCACCCAGAGACCCAAAAACCCTTGATTCCATTTGTGATTGAACCCTCTGCGGGTGTTGACCGTGGCGTGCTGGCAGTGCTGACCGAGGCGTACACCAAAGAAACCCTCGAGAATGGCGAAGAACGGATTGTGCTAAAACTCCGTCCGCACCTCGCGCCGATTAAAGTGGCGGTTATTCCGCTTGCCAAGAACCGTGAAGAAATTACTTCGGTGGCAAGGGGCTTAAAAAATAGATTGCAAAAGCTCGGGCTTGGGCGGGTGCTGTATGAAGACACAGGCAACATTGGCAAGGCGTACAGGCGGCACGACGAAGTTGGCACACCGTTTTGTATTACGGTGGACTTTGACACCATTGGACAAGGCAAAGACGGCGACTCGAGCCTGATGGATACTGTGACCATCCGAGACCGCGACACGATGGCGCAACAACGACTGCATATGAATGACCTCGAGCAATTCTTGCGTGAGAAATTACGGTGATACGATTTGAGTGGGTGAACTTTCACCCACTCATAAAAGAGTTTAGGTATTTAGGTGTTGTATGAAGCCAAAAAAAGTTTCAATCTGGACAATTCTTGGTGGTTTTCTTCTCAAGCTAGGGCTTTTTGTGGGCGCAGTGTATTTTTTGATTGATGTATTCGACAGTTCAAAAAAACTTATTTTTGGTAAAATGTATCAGGGGCAAATACATAGCATTGCATGGACAAATCGTAACGCCGTAAAAGGATTCGGTAAAAGTCTACAATATGAAGTACGGTACTCTTGCCAAAAGCAACAAGCTAGTGGATTTATTGCAAAAAATTGCTACTTGATAACGAAAGATACACTTTTCGATTTGGGAAAAAAAGTTGGTGAGCAAATCACCGTTTTTCGGAACAATGAAAACTATGATGAAAAAGCCGTTATTTTCAACAATAATTTCACAGACTATTTGAATGTGTTTATCATTCCAACATTTTTAGCAGCTTCATTTTTGCTTTTTGGTGTTTTTTTAAGACCAGAGGATTTGAATAATAGACGTTATCGGAAATTAGGATAAACTATTCGAGTGCTGCATTACGACAAACTCGTCAAGAATAAAACTCGCTTCTTAGCCCTGACTGGACTAACCAAAAAAGAATTCCAAGCCTTACTTCCATACTTTCAAGAAGC
>JANNVX010000002.1:0-5781 GCA_031414595.1 Deinococcales bacterium
ACGTGTTGCGGAATACGAAGTGGTATTGCTCTGATTGGTTTATGGAGATTGCTTGTGGTTTGCATAACCTTCGCTGTGCTTTTCGCAAACGGGCTTTGCGGAAATCGAGCTAGTTTCTTATTTCCGATAACGTCTATTGAATGATATCAATGCAGATCCGATTCTATTCGAGTTGCTACCAGCAATGAATGAGTCCGCAGTAACAGCGTTTTTAGAGAAAATTGCCGATTGCGATATTTTTGTTCTTATTGTATGGAAAACGTTAAGTGATCCCGTTCGACTTGAGTTTGATGAAGCTATAAAGCTGAATAAGCCAATTCTGGTTTTCACTAAATTACTGTCCGAAAATGAAGAAAGGTCTTCCGAATTACAATCATGGTTGAACGATCAACGAACAGGTACGAGTACTATTCGTCAAATAAAATATAAAGAGTTTAGAACGTTAAAAGTATTATCAGACGAATTAAAACGGAGTGTTATTCAAGAGTTAAATAACTTTTTTCAAGATCCAGTGTTTACACTCTCACGGGAAGAAATGTATAATCTTGGAACGGCAATTATTAAAAGCACTCAAAAGCGTTTGTATGTAGTACAAAAAACCCCATCTCTTATCTTAGGAGTCAGACCATATCTTGCCGAAAAAAAGCATAAAAATCATTATGATGCAACATTTACCAATGAACTCTTAGCATGGATTGATAAAAGTAAAGACCAAGAAGGAAAAGAATTCTCATACTTTTTTTCCCTGCAAGAGACGCAAGCCGAAATTAAATCATTGCAAGAAAATCGTGAGTATGCAACAGAAATAGCGAATAATATAGCAAAGCTTGACACAATTCAGCGGGAAACTGCTGGTAGATTTCGTTTTTGTGCATTGAATAGTTCGGGTTCTGGTCCAATGATTGTTGGAGATACACGATATGCAATATGGATAACAGGTAATGAAACTGCATTTGCTATTTCTCAAAATAGTCCAAAATTATGTGATGCACTAGCCAGAATACTAAAAGTACAACCAGATGCTCAAATTAATAATAGAACTACTTTGAAAGATTTGCTTCCGGTTGAATAACTCGAGACCCGCCGCCAATGGCAAGGCTTTTTCAAACGAACCGCCATGCGCCACACAAGATGCAATTAAAATTTTAGAGCGAATCATTTTGCCGCCGCGCCAAGGGTAATCACGCATCATGCTGTAAAACGCAGCAATTTCGGGCGTGGCATGAGCTTTAGGTAAAACAGCATCTAAAAAATCTTGAATCGCAGTGGTTAGAGAAGACACGTCCCACACTTTAATATAATTTGTGGACAGAAAAACAGGCTCGAGTTACCTTTTAGGTTTGGACTGCACACACCACTCAGATTTGGGCTGCACACACCGCTAAAATTTCACGCACAATTCCTAGCAAACGGGGCAAATCGGTCAAGGCATAAAGCGGTGTGACAAAAACTTGTCCACTTTGTTCACGACGACAAAATTGCCAAGCCTGACCATTGCTGATAATCCCGTAAATCACCACATCACGTCCAAGTGCTTGATTGATTTCAGCACAAACATGAAGTTCGGCTAGACATTGGGCTAATCCGCGTTCAAAATCATCCTTCTTGGCTTCAGCAACACACAAAAGCGGCACTTGCGGTAAGGTTCGGTTCGGGGCAATTAAATAGTCCACAAAACCATTGGCAGCCTCACCACGAAGCGGCACAATCTTAAAGACTTTTAAGTCGGTGTGGCTTTGCATTGCTTCTTCAAAAACAGCTTCGATTAAGAGTTGCTTTGCCATTTCCGAAAGACTGGTATCAAAAACCCGAAGGCGCTGCATCCGCTCGAGATGAAAAGCACTTGGTTCTACAGGGGTACTTTGTGGCAACCATTCCTCGAGCGACTCGAGTTCTAGCAAATCCAAAGCCTGAGACAATGTAAAACTCGAGAATTCTTTGCGTTTTTGCCCTTTCATGCCCCAATAGTACCCCCAGACGATGAGGTATGCTTAGACCCGTCAGGGATGCGGTATGCTTACAGCCGTGACGAATTCTCCATCTCGCCCTGCGCCTAGCCCCGGAGCGAACAAAGCTGTTGGACGGGCTTTAGGTTACTTAAAAACTTACCGACTCGAGAGTGTGGCTGCTTTGGTTTCTTTGCTGCTGGTGACTGTTGCCAACCTCTTTGCACCGCAACTGATTCGGATTGCCATAGATGATGGAATTGCCAAGCAAAACCAAACCACAGTCTTGTACGCCGTGGCGGGCTTAATTGGTGCAGCTTTATTGCGGAGTTTATTTACTTTTGCCCAAGGCTACTTGGCAGAACGCGCCTCGCAAGGGGTGGCTTTTGACATCCGCGAAACACTGTTTGAAAAACTACAACGCCTTGGCTTTAGTTATTACGACCAAGCCCAAACAGGTAATTTGGTCACGCGCCTAACTTCGGATGTCGAAGCAGTGCGCGGCTTTGTTGGTACGGGGATTGTGCAAATTATTGCTGCCCTGTTTACTTTATTCGGTACGGTGATTGTGCTTTTTGTGGTCAATTGGTCTTTAACTTTAATTGTGCTACTGACAATTCCACCGATTTTTTACTTGTTATTTCGCTTTGTCAGTCAAATCGGACCGCGTTTTGGACAAGTTCAGATTGCACTAAGTAAACTCAACACTGTACTGCAAGAGGATTTACGCGGCTTAAAAGTAGTACGGGCATTTTCTCGAGAAAACTTTGAGCAGCAACGTTATCAAAATGCCAACAGCGACTTACTCGAGAAGAATGTTGGCACGATACAGTCTATTGCTGGAATTTTTCCGAATGTGATTTTATTTGGCAACCTTGGTACGCTTGCCGTGATTTGGTACGGTGGTCTCGAGGTGCTGGGTGGCAAACTGAGTTTAGGTGAATTACTAGCGTTTAATGCTTACCTTGGGTTTTTGCTGCAACCCATTTTTACACTTGGCTTTTTAGCGGCTGGGATTGCACGGGCGGGCAGCAGTGCCGAACGAATTTTTGAAGTGCTGGACGCGCCTCTGGATGTTCAAGATAAAAAAGATGCTGTTGTTATGCCGCCACTGATTGGCAATGTCGAATTTAAGGATGTTTCTTTTCGTTATCTAGGCGCAGAAAAAGAAGTTCTCAAAAATATCAATTTTTCCGTCCAAGCTGGACAAGTTGTGGCAATTCTTGGCGCTACAGGAAGTGGAAAATCGAGTTTAACCAACCTGATTCCACGTTTTTATGATGTGACCAAAGGCAGTATCAAAATAGACGGCTATGACCTGCGTGACTTGCAACTCTCGAGCCTACGCGGTCAGATTGGCATTGTGCTACAAGAAGCCACGCTCTTTAGTGGTTCGGTGCGCGACAACATCGCTTACGGAAAACCAGAAGCCAGTTTAGAAGATGTTATTGCCGCCGCCCAAGCTGCCCAAGCCGACGAATTTATCTCTAAACTCGAGCATGGCTACGACACAATTGTCGGTGAACGCGGTATTGGCTTAAGTGGTGGGCAACGACAGCGCCTTGCGATTGCCAGAGCGCTCCTTGTCAAACCCAAGATGCTGATTTTAGATGACAGCACCAGTGCGGTGGATGCCCAAACCGAGAATCTAATCCAAGAAGCCTTAGATAACCTGATGAAAGCCGAGCGCCGCACCACGTTTGTGATTGCCCAACGCATCAGCACGGTACGCAATGCCGACCTGATTTTGATTCTCGAGAACGGACAAATAAAAGCAAGTGGCACACACGAAGCCTTACTCGAGACTTCGGAACTGTACAACGATATTCTTGGTTCGCAATTAAAAGGAAGTGCAGCATGAGAGGCGCACCCCCCGGCAGTTTAGCCAGTATGGCGCAGATGGAAAACGAACGGGCTAAAAACCGTGGTCAAACTGCCAAACGCTTGATTGGCGAATTCAAACCGTATGGCTCGAGTTTATGGCTGGTGGCAGGATTGGTTGTCTTAGGCGCACTGAGCCAAGCTGCCGCGCCATGGTTGGTCGGACGTGCCATAGACGAAAACATCTCCAAACTTGAGCCAGTTGGACTGACAATACGAATGCTTGAATTGCTCGGTGTGTACATTTTGGGTACGCTGGTCTCGAGACAACAAATTGTGCTGGTCGGCACGGTCTCACAAAAACTCTTGGCTGGACTGCGCCAACAACTGTTTATGCAGTTACAAAAACTACCACTAACTTATTTTGATAAACGACCCATCGGCGACCTGATGAGTCGCGTCACCAACGATGTAGACACCCTCTCGCAATTCTTTGGACAAGGCATCACCCAGTTATTTGGGTCATTGTTTGGCTTAATTGGCATTTTAATTGCGATGTTATTTTTGAATCTACCCTTGGCACTGGTCAGTTACTTGGTGATTCCCGCGATGCTTTTAACCACTGGTTTTTTTGCTTCTCGAGCCAGAGCCGCTTTTCGTAAAACCCGTGAAACGGTAGGGGACGTAACCGCCGATATTCAACAAGAAATTGGTGGCGCACGAGAATCCCAAGCCTTTAACCGTAGCAAAGCTAACATAGACCGTTTTCGAGGACGCAACGCCGCCAACCGCAATGCCAATGTGCAAGCCGTTGGCATTACCAGTGCGTTTTCGCCAGCCATCGAATTCTTAAGTACCCTTGCGACGGCGTTGGTGATTGGTTACGGCGGTTATTTAGTCCTCGAGAATCAGCTGTCTGTCGGATTACTGGCAGCGTTTTTACTCTATGTGCAACAATTTTTTCGCCCCGTACAATTACTGTCTGCCATTTATACCCAAGCCCAAAGTGCCTTGGCTGGCGCTGAACGCATTTATGCAATTTTAGATGAAACCCCAGAACAAGCCGATTCGCCAAGCGCCAAAACCCTAGCTTCACTCGAGGGACGGATTGAATTTGAGAATGTCAGCTTTGCCTATGACAATGAGCGCCAAGTGCTAAAAAACATTTCCTTTACCGTCGAACCCGGTCAAACGATTGCCTTGGTTGGTACAACGGGCGCAGGGAAAACCACAGTCGCTAACCTTATCCCGCGTTTTTACGATGTGACTTCTGGAAAAATTCTGATAGACGGCACAGATGTCCGCGACTTGACCCGCTCGAGTCTACGGGCTGGAATGGCAATGGTTTTACAAGAACCGTTTTTATTCAGTGGCACGATTTTAGATAACATCAAATACGGCAACCTCGAAGCCAGTCATGCCGAAATTATTCTGGCTGCCCAAACCGCCAGCGCCCACGAATTTATCAGCGCTCTACCACAAGGCTACGAAACTCCGATTGGCGAAGGTGGCGGTGGACTCTCACAAGGACAACGGCAACTGATTGCCTTTGCTAGGGCTGTGCTTGCCAACCCCAAACTGCTTATTTTGGACGAAGCCACCGCCAACATAGACACCCGCACCGAAAACCTGATTCAACGCGCCCTCGAGACCTTACTGAAAACCCGCACCAGCATTGTCATTGCCCACCGCCTAAGCACAATTCAACACGCCAGTAAAATTATTGTTCTCGAGCAGGGGGAAATTCTCGAATCTGGAACGCACGAAGAGTTACTTGGCTTACAAGGCAAATACGCCGAGTTACACGCACGGCAATTTCGGGTCGCCAAACCAGTTTTGGCAAAATAGTTCAAACAATCATGTCGCAAAACATTACAATAGACGTTATCGGAAATAAGAAACTAGCTCGATTTCCGCAAAGCCCGTTTGCGAAAAGCACAGCGAAGGTTATGCAAACCACAAGCAATCTCCATAAACCAATCAGAGCAATACCACTTCGTATTCCGCAACACGT
>JANNVX010000003.1:0-12026 GCA_031414595.1 Deinococcales bacterium
ACGTGTTGCGGAATACGAAGTGGTATTGCTCTGATTGGTTTATGGAGATTGCTTGTGGTTTGCATAACCTTCGCTGTGCTTTTCGCAAACGGGCTTTGCGGAAATCGAGCTAGTTTCTTATTTCCGATAACGTCTATTGAACAACGTTTAGCCGAAATTACCGAACATATGGAAAATGTTATTCAAAAATACTTACGAAATGAATACAAAGACATTGACGAATACAATACAAAAGCAGGAGAAATTGCCGAAGCCTATCGTCTCCTTGTGGTTTATGATTTTCCAGTTAATTTCTCTGAGACTGCTGCAAAACGTCTGGTTAGTATCATTCAGAATGGTCCTCGGTGTGGTGTGTACACATTACTGACAATGGATACGACAAAACCTTTACCATATGGGTTCAATCCTCAGCAACTGATGCAAAACATCAATGTGATTGAAGCCCATGAAAAAAAATTCTTTTGGAAAGAATTTGAACACCCACAAGTACACTTTGAATTTTCTTCACTTCCTATATCTGATCAAATAAATACCTCTCTGGATGAGATTGGACGTAAAGCCAAAGAAGCCAGTAAAATCGAAGTGCCATTTGAAAAAATCGCTAAACCACAAGCCGATTGGTGGCGCAGCAGCACAGGCGAAAGTGTTAAGGCAATCCTTGGACCTTCGGGGGCGCGGACTTTGCAAGAACTCGAGTTTGGGCGTGGCACGGCGCATCATGGTCTGATTGCGGGGCGGACTGGTTCGGGCAAAAGCACTTTGCTTCATGCTTTAATTACTTCGCTTGCCACAGCGTATAGCCCGGCCGAACTCGAGTTGTACCTGATTGACTTTAAGGAGGGCGTAGAATTTAAGCGTTATGCACTGCATAGTTTGCCTCATGCTCGGGTGGTAGCGGTTGAATCCGAACGCGAGTTTGGGGTTAGTGTGCTGCAAGGCTTGGATAAATTGATTGTTGAACGTGGCGATTTGTTTAAGCGCCTTGATGCTAAGAATCTGCTCGAGGCTCGAGCCAAGTATAATCAGCCGATTCCTCGGGCTTTATTGCTGGTGGATGAATTCCAAGTGTTTTTTCAAGAAGATGATCGGCTTTCCAGCGAAGCCATGACTTTAATAGATCGCATTGTGCGTCAAGGGCGGAGCTTTGGGGTTCATGTTTTGTTTGGTTCGCAGTCTTTGGCGGGTAGTGCCAGTTTGCCGCGTCCAATTATGGATCAGATGGGGGTGCGGATTGCCTTGCAGTGTTCGGATGCCGATTCTAGGATTATTCTAGCCGATGATAACCCGCAAGCTCGGTTGTTATCGCGTCCGGGTGAAGCAATTTATAACGATAAAAACGGTTTGCTCGAGGGTAATAATCGTTTTCAAGTGGCGTTTTTGCGAGATGAAGTCCAAGAACAAATGTTGATGCAAATTTCTCAGGGGGCAAAAGAAGCGGGTTGGACTCGAGCGCCAATTGTTTTTGAGGGCAATGCGCCGGCTGTTTTTGAAGCTAAATTTCCTTTGTCCGAACAAATCATGGGGGCTTGGCAAGCTCCTGCTAAACGCTTGCTTGGTTTGATTGGCGAACCGATTGCAATTAAGGCAGCCACCGCCGTTGGCTTAAAACGCCAAAGTGGTCACAATGTTTTGTTTGTTGGGCAGGACGAAACCCTGACCACTGCCATGCTGACCACCACTTTATTTAGTTTGGCAACCCAGTTATCGCCTAGGCAGGCTCATTTTTGGGTACTGGATTTTACGGCAACCGAAGACGGGGCAATAAATCCGCTCGAGACGCTACAAAGCAGTTTGCCACATTCGTTTAAGTTGGGTAAACGCCGTGAATTGCCACAGTTTTTAACAGCACTGAGTAGCGAACTCAATACTCGGATGGAACTCGAGGGCAGCAGCAGTGGTTTAGCCAGTCACTTCTTGATCATTGCTGGGGCGGCTCGCGCTCGGGATTTACGCCCTGACGAAAACGCAGCCTATGGCTTTGATGATTCTGCCCCAGAAAGCCCTGTTTTACAATTGGCTAAATTGTTACGTGAAGGTCCTGAACTTGGGCTTCATACGATCATCACTTGCGATACGGTCATGAATCTCAATCGTACTTTGGAACGGCGTAGCCTGAGCGAGTTGGACATTCGGGTGGTCTTGCAAATGAGCAGTGAGGACTCGAGTAGCCTGATCGATTCGCCAGCCGCTAATAAACTTGGGGCGAACCGAGCGCTTTTGTACAGTGTCGAAGAAGGCAAACTCGAGAAATTCCGTCCATACCGAATTCCAGATAGTGCTTGGCTTGGGCAAATTGGTGGGTTCTTAAAAAATAAGCAAGTCTAGGGGTGTATGCAAAATACTGAACAATTCCAAGTTACCTTTCGGCGGGTTAAACAAGTCTGGCTCGAGACCAAAGAATTGTGGTTGGATCAAACAGCCACAAATTTTGAACAGGATACTTGGTTGCCTTTGGAACTCGAAACGCAGCAACTTTTGAAGTCTTTAGAAGCGCTCGAGCTTGTGCTGCAAGAAAAAGTTTAAGGGTTTCACAGAAATCTATGAAGTATCCTTGGACTTATGCTTTGGATTCGAGTTTTGCTGTTGATGTTGTGTTTTTCCAGTCTTGCCTCTGCCCAAAAATTTGCTTTTGGCGCAAGTCTTTCTGGTGTTGGAGACTTCGGTTCTGGGCTTTTTAACACGGGGCTTCCGGGGACAATTGGCGTTTCGGCTCGAGTTGAATGGTTGGATTCTTTTGCAACTGGGTTTTCGGTTCGTGCCGATGTTGGCACACGCGGCTTAGAGGCTGGTTTGGTTTGGCGTTTAGACTTAAGTGCAAATGTCAATGCCACCATAAATTTTGCCTTTGCCTGGCTCGAGTGGCAAAAAATAGGGTTGGTCGGGCGTTTTGGGCTTGAATACCGATTCTCGAGTTTTGCTCTTGCCCTCGAGTACGGCTGGCTTAGCCCGTTTACTGGCACACCGAACATCCGCTCAAACTGGTTACTCAGTTTTCTTTGGTTGGTTGGGATAAAATAAGCAGCGTGGCGAAGAAAAAACAAACTGAATTTTCGTACAGCAATCCAAAAAAACATCCCGAATGGCTAACTGGACTTGGCATGGGGGCTTTTATAGGTGTTTGGTTGGGTGTGTTGGCATCGCTTATCAATGCTGACCTCGAGTGGTTTTGGACACTGGGAATATTACTATTTTGTACTGTATTAGGGGCTTTTCGGGTCTCGAGAAGCGGTTTGCAAATTTTTGCTGGACTCATAACGGGGTTGGTTGCCCTTGCCATACTCACCCCAGCCTTACAACCCTTAGAAGATTATTTGGATGTGACCGAGTTACCCAGTCAAGCCGATGTAATTGTTAATCTTGGCGGCGGATATTGGTGCGGCTCGAGCCAACTGGCAGACTCTTCGTTGGCACGTTCAATCAAAAGCCTTGAACTTTGGCAACAAGGCTATGCAAAAGTTATAACTTTATCGGATGCTCGTTTGCTGCCAAATTGTGGCAGTATTGGTGATGCTTCGCTCAACCTAATTCGTACACTCTACCCAAACGCCACGCCTGAAATTGTGGTCTTAAAAGATATGAAAACCACCCGCACCGAAGCCGAAGCGGTGGCACGAGAAGCCAAGGCACGCGGTTGGAAAAAAATCTTGATCGTCACCAGTCCAACCCACTCGAGACGTGCCAAAGCCACTTTTAACCAATTAAAACTTGATGTCTTGGTGGTTGCTGCAACCGAACCGCGCTTTGACTCGAGTTTACGCACCCCATTTGACCGACTGATGGCACTGCGGGTAATCACTAGAGAAATTGCTGGACTAATTAAATACAGTTTATTTGGCTGGTTTTAGACACAGATTCTCGAGTCGTAAATTCTTGGCTTAGATAGAACAACTTGTGTAATCAATTCGCCACTTTCCCAGATTTACCTTTGGATGAACGGCGATCAGCTGCTTGCCAAAAATTATCAAACGAAACGGTTTTTCCTGCTTTTGCCTGAGCGCGACCTTGCACCAGCATCGCTTGAAATTTTGGTGAATACGCTAAAAGTAAGCGCTCGAGGTCATCATCGTTGCTGGGTGCAATAAGCACACCTGCCGTTTTTCCATTTCTGGTAATCACCACAGGTCCGAAATTGGCAGCTTCGTCAAGGTACTGACTCAGCTTAGCTTTGGCATCTGCCACAGAAATTATTTTCATGATGTGTACTCCTGCCCTGCAATAAATAAGCGATTACCGATTTTAATTCCAATTCCTAGAATGGTGACGATGCGATTTTCAAGGTCAACATCATAAAAGACACGAAGCCCATTTTGAATTCCAAAACGAATTTCCCAAGTAGACTCAAGTGGGGCTGGTGGTTCAAGTATTTTGCGATTGCGCGTAACTTGGGTTGGTATAAAACTGAGTTGTTCTAAAATTGTTTCACGGATAAGTTGATGATATTTATTTTCTATGTAGGAAAGATGCTCAAAGACTTGTTCGACAAAAATGATCTGAAAAGGTAGTGTCTTTGTCATGACCGTAATTATAGTCTGAATTCAAATCTTTTTACAAACTAACCTGAACTGATACACTATCCCTATGATTCGCTTGGTGGTTGGTCTTGGTAATCCTGGTTTGCAGTATGCAAAAAATAGGCACAACATTGGTTTTATGGTCTTAGACGAACTGGCAAAGCGTTTAAGCACCACCTTTATAACTCGAGGCAACGCACATTTAGCCGAAGCCCGAATTGGCAGTGGCAAATTATTTTTACTCAAACCCCAAACTTTTATGAATCTATCAGGTCATGCAATCGTGCCATTCATGCGTTTTCATAAACTCGAGCCAGACCAAGTGCTGGTGATTCACGACGACCTAGACTTGCCCTTTGGTCGGATACGAGTGCGAACTGGAGGCTCGAGCGGTGGGCAGAACGGTGTCAAACACCTAACCGAACAACTCGGCACAGATGGTTTTGTTAGGCTAAAAATGGGTATCTCGAGACCACCTGCCGCCTGGTCTGTGCCAAACTGGGTTTTATCAAATTTTGCCCCCGAAGAACTTGTTATGCTCGAGCAACTGATTAAAATTGCCATAGATGCCACCACAGTCATCACCAAGGACGGTGCGACCGAAGCCCAGAATAAGTTCAACAACACCGATTTACGCCCAAAAGAGGAAGTACAGCTTCTAGCTCCTAGCTCCTAGCTTTTTTTCCTTTATCCCTTTGCCCTTCGCCTTTGCCTTTTGCCTTTCGCCTTACTTCTGCTATTCTCGAGCCTATGGATTTTCTACCCCTTTCTGAACTCGAGGTGCGAATTCTTGGTGCGCTGATGGAAAAGCAAATCACCACGCCAGATTTGTACCCGTTGTCCTTAAATAGCCTGACCAATGCCTGTAATCAAAAAAACTCGCGGCAACCGGTCAGCAGTTACTCAGAGCGCGAAATCGAAAATGCGCTCGAGGTGATGCGACTCAAAAACCTGACTGGTTTTATTCGTGAACCTGGCGGACGGGTGCAAAAGTACCAACATTATTTGTCTCGGGAAATGACCCTGAAACCAGATGAACATGCGGTGTTGTGTGTCTTGATGCTACGTGGCGCTCAGACGGTTGGCGAGTTGCGTGGGCGCTGTGAACCAATCCATAAATTTAGCGAATTAACAGGGGTAGAAACGGTCTTGGAGCGTTTTGCTTCACGGGAATTGGTGGTTAAACTCGAGAAAAGTGCTGGTGAACGCGATCATCGTTGGACACATCTACTGACAGGTGCGCCAATTTTACCAATTGCCACCGATACGGCTCGAGCCTCGGGCGGAGGCTCAGACCTGATTAACCGTGTCGAAGCCCTTGAATCCGAGGTGCTGGCATTGAGGGCGGAACTCGAGGCGATTAAAAACCGTTTATGAATCTGGTCTACATCGCTGTTTTTGGGGCTTTGGGCAGTCTGGCAAGGTACGGAGTTGGGCTGTGGGGCGCTTCTTACGGCTTATTTTTTCCGTGGGGAACATTGCTGATTAACGTTTTAGGCAGTTTGATTCTTGGCTTTGTG
Organism: Deinococcales bacterium; assembly: GCA_031414595.1. Lineage (GTDB taxonomy): Bacteria > Deinococcota > Deinococci > Deinococcales > JAAFIG01 > JAAFIG01. The sequence continues at coordinate 6,032 of JANNVX010000003.1, forward strand.
GCAACCCTGGCACTCGAGCATCAGCTTTCTGAGACCATGCGCCTTGCCATTGCCGTGGGATTTTGTGGGGCATTCACGACCTTTAGCACCTTTGAACTCGAGGTCATGAACGCTCTACTCGAGGGACGTGTTTTTGTGGCAGTTGCTTACGTCGCCTCGAGTCTGATTTTGGGGTTAATTGCCGTTTTTTTGGGACGGGCTTTGGCGCTGCTTATTTAGGTTGCGGTAAGCCTTTATTGAGCGCATCAAATGCGGCTGGGCGCGGTAGTGGGCGCATGTTGAACACCAGTTCTTTGGTCTTTTCGTCGCGTCTAAATGGCGACCACCAAACAAAGGTGGCTCGTCCCGCCAAGTCGTCCAAGGTGACAGGTCCAAAAGCCCTACCGTCTTCGCTACCGCCCGGCGAGCGGTTATCGCCCATCACAAAATACTGATTGTTTTTTAATAAAAACGGTGTGATTTTATAACCCGCTTTGGCTTTTTCTTCACCACAAGGACTTTCTGGACGAAGTTTATTGGCTTCGGCGGCTTTGTTAAAGTTCCAGTAATCGGAATTGGCTAAGTAGCTGCAATCATCAAAGCTCTGTTGTTTTTTCCAGTAACTGACGGTGTGGTTTTCATTTACTTTTACACCATTGACGGTTAGGATTCCCTTCTCGAGACTGATTTTATCGCCCGGAACACCGACAATTCGCTTGATGTAAAACGGTTTGTAAGTCAGACTTGGAATCAGATTCCCGACTAATGGCAATGGTTGAATTCGCCCTGCATCTTTGGGTGGTTTCAGCACCACCAAATCACCACGTTTATAACTCATGATACCCAGTTTAGAAAGCCACATTTCATATTTTGGTACAAAAACCCGTTCTCCATCGCGGATATTGGGTAAGTCGCTCGAGCCAGAGATTGCCACAGTGGTAAAGACAAAAGTGGTGATGACCACGGCAATAATTACGGCTTCACCAATAGGACGTACCCATTCGCGCCACAAATAGTCTCCGATGTTAGCAAAGACTTTGCTGGCTTTTTTCTTGATTGGCTCTACCACAACTGGCTCGAGTGGCGGACTTGGCAAAATTTCAGGATTTTCAAGTTCAGGATTAGGTTTATCAGGATTCATAACAACTCCGGTTAAGCATAGACAGATTTAACACAAAGGCAATTGATATTGCCCTAGCCGAACACTCTTTATTTATTCTCGAGGTGGTGCAGTCGCGTCAAATGCCCGTAAAGTCAACGCCCGAGTATCAACCTCGAGCCAAAGCTGAACAAATTGGGTTTGGCGAACCTCGAGTGGTACAGGTTGCAAATCCAAACCAATCCCGTAAAGTTGAACTGGAACGGGTTGCCGTACCTCGAGACTTAGGGCTGTGGCTTTTTGTTCATGAATTGGGCGTTCTAAGGGCGTGAAATGCGTTTCGATTTCTTGCACCACTGCCCTTGCCAATGCCCCACCGCTAATAAAAATCAGCAGCGCGGCGCAGCGCAGTAACCAGTTATGCAAAGCAGAACGCATCTGACAAGAGTATACTCATGTTTTTCTGAGAAGATTGTCTTTAGATGCCTCGAGTTCTTTTTGTGTTGTTGCTGTTGGTTTCGTGTGTGCCTCCTGCGGCGCTGCCACGCACTGAGGTAGGCAGCGCCTTGTATATCCTCTCTAACCTAAACGGCTTAGAAGGGGCGCAACGGCTCGAGGGCATTGCGTATGGCAATCATCCACGCCAAAAGCTGGATGTGTACTTGCCGACGGGTTCTCGAGCCAAATCTAAGGGGCTTGTGGTTTTTGGCTACGGTGGTGGCTATAGAGACGGCAACCGTGACGAGTACCGTTTTATCGGACAAGTCTTTGCCAGTCTGGGCTTGGTGACGGTTATTTATGATTACCGCTTATACCCCGAAGTGCGTTTCCCGACCTATCTCGAGGATGCGGCTTTGGCGGTGCGTTGGGTTTTTGAAAACGCCGCCAAGTACGGCGCAGACAAGTACGCCATGATTCTGGCGGGTCACAGTGCTGGGGCGCATATTGCAGCACTGCTTGCTACCAATCCAGTGCATCTCGAGATGGTCGGTTTGCAACCACGGATTTTTAGTTTGGTGCTTTGCTTAGGCGGTGGTTATGATTTTTGGGATGCCCAAACTGGTTTTATTTCCCCAGATATTGCCGAGGTCATGCAGGGCGCTGACCCCAAAGCCACCCAGCCGCTTGAGTTTTTAAGTGCTTTTGTGCCGCCGATGCTCTTGATGCACGGCACTGCTGACCAAGTGCTACCCATACAGCAAGCCCGAACTTTTGCGACTCGAGCCAAGGCGATTGGCGCAGACGTGACCCTGCTCGAGTACAGCACAGACCATGCCAGTACGGTGATTGACTTGTCTTTACCGTTGCGTTTTCGTTCCAAGCAATATGACGATTTGGTGGGGCAGTTAAAAGCCCGTGGTTTTCTTTAAGCCCAGCTTAATCTGCTAGCAAGGCTCGTAAAAACTTGACACTCTGACGCACGCCATCAATACCGTCGCTAATCTCGAGGTTGATTGTGCCAGAAAAACCCCGCAACCAATCGCGTAATTCCAGCCACGGAACACCATCCACGCTGCCCAGAGTATGGTGATGGTCGCCTGTACCATCGTTGTCTTGAAGGTGCAAATGAATGGTGTTGCTTAAGTCGTTGACATACTCGAGAAGTTGTATTCTTCCTTGCTCGAGACCACCCGTGCCAGTGCCATCTTTAAGGGCGGTGCTGCAACCCTCGACCAGTGCATGTCCAACATCTATACAGTTGCCCCAGCCAATACTTTTGGTTAGCGCTTCGAGTTCGTTTGCACCGCGTAATAAATCGTATTCGCTAAGTGCCAAATTCTCTAAGGCAATCGGCACAAGCGGCGTGATTTCAGCTAAGCTCTGCTCGAGTTTGGCTTTGGCAAAAGGCAGCAGCATCTCATGGCGCATTGGGATTAAACCACTGTGCAGCACTGCACAAATCGCACTCACTTCGGCAGCATACTCGAGTCCACGGTTGGTGCGGGCAACACTATTTTCACGCACCCCCGGAAAAAGCGAAGCCAGATTTAAGTCAACATAACTTAAGTGAACCGTCACACCAATTCCTGTGGCTCGGGTTAATTGACGCACCAGTTTAATATCTTGTGCGGTTGGCAAGACCTCATGCACATCAAATGCCAATTCAATAAAATTTAATTCTAGTTCAAAAGCCAGTCTAAAGGCTTCGGAAACATCTAAAATCATCGCATTTAAGGGCGTAAAACCAAGCTGCATTATTTAACCGCCAAAGCACGGCGCTGGGCTTCCTCGAGTGCGGACTTAACCTCTGTGCCAGCTTTTAGAATGCGTTCTAATGCCTCCTCGAGAATCACTTTTTGGGCGGCGTATTGCGGGGTACGTGGGCGCGGGATGGCTTCGTCAAATTGCTCGAATGCCACTTTGCGGTATGGGTTTTCTTTGTACCAATCTACCAGTAACGGTAGAACACTGCGGCGCACTGGCACATAATAGCCCGCTTTTGTCCAACGCACAATGTTCTCGGGCTTCATTAAAAACTGCCAAAAAGCCCATGCTCCAGCCCGTTCTTCGGGTGTGGCATCCTTTAGCACCACCAACTGCGCCCCACCAAAAGGCACAACCCGTTTAGATACAATCGGCATTGGGGTTGCCCCCAATTCAAAAGCCACACTGTAAGGTAAAATATCGGGCCAATTGGCAATACTAGCAATTGCCATGTGTGCTTTGGTTCGCACAAAGTCCAGAATCGCAAATTGTGCCTCGCCAAGCGAACGCGGAATGGCAGCGCCTTGTTTGACCAAATCTTGTAAAAATTGCGCCGCCTCGAGAACTTCTTTGCTGTTCAAGTTTGGCTGTCCGTTGGGCAAGACCACATTGCCACCACGGGTTAAAACCATCTGCTCGAACTGCCAAGAATCGGCAATCGCAATAAAACCCTTGCCCGTGCGGTTGGTCAGGGTTTTGGCGAGGATTGCAAATTCTGCCCATGTGTTCGGCGGGCGCAAGCCCTTAGATTTTAAGAGCGAAGCATTGTAAAAAAGCACTGGTGTACTCGAGTTCCACGGTAAACCGTAACGCTTGCCTTCATAGATGCCGTAATTCCAAACGGCTGGAAAGAAATCTTTTTCTATGGCTGGTTCGAGATTCTTTTCAAAACTGCTAAGGTCTGCCAGCACACCATCCTCGGCAAGTTTAGGAAAAAAACCAATTTCGGCTTGGTAAATGGTTGGTGCAGTATTGGCACGCAACGCCGCCACCAATTTTGTGGCACTCTGGGTGTACGAACCGACCTCTTGGGCATCGAGTTGATATAAGGCTTGTGAAGCGTTAAATTCTTTGGCAAAATCCTCCACGGTTTTATCCGCTCCTGCCATCGAATGCCAGAACACCACTTTGGTAGGATTGCGTTGGGCTTGAGCCGCCAATAGTGCAGCCCCAATAATTCCAGCCATCACAAGAATAATTCTTCGTTTCATCGTAAAACCTCCGTTTTTGAATACTAAGATTCTACTGTGAACTCAGTATCAGGTTCTACTGTGAACTCGAGAAGCCCTATCTGCCATTTTGCCAGTGGCACTAAGCACTTAGAAGCATTGCATCAACTCGAGCATAAGGGCTAGAGTTGATTTAGGAGAAAATCATCATGGCAAAACTCAATCAAATTATCGCTGTCGAAAAAGGTGTTAAAAGCCGCTCTTTCCAAGAACTGACCGAGGCGCACCATGCCTTACAAAAACCAACCTTGCTTTCGGGAATCTCGAGAACCTACCGCCCCAAAGACGAAGAAGGCGAAACCCTGCCACCAGAAAGCACCAAAGTCCAAGTCAAATCCGAAGAGGTACTGCGTCAAACGGCTGGAATCCTGACCCGCTTATTTGATGTGACCGCCAGTAAAGACTGGGCAAACTGCGTTGCCAAAGCCAATGTGGTAGTTGAAGGACGCACCATCCTGTCCGATGTGCCAATCACCTATTTGCTATTTCTCGAGAAACAATTAACCGATATTCACACCTTTGTTAAAAAGTTGCCTGTCCTAGATGCCTCAGAAAGCTGGGTTTTTGATGCCTCTGCCGACTGCTGGGCGACCGAACCCGTGCAAACCCTGCGAACCAAGAAAATCCCACGCAACCACGTCAAAGCCGAAGCCACCGATAAGCACCCCGCTCAAGTCGAAGTCTATTACGAAGATGTGACTGTCGGATTCTGGCGTACCCTAAAGTTTTCAGGCGCAATGCCAGCCAGACGGGTCAATGAATTACTCGAGCGGGTCGAAAAACTCCAAGCGGCGGTCAAATTTGCTCGAGAAGAAGCCAATGCTGCCGAGGCGACTGAACAAAAAATCGGTGAGCGTTTCTTTGAATATCTGCTGGGCTAAGCCAAAACGCGAGTTGTCTTCGGCTCGCATAGCTTGGTAAGCTGTTCGGGAAGTGCAAGCTCAAGAAATGAAGCTGAAGCTCAAAGCTGGAATGGTAAAAGTGCAGGTTCGAGTCCTGCGACCGCCAAAAACGGCGGGATAGCCCAAATGGTAGAGGCAGCCGACCACAAAACGAATTTTAGATTATCACTTCAAGCTAACGCATTCACTGCCGAACACCAAGTCAAACGCTCAAAGTCGGCAATCGTTGGATACTGGTTCAATCCCGGTCCGCTGCTCCAAATAAATGCAGTGGTAGTTTAATGGCAGAACACGATGATCTTAGAATGAACTTGGGGCTTAAACGTATTGGTGTGTGCAAATGGGCAGTAAACTTGAGCCGTGGAGATGGATACTCTCCACGGCTCTCCCTTTTTTTGCATACTCGAGATAGAACAAGCCCAGATTCAAGTTGTAGCGGTCTGAATTGTCAAGAAGTCGTGGACATGAAGGTCGGTACTTGAGCCTTACACCAGTTTTCCTCGAACTCAGCAGGTGATTTATAGCCAATTGTGGAGTGTAGCCGTTTCCGATTATAGAACACTTCAATCCACTCGAACACC
>JANNVX010000004.1:0-81046 GCA_031414595.1 Deinococcales bacterium
TTATGCCACTAAACGAAAAGTCGCAGATGACTTCAAGGATTCGATGCGTATTGTGTTTGATAAGGTCATGCCGCAATGGAATTATGTGGCTAAACCGACTTGAGGTGTAAATCGGGAAGTTATTTACGGACAAATCCTAAACAACAAGAATCCTCGCTATAGCGGGGATTCTATGATTTCTCCCAAATCGAGCGCATTTGCCAAGCCTCAAAAGATTCCAAAACTGCTTGACCGCCCTCAGCCAAAGCCAAAACGCCTAGACTGTCCGACCGACAGGGATAAATCCGTGTACTGATTGAGCGCCCATGTGCAAAGACTTCTAGGGTACTGGCATCCAAAAACAGGCGCAACTCGAGGCTACCTGTGAAGTCCAGCTTGATGCTTTTTTGGTCATGGGCTGTCTCTGGATTCAGGCTAGAATCCGAACGGTTTATACTCAGTTGGCGGCTTAGTACATCATAAACAATGCGGGTTTCTTCTAAGCCGTCTGGACTGGCACGAACAATCAGTCCAACCCGCAAGGCATTCATTAGGTTAAATACAGCCCGAATCTCGAGTGCAGTACCAAAAACATCGAGTGCTTTGCGTCCCTCGAGTAACAGATTGTGCTGTTTCCAGCCTTGACCGCGTAAAATCTCGAGTTCTGGCGCGGGCGTTTGCTCGAGAAGACCGTTTTTGCCCAAATGAAGCACCCGAGGGAGGCTCATTACGCCAGACCAGCCCGCCTCGAGTTGCCTTGGAATGGGGCGGGTTTCGGGCATCCAACCAATCATCATCCAGCGCCCATTGGGTTCTTGAAATGACTGAGCCGCATAAAAAGCATCGCCAGCATCAAGTTCATGTCCGCCTGAAATCTCAAAGTGTTCTGCCTTATAAATTCCCGAAAGTGCAACCACGCCGTACCCACGTCGTTCAAACCACCTCGAGATGGTCAGGGCGTGACCGTTTTCAAAGCACATCAGTTGCGGGCATTCCCAAACAGAACCCGTCCAAATGGGGTCATGTGACTTGGCATCGTGCGAAGCCAGTACCCCCAGATACGTCCAGTGCTTGAGGTCACTCGAGGTATACGACAGCACCGCCCCGCCTCGTTTTGGGTCTCTAAAACCAGCCCCGATGTTCATACGCCAGCCGTCGGATTCACGCCAAACGATGGGGTCACGAAAGCCAATCAAATCTAAATCTTTGGGACTCTCGAGGACACAACCGTGCTTTGTAAAATGCAGCCAATCTTCGGATTCAGCGAGGCAGATACTAATATCGCTAAAATCGGTCACTGGATCGTAATTTCTCGAGCCAGTGTATATCAGGCTTAGTTTCTGACCGTCCATCACGGCGTAGCCAGACCAACACCCCGATTCGTCCGGACCTGCTTCTGGCGCGAGGGCAATTGGTAAGTCCTGCCAATCAACCAAATTAGTAGAAACCGCGTGACCCCAATGGATATTGTTCCATTGGGCTTTGCTTGGATTGTGCTGGTAAAACATGTGGTACTCGAGTTTGCCGTTGCGTTCAAGGGCAATCAGTCCATTTGGGTCGTTCAACCAGCCTGTCGGTGCGGTGAAATGATACTGCGGACGGTCTGGGTCGGGGCTGCGAGCAACCATACTTAACCTTTCACGCCGCTCGAGACGGCACTGCGAACAAAATAACGCTGGAAAATCAGAAACATAATCAGGGTTGGTAGCGATGTCATGACGGTAAACGCCATGATTTGCCCCCACTGCCTTGGCGCTTGCCCAAAAAAAGTCTGCATCGCTAGGGGTAAAGTAAAAAGGTCTGGCTGCTGTAAAATCATTACGGGCCACAATAAATTGCCCCACTGTCCTAAAAACTGCGAAACAGCTACCGTCGCAAAAACCGGACCAGAAAGCGGCAGTACGATATTCCAGTAAATCCGAAAGCGGCTTGCGCCGTCCATTGTGGCGGCTTCCTCGAGTTCTTTGGGCAGACCGATAAAAAACTGGTAAAATAAATAAATACTAAAAGCATGGGCGATAAACGGGATAATCAGTCCAACATAGGTGTTGGCTAACTTAAACTGGTAGGTAATCAGCATCAGTGGAATTGCTACAGCTTGAAACGGAATAATAATCAGTGAAACAACCATAATAATTAAGGCATTTCGACCAAAAAACCGCATTCGAGCCAGTGCATATGCAAAACTCGAGTTGACCACCAAGCCAATAATCACAATAAAACCCGTGACAATGCCAGAGTTGAGAAAAATTCGCCAAAAATCGGCTGTTCCAGCACTGGCATTAAACCTCGAGAAGACACCCTCGAAATTTTGTACCCCCATGTTCGAGTTCGGCAGGAAAGCGGCGATACTATTAAGGTCACGCATCAATTGGCTTTCGTCGTTCTTGAAGGCGCTCATGAACATAAAAATGAGAGGGAAAAGAAAAAAGAAGGCGAGAAAAACCAAGACCGCATAGCTCAGGATATTAAAAATCAGTTTGCGTCTTGAAAGGCTTTCTTTAGAGGTCGGAATGGTATCGGTTTTCATTGGATTGCCCTTTCTTCTGGTAGGAGCTTGCGCTGGATTAAAGAAATCAAAAAAACAATCAAGAAAAAGACCACACTGATGGCACTGGCAAAACCTATTTTTTGTTGTTGAAAGCCGTCTTGCACCATTTTTATCACCAAGGTTAGGGTGCTGTCTTGCGGTCCGCCTCGAGTCATAATCCAGTTTTGGTCAAACAGTTGAAAAGCAAAAATCGTGGTTGTTACCACCACAAAAATCAAAGTGTTGCGAAGGCTTGGCAGGGTGATTTTCCAGAATTGTTGAACTGGTGTCGCCCCGTCAATACTGGCGGCTTCGTACATGTCTATCGAAATGGCTTGTAGCCCCGCTAAGAAAATCAGCATTTGATAGCCAGCACCCTGCCAAATGGACAAAAGCATAATGGCTGGAAAAGCAGTTGCGGCGTTGTCCAGCCATGCCACTTCTTTGATCGTACCAAAGGTGATCGAACTGACAAAAGCGTTCATCAAGCCTTGTGGACTGTTATAAATCAGACTCCAAATGACGGCAACCACAACCATCACGGTCGCCACTGGAACAAAGTAAATTGTACGAAAAACATTGACCCCGGGCAGTTTTTGATTGACCAGAAGCGCCATCCCAAGCGACAGACTGGTTTGGACTGGAACAACCACCAGTGCAAACAATAGGTTGTTAAACGCAGCCCGTAGAAACGAGGCATCCTCGAGCATCCGCCCATAGTTTCTAAGACCGATAAACTCAGTTGGAACATTGACATTTGGGATTAAGCGCTGATTTGTAAACGACAATCCAAACGCCATTAGAAATGGCAAAATCAAAAATACACCAAGTAAAGCAAAAGCAGGGGCAGACATCAGCCAAGCAGTGATGTTATCTTCGCGGCTGGCGCGGTTCGGTTGGTTGCGGGCGCTCATAAAACCTCCCTTGTGTGCAGATGTCTCGAGACACCGCTTTGGACGAGGTTTATTCGTCTTTTGAACGGTGTCTCTTTTTTTAGAGGAGTAGTGAAAAATCAGAGGCTGGACTCACTTGACAGGGTAGCCGTTGTTATCCTTGATGTCTTGGTCAATCACCTTGACGGCTTTTTCAAGTTCTGCTTTGATGTCGCTGCCTTTGGCAATGTTATCGGCTGCGTCATTGAACGCCACGGCAATTGTTGGGAAGGCGGGTGTAATCGGACGCTCGAGACTGACTCCGGCGTTCAGTTGGTCAGCATAAAGTTTTAGTGGACCACCGACGGCATAGTTTTTACTTTTTGCTAGTGCGGTCTTACGGCTTGGGACTGCGCCGTTTGCGTTGGTCATGGTCAATACCGATTGGGTGCTGACCAAATCAAGCAGTACCTTGGCGGCAGCATCTGGTACTTTGCAGTCGGTGGTCATGCCAAAATTCCATGAGCCAGAACCAGTCACAACCCGTTTGCCAAATTTTGGCATTGGAATCAGCACCAAGTCCTTGCCAAGTGCCTTGCTGTAATCGGGGTAAACCCAGTGACCAACTAAGCTGATGGCAGATTTACCTTCGACAAAATCGGTATCTGATTTTGTACCAACATTGGCGTATTTTTGCGATAGGGTCTGAAAATACTTCATCCCAGCAATGGCTGCCTCACCGTTAAGAACACCATTGGCGCTTTGGTAATCCTTACGGTTAATCAAATCTCCACCAAAGGACTGCATGATTGGCGCAATACCATAAATAAACCAACCCTTGCCATAGTTGAATTTCATGTCCAACGGGTACTTCAAACCACCTTTTTGCAAAGTCTCGAGGGCGGCTAAGAACTGAACACCTGTCCAGGCTTGGGTGACTCGAGTAGGAATGCTGATTCCAGCAGCAGCAAGCAGTTTTTTATTGCCCCATATCGCTAGACCAGACTCGAACTGCCCAAGGCTGTAGAGCTTACCGTTGTATGTGCCTTGCCTAATGATTGAAGCCACAAAATCCTTGCGGGTGGAAGCATCCACGTATTTATCAATCGGCAAGAGTTTACCGCTCCAAGCGTAGTTGTAAAGGTTAGGACCGTCAAAGTCGAGAACACAAGGCAGTGTGCCAGCCAAAGCCGCCGCATTGACCTGATCGTTGTAGCTACCTTCGGGCAACTGTACCGCTTCTATGACAGTATCTTTACTTTTTTCGTTAAACGAATTGATGATTGTATTCAAAGCATCACGCTCTGAACCCTGACCAGAGTGAAACCACAAAGACACTTTGGTTTTGCTGCCTTGGGCGGCGACTGTTGCGGCAGCAACCAACGCTCCTGTTAGCACGACACTGGCGGCGAAAACAACTTTCATATTCATACGAACCTCCTAATTCTGGTGAAGCCTGAAAGAACAAACGTTTACCCAGACCACACCTGCCAATTGGTCTATAGGAAAATTAGTTTCGTAAACGTTTCCGCAACAATGTAAGCCCTCGAGATGCGATTGTCAAGTACCCTAAATTTATCAATAAAATACAGAATTGATTCGCAAATAAGTTTTGATTGCACTAATAATATCGCAGTTTAAGACGTGTTAAACGAATTTAATTGATACACTGTACCTTAGAGTAAGACATCCGTATGACTTTTTACGCTGCTCGAGATTTGACAACTTCAAGCCTTGTTGTATAATAAATTTCGTAAACCTTTACGAGGCATTGCTAAGACCAAGTTCTACTCGAGTCCATCTCGGATTTTGTGGCTTAATCTGTTAATCTCTTTTAAGTTGAAATGAACCTGATGCAAAAAGTGAATCCCATGCAGAAACTAACCATCACCGAAATTGCACAACTTGCAGGAGTCTCGATAGGGACAGTCTCGAGAGCCTTAAACGGACGCTCGGGGATTAGCCAAGCGACAAAAACGGCAATCATGGAGATTGTCAAAAAGACGGGTTACGCGCCCAACGTTAGCGCTAGGCGTTTGGTTCAAGGCACACGGCAACTGGTTGGGGTCGCCCCATTTTCGCAAGTCACGGCTCGCAGCCCGTACTATGCCTATTTATTGGACGGCATTCAGGAACGCCTTTACGAAAAAGGTTTTGTGGCTCGTGTTTTAGACCCCAGCGATAGCAAGGCTTTGCGCGAATGTTCGGGTTTTATTGTGCCTGGAATGTACCTCAATGACCCAAGGGTCAATGCCTTACAAAAGCGTGGTGTACCTGTGGTGGTGGTCGGGCGCTCCGATGGCAATGTTTCATGGGTTGATGCCGACAGTGACGATGGCATCCGTTTAGCGATGGAACACCTGATTAAACTTGGGCATCAAAAAATCGCCCATTTAACAGGCTCACCGATAGGTCAATCTACACAAGTTCGGCTCGAGCGATACCGCCAGAGTCTCGAGGCAGCAAATCTTAAATTCGAGCCTAGCCTAGTCTTTGACGGAGGATTCACCGATTTAGGGGCATATCGGGCAATTCGGGAAGGGCTTGAACGCTCGCTCGAGTTGCCATTTACGGCAATTAACGCCGCCAGTGATGAAATGGCAATCGGTGCAATTCTGGCAATGACCGACCTAGGCTTGCAAGTACCCCGTGACATCTCGGTGACAGGCTTTGATGACCTACCTCTAGCCTTGCTGTCTAATCCGCCACTAACCACGGTACGTCAACCTATTCATGAAGCTGGTCACTTGGCAGCCGATTTACTGCTTAAGCAATTCGAGGGGCAAAGCCCACAGCAGTTAATTTTGCCGGTAGAACTGATTGTGCGTTCTTCAAGCGGTCCATTGGTAGACCACCGCGTCAAAACCCGACCTGTTGTCTAACACCAATCTCTCGAGCCACCTATTCTTTATTTCTGTTATCTAAAAAACCCCGCCTAGGCGGGGTTTTTACTTATAGCTCAAGACTCAAAGCTTATCTATTCCAGCTAAAGCCTTCTTTGCCATAACTGCGTAATCTATTGCCATCAGCTAAAGAGTACCCATAACTGACTTGGGTACGTGAAGTGTACGACTCGAGCCAATCACCAAAAGCGGTGACTAAGCTGCTTGGTACGTCCTTCTCGAGTTCAAAGGCTTTTAAGAGGGCATTCAGCCCAGCATCAATTTCGCTGCGAGGGGTGCGAATTGGGGCAGTAAAGGACAAACCGTTAATTCGACTTGGAAAAACAATGGCTTTGAATAAGGGGTTATCAAGCAGAGGGGCAGCCGCTAAGTTCATCTCGAGCTTGGCTTTGTTGGCACTAATGATAATCGTGTTGTTTTTATTGACGATGTACACGGCTTCGCTGACCATACCCTCACTGCTGGTTCGCTTGTACTCGAGGGTATCAAATCCACCGAGTTTAATGCGTTCTAAAGTGGTGGTGTAGGTTGGTTCGACTGGTTCAGGATTCTGTACAGGTGGGGTTGGGGCAGTGGTTGCTGGGGTGGCTGGGCTAACTGTAGCTGGTTTGACTGGTTCTTCGACGGGTTTGTTCATTTCGGTTCTGATGGCGGTCTCGAGGTCGGTTAAGACCAATGCACCATCTTTGGCATTGTTGTAGTACACCGAGTCTGTGCTGGGGCTAAGCAGTGAACCTAAACCGCTCAAAGCCGAACCAAGTCCAGCCGTGGTCAGTAAGGTTTCTGGACTGATGCTGTTGCTGCCACCAACCACTGCCCATTCGTTGCCAAGGCGGTCTTTGAGACGAGCAAAGGCACTGAGTAAATCTTTTTGCTCACTTACACTAAACTCGAGGTCTGGCAACCAAGCCCCGATATAATCTAGCCAACCACTGGTGTCGGTGGCAAGTACCGCCGCACTTGGCGCAGTGATGGGCAATTGCTTCAGTAACTCGAGACTGCTTGGGGTGTAGGTCAGTAATTTTAGTAAAGCAGCATCGCCACCATTTGGGTTCAGTTGGGTGGTGCTTCTGGTTTCCATGCCGTCGGTCACAATACTCGAGGCACTAGCCGTCAGATTCAAGGTTTTTAAGGTGTTGATAAAGCGCTTTGGGACATCTTTGTCTCGAGCTAATAACTGCGAAACACTGGTTAAGTTAATCATTTGCTTCAAAAAACCGTCGCCCGTGTTCTGCAAGGCGGTCACATAATTGATATTATTGACCAGCACTGGTAAAACCTGACCATTGACCCGACGCAAGTACGAGCGCAATAAATCGGCATTGGTGGATAAATAGAGTAAATTATTGCCGACACCCAAGGCAATACCATCGTTTAATGCCAGAAAATTACCTTCACGGATGCGTTGAGCGGGTTTGAGATTACGAATTTCATCATTAAAGAGTTTGCTTAAACTGTTTACGATTGGATTACCAGAGGTTAAACGCACCGAAACCAGCACTTGAGGTTGGTTCTGCACGGTGTATGCGCCAATGGCGATGTCTTTAATCGAGGCAATCATGGTGCGAACTGTGATGTCTCGTAAAGCCCCCGGAATTTCTTCGCCCAGTTCGCTTTTTAGGGCATCATTTAAGAGAACCCCTAAAAACTTCTGGGTATCCTCACCAAAAGAGCCTGTGGCTTTGACCGATTCCTGCAAATCCTTGGCTTCAAAAACCGCCAATGGGAAATCTGGGAAATACCGAGTTAGTGGCGTAGCCAAGGCACTCGAGGAAAGTGCAAGCAGAGAAGCTGTGAGATATAAATGTTTTTTCACAAAAAAACTATAGCACCAAGTCAAAAAACCTTTGTCTCATCTTCAACAAAGACTGTTCACCAAGCGTTCAAGCGCCGTTAAACCGACCATTAAACTGCTTGATTCGACCCATTCGTCCAAACGGTGTGCGTTGCCACCAATGTAGACCCCAAAGCCAATCGAAGGAATATTATAAGGCACAGCCGCATTTGCATCGGTGCTGCTGGCAACGCCTCGGGACTGAATTCCTAAACCCTCGAGAACTTCGGTTGCCGCCTGCATTAAAAAACCATTTTGGGTTATACCAGCCGGTCTATCGCCCACCAACTCGAGATGATGCTCTACTTTGGCGCGTTTTGCGCCTCGCTGCACTGCAAAACGGGCTTCTTTATCGAGTTGTTCTAAGGTACGCGAATCTAAACTGCGTAAATCGAGTAAAAACTCGGCACTGGCAGCAATACTATTGACACTGACCCCACCCGAAACCGTACCAACACTGAGGGTACTGCGCGGCTCGAGCGGCACAGCAATTTTATAGAGTTCGTGAATTGCCTCGGCTAAGCCGTGAATACTCGAGGGATTGCCCGCATTGCCCCAAGAATGCCCCCCTTCGCTCGAGAAACCAACACGGTAACGCCGTACTCCCACAGCTTGATTAACCAGTAAACCGACATAGCCATCCACGGCGATAAAGGCATCAATGTCGTCTTTGTGTTGCGCTAGAAAATGCTTTGCGCCGCGTAAATCACCTAAGCCTTCTTCGCCAGTGCTTGCCACCAACCACAATTCGCAGGGTGCGCCGTTTTGTGCCACAAGTTGGGCGTAGGCGGTCAGCACCGTCAAACTGGCGGCATTGTCACCAATTCCAGCCCCAATAATCCGTTTGCCATCGTGCCGCATCTCGAGATTGGTACTGGCATCAAAAACCGTATCCAAATGGGCTGCCAAAGCTAAGCGCCGCCCTCCCGAACCGACTTTGGCAATTACATTTCCAGCCGCATCAATGTGCGGCTCGAGACCAAAACTTGCCCAACGCGAGGCAATTAAACTGGCGCGTTGACCCTCGCTAAAGGTTGGCGCGGGGGTCTGAGCAATCTCGAGAAGTAATTTAGTAAGTGATTCAGTGGACGACATGAGTCGGTAGTCTACCCTATAACTCAACGAGCCAAACGCAACACGCCATCTAAACTTTCAAATAACTGATTGCCAAAGCGCTGGTCTTTAGATAATTTCCAAGTATTGCCAACTTTGACCAAAGAAATTTTAGCATCCTCGGTCATTCGAGCCACATTTGGGGCAGACATGGCTTTTTTGAACAACGCCAAGATTTCTTTTTGCATTTCTTGTTCCAATTTCTCACGGTTTTGACTGTTTGCACCGAGCATCAGTTTCTTAAGCATGGCTTTGAATTCTTGATCCAAGTTCTTCATCGCGGCTTGAACATTCACAAAACTGAGTTTGATATTAACCACAGCTTCATTTCCCTTGACTTCACTCGAGCCGAGCGTCGTTTGTAACTGCCCAAACATGGCTTTGATCATTTCTTTGGCTTCGGGTTTCATACTCTTTAACTGGGTTAAGTTGGAATCGCCCTCCATATAGGTTTCAATTTTCTCAAAATCAGCATTCTTCAAGGTATTAAAAAACCCATTGACAGCATCTTCAGGACGGCTTCCACCACCACAAGCCACCAGCGTAAATACAAACAACACCAATAAAACAACCTTTTTCATATGCACCTCCAAAAACACTGTACACCTTGGGGTGTGATGTCAGCGTTATGTGAAAAAACTTAAAAAGGCTAGGTCACTGTCTATGCCAAATCAAGCGCTAACGTGTTAATTTTAATCATGCGTTACTTAACGGCAGGCGAATCGCACGGACCAAGTTTAACCACCATTCTCGAGGGTTTTCCTTCGCAAGTGCCATTAAGTATAGAAGATGTCAACCCGTGGCTCGAGAAACGCCAACAAGGGTACGGGCGTGGCAGACGAATGCAAATCGAAAAAGATGCGGTAGAGTTTTTAAGTGGTGTTCGGGCTGGACGCACCACAGGCGCACCAATTACGCTACAAATTATCAACAAAGACCACCAGAATTGGCTCGAGATTATGGACGTAAATGCAGGCAACGAACCACGCAAAAAAGCCTTAACCGCCGCCCGTCCGGGTCATGCCGATTTGGTCGGCGGCATCAAATACCGTCATAAAGATTTACGAGATGTGCTGGAACGCGCTTCGGCAAGAGAAACCGCTTCAAGGGTTGCAGTTGGTGCGATTGCCCTGAAATTCTTGTCTGAACTTGGTGTGCAAGGCGCAAATTACGTTGACCGCTTGGCTGGAATTGCCAGTAGCGTACCGTTTGACTGGGAAAAACTCGGCGAAATCGAAGCCTCGGCTGTGCGCTGCCTAGACCCGAACGCCGCCGAACAAATGATTGCCCGAATAGACCAAGCCAAAACTGATGGCGACACTTTGGGCGGAATTCTCGAGGTGCGCTTTAGAAACCTTGTCCCCGGGCTGGGCAGTTACACCCACTGGGACAGAAAACTCGATGGACGAATCAGCCACGCAATTATGGCAACCCAAGCGGTTAAAGGTGTGGAAATCGGACGGGCATTTGCCAATGCCGATTTGCCCGGCTCATCGGTTCATGATGCCGTGTACTACCGCGAGAGTATTCCCACCCAAGGGCATTACCAACGCGATACTAACGGGGCGGGTGGACTCGAGGCTGGCATGACCAACGGCGAAGACCTGATTATTCGGGTGGCATTAAAACCAATCGCTACACTGATGAAGCCCCTGCCAACCGTGGATGTGGTCACGCACCAAGCGGCTGATGCTGCCCGCGAACGCTCAGATACCACGGCTGTCCCTGCGGCTGGGGTGATTTTTCAGTGCGTGATTGCCACGGTGCTAACCGAAGCGTACCTCGAGAAGTTTGGGGCGGATACGCTACCAGAGATTCAAGAACGTATTCTCGAGTATCAAAGGTTTATAGAACAGTATTAGCCGCACTAGGAAAATGAAGTTTCCTCTGCTACCATTTACCTTATGGCAAACGTCTTTGTTAATCCATTCACTGATTTTGGATTCAAAAAAATCTTTGGTGAAGAGGCGAGTAAACCGCACCTGATAGATTTCCTGAATGCGATTCTGCCCAGCAAAGCCCAAATTGCTGACCTTAACTTTAAGAATCTCGAGCAATTACCCGCCAGCGAAGACCGTCGTAAAGCGGTTTATGATATTTACTGTCAAGGTGTGAGTGGCGAGTATTTTATTGTTGAATTACAAAAAGCCAGACAGAATTACTTCAAAGACCGGACGATTTATTACTCAACTTTTCCAATACAAGATCAAGCCAAACAAGGGGAATGGGATTATCAATTACAAGCGGTGTACTGCATTGGTGTTCTTAATTTTAGATTTGCCGAAACAGCTAAACTCGAGAAGCACAAAGTCATTCACACGATTAAACTCAAGAATCAACAGAATCAAGTGTTTTACGATAAGCTGAGTTTTATTTACCTCGAGATGCCAAATTTTAATAAATCACTCGAGGAACTAGAAACACGACTTGATAAATGGTTGTACTTCATTAAGAACTTAGGGGATTTACAAAGTATTCCAGAATTATTCAAAGATAAGGTCTTCACAACTGCTTTTGAAACAGCCAAATTAGCCAATCTTGACCCTACAAGCCGAGAACAGTACCAGCAAAGCCTGAAAGTGTTGCGAGATAATTATTCGGTGATGAAAACCGCGATAGACGACGCGGTACAAGAAGCTCGAGAAGTAGCCCTTGCTGAAGGGGAGGCTCGAGGCGAACTCAAAGCCAAACTTGAAGTTGCAAGAAACTTAAAAGCGGCTGGATTAAGCAAAGAGCAAATTCAAATTGCTACGGGATTAAGTGCAGGGATTCTCGAGCAGTACGGGATTTGAATACATGCACAAGCGGGTTAAAGCAGAGGGTACGGTATTTTATGAAATTGCAGTCTATTGAAGATAGTAGCATTCCTGATTACATTGAATTTGAGTATAAAAATCTGAGTTTTCAAGAAAAACAAGAAAAGATTAGTAAAACGCTAAATGATCTAAAAATTGGAAAATTGAATCTTGAACACTACTTAAGCCTTGTAGAAAACAACCAAATTATTGGCTTGCTAAGGTGGCGAATTGGGGAATTAGATGGGCAAAAAGTAGTAGAAACTCTTGGTAGTCCAAGTATTGCTCTACTCGAAAAACGACATGAAGCTATGGAAATAATGATTCAAGCGTTATTGGAATTGTCATCTAAGCATCTAGCCTTAACAAAACTGACATTGGACGAGGAGCGAATCGGACATTTTTCACCCGAGTTTTTCTTAAAGTTCAATCTGGCGCTCACTTTCCACAACCAAGGTTATTCTTCAGACCTTCAAAATCTCGAATCTACCAATTCAGAACTGGAACTCGAGAGCATAGAAGAAACTGAAAACAGCTTATCAAAAGCCGCAAAATTACTTGAAGTAATTCAAGCGGATTCGTTTGACCCAACTGCAATTGAAGATTTGGATGATTCCTTGGCGAGCATAGAAGACCGAATTGCTCAGGGTCAGTATTTAGACAGTATTGGTGGTGCTGCAAGAAATTATATTGTCAAGTATCACAATCAAGAAATAGGGCTTCTGTTCTCGCGGTACACGCACATCAAAGAACGCCAAGGTGGAATGTTTTGCGGCGTTATTCCTGAATTTCGCCAGAAAGGTTTAGGTCGTCAAGTGCATCATCTTGGACTCGAGAGCCTCAAGGAAATGGGGGCTTTACATTACCGAGGAGAAACATTTGTTGGAAATACACCAATGAAAAGCATTTTTAGAGCTAATCAGTGCTTACTTATACCGAATTCAAATTACTGGGAATACCAGACAACCATAACAGCAAAAACTTAGCATTGTGGTCTGGGTTTTACCCACAATATCATTCTTCACATTACCCATCTCTTGAGTTAAAACTTGGCTTCAATTACCACCCCAGCTTGCCTAGGCTCGAGCCGAAATAGTCACAGCAAATTCAAGTTCATGCGCCACCGTAAAACTCGAGATTTCAAGGTTGGTGTGGCTGTTCTCGAGTTTTCGTAGTTGTGCATTGCCCACACTTGGTTCAGACTCGGGCGGTTGTCGCCTTTTGCCTTGCCTGAAGCCTGCGGCGGATGACCCACTCGGCAATCGCAAAGTTGATGACCCAGCCCGCTCCAAGGCTGATGGCTCTGGTGAGGTCATTCAAATACTCAGTAAAGAAGAGAAATAACGGCGCGGCAGTGAATACCTGCGTGCTTCCTCCCGCTCCGACAGCATAAGCTCGAGTCATCCAAACCCCGTGGTTGTTAAAGTCCCGCCGATAAATGGCAGCCACCCCCAACACAATCGTCAGCACCATCCATGCACTAAATAACATCCGTATGCCGTACACCAGCGCACCGTCGTATTTGGGCAGATTGTAGAAGTGTGCCATCCACATGGCTGAAAATGCCACCACTAACCCACTTGGGATAAGGATTCGCCCGAGCATTTTGTGCCAACCCGGTTTCGGGCGGCGCAACCTTGGGGCAAACTGCAAAGCTCCCAAAATGAGGAACATAATGCCGCTTAGACTATGCGCTATGATGGGTAGAGGGTCGGCAAAGAAGCGCTGATTCTCGGGAGTGATGACGGTTGTACTGCTACTCTGCTCTAATAACCGTACAACCCCTGAGCCAGAAGGAACTAACGCCAGTAGAATTAGGGCTGCGGGGGCTAACCACTCGAGCTTGTTCGGTGTAGATGTTTGTTTCATATTTAACTCCTTTTTTTGAAAAAACGACCCAGTTCTATTGATTGCAATAGAACGACTCACTCAGCCACGTGACAACAGCGAAATGAGGTCAATGATTGAGCTTTGTGTTTATGACTGTGCTTTTCTCACTGCGGGTCGTCTTCTAAGAAGAAAACTTCTACTAAGGAAACGTTTAATCCCAGTGAAAGTTGGAAAGCTAACTCGAGTGAGGGGTAATACTTTCCTTTTTCGACTGCCACGATGGTCTGGCGTGTCACTCCAATTTTTGCTGCCAACTGCTCTTGGGTTAGCTCGCCCTGATTGAAGCGCAATTTGCGAATATTGTTGCCAATGCGAATCTTGCTCACCTAGTGACCCCTGCGGTATAGATAAAACTGAACCACATAGCCCACAACCTGACTGACCAGCAGACCCACCATCAATCCCTGAAAGATAACCGTTGGGGCTGCGTTCAACGCAGCCAACAGCATAGCCAGCATGAACACAGAGAAAAATGTGAAGTTACTGTAGCGGTCAACCCGCATTTCAAACAAGCGATCCCGTTCGTCCATCAACGAAGATTCTTGCTCTCGAGTCGAGGCTGTGTGCAGAATCTTGGTCAAAAATTGGAGGGCGAAATGAACCGCAAGGCTCAAAGCGACGTACCACAAAATAGTTCCGCCCCAAAACTTAAGCACGGTTTGGGCATCAGTCCCAACAGTCGGAGGATGCTGAGGAAAGACACTTAACCAGAAATAGCCAAACAGCAACAACGCCCCCACGATATTTACCAGACTTTTCTTTTCTTGAAAGGTCACCCTGCCTCCATTCGTCTGCTGGTTTTTACATATAGTCAGCTTAACAAGACATAATGTAAAACAAAACATACATTTTGTCAAATGAAACATTCGCACCATGAGCTTGATTGGTATTAGCGAGGGCAACAGGTGGGTGGAGATCTAAGCTACGTTTTGCCTACTCTGTCCACGGATTAAGCAATGTTACGGGTAAAACCCCTAAATCTTTGGTATTTCGGGTCACCAGAATTAAACCTTGTTCTATGGCGGTGGCTGCAAGTAACGAATCTAGGATTAGGGGTGTAAAACCACGGGCGGTGGCTCGAGTTTCCATGTGGTTGCCTTGCCAAGTACGGCGTTTTGAAATGCAGAAACCTTTTCACTATTTACCTCGTATACTCGAGGTAATGATTGAGGTTCAAAATTTATCGAAGCGCTATTCGCCCAAAGTCATCGCCGTGGATAATCTGTCGTTTCAAGCTAAAGCTGGCGAAATTTACGGCTTACTAGGACCAAACGGGGCGGGTAAAACCACCACGCTGCGAATGCTGGCAACCCTGCTCGAGCCGACGGGTGGCAGTGCAAGTGTGGCTGGTTTTGACACCAAACGCCAACCTGAAGAAGTACGGCGCACAATTGGTGTGGTCAACGGCGGTATGGGACTCTATGACCGCTTAACTGGACAAGAAATTCTCGAGTATTTTGCCGGTTTTTACAACATGGGTAAATCCGATACTGCCAAACGTATCAAAGAACTGTCCGATGCGCTCGAGATGAACGAACTCCTGAATCGCCGCGCAGGAGAGTACAGCACAGGGATGAAACAAAAAATTGTGATTGCTCGCGCTGTGATTCACAACCCAAGTGTATTGATTTTGGATGAAGCCACCAACGGCTTAGATGTGGTGGCACGCAGGGCGGTTCTTGAATTTGCCCGCAACTATAAAAACTCGAGCCGAGTTGTGTTGTACAGCACTCACATTATGGCAGAAGCCGAAGAACTCTGTGAACGAGCCGCAATTATTGACCACGGCAAACTGATAGCTGAGGACAGCCTTGCGAACTTAAAAAAGAGAACGAATTCCACAAATCTCGAGGAAGCCTTCTTTAGATTAACAAGGGGGATGGCATAATGCGCTTAAATTTTATTTGGCGAGTGGCGTACAAAGAATTACTTTCGACCGTGCGGGATACCAAAGCATTTCGTGCCAGCGTTATTATGCCCTTTATTCTGACTCCACTTTTTCTGATTGGGTTTCCGTTGCTGTTTGGTAATTTGTTTGGTGGCGAAGTACAAAAAAAACAAGTTGTTGGTGTAGAAAACCTTGCCCAAATGCCTCTCGCCTTACGCAGCTTGCTCGAGTCCGGCGATGGTGGGGCGGGGGTGGAACTCAAATCAATAGAAAAGCCATTAGAAGCAGTTCAAACTGGAGATGTCGAAGCTGCTTTAAGTATTCCCAAAGGTGGCGTTCCTAATGAGGCAGGTGGTAGACCAGTTGGGATTCAAGTTTTCGTGAAATTTAGCAGTTCAAAAGCTCGTGTAGTACGCGATAAGCTCTCGAGCGCTATAGAAAACTACAGTAAATCCTTGGTACTCAAAAAACTTGCGGCAGTAGGCTTAAGCCCTGATACGCTCGAACCAGTCAAAGTCCAAGCAGTCAATGCCGAAACGATTGCCGAAAGTTCAGGAGGTCTTTTTGCGTTT
Organism: Deinococcales bacterium; assembly: GCA_031414595.1. GTDB lineage: Bacteria > Deinococcota > Deinococci > Deinococcales > JAAFIG01 > JAAFIG01. Next base: position 16,377 of record JANNVX010000004.1, read on the forward strand.
CTATTCCCAATGCTTATTTTCTTTGCAATTCTGGGCGGAGCAAGTACCGTCGCCGTGGATAGCACCGCAGGCGAAAAAGAACGTGGTAGTCTGGAAATTCTGCTGGTCTCCCCAATTAAACGGCTTGAAGTGGTCTTAGGGAAATTACTAGCTGTGACTCTATTTGCCTTATTTGGCGTGGTGGTACAAGTCATGGCTTTTATCATCTCGAGCAACTTGAGCCCAATTATTCTCAAGCAATTTGGTCCAAAAGGTAGCGAGGACATGACCGCCCTTTTTGGCGGGAATCTAAATCTTGGCTTTAGTGGTTTTTTCTCGATGTTCTTAATTGGAATTACAGTGGCTTTAATGCTTTCTGGTGTATTGGTGGCAATTGGCATCTATGCACGTTCGTTTAAAGAAGCTCAAACTTACCTTGTACCACTGCAAATTATTTCACAATTTGTTTCTATCGGAATGCAATTCGGTGATTTTATTACCCGCAGCACTTTGCTGTACGCCACACCTGTGATTGGTAGCACCCTTGGGATATTGGATATTGTCAAAGGCAAAGCCACCCCAGAAATTGTGGCAATTATTGTGATTGCCAACCTTATTTTTGCAGTTGGTACGGCTTACCTTGCGCTTCGTAATTTTTCCAAGGAACAAGTGCTGTTTCGCAACTAAAGAAATGCTTTATCCGCACACAATCCGCCTCGAGTCGCAAAGTGTTAATCTGTTGGCTATGTCGTCTCGAGGCAAATTGTGAAAAACGCCATTCAAGCCCTACTTATCACCTTGGTCTTTTCGGCACTGGGAATTTTTGGTCTGCTCAGCCTTGGCAAAGAATTTAATCCTGCCGAATTTAGTCGCACAGTGCAAATTCATCCGCTTTGGGCAGTGATTTTTGTGGCATCAGTTATCGCGTGGTGGCTGGTGGCTGGCTGGCGGATTCAGTTACTTGCCAACGATAAAAATGTCACGCTGGCTCGAGCCACCCGAGCATTTTTACTCTACTTATTTGGAGCATCCACCACCCCCAGTGCCAGTGGTGCAAATGTAGCCATGGCTTGGTATTTAAGCCAGTACACCGACTCGAGACGCGCCACAGCCGTAGCAATTTTTTCGGTCTCGCTTGACTTGGTTTTTTATGCTTACGCGCTTCCGCTTTCTTTTGCTTATTTGTACTTGGCTGGGATTGACTTGCACTTGCCAATTATTGGTTCGTTTTTAGGTGTGTTGGTGCTGCTTGGGACAGTCGTGGCGATTGGTTTAGCGTATGGGGTTGCCTACCAAGCGCATCGTCTCGAGAAACTGATTTTTATGATTTGTAATCTTAAATTCCTAAAGCGTTTCCAGCGTGGCGCACTGCGTTTTATTGGTGAAACCGCCGATGCTATGGCGCAAATGCGACAATTGCCTTTTTCGACCCAAGTTAAACTTCATTTTTCTACCTTCTTAAATTACACCTTTCATTTTGCCGCCGCAAATTTAGTGCTGGCAACGCTGGGTTATAAAGTAGATGACCTTGGTTTAATCGCTGCCCAGATTTTACTGGTCTTTTTTAGCTTCTTTATCCCAACACCCGGCGGGGCTGGGTACTTTGAAATTGTGCTTGGCACAAGCAGTTCGGCGCTTGGGATTGCCAAAGAAGCGGTTGTGCCATTTGTGCTGATTTGGCGCGTTTTATCGTATTACTTGTATTACCTTATTGGTCCATTTATTGGTGGTGCGGCTGTCCTGGCACAAGCCCAATCTGCGGCGCAACAAGCAAAAGAGGCAAAACCATGAAACGCATCCTCTTCTTAATGTCCGACACTGGCGGAGGACACCGCGCTGCCTGTAACGCCATCACTGCCGCTCTCGAGGAAAAACACGCTGGGGAATTCGAGTTTGAATTGGTGGACATGTGGAAGGATTATACCAGTTACCCTTTTAACACCATGCCTACGACCTACGGCAAATGGGTCAATCTGCACCCCTCGAGTTATGAAGCCCAATACTGGATAGGTGACCGACTTTTTAAGAATAAATTAGCTGCGAAGCTGTATGAACGCAACATGTACCCACGTATTCGGCATTTGTACCAGCGCCACCCATCTGACATTGTGGTTTGTGTTCATAGTGTTTTTGTGCGCCCAAGTGTCTACGCCTTACGAAAACTCGGGCTTCAGACACCATTTATTAGTGTGATTACCGACTACGCCCTACCAACAATTTTGTGGTACGACCCTCGAGCCGATAAAACCCTTGTGCCAGTCCAACCCGCTTATGACCGTGGTTTGGAGCTTGGGCTAGACCCGAAAAAACTGATTTTAACCGGACCTGTGATGCACCCAAGGTTCTCGAAAATGAATTTAAGTCAACTCGAGGCTCGGCAGAAACTGGGCTGGGATGAAAACGCAAAAATTGTGATTCTGGTCGGCGGCGGCGATGGCGTGGGACCGCTACTCGAGACGGCTAAAGCCATAGACGCGAGTAGCGCCGATTCACAATTGGTGGTGCTGGCAGGTAAAAATACAACCTTAAAAAATGCGCTCGAGGCTGTATCTTGGAAGAAGAAAACCACGATTTACGGATTTACTGACTTGTTTGATGTCTTCTTGCGGGCTGCCGATTTACTGATTTCAAAAGCTGGACCTGCCACCATTACCGAAGCGGCGGCGCTTGGCACACCGATGATTATTAACGGGGCGATTAAATTCCAAGAATCCCCTAATGCCGAATATGTGGTGGCTCAGGGGGCTGGGATGTATGCCGAAGGTGCAAGTAAGGTTGCCTTGGCACTCGAGCAAGTGCTATCCACACCAGATAAACTCGAGCAACTCAAAGCTGGGGTCAAAAAACTTGCCGATGCCTCGGCGGTTTACCGAATTGCTGATGAAATTTGGCAAAGCCTTGGTGTTTGAGCTAAAACTTCTATCGGCTACATTGTCAATTTTTGCGTCTCTTACAAAAAAATTACTGAATTCGTGTAAGAGCTTTGTGATTTTTACTTGCTAGAATTGCCCGCGAGGTTAATCGTGAACAGTCTCTTTCAAATCAGTCGTTATACTTTAGGCGTTCTGCTTTGTACCATTTTTGTTGCCTGTACTTCGCTCCAGACAAGCGAACCGAGCAGAGAATTTATTCTGACTGTTAATTTAATTGCAAATGACACCGAGCAAGGCTTAATAAGTCGTTATGGTGGCAATCTGCTTTCTTTTAACCCAAAAGCAGGGTATGCAGTTCTAAAAGTAAATACACCACCAGTCAGCACCGATTTGGCAGTCAAGCACCTCGAGCCAAATATTAAAATTGGTTCTACCGACGCTAAAATTAGTCTTGACCGTCCAAACATCACCACCCAAGGCGCAAGCACCGGCATGGCTAGTGTTGGTATGAGTGGTTGGGCTACATGGTCAAGTGGTTGGGCTACATGGTCAAGTGGCGAGACACTTCCGCGTATGCCTCTGCAAACCAGTGGTGTTTATATGAATTCTCGAGTTCCACAAGCCCATGCGATTGCCCGTAATTTTGGGGCTGGTGTGATTGTGGCTGTTTTGGACACGGGTGTAGACGTATATCACCCAGGGATTTTTGGGCGTTTAATCGAACCTACCAAGCGTTGGAATTTTGTGGACAATAATAATAATGTCAATGAAATCAGTGGAGGCGCAGGGTACGGACACGGTACAGCTGTGACTGGCATTGTTTTACAGGTTGCCCCCAAAGCCACAATCATGCCACTTAAGGTTTTAGATGCAAATGGGGCTGGCGACTTAGACAACGTGATTGCTGCGATTGACTATGCGGTCAAAAATGGCGCTCGAGTAATCAATATCTCTTTGGGTTCACATCAATTTTCAGATGCCCTATGGACAGTGATTAACAATGCCATCGAAAATAAAGTTTATGTTGTGGCGGCTGTAGGAAACGAAGGGCAATCTAATTCCGCCGATTACCCGGGGGCGCTAGGCTATAGACGACCAGGTTATATGGTTGGGGTTGGCAGTGTCAATGCTGACGACCAATTGTCGAGCTTCACCAATCGTGGCGGAGATGTGTTTATGTACGCTCCGGGTGAAAATGTTCCAACTTTAGCCCCAAATTTCCAAACTGCTAATGCCACAGGTACTTCGTTTTCCACACCTCTGGTGGCGGGAGCATTGGCTTTGGCTTATGGTGAAGCCACAACTTCAGAAGCCCGAGAAGGTATTGGCAATACATTATGGAATTCTAACGAGCGAAATCGTTTATGGTGGCGATTTTATAGAAATGCGTTCATTTGTGACCTTTTAGGCAATACTTGGTGTCATAGCGAAGGTGGACTCGACGTTGAAAGGTTACTTTTGCAAATGTCTGGTTTTGTCCCGGCAGTCCAAAAAAGCACCGTGGACTTTATTCGCAATGGCAACTTTGAACTTGGTGGGTTACAAGGTTGGACATCCTCTAGTTTTGTTGGCTATGACTACAACTCATTTTCAGGGGATTACGCGGCGGCAATTTATGGCACAGGCAACCTTAGCCAAAAAATAACTGGCTTAACCCCAAACACCACTTATCGCTTAACCGGGTGGACGCAAGTGAATAGACTGACTTCTTCGGTTCGTTTTGCGGTTCGTAACTTTGGTGGGACTTCGGTCATTGCTTCTAGTAATCAATTTAGTTTTGGGAATCTAAAACCACTCAGTCTAATCTTCACCACAGGTTCGTCGAGTACCACGGCTGATGTCGTGATTGAAAAAACTTTAGGAAAAGATATAGGTTGGATTGATCTTGTGACCCTCACCCGCAACTAGGCAACCCAAGACCCTCAAGGCGAAACCATATGACTAATCAAAGCCAAATTCAGGAACTCAATCAAACGGCTTGGCAATTGCGCCACACTGACCGTAAGGCTTGCGAAACACTCAGTCGCCAAGCTCTAGAATTGGCTGAATCGAGCAACGATAAAATCGGTCAAGGTTTTGCCTTGCGCTCCCTCGCTCATTGCTGTGTTACAACTGGACAACCCGAACAAAGCCTTGAATTACTAACCCAAGCCCTCGAGATAGCCCAAACCCAACAAAATCAGCTACTCGAGCGTGACTGCCTAAATTTGCTGGCAGGGGTTCATAACTGGTTTGGTGATTTAGAACGGGCTGTTGGTCTGGTCAGCCAAGCCTACCGCCTGAGTATGCTCCTACAAGACGATGCCCAAATTAGCTCATGCTTAAACAACATCAGTCTGATGTACCACCAACTCGGTCAAAACCTGACTGCCCTCGAGTACGCCCAAGAAGCCATTCAACAAGCCGCCAACACGGGCGACCAAGTACGTGAGGCTATCGCCCTGTCAAATGCAGCCTTGGCATTAAGTGGATTATCCCAATTTGCAGAAGGTTTAAGCGCAATCGAAAAATCACAAACCTTCTGTCAAGAACTTGGTCTCGAGGAATTACAACTCCGCAACCGAGTCAACCGAATCGAAATCTTGATTGGCTTAGAAAACCTTGCAGAAGCCCAGTCCGAAGTGAGTCAATGCTTAGAAATAGTACGCAGCCTTGATATTGCCGAAGGCGAAGCCCAGTGTTTGCTGCTGCAAAGCCAGATTCATCTAGCCCAAGCCAATTATAGCCAAGCCCAACAAACCGCAAGTCTTGCCCTCGAGATTGCACGCACCGCTAAAATGCGTGGACTAGAAGCCAAAATTTGTTCTGAACTTGCCCAAGCCAATAAAGGCTTAGAGCAGTATGCCATTGCCCTCGAATACACCGCCCAAGCCCAAGCCATCGAAGCCGAAATGCGAACCGAAGGCGCACACCGTCGGATGCGAACCTTATCTAAACTCAATCTGGTGGATCGGCTCGAGAGTTTACTGCGCTTGGAGCGGGTTAGTTAAACCAAAAATACTAAAAGCCAAATGAACCTGCTGATTTTTGTGCAAAACCCTTGCAATTTCACCTATGCTCTTAGGTATGAAGAACAAACGGGTTGAACTGCTTGGCTTACCTCTGGATTTAATCACGCTCGAGCAGACCCTCGAGTTACTTAGCACTTGGACAACTGATGCGACCTCGAGAAAAACCGTGGTCACCTCTAACCCAGAATTTATTGTCCAGTGCCAAACAGATACGGTTTTTGCCTCCGACATTCGCAATGCCGATTTAATCACTGCTGACGGTATTGGTATGGTGCTGGCAGGTAAAAAATTTGGTTTGAAAGTCCCTCGAGCCACAGGAGTGGATATTGCTCGCGGTATCATGCAAAAACAAGGCTCGAGTCTACGGGTTTTTTTCTTAGGGGCAAAACCAAATGTGGCACAACTTGCCGCCGAGACCTGTGCTGCACTTTACGGAATTCAAATTGCTGGGGTGCAAGATGGGTACTTTACACCAGACCAAGAAGCCGAAATTGCTAAGCGGATTCTCGAGTCAGAGGCGCATTTGGTACTGACTGGTTTAGGGGCGGGCAAACAAGAACGATTTAATGAACAACGTCTAGCCAGAGTTTCAATAGGTTGTGGTGGCACAATAGATGTCTTGGCGGGTGTTGCTCCACTTGCCCCACAATGGATTCGCGGCATTGGTTTTGAATGGCTGTGGCGAATCGTCAAATTTAAGCGCTGGCAGCGTGGCTTAAAACTGCTCGAGTTTGCGGGACTTGTCTTAACCCGACCCAATTAAGCTATAATCAAAGGCGTGCATAGGTTCAAAGTTCTACCACTCGTCTCGAGTTCATGGGGCTTGGTACTGTGCGCTCAGAATTTGATGGGGACAAACACCCACCCAATTTGTGAAGTCTTTTTTTATACCCCAATCACTTAAATCCTTCGAGAAAATGTAGGGCATTTACCGACTTAACGAATTTTTTCTAGGAGGCACTATTATGTACGAGGCAAAACCCGAGCATCACTTTACTTTTGGACTTTGGACAGTAGGCAACATCGGACGCGACCCATTTGGCAATCCAACCCGTAACCCACTGACTGCACCGTATATTGTCCATAAACTGGCAGAATTGGGTGCGTATGGTGTGAATTTACACGATAACGACCTAATTCCCATAGACGCAACCCAAGGTGAACGCCAACAAATTTTGCGTGATTTCAAAAAAGCCCTCGCCGACACGGGAATGAAAGTCCCAATGGCAACCACCAACTTATTTTCCGACCCTGCCTTTAAGGACGGCGCATTTACCAATGCCAATGCCCAAATTCGTGGTTATGCCATCCAAAAAGCCATGAACAGCATGGACTTGGGCGCAGAACTCGGGGCAAAAACCTATGTTTTTTGGGGAGGACGTGAAGGCGCAGAAGTAGACGCTGGCGGCAATATGCTCAATGCCCTTAGCTACATGCGTGAAGCCATGAATTACTTAGCTGAGTACAGCCAAGACCAAGGCTACGGCTTTAAGTTTGCGCTCGAGCCAAAACCCAACGAACCTCGCGGCGATATTTACTTTCCTGTGGTTGGTTCGGCACTGGCTTTTATTTACACCCTAGATAAACCAGAACTTTTTGGCTTAAACCCAGAAGTTGCCCATGAAACCATGGCTGGCTTAAATTTTGTTCATGCCATCGCCCAAGCCATAGATGCTGGAAAGCTCTTTCATATTGACTTAAACGACCAGAAAATGGGGCGTTTTGACCAAGACTTGCGCTTTGGTGCAGAAAACATCAAACAAGCCTTCTTGCTGGTTAAGCTGCTCGAGGACACGGGCTACACAGGCATGAAACACTTTGATGCCCACGCCCTTCGCACCGAAGACGAAGCTGGGGTCTGGGCTTTTGCCAAAGGCTGCATGAGGAATTACTTGATTCTTGCTGAAAAAGCCAAGCGCTTTAACGATGACAAAGAAATTCAAGCCCTGCTCGAGCATTACCACTTCAAAGACCCAGCAGTCTCGAGCTTAACTGCTAAGTACAGCCCAAGCAATGCTGCCACCCTAAAAGCCCATAGCTTTGACCGAGTTGCATTAGGCGCTCGTGGACCCGGACTAGAACTGATTGACCAATTGACGATGGAACTCTTGATGGGCATTCGCTAAACCTACCACTCGAGTTATTATTCTCATGATTGTCTGGGTACGATAGCTCGAGTTTTTTATGAAAATCATTTCTTTGATGCGCGAACCAATCAACACCATCACCCACGGAATCGGTGCGGTTATGGCACTTCTTTTTACAATCCTGATGCTGGTTTTATCAAACGGCAACTGGATTAACTTGGTGTTTGGCGTAAGCATGATGGTTTGTTACATCGCCAGTACCCTGCACCACGGCATACGCTCGAGTGAAAAAATTGAAGAATGGCTGCGCCGCCTTGACCACAGCGCTATTTACTTACTGATTGCTGGAACGTATACCCCAGTTTTATGGCATGTTCTCGAGGGCGAGACCCGTTTGTACTGGTTACTTGGCGTTTGGGGTGTGGCAGCTTTTGGTGTGCTGCTGAAAACCTTGACCAGACCACCCGAATGGTTTTCCTTAACAATTTACATCGGCATGAGTTGGTTCGCCATTATTTTACTGCCCAAGTTTATCGCTGGCTTACCATTGGCTGCCTTCATCGCCTTGGTGATTGGTGGGCTTTGCTACACCCTAGGTGTACCGTTTTATGCTCTAGGCAGACGGGTTCTCAAAAAAGGTTTATGGACATCCCATGAAATCTGGCATTTATTTGTACTGGCGGGCAGTGTTAGCCATTTTGTGATGGCAATCAATCTCTAAGCTGAGGACGGGTACAATTACGCCCAGCGTTCTTGGCGGAGTACATCGCTCGGTCAGCAATTTCAAAGAGCTTATTTTGATGCGCCACAGAAACATCGTCACACCAACCTAAACTGATTGTCACGCTTAAATCAGGGTGAATATCGGTCATGTCGGTACGGGCAATCACCTCCCGAATTCGTTCGCATAAACGGTAAACCGCTAAACCACCAATTCCGGGCAGAATTAAAGCAAATTCCTCACCACCATAGCGAGCCACCAAATCATGACTTCGGCACTGCTCAGATAAAATTTTGGCGATGCGTTGCAGCACCAAATCCCCAGCAGCATGTAAATACTTATCATTGACCAACTTAAAATGATCGATGTCGAGCAAAACAATGCTCAGTTTAGAACGGGTTTCGGTGGCTTCTAAAAAAACTCGAGCCACAAAGGTTTCTAAAGTGCGGCGATTGGCTAACCCAGTCAGGGAATCCTCGCTGGCTTGACGATCCAATTGCACATTTAAGCGGGTTAATTCCTCAGAACGCTGCTGATACCACAGGGCTTCACGGCGCACATTCTCACGTTCTATTTTAACCGCCAAAGCCTGAGATTGCCGTTCGGCACTTTCGGAACGCACCAACGAATCGAATTTATGAAACATTTCAAGATGCTGTAAGGCTAACTCAAACTCAGAACGAGCCTTAAAAACCTTATAAAATTCTTTATGGACATCCGACAGGTATTTTTTAGCCGTATTGACTTCAAAATGGGCTTTTGCTTGACTTAAATGTCCTAACGCCGCCTCGAATTGGCGTTGCAGTGCAAAAACCCGTCCAAATTGCAATTCGCATTCACCCAAAGACTCGAGCGACCCATAACGCTGGGCATGAACCATCCCTTGCCCAACTGCCAATTCTGCTGCCACAAAATCTTCTAAACCAGACATGATTTTAGACTGAATAATATAGGCTTCGGATAGTGTTGCCTGATCATCCGCCCGAATCAAATAAGTCAAAGCCAATTCGAGATGACCCAAGGCAAGCCTAAAATCCTCTTCTTTGGTTGGCTGATTTTTTTCTTCAATGATGGCATTGGCTAATGCCATTAGCGCACCACCCTCGGCTCGAGTCCGCCCCATTTTTTGCGCCAAAATAATTGCTTGATTGGCATAATCAAAAGCAAAACTCCAATTTTTTAAGCACCGATGGGTCTGACTTAAGTAAATTAAGCTGGCTAAACGTCCACCATCAATGCCATGGGTATTGGCGATTTCTAAGGCTTCTTCAAAAATACTTAAAGCATCAGAAAAGTCGCCCAAGTCTTGGTAAACCACGCCAATTTCCATCTGACACGCCAAGGCATTTGAAAAAGCACCATGCAAAAAATAAGTATCACAGGCTAAAAATAAATTTTTTAGCGCATTTTTAACATCAGACCCTCGAGCATGAACCTTACCAATCATTCGTAAGCCAAACGCATGAACTCGAGGGTTATCGTTGATTGAAAATTTCAATAACGCCTCACCAAGTTCACGCTGTTCTTCTTTGGTGCTTTCAGCAAACTCGATATACACCGTATTGGTCAATAGCCGAATATCCTCATCAGATAAAATCTGCCGAAAACGATTGACGGCACTTTGAACATTAGTTTTCATCATAAATAAAAGAGGTTTGGGACATGCCCAAACCTAAAAGACCTTTATTAAATCTAGCAATCTCCATTACAAAAACCCTTGGCTTTCGGTTTAGACGGTTCTGGTGAATCTGGTGGGTCTTGATACGCGCCGACTTCTGCTCTATCCCAACGATCACCTTTTGCCAATGCTGCTGGTAATGCAATTAAGCAAAACGCTAAACCAATTCCGAATAGCAACCTTTTAATCATTTTGTACCCCCGTTATAGTTCTTATACCTTACCAAGTAAATACTTACAAAGACCTTACTAAAAAATTTTGTAAGAATTACAATCCCATTGTTTCAGACAACAAGAATAAGAACTGATTGGATTTGCAAAAAATAATGTGAGAGACTTTATAAAAACCATGCCGCCATATCAACTTGACACCAGACAACAAAAGGCTATACTCGAGACGGGAAGAGTACCGAGTAAAAGCCCCCACAGAGAAGTGTTCCATAAGCTGAGAAGAACACTGGGAAAGCCGCAAGGGAACGTCACCCAAGCAACACCGAGGAAAGAAAGCCTAACCGCAATTAGAATCCTCTGGGTGCGCCCATCACAGCGCGTTTGAGCGCTCGAGACAACTCGAGAAAAGCGGTGGTAACGCGGGAGCGATTTTTTTCAAAAAACGCCATCTCGTCCGCAGATTTTACGGACGAGGTGTTTATGTTCACAAAGTATGCCAATTTTGAAACCGCCCAAGCCCATGCCAAACAGAACGGTACTCGAGAACGTGTGGTGTGTTACATCACCAGAGGACTCGAGTTACTGGTTTTTCTTCACGAAGCCAAGTACCCAACGGCTGGAATTCAAGTTCCAGCCGGCGGACTCGAGGCAGGGGAGAGCATTTTTGAAGCTGCTATCAGGGAAGCCTTTGAAGAGACTGGTTTACAGAACCTCGAGATTAAAACACACCTTGGTTCTGGACTGTACAAAAATGGCAAAAGGCACGAAATTTGGCATTTTGTCTGGCTAACGCTAGGGCAGGGCGAGGCATACTGTCTTGACCCTAAAGATGCACCTGTCGGGCTGGGTCGCCTCGCCCCTACGGTGAATGAATGGCAACATTTTGCTGAAAATAAATACACTTTTTACTGCCGTTTTGAACTGCTCGAGAATGTGGTTTTGCATTACGATATGGATGCTATGCTGCCCGAACTAGCACAGCGGCTTGGACTCGAGTTGCAAAGTCGGCAAACAAAGCCTCGCTCTGTTGCGATTTGTTACATCACACGCGGTTCGGAAATCCTGACTTTTAGCGGACATCCAGACGGCGGTATTGGCATACCTGCTGGTGGCATTGAAGACGGCGAAACGCCATTAGAAGCTGCCATGCGTGAAATTCTTGAGGAGAGCGGGCTGAGTCTCGAGAATCCGATTTACCTTGGACGGCAAGATTATTATTTTAAGGGGCAGCACCCAGAAAATGGTACGCCGCTCGAGTTTCTTGAGGACAGGTATTACTATTGGTTTAAGACACTCGAGCCGAGGGATTCTTGGGAGTGGGTTGTGTCGGATGGTGTTGGCGATAAGGGCAAGGTTTTTAAGCATTCGTTTGTGCCGCTCGAGGAAGCAAAGATTGATTGGGAAATGGATGAGTTTATGGGAGAACTTAAGCAGTAGCCCAACTAGCCAAAGCCTCAAGTATCGAGAAAAAAGGATGTATGAACCAAAATTTGATCATCACAGATGAATTTTCGAATCCAGATTCCGAAATGGAATACCTAAGTGATTATCCTTTAGATGCCAAAGCTCGAGCCAATGCCGAACAGTGCTGGCAATGCGGTGGTTGCTCGTATTTTTCACCATTTACTACAAGTTATGGTTTGTGTCACAACCAAAATTCAAGGCATTATCTCGAAACTGTTTTTGAGCATTTTACCTGTGCTGTTATTGATATTGAATCGTGGGAATACCATAGTTTTGGTGCTGGAGAAATCACAACTGAAATTCCAGAAAATGAATTGGATGCAAATGTTTGGGAAGCTGCCAAAAATGCGGTGCTTGCGTTGAAATCACATTATCCAGATGGTGAATCACATGATGCTGTTAAACTGGTTTATAGAGTTTTAGACAACAAAGTCAAATTTGTTCTTGAAAAGAAATTCTAGAGCCAAAGCATCAGGCTCGAGCCTCGAGAAAGAAGGAATCATGAACCAAATTTCTATTGACAAAGCCGCCACAATTATGGGTGTTTCCTCTGCGACCATCAGAAATTGGGTCAAAGCTGGACTGATAGAGCCTATCAATGCGCGTCCTATCGCTTTTTCCGAAGAAAGTGTGGCGCTCTTAAAAAATCAAGTCTCGAGTGGTGCGCTACAAAAATTACAAACCAGAGCCAATAAAGCCCAATCGAAAAATGATTTTATTCCGCTCGAGTACAATTCAAATTCTGGTTTTATCAGTATCTTAAACACCATTTTAGAACAATTTAAGAACCATTCTTTAGCCATTGAACCGCTTTTATTTTTAGCTGCTCTTTGTTGTCTCGAGCAGAATAGCGAACTCAAACGCCCAATTCAATCAGATGTTTTTGATTTGACCCAAGCAGAATTTACTCGAGTTTTGGTTAGACAAGAAATACTTGGCTGGCGAACTTCTCTGGGGGAAATAACCCATAAGGAACGTTACAAGGATATTTATGACTTACTTTTTACCAAAGACACAGAAGATTTACTGGGGATTTTATACCAGTCTTTACGCAGCGAAGGCAATAAATCGAATTTGGGTTCGTATTACACCCCAACGCATTTGGTGCAAGATGCCTTACAATCTGTTCGGCTCGAGACGGTCAGTAATTTCCTAGACCCTTGTTGTGGCACTGGAAAATATTTAATCGAGGCAGCAAAAACTTTTTCTTTGCCACCAGAATCTATTTATGGTTTTGATATTGACCAATTGGCTGTACAGATAGCCCGTGTCAATCTGCTGATGCACTATAAAAAAGCAGAATTTTCCCCCAATATTTTTTGTCTGGATGCACTTTCTGACTTAGCCAATGGAGACTTTTTTTGCACCACAAATCACCTGATGGGGTTTTTTGATTTGATTGCCACCAATCCACCTTGGGGAGCGTATAAAAACTCGAGTATTCCAGTTCAGTTTCAGAATGTCCTCGAGTCCAGCGAAACCTATTCGATGTTTATTCTCAAATCCATGCAATTGCTGAAAAAAAGTGGAGCGCTTTCTTTTATTTTGCCTGAATCTATTCTAAAAATCCGAACTCACAGCGACATTCGAGAATTTATTGTTAAAAACAGTACAATGATAAAAATAATTCAACTCGGACGACAATTTAGTGGGGTTTTTACACCAGTTGTTCGCTTAGATTTGAAAAATGAAATCCCAAACAACAATATGCTTGAACTGCATGACGAAAATAAATTGGTTACTCGAGTTGGTCAAAACAGATTTCTATACAATACCGATTATATTTTTGATACTCGAGTAGATGATACCGTAGAAGCCTTAATTCAAAAAATTTATGCAAAACCGCATTTGACTTTACAGGGTCATTCAGAGTGGGCGCTTGGGATTGTCACAGGCGATAACACTAAGTATTTACTCGAGCAGCCAACTCCCACTGCCGAAGCCATTTATAGAGGCATGGATATTAGCCCTTTTTACTTAACTGCTGCAAAAACATTTATCGAATTTACGCCAAGCCAGTTCCAACAAGTCGCTCCAGAACGGTTTTTTAGAGCAGATGAAAAACTGATTTACAAATTTATTTCAAAGAAATTGGTTTTTGCATTCGATGATACCCAAGCCCTAACGCTAAACAGCGCCAATATCCTGATTCCAAAATTGCCGAACATGAGCATCAAAGTTACAATGGCATTTTTGAACTCGAGTGTATTTCAGTTCTTATTTACCAAAAAATTCGCCACCCATAAGGTGCTGCGTGGAGACCTTGAAAAATTACCATTCCCGAATCTCGAGCCAGATGTCCACAATCAACTCGAGCAGCTTTTAGATAATGTGCTGGAAACAAAAATAGTGAGCGCAGAAATAGACAATTTGATATTTCAGATTTTTGAACTCACCCAAGAAGAAATAGATTTGATAGAGGGGACATAATGGAAATCTTAAAACAACATTTAGACAATTTACTCGAGCAATTAGAGCAAGAAAAACGCGAAGAAATCATGCAGCGATTAGATGATTTACTTTCGGTCTACCCTTTTAACGAATTTGAATTTTTAATCGCAACACTGATGGGAAATAACAAAATTTTATTAAACGATTACTACGATCTACGCGACGAATACTTAGCTCGGAATATGTACTTGCATCTTTTTGAAATGACTTCACCCCGAGGATTTGGAGAAAGTTGGGCGCAAGGTCACTTAAAAGAAATCGTTCCAGAACTGGTTAAGCCTACTCAGAAATTAGACTCGAGCTATTCAGGACAATACGATTTTCTACTCGGCGACATCAAAATCGAAGTGAAAGCCTCTCGAGCCGTAGATTTTAATAGCCAAGAAGCACTGTATGTCAAAGCCCTAGCCTCGAGTTCAGGAAAACGCTTCGATATGAACTTCCAGCAAGTCAAACCCGCTTGTGCCGATGTTTTTATTTGGATTGGCGTTTGGCGAGATGTGATTCGGTACTGGGTACTGGCATCCAACGAAATTGCAAACAACAAGTATTACTCGACTGGTCAACACCGAGGTAACACAGGCGAAGGGCAAATACACCTCAAAGACGATAATATCAGTAGTTTCGCAGCTTTTGAAACCAGCCCAAGGGATTTACTCGAGAAAATAAGGAAAGCCCATCGGAGGCAACATCAAAAAACTCGAGGACGGAGAAAATAGTAGTAAAAATACACAGTGCCGAGCGCAGTGCCAAGGCTTAGGTTTCTCGAGGAAAGGATTTATGAATAATTTCGACCCAACCATCAAACCAAATTGTCAAAAAATACCCTCTCACAGGGCGACCACAAGCGACCATGCCCGTAAGGTGCGTGTTTATGGTCAAGATAGGGTCGCCCTGTGGTTGGATTGCAAATTTGTGTCCAACCGTAGGGGAGGGTCTTGTACTCTCCCTGACCAGCCAAAGCCCCAAGCTCGAGCCTCGAGAAAACTAAGGATAAAGAAATGAATTTGAAAAAAGCTAGAAAACATTTGAAAGAATGGGCAGAACAAGGCTCTGGTTATGTGCAAAAACTTCATTTGGAAAACATTGATGAAGTGAGTGACTTACTATGTTTCGTAGCTGGATACTGCTTTGAACTTTCTCGAGAAAAATTTTACGACATAAAACCTAAATCAAATTGGCACTGGAGAATCAATCATAAGAGAACAATATCTCACGGAACTGTATATTGGGATGAACTATTGATAGATGTGGTTGATGCTGAAAACTATGAACCCCAATATCAGTTTCTTTTAGGTATATATTTTTTATTGCAGAGTAGTGCAATCTATTCAAGTTCACTTTATCAGATTTGGCTAGGGGGCGAAGAATTTCAGACAATGGTGATTGAAGATGAAGTCCCGATAGCGATTCTGCCGCCAGACTCGCAAAAAATAATTTATTGGTATGAAACTGATTTCGCTGAAAGTGATTTTTCCCCTGAATTCATGCCTGCACCAAATATGTTTGCCCGAATTTATTGGCAGGATTTTTTAAGAAAAAAGTATCCAAAAAAATCTACTTGTTTTGATTGCGGTTCAGACAATGCGACTCATGCACATCATGATGGCAAAGAAGTATCTGAACTTGCAAAAGAGGGGATTTGGCATCGTCCAGATGAACACAAAGTAGTAATGCTTTGTGCAGAATGTCATGTAAAACGTCACGAAGGTACGAAATCAGCAAATTTCTTAAAAGTATTTACTGTTGGTCGTCAAAAAAGGAAACAACCATGAATGAATTACCCGCCAAATACGAACCATCGTCTGTCGAATCTTCTTGGTCTGAACTCTGGGCTAAACCTGGTACGTTTCGTGCCGATGCTACCTCGAGCAAACCTGCTTTTACCATTGTTATCCCACCGCCTAATGTAACGGGTAGCCTCCACCTTGGTCATGCGCTCGATAACACAATTATTGATGTCCTGACCCGCTTTAAGCGCATGGCGGGCTTCGAGGCGCTGTATTTGCCGGGGACTGACCATGCGGGAATCAGTACCCAAGTGCTGGTCGAAAAAGAACTTGCCCTCGAGGGGCTGCACAAAAACGACCTCGGGCGCGAGAAATTCCTCGAGCGAGTCTGGGCATTCAAAGAAAAAAATGGCGGCACGATTCTCAAGCAACTGACCCGCCTTGGTATCTCTGCCGATTGGTCTCGAGAACGTTTTACCATGGATGCTGGGCTTTCCAAAGCCGTGCGACGTACTTTTGTCGAATACGTAGCGAAGGGCATGGCGTACCGTGGCGAGAAAATTGTCAATTGGGACCCTGTTGCCCAAACCGTTCTGTCTGACCTCGAAGTTGACCGTGAGGATCGTCAGGGCAAAATGTACACTTTATCCTACGCCCTCGAGGATGGAAATGGCGTAATCAACGTGGCAACTGTCCGTCCTGAAACGATTTTTGCTGACCAAGCCGTGGCGGTTCATCCCGATGATGCGCGGTTCTCGAGCCTTGTTGGGCAAAATGTGCGGATTCCGCTAACCGATAGGCTGATTCCAATTATTGCTGACTCGAGTGTTGAAATGGATTTTGGAACGGGTTGTCTTAAAATCACCCCAGCCCACGACCCAACCGATTTTGAAATTGGTTTGCGCCACAACTTAGCCACGCCCAGTGTGATTGATAAATTTGCCAAACTGACTTCCGACCTTGTGCCAGAAGAATTTAGGGGTATCGAGCGTTTCGCTGCCCGTAAAGCTGTGGTCAAGGCACTCGAGGCATCAGGCGCACTGCTCGAGGCAAAAGATTATAAAGTCAGTATTGGCATTTCGGAGCGCACCAAAGAACCAATTGAGCCAATGGTCATGACCCAGTGGTGGTGCAAAATGGATAAGCCCGCCAAGCAAGTTCTCGAGGCACTGGAAGATGGCAGAATAAAAACTGTGCCTGAGCGCTACACCAAGGTCAATCGTGATTGGCTCGAGAATATCCGTGAATGGGCGATTGGGCGGCAACTCTGGTGGGGGCATCAAATTCCAGCTTGGTACGATGCGGATGGTAAAATCTATGTGCCAGACCTCGAGAATCCTGATTTGGATTGTGACCAAGACCCTCGTTACGCGCATCTGAATCTGACTCGAGACCCTGATGTTTTCGATACGTGGTTTTCGAGCGCACTCTGGAATTTTAGTACCATGGGCTACCCTGACCAAACCGAGGATTTAGCCAAGTTCTACCCGAATAGTGTGCTGGTGACAGGTTATGACATCCTGTTTTTCTGGGTAGCACGGATGCAAATGGCGGGCTTTGAATTTACGGGTCAAGCGCCGTTTCATACGGTCATGCTGCATGGTTTGTACTTGGATGCCAAGGGTCAGAAGATGAGTAAATCCAAGAATAATGGCATTGACCCACTCGAGTTAATGGATAAGTACGGCGTGGATGGTTGTCGTTTTGCATGGGCGTATTTGTCTACGGGTGGGCAGGACATCAAGCACGATGAACGCCGTTACGAAATGGGACGAAATTTTTCCAATAAACTCTGGAATGCGTCGCGTTTTGCAATGATGAATCTCGAGCTTGGGCATTCGGAAATGGGCATGAGCTTAGGCGCTGCGCCAGCCAGTTTTGGTGCGACCCTGGCGGATGCTTGGATTGTCTCGAGGCTGTCCGAAACCATTGCAACTGCCACGGCACAACTCGAGGCGTATGACCTTGGCGCTTCAATTCGGACCATTTACAGTTTTACTTGGGATGATTTTTGTGATTGGTACATCGAAGCGGCTAAACCAGCTTTGAAAGCACAAAATCCTGTTACCCAAACCACGATTAAACGGGTTCTCGAGGCGATTCTGAAATTGCTTCATCCGTTCATGCCATTTATCACTTCAGAAATTTATGCAGCATTAAACCCTAAGCATGGACAATTGGCGTTTGAACCTTTTCCTCGAGCCGATGAATTTGCGGTGGATACAGCTTCACTCGAGGAATTCGAGAAAGTCAAAAATGCAATTACGGCTGTGCGGGTCTTGCGGAATGAATTGATGATTCCGCCAATGCAGATGCTGACCGTGGCTGTGGACGGGGTGAACTCTGGTGCAGTAGCCAAGAACCTCGAGACGTTTACTGGACTTGCCAAAGCCGAACTGGGCGAGGTGAGCGGCAAAATTATTAACTCGGTCGCGCCTGGACTCGAGGTGCTACTAGCACTCGAGGGGCTGATAGATACTACCGAATACGTGGCTCGGGGCAAGAAAAAAGTGGTTGAACTCGAGAAGCAAGTGGCACAAGCCAAAGGTAAGTTAAGCAATGAGAATTTCTTTAAGAATGCCCCACAAGAAGTTCTGCTCGAGGAACAAAGGCGGATAGAGGATTTTGGAATGCAGTTAGAGCGCTTGCAAAAAGTTTTGGCGCAATTTGCTTAAAAGAATTTACCTCACGCACTATCTAAAATTAGGTGCGTGAGGTAAAAATCAATTGGGATAAAACTTAACTCAAAAAGCAAGTGATTAGATTTAGAGGAAAACAAAACATGATACTGAGTGGACGTTACCTTGGTGAAATTATTGATGCTTTTGGCACTATCGCCGAACGCGCCGAACTTCGTGCCAAAATTGGATTTACGGATTTACATCGTGTCCTTGAAGATTTTTTCATGAATATCCTAAATGAATTGGATAACCTGAGTCTGACAAATACCAATAGAGAAGCTGCTAATAGTGCTGGAATAGATCTGTACGATGCCAATTCAAAAATCGGTATTCAAATCACAACGGTTAGTAGTTCGGACAAAATAAATAATACTCTACGTGTGGTTCACGAACAAAATAATACTCTCAAAAGTTCTAATGTCGAAGCGTTGTACGTGTTAATTATTGGCAAAAAACAAGGCTCATATAAACTAGATTCTACGCTGTGTGAGGCGCTTGATTTCAATGAAAAAGACAATATTTGGGATATTGTTACATTGTCCCGAAAACTTATTGGAATTAAACCTGATGTACTTGAGAGCATTTATAAGTTTGTCATGCGTGAACTTACTCGAGTAAGAATAGAACTTGAATTACCTGACTCTAATGGCGAATTTCCCACCGATTTAGGGCAATACATGGAAGTAAGCCCATCAAATGAATTAGGAGAATGTAAGAAGCTCAAAGAATTCTGCACTGCTAATGGGTGGGACAATGGTTTTGAAGAGGCTATTTCTGAGCTAAGACTTTACTTTCAAAAATTAAGCTCATTGCCAAGAATTACCCGACAAGTGCTTGGTGAAATTATTGATAATCGTGAACCTAATCAATCCAAAATATATGTTATTTGGGAAAAATTTCGACGAATTTGTACATATCCTGAACTTGATACGGAATTTAACATTCTTGTATACGACAATTATCTTACACGAAACATTCATGAAGAGGAACGAATTATCACAGTTCACGTTAAGGGTGATGGGGATAGGATTCTAGGGTATCTTGAGCCTTTCCTACAGCGGGAAAGTAAAACTTTCAATAAATTATTTTCAACTTTTGATTTCTCAATCTTTGAGAACCCATAAATTCTGTTACTAATTTTCAAATGTATAGTTTCGCATTTCGCATAATTTCACGTTTTTGCACGTCCGTTAGAACAACATTTTTTATGCGAAAAATCCCTCATTTACTTCATAAATTGCAATTCACTTATTTCACTTGTGCTATACTCGAGCTATGCGACCGATTGTTCTGTCTGCCCAAGCCGCCCAGACTGCTCGAGAAGTTGGGCAACAACTCCTATCCGGACAACTCGCTTTTCACTCGAGCAATGGCGAAGTTACGTTATTGCCACAAGAAACCTTGCGTGTTTTCCAAGAAGTTCTCGAGCAATTGGGGCAAGAACGCTCTGTGGTGGTTTTACCGCTTGATACAGAACTTAGTACCTTTGAAGCTGCCGATGTGCTGAATGTCTCACGTCCCTTTGTGACCAAACTACTCGAGCGCGGCGAAATGCCGTTTCGGATGGTTGGGGCGCACCATCGGGTACTACTGGCGGATGTGTTGAAATACCAATCTGAGCAACGTCAGCGCAGTCTAATTGCGATGCAGGAATTAGCCGAACTCTCACAAGAACTTGGGTTGTACGATTCGTGATTGCGGTTCTCGATGCTAATGTGTTGTACTCGGCACGTTTACGAGATTTTTTTATTTGGCTGGCATTACAAAATGCGTACCAAGCCCATTGGACAGCCGAAATCCAAGCCGAATGGAAACGTAATTTATTGCAAAATCGACCTGAAATTCTTGTGGCTAATCTCGAGCGTACCCAAAAACTGATGGATAGGGCTTTACCTGATGCGTTACTCGAGAATGTGCCTCGGCTCGAGGTTATTCTTCCAGATACGAACGACATTCATGTTCTTGAGGCAGCCATTTATGCACAAGCGGGTTATGTGGTGACAAACAATTTACGAGACTTTCCTCAAGCCATCCTCGAACCTTTTGGTGTGATTGCTTTGGGTCCTGATGACTTTGTGATGCGTATTCTTGAACGTACACCAAATCTTGTGTTGAAGGCGATTCAAATGCAGGTGGCGAATTTACAACGCCCTCCAATTGGCATCAATACCATGTTGCTGCAACTCGAGGAACAGGGATTGGTGAAAGTTGTGGATTGGTTGCGCGGACAATTGTTACCAGAAAGTCGTGCTTGAACTCGAGAAGCAAGTGCAGCAAGCAAAAGGCAAATTGTCTAACGAGAATTTTGTCAAGAATGCCTCAGAAGAAGTGCTTCTCGAGGAACGCCGTCGGATTGAAGATTTTGGAATACAACTCGAGCGGTTACAAAAAGTGCTGGCGCAATTCTAAGTAATTTTGAACTAGGACGGTTAAATTTTTGACCGTCCTAGACGATTCAAGTGCATAAATTTGACGAACACTGAATACTGTGCTATTCTTATTCCTATCAGCAGCCAAGAGGCTGTTTTTTTATTGCTTAAATTCCGTATCGCGTTCTGCTTCTAAAACTGCATTCTCGAGGGCAAGCAGTGCAGTCTCGCCTTCTCCACCATGAGCGCGTTCTGGACGGTCTACCCATGCTTGGAAACCCTGTTCTTTGCGTCGAATCAGAATTTCTGAGTAGCCAGCAGCTTCGGCTCGAGCAAAAAGTGCGTTGACATCGCTGTGCTTAAATCCTTGCTTCTCGAGAACACGCCGTAATGTGATTTCCCGTGCTTCCATTGTTCCGCCCTTGGCAAAGTATCGTGCCAGACTTTGCGCCCAGTCACCTCTGGCGGTAATTCTTGCCATGCGCTCTAAGGCAGTCTCGAGTTCAGATGCGCTTGGAATTCTGTAGGTGTTTTCGTGCATGACCAATTCGGGCTGAATCCTTGGGCGTTGGTCTGGGGTTTCGTCAGGTACGCCAATCGTCAGCCCAGCAAATGGCAGCACCCCATTTGGTAACTCGCACAAGTCTATAATTTCCTCGAGTGCGCTTAAGACCCCACCAATCCAGCAGCCTTGGTAGCCAAGGCATTCGGCGGCGTGTAACATCGTCTGACCAGCCAAGACCGCATCTCCGATGCCAAAATGAATTGCCACAGCATCCCAAGTCCCAAATTCATAGCCTTTATGCTCGAGCAGGAGTTGTAGGCGTTTGACATCGGCACAAATCAAAAATGCTTCGGGCGCAGTCTCCATATGGGCGTTGTTGGTTAGTCCTGCCACTCGAGTTTTGGTTTGGTTGGTTAAGCGAATAAAGCTATACATCTGGGCAGTTGCATCAGTTGGGGCGTGCTGAGCGCAGTACAGAATTTGCTCGAGATGCCCAGTTTCCAGTGGTTGGGGTTTGTATTTACGAATGGTGCGGTGGTTGACAAAAACGCTTAGGCGCGGGTCTAGGTTCATGGGTCTAACTTACCAAAAAATCAGCGCAGCTTTTAAGGGCTGCGCTGCAAAATAAGGTTTAGAATTTACTGATAATTCCAAGTTCCGTCACCGCAACCTGTAATTGTCCAAGTCAAGGTGTTCTTACCATCGGTGAATTTTACATTTCCGCTATTGACCATTTTGTTGCTTCCACAAGCATTGCGGTCTACAATCATAGCGTTTGAAGAAAACTCCAAGCTCGATTCGTATTTATTTCCTGCGTTATTGACCTTAAAAGAAAATCTGTTATTGAATTTCAGTGTGCCTCGAGCAAAACGGTCATTGTTGGTGGCACTGGGTTGGGGAGTATACTCCAAAGTTCCATTTGTCGAGTATTCAAAACTCGAGATTACGCCGTCATCTATCGAAACAGCTATGAAATTGAAATTCTGGGTAATGGTGTATTTGCCATTAGCACCAACTGTTACTTTGGTGTCCAAATTGGTCTGTAAGGCAATACCGAAATTGTTGGCAGGGTCAATGTAATAAAAGGTTAAATTCGTCAGTTTTACCTCGTAACCACTGGTTGCACCATTTGTATTGGGGTTATCGTTATAGTCTTTGATATAAACATCACCGAGTAGAACGGCTGTAACTCCATTATAGGTTGTATTGCAATCAAAATTATAATTGAATAAGAGTGGAATACCGTCCCCATCGGCATCTGTCGTAGACCCGACACCGCATTTATTGCCACCTGCTGGAGCTTGTGGCGATAGTTTGAGGCTTGAGTAAGCGGCTGGAAGAACAAATGGCGTGCTGCTGGCTTGTGTTCTCAGGCTCGAGAAAGCCATGCCAAGGTTTTCAGGGGCTTTTTTAAGCATGATCTCGAGTTTGGGGTTGCCTTTGGCAAACTGCATGACAATTTCGGTTGCACCTAAAGCACTAACAGGCGCACCCTTTAAGAATTGGGTAGAGCTTGCGACCGCATTTGGTCCGAAATTTTTTAAGTTTTCAGAATTTTGGCTATCAAACGGTCGAGTTGTTGGACACGCGGTTAATGCCAACGCCAATGCTGCCGTCCCTAATAAACTAAAGAGTCTCATGGTTCTTATCCTAGCAGAGTCCCAAAGAATCAGATGAGGAAAAACCAAAGAAAACGTTAATCTGAAGGTGAATCACTGAGCGACAGCATCACATCTCGAGCCAAAACACCAATGGGTGAAGCAATATACTGAGGACAAAGTAATGCCAGTCTTGCCTCGTTTTCGGGAGTCCTTGGTTGCAAAACAAGTTCTATAAATTTTATAAATTCTCGAGTCAGTTCTGCCGTCAGATTTGGGTCGGTTGCAACTCCATCAAGCACCTGTTTTATGGCGGTATCATCTTGTAAACCCAAGCGCCAACCTGCATGAACTCGAGCCAAAGCCCAATGCCAATCAGCTTCATCTAATTCTACAGATGTCATGTCCCAAACCTTTTGATAATCACCAAAAGACAGCGCCAGCAACGCTTGCGTTAGCTGATAGTACCCATAGCCATAGTCCTCTTTTGCAATTTCAGGCACTTGCAACACAAAACCGTCGCCTAACTCGACGGTGATGCGTGTTTCCCAAACTCGGGCTACTTTCTCCAATGAATGCTCACGCACTTTTTCCATTTCAGTTCTGGCTTCTATCAGTTGATTTTTTCCGTATAAACAATTTGCCCGATTGTAAATTGCGTACTTTTCGAGACTTTGCATTCCTATTCGTTGTGCTAACTGGATGGCACGTTCAAGTGTTTGAATCGCGTTATCAAAATCTGTATCCTGCATAAGAATAAGTGCCTTATTGACATCTATAATCACCAAAATACGAATATTGCTAACAATTTCAGCGAATTTCGCGGCATTTTCCCAAGCTGAAAAAGCCTCTGCTCGAAAATTTGCACTGTAATAAGCGACTCCTAATTCATTCCACACCACAGAAAGTAAATAATGATTGCCTGTCACTTCTGCCACCTTAGTAGCCATTTGGATAATGCTAATTTTTCGTTTTTTTGGTTGAATAACAACTGATAGAACAGACAAAGCATTAACCAAATCTTCTTTATTTTTTTGTTTCTTAGCAGCCTCAACAGCTTCTAAGGCATAGAATCGTGCTTTTATTAAATCTTTTTGTACTAAAAGTAAGCTCAAGTTTGCACAAAGCAGCGTATACAATGGTTCTTCTTTTTTTGGTTCACCAATAAGCTCGAGGGCATTTTGATTTTCACCTGTAAAGCGCATCACTCGAACCAGTTCTACTTTGGCTCGAGCAATCAACTCGCCACTGTTGGGCAGCCATTGGGCGTGTTCAATCACATCGCGCCATAAATCTTGGGCTTCGCTGATTCGCCCAGCTGCACTCAATACCTCTCCTAAATGGTGCTTGGCTTGCATCCGCAAAAGCTGCTGGGCTTCGCTGGCGCTGTTATCGTTTTCTAAATGGGTGGCTGCCTCGAGAACCAAGCGGTAGGCTCGTTCGGCTTGTGGGTAAGCAAAAGTGGCTTGGGCGCTTAGTCCGGCTTGCATAGCAATTTCTAAGGCTTGCGGGTAGTTTTCGGCAGCGTACCAATGTTCGCCCAACTCGAGCAGTTCGGCTTTGCCCGTGCGTAACGTGGCAGCTTTGGCATGAAGGCGTTTGCGTTTTAAGCGCATGATGCCTTGGCGCAGCAGTTCGTTGTACATCGGGTGGGTGAACCTGAATCCTTCACCGTTTGTGCCGGGTGTTTCGGCAATCAGTCTGGCTCGAGAAAGGCTTTCTAAAGCATCTAAAGCGTCATCATCGCGCCAGTCAAGCATGGCGCGGGCATCTTCAAACCAAAAGGCTCTGCCTAAAATGCTGGCAGCACGGGCAAACTCGAGAACATTGGGGTCAAGCACTGCTAAACGGTGGGCGAGTAATTCGCCGAGGCTTTCGGGTAAGCCAGTTAAACTTCTGTTCCATTCGTAGACCTGGGCGCGGCGTTGAATTGCGCCGTTCTCGAGCATGGCTTTAAGCCGTTCCTCGAGTACCCAAGGGTTGCCGCCAGCGTGAGAGACCAATTCGTTTTCTAAAGCAGCTTCGATTTCACCACCGAGTAAGGCTTGTAGTAATTCAAACATCTGTTCGTCGGTTAGGGCGCTTAGAGCAATGGTTTTGCGTGGCTTGGGGAATCCTTTGGGGCTTTGCTGCCCTTCGGGTAAGTCCTCGAGTCGGTAGGTGATAATCACTCGGGCATCTGGCGCGGCTCGAAGCGCGTGGGCAAGCAGCGCAAGGGTGCTTTCGTCTGCCCAGTGGAGGTTTTCAAAAGCAACTACGGTCAGGCTCGAGATGCGTTCTAAAAGCTCGGTAAAGGCTTCAAATAAGCGCAATCGGGCAACTTCGGCAGGGATGTTCGGGTCTGAAGGCGGGGCTGCACCAAATTGTGAGGCAATGCGGGCGAGTTCATTTTGTGAAGTTGGCGAAACTTCATCAAAAATAAAGCGGTAATGTTTTTCTAAGTTTTCAATTAAGCGTTTGACCGTACCAAATGGGGTCGGGTCATCCGCAATCGCTTCGCCGATGCCAAGCCGAGCGCCAGAACTCTGGGCGCGTTCGCCGAGGGCGCGAAGCAGACGAGTTTTGCCAGTGCCAACATCGCCAATAACCGTGTACAAGCCAGTTAAACCCGTTTCAAAAAGTCCAGCCAAGGTCTCGAGTTCGGTTTCTCGTCCAATCAAAGGCGAAAGCAACAGCGCGTCGGCTCGAGCCGATTGCGCCTGCATCTGAATGGTTTGGCTTAATGGGGATTCTAAGGCACGAAGCAGCGCTTCGCGCACCGCTTCGGCGCTGCTTGGGCGTTCGGCTGGGTTTTTGGACAACATGGCGAGGCAAATGTTCTCGAGGGCTTCAGGGATGGCTGGATTGCGGGTCGTGGGCGGAACGGGGGCTTGTTGGATGTGCTGCATAATCACTTGAACAATGCTGTCGCCTAAAAATGGCGGTTGCCCAGTCAATGCCCAGTACAGCACTGCGCCTAGGGCGTATAAATCGGCACGGTAATCGAGTTGAGCGCCTCTGCACTGCTCGGGTGCCATGTAGAGGGCTGTGCCAACCATAGCGCCGACTTTGGTCAGGGCAACCGTGCCTTCCATGGTTTTTGCCAGTCCAAAATCCATTAACTTGGGTTGTCCGTCGGTGGTGACGCGAATGTTTTCTGGTTTTAAGTCGCGGTGAATCACCCCTTGGGCATGAACTGCGCCTAGCGCCCCAGCGATGCCGACAAAAATTCTTGTAATGGTTGGAAAATCTGGGTTTGTGCCAAGCCAATCGGATAAATCCTGACCTTTAATAAATTCCATCACCAAAAATGGCATACCGCGTTCTTCGCCTAGCTCGAGAACCCGCACCACATTAGGATGATCTATTTGCGACAAACTGCGGAACTCGCGGCGCATTCGAGCGCCACCAGTTAAAGCCACCATCTCGTGCATTTTTTTGATGGCGACCAATGTGCCAGTCTCGGTGTCCATGGCGAGCGTGACCTGACCCATTGCTCCAGCCCCGAGTTCACGGACAAACTGGTAACGCTGGTTTGAAGCCACGGTCATGACCCTATTATGACCTGTTTTAATGACATTTTTGTATGGGGTTTTTTACTTGGGTATCAAAACGGTAAGATATGCCCAATGATTTTTCATTCCCTGCTCGAGAATGGGCTGTTACTGCTGCTCGAACCTGTGGAAAGCTCAAAGCTCGTCAGTATTGAATTGTTTGTGCCGAACGGTGCATTGACCGAAGATATTTCGGGGAGTGGCAGTGTAATGGACGAATGGTTGCGCCGAGGGGCTGGCTCGCGCAATGCCAAAGAACTCGAGAATGCTTGGGATGAACTTGGGGCAATTCGTGGTGCAGAAATCGGACTCGAGGGCATGGAATTTAGCGTGACTTGCCTAGCCCCAGACGCGGCAGCCGCTCTTGAATTGCTGTCTGATTGGGTGCTGCGTCCGCATTTAAGCACGGATGGTTTTGCACCCAGTCTCGAGTTGGCTGTGGCTGCACTGGACAGCCTAGAAGATTCACCAGATGAACTCCTGTACGCTCGGCTGTGGGAAGCCGCCTTTGGCAGTCCGCATCAGCGAAGTCCGTATGGCACAAAAGCGGGTTTCTCGAGTCTCACGCCCGAATTTCTGCGATTAGATTATGCACAGCGTTGCACCCCACAAGGCGCGATTCTGGCTTGTAGTGGAGCGCATCAATCGGCAGAATTGCTCGAGTTGGTACAGCAACATTTTGGCGGGTGGTCTGGGGATGGTTTAGAAGTGCCAGAAGTGGTTTGGAATCCGCCTTTTACACGCTTTGAGCCACGGGACACCGCCCAAACCCAAATTGGGATGATCATGCCGTTGGTGGAATTTGCCGAGTCTGGGTATTACGAATCACGTTTCGCCCTCGAGATACTAGGTGGCGGCAACAGCAACCGCTTATTTAACGAAGTCCGAGAAAAACGCGGCTTGGTCTACGGGATTCATGCAGGTAGCAGTTTTGTGCGTGGGGCTGGAACACTAGAAATCTTTGCCAGTTGTACCCCCAATCACACCGAAGAAACGATTGCGGTTATTCGCGCAGAACTCGAGACATGGCGCGAAGGGGTGAGCCAAGAAGAGTTCGCTCGAGCCAAAGTCGGGATTGAAACTGGGCTTGCCATGAGTTTAGAAAGCATTGGCGCAAGGGCAGCCTCTTGTCTGCGCGATGCCCAATTATTAGGCAGAGCCAGAGGCATAACAGAAATCCAAGCTGGATTGCAAAATGTGACGTTAGAAAGCCTGAATGCTTGGTTGCAAACTCTAGATTTTAAGCAGCTACGAACCTTTGTTTTGGGCGCGGATGTGCAGACATGAAACCCTTACAAGTTATCCTAGCAAACGGACTAACTGTGATTGCCCAGCCGATGCCAACTGCCCGAAGCCTCGCTATGGCAGTGGTGCTGCGCTCTGGCGCAAGGCAAGACTTAAAACTTGGTACAGCCCATTTTCTCGAGCATATGCTTTTTAAGGGCAACCTAAAATATTCTGCCCTCGAGTTATCCAAGGCGTTTGATGCGCTGGGCGCTCATGCCAATGCTTTTACTTCGCATGAAACCACGACCTACACGGCTTGTGGGTTACCGCAAATTCAATCAGAACTAACGCGGTTATTGCTTGGAATGCAAACCCCACGTTTAGATTTATCTGATATTGAACTTGAACGTCAAGTGATTCTCGAGGAAATCGAATTGTACCGCGATGACCCCATGAGTCTGGCACTCGAGCGCAGTGCTGCCGATTATTTTCAGTCGCATCCGCTTGGAAGACCCGTGATTGGCACAAGCAGCATGGTTGCCAGCATTTCACAAACAGATTTACAAACGTATCTGAACAGCCATTACACCACCAGCAACATGGTTTTGGCAGTTTGTGGGATTTTTGATTGGCAGCAATTACTCGAAGATGCACAAGCCTTTAGTGAAAGATTACCCATTGGGCAGCTTCTCGAGACAAACAGCACCGAATTTAGTCCACAACAAGGACTAATTCATGTGCCGCACGACTGCACCCATAGTCAAATTAGTTTCATTGCTCGCGGCTTTAAGGCTGGTCATGCCCTCGAGTTACCCGCCGCGATTGCTTCACGGATTATCGGGGACTCGGAAAATTCAAGATTTGCATGGGCTTTTGTAGATGATGGTACAGCCCTTGCCGCCAGTTTAGAACACGAAGGACACACCGATCTTGGCGCGTTTTATGGCTCGCTCGAGTGCGCCCCCCAAGACACCCAAGAATGCTTAGAGCGCTTGTATAGCCAACTAAAAACGATTCGTCAAAATGGGATTACGGCGGCAGAACTAAGCCGTATGAAACGCAAACTTGAAGTTGGTTTAGCCCTGCGACTCGAGACCCCTAGCGCTTGGCTTGGTGCGTTTAGTGAAGATTATGTGTTGCAAAATGACCTGCGCCAACCGAGCGCGGTACTCGAGGAATTAAGCGCCATAACTTTAGAAGAAGTCAATGCTGCGCTATTTGAAAGTGGTCTCGAGTCTCCGAGTATTGTGACGCTTGGGGTTTAGCGCTGGACATAAAAAAGGCATGGTCAAAAAACCATGCCTAAAATACAAAACGAATTACTTCTTAACGTTGTCTTTAAGTGCCTTGCCCGGTTTGAAGGCAGGGTACTTGCTGGCTGGGATTTTAATTTTGGTTTTTGTGCCTGGTTTAACACCGGTGCGGGCTTTACGGCTACGCACTTCAAATGTACCAAAGCCCGTAATTTGGACTTTACTGCCTTTGTCAAGCGCTCCGCTGACTTCGCCAATAAATGCGTCAATCAGGGCTTTAACATCTTTTTTCTTGCTGGCGGTTTTTTCTGCCAAGATGTCAATGAGGTCGGACTTGGTGATCGTTTTCTTAACTACTTTCTTTGCCATATTGTTGCTCCCTGAGCATTTTTATTATTATGGTTGAAACACGATTTTTGCGTACTTTCAACCACTCCCTATGCTCAGCACGAACTTTAGCATGTTTATATGTAATTTGCAACGTCTTGGAGGGCTTTTTGTAGACTATACTTAAGTTTGGCAAAGTGACATAAAATATGAAGTTTTTCACACCAGTAAAAAAATAGTGTACTGAAAAGGATGTTTTAGAGGTCATTTCCTCGGCAATAAGGAAGGCTATCTATGGTTCTTACTGACTGTCTTTTTTCCAAGAACGTTGAACTACCATGTCGCCTATGGCTGGAATCAAATGCTCGAGCCAAATCAGTGGCTGATACCAATTTGGCACAACCACTTCGGCTTTTGGATGCTCGAGTAACCGCAATACAGTGGCAGCAATATGTTCGGGTTCAACCATTGGTAGGGGGCGCTTGCCACCTTTGGCAGTCATGGCGGTGCGAACAAAACCTGCGGTTAATAGAGAAACATTCACCCCAGTGCCACGTAACTCGCGGTGTAGGGCTAAACTCATACCACGCAGCGCAAACTTACTTGCGCCGTACAAACTCGAGAGTGCCAAAGTCCCCTGAACACTGCCCATGTTAATAATTTGCCCGTTGCGCTCGGATAGCATTTCGGGCAGCACCAACTGCGATAACCAATATGGTGCAAGCACATTGGTTTCATACATGGCGTTTACATCCAAAGCCGAGCGTTTCCACCAAGACTGCCCGCCAGAATCCATTCCCGCGTTGTTAAAAACCACTTGTACCGCCCCAAATGTAGCTCTGGCTCGAGCTACCAAGCGCTCTAAATCGGCGTGGTTACGCACATCACACGGTACACCAATCACCCGTTTACCCGAAGGATTCAGTTCAGTCACCAAATCTGTAAGAACATCTTCGCGCCGAGCCGCCAAGACCAGCCGGTGTCCAGCCGCTACCAAAGCCCGTGCAGTAGCCGCCCCGATGCCACTGGATGCACCCGTGATAATAATATGCAAACCGCCCGAACCTTCAATACTCATAGTGCAAAGCATAAATAGACTCGGTGTAAAGTGCAAATAGGGTGCAATAGCCTTGACCAAACCGTAAATTTTTGAAAGACTGCTAAAACGTGATTGAAGCTACTGTTCTAAAGGCTCACGGATGAATTTTTTTGATGATAAACCGCACGAAGAATGCGGGGTTTTTGCTGTCTACGCGCCAAGCCGCGACGTACCACGACTGGCTTTTTTTGCCTTGTACGCTTTACAACACCGAGGGCAAGAAAGCGCTGGGATTGTTAGTTCCGACGGGCAGACCGCCAAGATACATAAAGAAATGGGTTTGGTTTCTCAGGTCTTTAAGGAAGAACACCTCGAGATGCTCCAAGGTACACATGCCATCGGACACACTCGCTACAGCACCACTGGCTCGAGCCACGTTAAAAATGCCCAACCATACCTGATTCAAACCCTGCACGGGGCATTATCGGTGGCGCACAACGGCAACCTGACCAATGCCCACACCCTGCGTAAGCGCCTGCTCGAGCGCGGCGGTGGTTTAAGCAGCACTTCGGATTCTGAGGTGCTGACTTATATGCTGGCAGTCCCGACCCAGTTATCTGGCTTTGAAACGGCTCGAGTCAAAACCGAAGATGGCTCGAGTGTCCAAATTAAAGATGTGGATTTCTGGCAATCGCAACTCATCAGTTTTATGCTCGAAGCCGAAGGTGCATACACCCTTGGGGTTCTGACCAAAGATGCAATTTATGGTGTCCGCGACCCGCAAGGACTGCGCCCATTGTGCCTTGGCAAACTCGAGGGCGGCTGGGTTTTTGCTTCTGAGTCCTGCGCCCTGAACACGATTGGCGCAGAATTTGTACGCGACATCGAACCGGGCGAAATTGTTCGTATAGACCAGCGTGGCGTGACCAGTCTAAAACTCGAGCATACCAAGCAACTGGCAATGTGCAGTTTTGAATATGTGTATTTTTCGCGCCCAGACACCAATCTCGAGGGCAATGTGGTTCATGATGTGCGCCAACGCATCGGGCGGCGTTTAGCCAAAGAAGCTCCTGTCGAAGCCGATATTGTTGTAGCAGTCCCCGACAGCGCTACCCCACACGGCATTGGTTACAGTTTAGAAAGTGGTATTCCGTACACCGAAGGACTGATTAAAAATCGCTACATCGGGCGGACGTTTATTACCCCAGACCAGAGCTTGCGCGAAATTGGAATGCAGTTAAAATACAACCCGTTACGTGCCAATCTCGAGGGTAAACGGATTGTTTTAATAGATGACAGCATTGTGCGCGGCACGACTTCTGGACCATTGGTTAAACTGCTGCGCGACGCTGGGGCTAAAGAGGTTCATTTGCGGGTGGCATGTCCACCGATTCGCCACCCGTGTTTTATGGGTGTGGATATGGCAACACGCGGGCAGTTAATCGCCCATAATCGCAGTCTCGAGGAAATCAGGGTGCATATTGGGGCAGATAGCTTGGCGTATATTTCTGAGGAAGGCTTACGGGCTGCCATCAGTAATACCGATGTGCCAAAAGAGGACACAGGGCATTGTTATGCCTGTATGACAGGAAAATACCCGCTCAAGATTCCAGCTTGGTTATTTGAAGAAACGCGAGATAAAAATGTTTTTGAGGGCGCATAAAAAGCAAGGCTTTATTGGCAATGTCAACTAAATTATCTCGTTTCGCATGAGTAAATCAATCAGAATTAGTGTGATTCGGTATTGCATTGCGCTCAATCCACAAAGCAACATCTTCTAAAAACCAACCTAACTTTTGTACGGATTGGAATTCAGTAATTGTTCTAAGCCAAGTTGAAAGTTCTAAGAAGGTCAATTGAAAAACAGGAATTCCCTGACTCTCTTTCCATCCTTGGACTTCAATATGATCATTAGCATTTGGTGAAAAATAAACAAAAGCTAATTTAACTGGCAAAGAAGGACGAAAATCTTTACGAATAGCACGCTGGACTAAAGAAACCAACCTTTGCTTATCATTAATAATTGCAACTAACAAAGACTGAGGAAGAATAACAAGACAAAACTCGGGTTCAAAATTTTTGGCAAACACTCGAACTATGACCTGATGATTTTCAAGAGTCAGATATAGAAACTCCACGCTCATTGCATCATAAATTGGAATACACGCCCGAAGTTCGGATTTAAGGTCAAGGAAAGATTCAAAAACACTATTCTTAAAACGATAATTTAATACCAAAACATCTTCCAAAACGTGCATCATCTGCGATTCACTGAACGGCTGTTCGTAAGCCTTAGGGCGGTTTTCAATAAAAGCCTCGAGCATTCTAACTCGCTGTTCAGCATTAAAATACTTATAACGAAGCATTTCATAAATAAGATCACATCGAAAGGGTTCGTTTTCTAGGGGGAAAACCAATTGAAAAAGACTAAATCCATATTCGTGGATTAAATCTGAAACATCCAATTCTTTATCAGACAGCCTAAATTCATCTGGTTCATCTTCCACAATGGTTCTCGTGGTGGTGTAAGCAACAGTAGACATAATAAAACTCCAATCTTAAAATAAGTGAATGAATCTCTCGAGCCAACCTGAGTCAAGCGACTCACTAGAAATACCGATAGGCTAAAGCTCGAGCAAATGCCAACGCCCAGCCGTGTTAATAATTCGTGTTTCGCGCAGAACAGCTTCGCCAGCCGCTTCGTGAATATGACCGCAAATGAAAAGTTTAGGTTGCTTCTGACGAATATAAGAAAGAGCTTCTCTCGAGCCTGCACGCTTACCAGAATGGGTTAAATCCACATAACCAAATGGTGGACCATGCGAAACAACAATATCCACAGCTTCAAAATCCCAAGCAGCAGCTTCTTCGTCTTCATCAATGGTCATGAATTGCCACCGCAGCAGCATTTCAGGTCGGTCATAAGCTGGCGTGAGCGCCACGCCGTAAATAGTCAAACCACTCGAGTGTGTATAAGTGATGCCATCAATTGGAGTAACGCCCCACTGTTTCCAGAGATGATTACTAAAGCCAAGGTCGTGATTGCCATGCAGTGCCAGAACCACGGGGTATTTTTCTCGAGCTTCGGACAGGAATTTCTCGAACAGAGCGCATTCGGCTTTGGTGTGACGGTAGCCAAGGTTAGTCCAATCGCCACCGTGAATGAAGATGTCAGCATCAGGCAGGAACTCGAGTGTCGGGAAAACCTGATGGGTGTCTGATGTAATTAAGATTTTCAGAAATTGTCACCTTTGACGGTTCGTTTTTAGCTATCTGCACTTAGTTTTCTTGATTCTAAAATTTGTCAGAGGAGGAATACTTTACGTGTCCAATCATCGTCGGCAGCAAAAGGTCCGTGAATTGACGCAAAACAGCCTTTGGATGCAACTTCTCTCTGAAGATCAGTATTTGCCCAATGAATATAGACTCTTTTGTCGTACAGATCGATTTCAGTGACTATACCGATAGCACGAATTTCTATATTGGGAGAACCCTGACCGAGCATTTTTTTGATTGCAATACGATCACCAACTTTGATTTGATCTCGTGCCGCAGCTTGTGAAGGTTGTTCTTCATCATTCCAGCCCAAAAACCAATAACCACGACGGGTAAACACGTCAAACATATCGTCACCACTGAAATTTGCACCTACAACCCAATAATTTGCCATATAACTCCTTTTGATTCTGAGCGTTCTTCCAATTTGTAACTACCCTTAACAAAGCATAGCACAGCTTCAATCTTCTGTCAATTTCAAATTTGAATTTCTTATTGCTAAGACTTCAAAATCTCGATTGCTTTAAGTCTGGTTGATTCCGAAGCACTATCAAGTAGCTTGACGGCTGCTTGTGTTCTAATGTCTCTCGAGTCACTTTGAAGCAGTCCCAAAAGGGTCTTTTCGATTTTTGCTTCCACTGCTTCTGGTAATGTGCTGGGCGTGAGCGCATTACCATCTACAATTGCAAACACAGTTTCTTCATTGCGTCCTTGCAGCTTGGTTACAGCTTTTTTGGCAGCATTAAGCATATCTTGAAATTCAGTGGGAAAAACTGCTCGAGACACGGTTTTCAAGTGCTTCACTCGAATCTGATGCGGATTCCCAACGTCGTCAGACATGGCTTTTTCATCAAAATAATACTCACTTGTGGTCTCGAGTAAGTGAATGTCTCGAGTTTTAATGCTTGGTGTAACAATAATTGACCCAATAGGTAGGTTCGCAAATGCAAAAATCTGCGTTGTGGCGAGTGAAACACTATGGCTATCCCCGTATTCTTTGCTCACAATTTCAAGAATTTCTTCATGAGATAGAATTTGATTTTTTGAATTTCTCAAATCTCCCAAACTTGGGTATCCTAAACTAGCAATCCTGCCACTTAAAAACTGCTCTTCTTTGTCCTTCCCGTCAGGTTTTGCTCGAACTACACACGCTTGTCTATTCGTTTTCATTTTTCTATGATAACACTTCAAAAGAGTTTTTGAATACCAATTGAAAACATGCAGATTGATTCTAGTGGTTGCTTGCTGCTTAAAATCTTTGTACACTCGAACCATGACCATGATTACTGTTTCTACCAAAGCCCTTGCCGCGCTTGATCGTATCCGCTCTCAGCGTGGTATTCGCACTCGGGCTAAGGCGCTTGAGGTGATTGCTTTTGAAGCTGCGCCAGAACACCCGCTCGAGCAAAAAATCAGGGATGCTAAGACCGTTAAGCCCACTCGCCTTGAAGCTGACCGCGCTACGGCTTACTTGGCACGTAAAAAAGCGGGTACGGTTGAAACGTTTTCACCAGCCCAAGCTCTTAAAGAAGCGGCTAAACTGCGCGGGTCAAAGTGATTAAACCAGAGTTTGCCCCATACCGACTCGAGATTGAAAAACCAGCCTTGAAAGACCTTGCCGACTTTTCGGCTGAGGATGCAGAACACATTATTGAAGTTTTGCAGCGTGTTGCGCTTACAGGCTCAGGCAATGTCGAATGGTTAGAGGGTCATCGGTTACTCCGCCTTAAAGCGCCTCCTGCTCGAGCTTTGGTAGATGTGACTGATGGTGTGATAACGGTGGTACTTATCGAATCTCGAGACCAAGTGTATTCTAAAAAAACATTAAAACGAGTCAAAGCCTACAGGCGTTAAGTCTATTTTATACAAAGCTTACATACGCTTAAATTCCTCCTCTAAAAGACTTAAATCTCGAGTAACCGCCGAATTTATTGTGTGGCTCGAGATTGCAAAACAAATTTGGAAAATAACAAGCCCAGTGCTAAACTTCTGCCCGAGATGATTGTCTTTGAAACTCAAGGCTTGCCTGAAACTGGGCAATCACGTACAGTGACTTTATGACCCTGACCCTAGACCAAAATGGAAAACTCGAGCTTCCCAAAGCGATAAAGGAAGCACTTCATCTTGAATCAGGCAGTCAGCTTTATGCACAAATTGAAGGGGATAAATTGATTTTAACAGGTGTAAAAACAGCCGAACTTAAACGCATCGGAAAACTTTTGATGTGGACAGGTGAAATAGACTCGAGTTTACCCGATGCGCTCGAGGTCATGCGTTCAGAACGAATCGGGCAAGTGGGTGGCTTTTGAAAGTTTTAATTGATACTAATGTGCTAATTGCAGCCGTATTTTTGAATCATGAATGGAAAAAATTGAAAAACTCATTCATACACTTTAGAGATTACTTATGAAAAAACAAAACATCCTGATTATTGGAAGCGGCGGACGTGAACACGCGATTGCATGGAAGGTCTTACAAAGCCCTCGAGTTAAAAAAGTCTTTGTTGCCCCCGGAAATGGTGGCACAGCCTCGAGTGCAAAACTCGAGAATGTAGACATTAAAGCCATGGATTTTCCTGCCCTGCTCGAGTTTGCAGTTACTCAAAAGATTGATTTAACGATTATTGGACCAGACGACCCATTGGCGGCTGGAATTGTGGACGTGTTTGAAGCACAGGGCTTACGGGTTTTTGGTGCAAGTAGGGCAGCTTCTAAGCTCGAGTGGAGCAAAGGTTTTGCCAAAACCATGATGCGGCAATGCAGTGTGCCAACTGCCGATTTTGCGGTTTGTACCAACTTAGAGGACGGCTTAGAATTGGTACGCGATTTTCCATTTAGCACTGAGGGCTTTGTGATTAAAGCCGATGGTTTAGCACTGGGCAAAGGCGTGTTGATTTGCGACACAGTGCAACAAGCCGAATATGCTTTAGAACAAATGTTTAGTGGTGCTTTTGGCGAAGCTGGACAAACTGTGGTGATTGAACAGCGCTTATTTGGGCGTGAAGTTAGTGCTTTATGTTTTTGTGATGGCAAAATTGCTAAAATGATGCCACCTGCAAGGGATCATAAACGGGCTTTGAATGGTGATAACGGACTGAACACGGGTGGTATGGGCGCATACGCCCCAGCCCCAGACATCAGTGCTGCCTTGCTCGAGGAAATACGGGTTAGGGTGGTACAACCCATTTTAGAGGGTATGGCAGCCCGAGGCGAACCGTTTACGGGTGTTTTGTACCCCGGTATCATGCTGACCGAAAACGGCATCAGTGTGCTTGAATTTAACGCCCGATTTGGCGACCCAGAAACCCAAGTGCTACTCCCGCTTCTCGAGACGGACTTGCTCGAGATTATAGATGCTTGTATAGATGGCACACTGCATAACCTCGAGCCAATTTGGAAAAAAGAATCTTGTGCGACGGTCGTGATGGCAAGTGGTGGTTATCCAGAAAAGTACGAAACTGGTTTTGAAATTCTGGGACTAGGGGCAGTGCCAAAGGATGTGATGGTCTTTCATGCGGGGACAAAACTCGAGCAGAAAAAAATCGTCTCGAGTGGTGGACGGGTTTTAAGTGTCAGTGCTACGGGCAAGAATCTCGAGGAAGCACTGCATAAAGCCTATTCTGGGGTTAAACAGATTTCGTTTCGTGAAGCCCATTATCGCACCGATATTGGACAAACTCTCTCCCCCAAAGAACAAGAGAGGGGAGCAACTGATGCTTATGCTGGGGCTGGGGTGAACATTGCCGAAGGAACTCGAGCCGTGGCACTGATGCAGGACGCGGTACGTTCGACCCATGATGCTCGAGTGGTGGCTGGGGTTGGGGCATTTGGTGGGGTCTTTGACATTTCAAGCCTCAAGAATATGCAGCGTCCATTGTTGGTTGCCAGTACCGACGGGGTAGGCACAAAAACAATGGTGGCGGCTCAAATTGGCAATTGGACTGGGATTGGTGCTGATATTGTCAATCATGGGATTAACGATATTCTGGTTCAGGGCGCAAAACCACTTTTTTTCTTAGATTATATTGCGGCTAACAAATTACAAGCCGAATGGGTCGCCAGTATTGTCTCGAGTATGGCAGAGGCTTGCCGTGCTGCCAATTGCGTGATTTTGGGCGGCGAAACCGCCGAGATGCCTGGAGTCTATAAAACAGGTGAATCGGATGTGGCTGGGACAATGGTCGGTGCTTTAGAACATGGAAACCTAATAGATGGCACTCGAGTTGAGGTCGGCGATTGTATTTTAGCGCTGCCCTCGAGTGGTTTACACACCAATGGGTATAGTTTGGCTCGAAAAACGCTGTCTGGGTTATCTTGGACAAAACCTCGAGCCGATTTAGAAAGCATGACCATAGGCGAAGCCCTGCTGATGCCGCACCGTTCGTACTTAGACCATATTAACGCCCTCGAGGAAGCTGGAATAGACATTCGGGCAATGGCACACATCACAGGCGGGGGACTCTGGGACAACATTCCGCGTACCCTGCCAAAAGACAAAGCCGCATGGATTAAACGCGGTACTTGGCGCATTCCAAGTATTTTTAAGTTAATTCTCGAGCGGGCAAAACTAAGTGAATACGACGCATATCACGCTTTTAACATGGGTGTTGGGATGACTGTGATTATCCCAGAGAATCAACTTGTACAAGCCCTCGAGATTCTAGGCGATGATGTGTTTTTGATTGGCGAAATTATCCCTCGAGCCAGCCAAAGTGTGGTGTTGCAATGAGTATCAAAAGTATTTCCCCGATAGATGGGCGGTATGCGAGGGTTACGCAACCGCTCGAGGATTTTGTCTCTGAATTTGCCTTAATGAAGTACCGTGTTTTTGTTGAACTTAAATGGTTAGAGTTTTTAACTCATGCAAATCTCGAGGGGATTCGGGCTTTGCAACCCTCCGAGTTTGTTTTCTTGGATTCATTGAACTCGAATTTTGCAGTCGCAGATGCCGAACGCATCAAGGAAATTGAGCGCACCACCCGACATGATGTTAAAGCTGTAGAGTATTTTATCCGCGAGAAATTCAAAGGCACAACCCTTGAAGATGTTGGCGAATTTGTGCATTTTGCCTGTACCTCTGAGGACATCAACAACCTCGCCTATGCCCTGATGTTAAAAAAAGCCATGAGTCATTGTCTTCAACCGCTTCTGCTCGAGGTCATGGATGCTGTTTCCTACCTTGCGGCAACCCATCAAGCACTGCCGATGATGGCACGTACCCACGGGCAACCTGCTAGTCCAACCACACTTGGTAAAGAAATGGCAGTCTTTGTGTACCGTTGGCAACGTCAAATGCGCTTTCTCGAGTCGCAAGAAATTCTGGGCAAGTTTGCTGGGGCAGTCGGTAATTTTAATGCCCACACCAGTGCCTATCCAAATGCCGATTGGCGTGGTTTAGCCAAGGATTTTGTGACTTCTTTGGGCTTAACCTATAATCCACTGACCACCCAAATCGAATCCCATGATTTTATTGCCGAACTTTTCCATACCTTAATGCGTTTTAACCAAATTGCGCTTGGTTTTGCCCAAGATATTTGGCAGTACATCAGCCTTGGGTACTTTAAGCAACGAACCGTGGCAGGAGAAATTGGCAGTAGTACCATGCCGCATAAAGTCAATCCAATAGATTTTGAGAATGCCGAAGCCAATCTGGGCTTAGCAAACGCGACTTTTGCACATCTGGCAACGAAGCTCGAGGTCTCGAGGTTACAACGCGATTTATCCGACTCGAGCGCCCTGCGTAACATTGGCGTGGGCTTGGCACACACCATGATTGCGTTCTCGAGCTTAAAAGCTGGAATTGCCAAACTCGAAGTCAACACAACCAAAATTGCCGCCGACCTTGAAAACGAATGGATGCTCTTAGCCGAACCAATTCAAACGGTCATGCGAAAATACAATGTGCCAAATGGGTATGAGCGTATGAAAGACCTGACTCGAGGTGAATCTGTTAATGCTGCTACAATGCAAGCCTTTATTTCGAGCCTCGAGATTCCAGAAACCGATAAAAAACGCCTCCTCGAGATGCGCCCAAGTTCGTATGTGGGTTTAGCGGCTGAATTGGTCTCGGAAATTGGCTAGACTAAGGCTAAGAGGTGAAGCATGAAAACGGTTACAATTTCACAATTTGAAGCAGATGTCCATGAACTCCTAAAAGCATTAGGTGATGGCGAAACAATTACAATTGAAAAAGATGGCGAACCATTTCTTGAATTGCAAGGCAAAAAGACAAAAACAAGCAATTGGTCGCCAGAGGTACAAGCACATTTGGACAATCCCAATCCTCATTGGTATCTCGAGCCTGACCCGTTTCCACGAGAAGTAGATTAAGGCGTGTTTTTGCTATCTGTCCCAATGACCCAATCAAAACTATTCACGGCTTCTTGCAGAGAATCGTACAGTGTCAAGTCTTTAGTCAACTCTGAATAGATAAGTTGGTCAAGGAAATATGCTTCATGGTCAAGGAAGTATTGAGTAGGGTTTTTGCGATTTATCGGATCGCAATTTAGAGCAGCAAACCTACCATCTGACAGACTCTTAATGCAATGAATGCGATATAAAGCTCCTTCAGCCGTTTTTGTATAAACTTTAATATGTTCAAAAAATTCCTGCATACTCCACTCTATCTCTTCAAGCACGTATCTGCAATTTCATTGAGGTTTTTATAAAAAAAGTTAGGACACAACCTTGAAACCCCGTCTGATTGTCTTGATTTCTGGCGCTGGAACAAACCTCCAAGCCCTGATAGATGCTGTGCAGAACGATATTCTCGAGATGGAAATTGCATTAGTTGTCTCAAATCGCAAAGCTGCATTTGGTCTCGAGCGAGCTAAAAATGCTGGTATCCCCACGCTGTATTTTCCCTTAAAACCCTATAAAGATGCCGGCAAAACTCGAGAAGATTTTGACACCGATTTAGCCAAAATTCTCGAGCAGCACAACCCAGATTTAATTGTTTTAGCGGGTTGGATGCACATTGATTCTGGTGCGTTATGTCAGACTTTTCTTGGGCGAATTATTAACTTGCACCCAGCCTTACCCAACGAATTTGCTGGCGCTCATGCGATAGAAGATGCTTTTGCTGCGTGGCAACGCGGTGAAATCTCGAGGTCGGGCTGCATGGTGCATCATGTGATTCCAGAATTGGACGCAGGAGAAGTGATTGTAACAAAGGAAATACCGTTTATGGTAGGTGATACGCTCGAGACATTTGCATCTCGAGTACATGAAGCTGAACACCAGATTATTGTAGAAGCCACAAAGAAAATGCTTTCGTAGGGGCGAACCTTGTGTTCGCCCTGTGCAGCACATGCCCTTTTCAAGAATGTCCAGCAAGACATCCATTGGAGGAGAAATAAAATGTCCACATACCGAATTGAAATCCGCAACCGTAATAATCTCGAGGTCAACCGCTCAAGACTATACTTTGTCAAAGCCCTAATTCTCGAGCAGCAAGCAGTCGAACGCCTCTGCCGTGAAGTCTTATGCGACCCTGTGACCGAATCATTTGTCGTGCAAACCGTAGGGGCGAGGCATGCCTCGCCCCTACAACCAAACATTTCTTTTTTTGAATTAACCCTCCAAGCTGGTGTAACCGATTCTGCCGCCGAAAGCCTGCTCGAGGCGGCAAAAATCTTAAGCATCCCGCTCGAGTCGGCTGCGACTGGCGAACGCTTTGAATATGCCCAAGAAACCACACTCGAGGAACTAAAAGTCTTAGCCCATGAACGTGCCAACGAAGTCATCGAACGCTTCACCTTAAACCAAGAAATCACCCCACCATTTGTTGAACACGCGAACCTTTCCAGCGCCGAAGTCGAGTACACCGATTTGCGTGGCGTAACTGATGCCCGTCTGCTTGAGGTATCCAAGGAACGCCGCCTAGCACTGGATTTACTCGAGATGCAAGCTGTTAAAGCCTATTATGAAAAAGAAAACCGCCCAGCCGCCGATGTTGAACTCGAGATGATTGCCCAAACGTGGTCAGAGCATTGTGTCCATAAGACCTTTCGGGCGCGTATCGAAACCAACACGGGCGAAGTGGTGAATGGCTTACTGAAAACCTTTATCGCCAAAGCCACCAAAGACTTAAATAAATCGTGGGTGCGCTCAGCATTTGTAGATAACGCTGGAATTATCGAATTCGATGATGATTATGATGTGGCTGTGAAAGTCGAAACCCATAATCATCCAAGCGCCCTCGAGCCGTTTGGTGGGGCAAATACCGGTGTCGGTGGCGTGATTCGTGATGTGCTGGCATTGGGCGCAAAACCGATTGCCAATATGGATGTCTTGTGCTTTGGGAGTCTCGAGCAGGAATCTGTGCCAGACGGTGTGCTGCACCCTAAACGTGTTCAAGAAGGTGTGGTGCGAGGCATCGAAGACTACGGCAATAAAATGGGTATTCCGACGGTCAATGGTGCGGTTTTGTACCACAAGGGTTATACCGCCAATCCACTGGTGTACTGCGGTTGCGTGGGTATCTTGCCAGCCTCGGTTAAAAACGCTAAGCCGCTCGAGGCAAAAGCAGGGGATTTAATCATCGCTATCGGTGGACGAACTGGGCGCGATGGTTTGCGCGGCGCGACCTTCTCGAGTTTAGAAATGGACACCAGCACTGCCGAAATTGCCAGTACCAGTGTACAAATTGGGCAGCCAATCACCGAGAAAAAAGTTCAAGAAGTGTTGCTTCGAGCTAAAGCCGAAGGTTTGTATACCGCCATGACCGATTGTGGTGCGGGTGGCTTCTCGAGCGCCGTCGGAGAAATGGGCAAAGACCTAGGCGCGTACATTCGCCTCGAGAATGCGCTCTTAAAGTATCCCGGTTTGCGCCCATGGGAAATCTGGTTATCCGAAGCCCAAGAACGCATGGTGCTGAGTGTGCCGCAGGGGAATTTAGAACCTTTACAAACCCTGTGCGATTCTCAAGATGTTGAACTGGTTCACTTGGGAGAGTTCACCGACTCCGAACGACTTGTTCTAACCCATGAAGGCAAAACCGTTGGAGAACTTGACCTCGAGTTCCTGCATGAAGGCATTCCACAACGTCAACTAAAAGCCACTGTAGGGGAGAGGTATGCTTCGACCCTGACCGAGCGCGACCCTCGAGAAATAGACCCCGAAATAGATTTATTAAATTTACTAGCACACCCAAACATCCGTTCTCGAGAAAAAATTATTCGCCTTTTTGACCATGAAATCAAAGGCGGCACCGCTGTTCGTCCTCTGGTTGGTGCTGCCAATCATGGACCCTCCGACGCAGCCGTGATTATTCCCAATCCGGGCAAGTCCCAAAAAGCCTTGGCGATTTCTAACGGCATCTGCCCGCAATTTGGCTTGTCCGACCCCTACGCCATGACATGGGCAGCCATAGACGAAGCCGTGCGAAACGCGGTTTGTGTTGGCGCTGACCCAGACCAAATTGCTATTCTCGATAATTTTTGCTGGGGCAACCCAACCCTGCCAGACCGCATGGGCAGCTTGCTCGAGACTTCACGGGCGTGTTATGACGCAGCGATGGCGTATGGCACACCATTTGTTTCGGGTAAGGACAGTTTGTACAACGAGTACACCGACGAGGACGGTAACAAACACGCCATTCCGGGAACGCTTCTAATCTCTGCGATTGGAATTGTGCCAGACGCAACAAAAACTGTAACAATGGATTTCAAGCAAGCGGGTAATTTGGTCTATCTATTGGGCGAAACTCGAGATGAATTGGGTCAAAGCCATTACGCGCTCATGCACGGTCTCGAGGGTGGGATTGTACCGCAACCGATTCAGAATCCGCTCGAGCGTTACCGCGCTGTGCACCAAGCCATTCAAGAGGGTTTAGTCCAAAGCGCTCATGATTGCTCAGAAGGTGGTTTAGCCGTTGCCTTATCCGAAATGTGCCTTGCTGGACGGCTTGGGATGAACTGGCAACTGCTGGGGGACAACCAAGACCCTGTTTTTGATACCCAGACCATTTTATTTTCGGAAACGGCTGGTAGAATTGTTCTCGAGGTACGCCCAGAACACCAAGCACAACTCGAGATATTATTCGCGGGTATTTCACTCTCTCAAATTGGTTTGGTCACAGCCGAACCAGAATTCATTGTTTTTTTTGGAATGGATGAAGTCATAGAAACCCCCATTGATGTTCTCGAGATGGCATGGCGTGATGAAATCGCTCCAAATCCTGTTCCAACCGTAGGGGCGAGGCATGCCTCGCCCTTGCCCTCGCCCGTCGTAAAAGCAGGACAGACACAGGGGGCTGTCCCTACAAGTACAACAAAAACCAAAACCATAATTATTCATGCCAACGGCACAAACCGAGACCACGATGCAGCCTTGGCGGTTGAATTGGCTGGTGGAAACCCAGAAATTGTGCATTTGAACCAGCTTTTTGCTGGTCAGCGCAAACTCGAGGATTACGGTTTTTTAATTGTTCCTGGTGGTTTTTCGTATGGCGACGACCTCGGGGCAGGGGTGATGTGGGCTTTGGCATTGCGTGAAGGTCTTGGCGAACAACTCGAGAATTTTGTCTCGAGCGGCAAGCCAGTCTTGGGGATCTGCAATGGTTTCCAAACACTGGTAAAAGCGGGTGTCCTACCGGGCGGTTTTGAACCAAGAACCAGTACCCTGACGTACAACGCCCAAGGACATTTTGAATGCCGTTGGGTGACACTCGAGGCGAATCAAAACTCGAGCAGTTTTTGGTTGGCGGGTTTAGATGATGGTCTGGACACACCCATTGCCCACGGTGAAGGACGTTTCTTGTGTGATGATACAACCCTAGCGCATCTCGAGGAAAACAACTTAGTGGCACTGCGTTACCTTGGCGATGAATACCCCACCAACCCAAACGGCAGCCTCTCGAGAATCGCGGGAATTACCAACGTGGCGGGCAATGTGCTTGGGCTAATGCCGCACCCAGAAAATCATATTTTTGATTGGCAACATCCGCGTTATCATCGTGGTGAGCGTGGGCGCAGTGGCTTGACGCTTTTTGAGAATGCGTTAAAGCA
Organism: Deinococcales bacterium; assembly: GCA_031414595.1. Taxonomy (GTDB): domain Bacteria; phylum Deinococcota; class Deinococci; order Deinococcales; family JAAFIG01; genus JAAFIG01. The sequence continues at coordinate 61,357 of JANNVX010000004.1, forward strand.
GATAAAATGACAAATCGGGAATTGTACCTTCATGTCAGTGCGATTTGTCAGGGAACGACTCACTCACTCGAGGATTATTTACTTGCCTTGTATACCTTGACTAAAGATTGTCCAGAAGATTCTATTCCGATTGGCAATTTTGCAGCTTTTCTTGAACAGGCTTTTGTGATTGAACCCTTGCCTTTTGATGAACAATGGTTTGAGATAAGCGTCCTAACCCTCAATTCTTGGCATGAGCTTTTGGCTTTTCAGATTGCCGATTTACGACGAATGCGTGTGGCGGGTTTATTAGACGGAATGAATACTTATTTTGGGATAGATTCTTCAAGCGGTGTTCGTTGGTACAATCTTGAACCCCTGACTTATTTGGAGTGTGCTGTACGGGGAACATTTGGCGGATACGAAGCCGATGAGGTAATTATTTTGGTCTCAAGCCCCGATGGTGATAACAGTGAAGTATTTGCAATTGAATCAATCAGTGAACATGACTTTTTTAATTTTTTACAGTGCGGCGCAACTTATGAATAATTGCTTTAATCTAAGACTAATTAAAACCCAAATGCCTCGAGAACCACAGGCGGTATGCGTTTTGGGCGGTTGGTCACTGGGTCTATCCAAACCCAATTGGTTTTGATTTGTACCAATAGCGCATTGTCCTCGAGCCGTCGCATTTCGTGGTAGCGCACAGCCCTGAATCCAGCGCATTCGGCTGTCCATGTGGTGTCCTCGAGCGTATCACCGAGTATCGCCGATTTGTGGTACTTAATGATGTGTCCGTGAACCACGGGAACAATCCCTAGGCTTTTCATTTTATTAAATGGCATTCCGAGTTTTGCCGAGTGAATTATTGCGGCAGTGTCGGCATAGCGCAGGTAAACACTGTTATTCACATGTTCGAGTTCGTCTATATCGGCAAGGGCAACAATAAAATCTTGTTTGTGATGCCGGCGCTCGGGGAGTGACGGGTCAAAGTTTTGAAATTCAAATTCGGGCATTGGTAACAGCCTAGCATTTGTGACTCGAGACAAAAAAGCGGCTACTCGAGGGCAGCCGCTTTTAGGGGTCTGGTTTTTAGCTTAAAACTAGAAGCTAGAAGCTGTCGTCCTTATCCTTTTGTCGCACCAACAGTTAAGCCACCAATAAAGTAGCGTTGTAGTGCAAAGAAAACAATTAAAGTTGGAGCGCAAGCGATGATGCTTCCTGCCACAATCAACGGGTAGTCGGTGGTGAATTGTCCACGTAAATTGGCTAAACCAGTGGTGATGGGTTTTAAGGAGTTATCGGTGATTAAGACCAATGCCCAGAGGTAATCGTTAAAAATCCAAGTGAACTCGAGGGTAGCAAGGCTGGCGATCCCCGGCATCATTAACGGAAAAGCAATCCGTAGAAAAATTGTCCATTCGGTTGCGCCGTCTATCATGGCGCTTTCAAAGAGGCTGGCGGGTACGGTTTTCATAAAGTTTCGCAGTACAAAAGTGCAAAATGCCAGTTGGAAAGCTGTATGAAAGAAAATCAATGCCCAATAGGTGTTGTACACCCCTAGGTCGTTGGTCAGCTTAAAGACTGGCAGCAGCAGCATTTGAAAAGGCAGCAGTAAGCCAGCCACAAACATATAGTACAAGGGTTTGGCTAACTTAAATTGAAAACGAACCAAGGCATAAGCGCACATGCTGGCAAGCATGATGCAGCCAATTAGGGATGGGATGGTGACAATAAAGCTGTTTAAGAGGTATTTGTCTATGCCCATTTTGCCCCAAGCCTTTACATAATTATCTAAGGAGATGCTTTCGGGGATACTCCAGAACCCCCTTGCATTAAAGTCATCAAAGCCGCGCAAACTGGTCAGAATCGAACCAACAATTGGAATCAGCCAGATAAACGCACCAATCCAAACGATGGTCAGAATGATAGGATGAACGCCTCTTTTCTTTTCTTTTCTCGAGCCTGTGGTTGGAATATTTTTGGTAATGGCACTCATTAGCTTTCCTCCTGTTTCATGACTTCACGTAAGTACAAGAAAATAAAGATGAGACTGATACCAAACAGCACCACAGCTATACTGGCAGCGTATCCCATGCGGTAATCTTCAAAACTGAGGTACATGTAATTTGCCAGCACGTTACTCGAGTCAAATGGGTTGCCCCTGGTCATGATGTTGACCATATCAAATGAACGCAAGCTGTCTATAACGCTGATGACCACCACAATTGTGGTGACTGGCGCAAGCATTGGAAAGACCATGTAGCGAAACAGTGTCCAGCCTTCTGCCCCATCCATTTTAGCTGCCTCGAGAACTTCTTGGTCTACGGTTTTTAGCCCAGCCAAATAAAGAATCATCACATAGCCAACTTGTCGCCAAACGGCTGCACCGATGACACTCCAAATTGCTAGGTTAGGGTCGCCTAACCACTGAATTTTATAGGCTTCGTCGCCAATAAACAGTGATAAGAAGGTATTCAGTAAGCCAGAACGTGGATTGTAAATGCCTTGCGCCCAAACCAAGGCGGTGACCACAGTGGCAAGCACAAGTGGCAAGTAATAAGCAACTTTGAGGAAACGATCAAATTTAACATCAGTGTTTAAGACCATCGCTAAACCAAGTCCAGCCGCAGGTGGAATGGTAATAAATACAAGTATCCAAAGGATATTGTTACGGATTGATTTTTGAAACGGCTCTTCGCCAAGTAAGCGCTGAAAATTTTCTAAACCCACCGAGTTCCATGTTTTTGAAAGCCCATCCCAATCTGTGGTGGAAAGAAGTAGTGTTTGGAAAGTCGGATAGATTACCCAGACAATATACAACCCTAATGGAACGGCTAAAAATGAAAGAATGTTCAAAAATTGACGTTGGGCGCGTTGCTGCCGATTGACCGTCCGCACAGGTGCTTGCACCATGAAATCCTCCTTCTCGAGTTTGAATGATCTATAGTTTACACCCAACTCGAGGTGCAAAGTCCAAGATTACCGTTGGTAAGTAAGCAACGTAAAACCCGCCCCCGAATCTGAGGGCGGGGCATTTTACACAAAGCAAGTTTATTTGAAAATACGAACTCGAGCAGCTTCTAAGCGCTTCAAGATGTTGTCAATGCTGCTTGGATTTGACATAAATTCTTGGAAGCCTTTCATGCCAATGGTTGCCATTTCTGGGTCAGTGTCACGGTCGTAGAATTGGGCGATTGCGTCAGCCTTGTTGATGATCGTGTTTTGGGCTTTAGCAATTTGTGGCTTGGAAGCATACAAGCTATTGTCAACATCGGTACGTGGGGCAAGACGACCAAGGTCTTTGACACCCAATTCCATGTTTTCTTTACCAGCAATGTAACCAAGGAACAACTTAGCGTTTTCCATGTTTGGTGCTTGGGCTGGGATGAAGTAACCATCGGTTGGGGCTTCTTCGCCAACTTGTTGCTTAGGATCAATGATTGGGAATCTAAAGAAATCGAGTTGGGTCTTTTCGTTGCCGTCTTTCCATTGGTCACGAAGGAAGTCACCCATCAGGAACATTGCGCCTTTTGGTTCGGTGGCAGACATTAATGCCGCCGCTTCGTGCCAATCTAAGCTGGCGCTGTCGGAGTTAAAGCACTTCTTGTCTAACATTTGCTTCCAGTACGTAAAGACTTTGCGAACTCGAGCATCGGTGTAAGGAATTTTACCATCGGTCACATCAAAGTGGAATTTTGGTCCGTTGACGCGCATATTGAGGAAATCAAACCAACCGCCCAAGGGCCACAAGAACTTGCTGCCTGTCACCATTGGTGTTACGCCAGCCGCATTGAGCTTATCGCAAAGGGACAGCATTTGTGTCCAAGTTTGAGCTTCTTTCAAACCGAGTTTAGCAAACAAGTCTTTGCGGTAGTAAACTGCCCACCAGTAGTAATTGGTTGGCACAAAGACAAACTTACCATTGGACTTAGAAAGCTCCTGCATACCCTTTGGAAAGGACTTGGTAAAACCATTCTTGGTCCAAACATCGCCAATGTCGGCTGCCAAACCACGCTCCGAGAAAGCCCGCATACGGTTGCCAGCAAACCAAGTCAGCACGTCTGGTGGATTATCAGAAGCCAAGTAGGTACGAATAGCGGTCTTGAAACCTTCGTGGTCTACAGTGTTGTGAGTAACATTAATCCCGGGGTATGCCTTTTTGAAACGAGCCACTTGACCTTCGTCGAATGCGCGTGGATCAGGGTCGGAGGCGTTGGAGTTGTACACCAATTTACCGCTACCTTGAGCCATAACCACTGCTGCGCTTGCTGCAACAGCACCGAGTGCCACTAAAAGCCACTTTTTCATCTTCACTCCTCCTGAGTTGTATTGCGAATGCCAGATTAACATAAAAATGTCTTGAAACAATGAACTAGGTTTCTTTTTGCCTGACCTCCTGATGTTTCATTGTGGATTCACGAATAATTAAATGGGGGGTAATCACTTGAGTTGGTGGTAATGCCTGACCACGTAATTTGGCAATTAAGAGCGCTGCTGCCCTCGAGCCTTGAATCTCGAGTGGTTGCTGCACGGTGGTTAAGGCTGGGGTAAAATGTTTAGCCAGTGGTATATCGTCAAAGCCAACCAAGGAAATATCTTGAGGGACTTGTAAACCCTTGTTGCGAAGGGCATGAACCAAGCCAAGTGCCACGTAATCGTTAGCGGCAAAAATAGCGCTAGGATTGGTTTGTAAGGCTGCCTCAAGCAGTGCATAACCACTTTCGGCAGTCCAGTCGCCAGCTAACCAAGCGGCGTTGGGGTAGGTCTCGAGTAGCCCAGCGTAACGCCCAGAAGCATGTGGAGCGCTGCTCGGACCTCCAACAAAAACCACGTTTTGATGCTTTAATTCGGCTAAGTGCTTGGCGACCAAGCGCCCACCATCACGGTGGTCTATTGGTGCATCATCGAGTTCGACAATCGGTAATTCGGTCAGGTATTGCTGCCCATGAAAATTTTGTGGCTCGAGAACCAGCACTCCATCCACCCGATGTTCTGCCAGCAACCCACCGTTGTCCGAAGCCGAATCAAAATCGGCAACCAACACACTATAGCCGTGTTGCCGTGCTTCGCGCTCTGCGCCAGAAAAGAAAATCCCAAAGTTTGGATCGGTTAAATGCGGTACAAGCATGGCGATTAAGTGGGTGCGTTGCGTAACCATGCTTCGGGCTGCCGCCGAAGGTCGGTAGCCAAGTTCGGAAATTGCGTTTAGAACACGTTTTTTGGTCTCTAAAGCGACATAAGGTTTATTGGACAGCACCCTCGAGACCGTTGGGTATGTGACCCCAGCAGCTTTAGCCACATCTTTAATGGTCGGACGACGGGTTGGGGTCATAAGGCAGCCTCGAGATAGAATAAACCATGCGTCTTTGACGGCAAGGTGAGTTCTGTAAACGTTTGTCTAAACGTGTGCAGAATACCCGTCAATCCCTAAGCTGTCAAGAGGGTGGACAAGATAATATCAATCCTAGACCCTTGTTGTTTTTCTCAGTCTCGAGTAATCTCAAATCTAAATGACTTTGTTGAGAATGGGCTTATGAAGCTAACGTAAACTAAATTTCAACACTCGAGAGGACGATTTTGACCACACCACGCATTGCACTTGTTTTATACGCCCATCAACCTGTCGGTAATCTCGAGGAAGGGGTACAACGTGCCTTACGCGAAGCCTACTTACCGGCTCTGGCTGCCCTCGAAGCCCATCCAAAACTGAAAAGCAACTTGTATTTATCGGGTGCATTGCTTGAATGGTTTGAACGCCTCGAGCCAATTGCCCTCTCGAGACTTGCCGCCCTGCGTTCCAGAGTCGAGTTTATGGCTGGGGCAATGTACCACCCACTCTTAGCCCAGACCCCCAAAGCCGATGTGCTAGGGCAGGTTAAAGCCCATACTGCCTTATTGGAAAAATACTTTAATGCAACGAGTAGAGGCATCTGGATTCCAGAATTTGCCTGGGAAACGCAACTCCCAGCGCTGCTCGAGGATACTGGTTTGGAGTACACGGTTTTGCCAGAAACCATTTTTCGGGCTGCTGGTCTTACCGAAGGCACGCTTTTTTCGCTTGAAGAGGCGGGCAAAAGCATCCGTGTTTTTCGAGCGCTAGAAGCCAAACTCGAGACTGTGCCACTGATTACGGGCGACACGGTACTGCTGGTTAAACTCGAGGATTTGGTCGGACACTTAAAAGGTTTTTCGGCACTGTTAGAGCATTTAGAACATTTTGAAACGATGCGCTTATCCACCATGCTCGATGCCAGTCGGCGCAACAAATTGGTGTACTTGCCTAACGCCAAACCACACCATCATTCCAATTGGCGTGAAGTGCTACACACCTTTACGGGTATCGGGCATTTGCAACAACGAATCCGTTATGCTTCCGAAAAACTCAATGCGGTTTTTCGAGTTCCAGAAGAAGCCTTTTTGCACCTCTGGCGCTCCCAAGACAGCGCGGTATTTAATCACATCGGGGCGCACCGCAATTATTTGCGTTTTGAAGCCTATCGCCATCTGATTCGCGCCGAGAACATCCTCGAGCCAAGAAAATATGGTTGGTTGGACATCAATTACCGCGACCTTGACTTTGACGGTACACCCGATGTGATTGCCGAAGCCCACACCATGAACTTGTATTTTAGTGCCTCCCAAGGCGGAGGAATCCTCGAATTTGATGCTCGAGAAGTGGCGGCTAACTTGTGTGACCCATTCTCGAGTCCATTATCATTTACCGACCATTTTCTCGAGCCAGAAGCCACAACCTTAGAAAACTTTGCCAATGGCACATACTTAGAACTGGGTGACTTTGTAGACGGACTGTACGAAATCGGCAAATACCGAGACCGCGTAACTTTGACCCGCCTCGGTACAGTTCGCGGACCGGCTGGCGCACCCGTGGCGGTCGAAATTAAAAAAGCGATTCGCCTAAAACCAAAAGAGAACCTGCTCGAGATTGAATACCAAATCCATAACAAAGGCGACTGGGATATAGTCATGCGCTTTGGCAGTTTATGGAACTTTGCCCTGCTTGCGCCGCATTCTATTGAACGCCAATTTACAGTGGGTGGGCAAGCGGTCAGCGACCTTGGCGCAACCTTAGAACACCGCAACGTTTTAAGCGCTGGTTGGAAAGATGAATGGCTTGGTGCAGAACTGATTTTTGATTTCCCAAGGGAAACCACGCTCTGGACGCATCCTGTCTACACCGAGAGTGATAACCAAAAACAATACCAATCTAGTGTTTTTATGCCGCTTTGGGATGTGGATGTTCCAAAACGTCGCTCGAGACGACTCGAGTACACGATTAAACTCAACACACTCAGGACACCATGAAAGAACTTGCACAAGACATTTATTACTTGGCTGGCGGAGTCAACTGCGGCATACTCGAGACTGGGGATGGTGGTTGCTTAATCGTGGATACTGGCAATTCTGAGGACAGTGGTAAGAAAATCCTCAAAAGCTGCCGCGCTGCCGGTCTCGAGCCGAGGGCAATTGTCAACACGCACAGTCACGCCGACCATTACGGCGGCAATGCGTACTTGGTTAAACACCTCGAGATTCCGGTCTACGCCCCGATTTTTGAGGAAAGTATTCTGCATTATCCGATTCTCGAGCCGATTTATTTATGGAGCGGGGCAAGAGCGCCCAAGGAACTACACAATAAATTTTTACTGGCTGCACCAAGCCCTGCCAAGGTGCTAAATGAAGCTGGAAAGTGCAAAATTGCTGGGCTAGAAATCGAACTGCTCGAGGTTTCTGGTCATGCCCATATTCAATTTGCAGTGCTGGTGGGGGAAGTTCTGTTTGCTGCCGACGCGGTTTTTGGCGCGAACATTCTCGAGAAGTACCCGCTTTCGTTTATGGTAGATATTGAAAATGCCCGTGAAGCGATTGAAACTGTGCGGAACTGCGGGGCTAAAATTATCTTGCCCGGACATGGTGAGCCAACCACGGATGTAAATGCGCTTTGTGATGCGAACTTGGCTGCGCTTGAACGTGCTAATCAAGCGGTGCTGATTGCTTGTCAGGACAAAGGCACAACTCCAGAAATTTTATCTCGAGTCTGCGCTATGCTCGAGATAAATATGACTGATTTAACGCGCTATGTGCTGAATCAAACGGCGGTGTTGGCGCATTTGACTGACCTCGAGGAACATGGGATGATTGAACATAGAATCGTGCAGAATACTTTGGTTTGGCAAGCGACCTGACCACAATTTCGGCGTATAATTGCAACCATGTACATAGACGAATTGCACATCGAGAATTTCAGGTGCTTTGCTAAGCAATCTGTGCAGTTCATGCACCCCGATTCACCTCGAGCCGATGGGGTACGTTTTCCGAATATCAATGTGGTGCTTGGTGCTAATGGCGTGGGCAAAACGACACTCCTTAAAGCGGCGGCGTTAGCAACAAATAATTTAACCTTTAATGAATCTGGCTTTCGTCCAGTTTCATTAATTAGAAAGTTGTTAAAAAAAGTAACAAAAAATAGAATTGAAGTTCAAGTGGCACATAAGTCTAGTATTTTAGGAAGACTTATCTTACATGAATCTATTGAGTCTTGGTTATATGTCCATCATTACAACCCTATAAGACAAACTTTGAATGATAAATTTGAATTTGAATTTGAGGTCGTTCACAAGAATCAAGAAGAGTCTATATTAAATTTTAATCAAATTCAGGATAATTTTGATTCTTTCGGCAAGTTATTTTCAGTTGCTTATGGCGCAATGCGTCGTGTAGAACGCCTGCCAAGCTACGAACTCGAGGCGCAAAACAAACAATACTCGTATCGGTACTCGAGAATGGCAAATTTGTTCGATAGTCGGGTTGTTTTAACGCCACTTGTTTCGTGGTTGCCGCAACTCCCGAAACGCGAGAAAAAACAAATTCTCGAGATTTTTTCTTCGCTCATGCCCGCTAAACTCGAGTTTAGTGATTCGATTGATGGGCGCGAATTTAGTTTCTATCACAATAAAATCCTTGTGCCGTTCGATGCACTTGCTGACGGACACCGCAGTTATATTGGTTGGGTTTCGGATTTGCTTTATCATTTGCATCGGGCGAATCCTAAAAATGTTTTGGATGTTCATGGTGTGGTGCTGGTGGATGAAGTGGATTTATTGGCGCATCCCACTTGGCAGCGCACGCTTGTACCAACGCTCTCTAAAACTTTTCCGAAATTGCAATTTATCCTAACGACCCACAGCCCAATTGTGGCAGCCAGTGTTGAAGCCGCCAATCTGTTTATTCTCGAGCCAGCCCGTGGTGGTACGGCTAAACTCACCCGCCCAGATGCCGAGGTTTATGGTCTAAATGCCCAGCAAGTGCTACATCAAGTTTTTGGGATGGACAGCACTCGAGCCGAGGGCTTTGATAAAACACTTAAATCCCTTGTGAAGAAAAGTCGTACAGGCGACAGAGCGGCGGCTCATGCGCTGATGCAAGGCTTGGCGTTTGGCGCGGGTAAACCTTTGGTTCTCGAGGATGATTCTGAATTGGCGAGTATTCAAAAAGCGGCTCAGGAATTGCTCGAGAAGGCATGATTCGGATTCGTTTACCTGTTGGAAAGTCCATTGAAAGCGTGGTGGATGAATTTGATGCTGATTGGCGTTCTGTTAATCTGATTTGGACTGGCGGTAATCCGTGGTCAGAAATCAAGGAAGTCTTTGCTAGTCTGCACTTTGGCAAGTGTGCGTATTGCGAGCGCTTGGTGCAAGCCGAATTGAAACAGGGGAAAGTGCAATCGGATGTTGAGCATTTTCGTCCTAAAAAAGAAGTTAAGCCTTGGCACTCTTCGGGTGCTTTATTGGTTGTGCAGCAAGGTATTTTTACTGGGTATTCTTGGTTGGCAACCAATGTGGAAAATTATAACTTTGCTTGCAAGGAATGCAATACCATACTCAAAGGCAATTATTTTCCAATCGCTGGAAAAGCAGGGCGCATAGGGCAATCGGTGCGGGTATTGAATAAAGGGGAAAACCCATTTTTGCTTAATCCCTTGGATATCTTTGATGATGACCCCGAAGACTTGATTGATTGGGTAGGTTTTGTGCCAATTCCCAAGTTTTCCGAAGCTCAAGATTTGTTTCGTTACCAACGAGCCAGAGTGATTATTGAACTTTTTGATTTGGATGAACGGCAAGATGTGAGGCGAGGTTGTGCCGAGCAGATTCAAGTTGTTTGGAAGGCTTTTAAGTTGCGAACAGATTCGGAGGATGGTATCGCAAATCAGGCATTTTTGGAACGCTGCAAAACCGAGAATACCGCAGTCCATACGGCTTGTATTAGAGCATTTATTCGTTTGCTTGAGAATAAAAAAACAGAGTCTATGGCAAGAATTTATGCTGTTGCTGCCGAGAATTATTTGGCGGAAATCAAGGATAATTTTGTGCTGAAACCTAAACCAAAAAAACCAAGGCGCTCGAGAAAATCGCCTTGAATTATTCTTCTGGCTCGAGCAGGTAGCGCAAGGCACTGCGGAGGCTGTTCATGTGGTGTTTACCCAGTTTTTTTTCGTAATCAGTTTCGATTTCTTTTTTGATTTCATACGCATCTTGTAGCAATCCCATACCTTGTTCGGTAAACGTAATGATACTGGCGCGTTTGTCGGTGTTGTCGGGTTGACGCTGCACGTATTTGGCTGTTTCGAGTTCGGTGATTAAAACCCCAATGGCTTGTTTGCTGATGCCTGCGCGGTCTGTAAGGTCTGAGGCTCGAGTGCCGTTTAAGTCTATGTGTGGGATTAGTCCGATGGCGCTGGTGCTGATTTGGTGTCCTCGAGCTTGGAGTTTTTGGCTGGCAGTATCGGCGAATTGTCTGTAGGCACGTAACAGTAAGCGTCCGGTGTGGTCTTGGCGCAATTCTTGGATTTGTTTTGGATCAACGGCTTTCATGGTTTTTAGTTTAGCCTGTTTGTGGTTCAAAAATTAGTAAACTTAATTGACAAATTAGACAATTAAGTTTACTATATTCCAGTGCCGTGTTCATGGCAAAGGAGATAAAATGCAGCTTCAAATAAATCACCCCGCCCCAAGTGTCCAAACTCGAGATGTTTTTGACCAACCCATCAACCTTGGTGGAACTGCAACACACTGGACACTGATTTCTTTTTTACGCAACGGTGCGTGCGTCATGTGCAACTTACGAATTCATCAGATGATTGCCCAGTATTCAGAACTTAAAGTCCTTGGTCTCAAGATGATTGCTGTTTTTGAATCCCCAGTCCCCAGTATCGTACAAAATGTGACCAAACAAAACGTGCCGTTTGTCTTACTCAGCGACCCAGAAGCCAAACTGTACGAACTGTACGGCGTGGAAATTTCTGAAGAAAAAATTGCCCTGACCATGCAAATGCCAGAAACTCAAATTGCCATTCAAAGCGCCGCCAGTATCGGCTATGCCCTCACCCCAGAAGAAGGCAGTAATTTTTACCGCATCCCAGCCGATTTTTTAATAGACCCACAAGGCAACTTACGAATCGTTCATTATGCCAATCACCTGACCGACCACATTAGTTTTGAAGATATTCGTTCCAACTTGCTCGAGCCTAAACTAATGTAAAATCCAGGTATGCAAATCTCGGTTTTTATTGCCACCAGTTTAGATGGATTTATTGCTCGAGACAATGGCGCTCTGGATTGGCTACCGCAAGACCAAGCCGAAGACCACGGCTATACCGATTTCTTCTCGAGTATAGACACGATGCTGATGGGTCGTATTACCTATGAAACCATATTGGGGTTTACACCGTACCCATACGAAGGCAAGCGAGTGGTGGTCTGTAGCCGCACCCTGACCGAAGTGCCAGCACACTTAATTGGCAAGCTCGAGTTTAGTGCTAACCCCTTGCCAGACTTAGTGCAACGGCTCGAGAGCCAAGGTTCAAAACATATTTACGCCGATGGTGGGCAGATAATTACGGCACTACTCGAGTTGGGGCTGGTCAACCGTATTGTCCTCACTCGAGTGCCTGTTTTGCTTGGTTTGGGGATTCCTCTTTTTGGGGCTTTGAGTACCGATGTTATTTTGCAGCACATCGAAACAAAAACTTTCTCGAGTGGCTTGGTGCAGAGTGTGTACCAAATAAAGCCGAGTCTCGAGAACTAAAGTATTGGCAATCGCCCCAAATAAAGGGCTTCAAATGTTGCACAATAGGGTATGGACATTGCCGCACTTAAAAAAGAAGCTAAAAGCAAGAAAACTACAGCCACTCGACTGCTTGAGTTAGCAAAAACCGCAGACCCAACGGTGCAGTATGCCGTGGCAGCCAATCCTAATACGCCTTTGGCTGCGCTCGAGTACCTGAGTGGGCATGGAAAATGGACGATTCTAAAAGCTGTGGCGGTTCATCCGAATGTCAGCCTAGCAATTCTCGAGATATTAGCGGCACATAAACAAGTTACAGTTTGTGTTGCCGTGGCAGAAAGTCAGCAAGCACCTGTTCATTTCCTCGAGCAACTGACTAAGCACCCGGAAGCTGCTGTGCGACGTGCGGTTGCTGCGAACACAAATTGCACAGATGCAATTTTTACTGTCTTGAGCGAGGATTCTGCTTACAAAGTGCGTTATGAAGTGGCAAGTCGGATGTCTTGTCCTGCGGCGGTTTTGCAAAAACTTGCGTATGACCCTGAAGTTTCTGTGCGTGATTTTGTAGCTTGGAATTCTGGCGTTCCAACCACAGAATTATGTCTCTTAGCCACTGACCCTGAAGCTCGAGTTCGAGCTTCAACTGTGGAAAATTTAAGGCGACGTGGAGAGATGGCATTATTACAAACTTTAGCTCGAGACCCAAGTGAGGAAGTTCGCTTCGCAATTGCTAATTTATTTATTTGGAATAACTTGTTGCATCTTGGGCTTATCGGCGATACCAGCCAAAAAATCCGTGAAAGGTTGGCTGAGCATCACGAATTACCGCTCGAGCAGATGCTGATACTGGCTTCGGACTCGAGTGAGCAAGTGCGGTATGCAATCGCAAGGCGGGATGATTTAAGTAAAAGTGTTCTTGAACAACTCGTTAAGGATTCTTATGTAGAAGTTCGCCGAGCTTTGGTGTATGCCAAAACAACCAGAGTTCCAAGTTGGCTTCTCGAGACTTTAGCAACCGATATAGACGAAACCGTGCGTTGGCAAGTGGCAAATAATGGCAGTACACCCAAGGCAGTGCTGAATAAACTGCTACAAGACCCAAGTGATGATGTACGGGCAAAAGCTAGTGAAACATTAAAATGGTTCTGAAAAAATACGCCACTTGCAGAAAGCCCCTGATGCGGTATACTGCCAAGCGTGACGCGACGTTCCGCACAAGCGGCGGGGTCGTCGGGCGTTTTACAACCGAAAAGCAAACCAACAGCCAAAGTCGCTGCTGGTGCTGCGCGGTTGCTTGCCCGCGCCCAACTCGCCTTTTTATCCTTAAAACCACTCGAGACTGGCTTATATGCTGGGCTTCCCCAAGTGGCACGTTTGATGCTGTTTGCTCGAGATGAACAAGCGGTGCTGCTGACCACGCCCGAGCGGATGCGCTTGTACAAGGACTTGGCGGTCTTGGGGCGTAAAAATAGCATCAACCCCGGAATTGCCGATTGGTCTGACTTAGAAAATCATGTGGTTTTGGATATTGCCACTGCACTCGAGGACTTCCCGAGTGAACCCAATGCCTTTAGGCTCGAGTTAAAAGTGGGGCAAGCCTATACTCGAGATGATTTTTTATCGCGGCTCGAGGTTTTGGGTTACGAACGCGAAGAGAACCTAGACAAAGCCGATTTTGACAAAACCGATGGTTTTTTTAAGGTGCTGGGCGATACGCTAGAAATTACCATCAATCGTTCTGGACAAAATAAGACCAAACGTGAAGTCCGAGCCGAATTTTTTGGTGATGACTTGGAAACCCTGAAACTCAACGGCGAGAAAGTCACGCATTTTGGTCTCGAGCCTCTGGGTGATTACGTGCCGGAAGTGGCTTGGGATAGTACCAGACTCGAGCGAATTGGTGGACAGGTGTACCTCGATTCCCCAGAATTCTTTGAAGGTTACTTAACCGTTAAGCAAAATCAAAGGCTTTGGGCGCACTTAAAAACTCGAGCAGTGATTAGTTTTGGCGCAACACCGCTTTCTCTCGAGACTAAGCAATCCATGCTCGAGCCAATGGCGTTTTATCGCGCTAGACTTAAAATGTTTGCCGAGGATGCCAAGAACTGGATAGACGAGGGCTACCGTGTTCAGGTGCTTTTGAAGCACGAACGCACTGGCGCATATTTACAAAGTAATGTCTTAAATGCCGAAAGTGGTGTACCAGTCGTTTGGGAATGGCGTGCCGAACCCCAAATTGGCAAAGTCACACTGACCCTTGGGACTGCCGAAGCGGGGTTCATTGACCGCGAGTCTAAACTGGTGGTGCTGACCGAAGACGCGCTGTACGGCTTTACGGGTGGGGCAAGTCTGCGAATGCGAAAACTGCGGGGCAATCCCGTCTCGGACACGATGGCGCTGACGGTCAATGATTACTTGATTCATCCCGAGCATGGCATTGGGCAATTTCTGGGTCTCGAGTCACGGCTTGTACTTGGGGTAATGCGAGATTATATTCATTTGCGCTACGCCAACGATGCTCGAATTTACTTGCCTGTCGAGCAATTGCCGTTTTTGAAGCGTCACCCCGGAACAACCGACGACCCACCGCGCCTGAGTACCCTTGGCACAAACGATTGGGCGAAGGCTCGAGAAAAAGCCAAGAAAAACGCCGAGGAATTGGCGCAAAAACTGCTGATTCAATACGCGGCGCGTCAAGCCACTTCGGGCATTTCCTATCCGCCAGCCCCAATGGAATGGGATGAAGATTTTAACAAGAATTTCCCGTTTGAATTTACCAAAGACCAAGGCAGAGCCATCAAGGATGTCTACAAAGACCTCGAGCGTGCCATGCCGATGGACAGGCTTGTTTCGGGCGATGTTGGTTTTGGTAAAACCGAAGTTGCGGTTCGTGCGGCGCACCGCGTGGTTGCCAATGGTCGCCAAGTTGCGATTCTTGTGCCGACTACGCTTCTTGCTGAGCAGCACCTCGAGACGATCAGACGGCGTTTTGCAGATACTCCCGTGATTGTTGCTGGACTCTCAAGATTCACACCCAATAAAGAGGTCGAAGGGGTTTTTAAGCACCTCCGAGAAGGCAAAA
Organism: Deinococcales bacterium; assembly: GCA_031414595.1. Classification (GTDB taxonomy): domain Bacteria; phylum Deinococcota; class Deinococci; order Deinococcales; family JAAFIG01; genus JAAFIG01. The sequence goes on from JANNVX010000004.1 coordinate 76,505, forward strand.
TAGACATTGTGATTGGCACACACCGCCTTCTTGCCGAACAGTTATCATTTAAGAACCTTGGGCTACTGATTATTGACGAAGAACACCGTTTTGGCGTGATGCAAAAAGAAAAACTCAAAGCCCTAAAAGCTGGCGAACTCTCACTCTCGAGTTTTAGAGATGTTGTGCTGGACAGCGAAAAAGATTCTAAGCCCAAAGCTCGTAAAATCGGCTCTAAGACGGCTCAGGCAGCCTCGAGTATCGCCCACGACCTCTCGAGCATTATGGGCAATGTCATCGGTGTAAAGCGCGAGCGTAAAGTCGAACTGACCGAACACGCCATAGACGTGATGACCCTCTCGGCAACGCCAATTCCGCGCACCCTGTACATGAGTATGGTCGGTTTACGTGATATGTCGCATATTGCTACGCCACCGGCAGGACGCAAACCAATTCAAACTGTTCTTTCGCCCTTTGACCCGTTTACCGTCCGCGACGCAATCCTGCATGAAATGGAACGTGGCGGCAAGTGTTTCTATATTCATGACCGCGTAGCCAGTATTGGCAGACGCGCTCAGTATTTGCAAACCCTGATTCCAGAAGCGCGAATTGCTGTGGCGCACGGTCAAATGCCCGATGGTGAAATCGAAGAGATTATGCAGGGCTTTGAAGAAGGCGCTTTTGATGTTCTGGTTGCCACGACGATTGTTGAATCGGGTTTAGACATCCCCGAAGCCAACACGATTTTAATTGAACGCTCCGACCGCCTTGGTTTGGCACAACTCTATCAACTTCGTGGGCGTGTGGGTCGTCGTCAGACCGAAGCCTTTGCGTATTTCTTCTACCCCCCGCGTTTATCCGAAAATGCCGAACGGCGCTTGTGGGCAATTGCCGATTTAACTGACCTTGGCAGTGGGCATCTCCTTGCCGAAAAAGACATGGAAATTCGTGGGGTCGGTAATATTCTTGGGGCAGAGCAGCATGGGCATATTCAAAATGTCTCACTTGAGGTTTACACCGAACTCTTGGGCGAAGCGATTGGCAAACTAAAGGGCGAAGAAAAAATCATTCCACCACGTTTAGCCATAGACCTGAAAGTCAACGCCCGTCTCGAGCCAGCCTATATCCCAGAAGAACTCGAGCGCATCGAATACTATGGGCGTTTATCGGAGAGTACATCTTTAGGCGAAATTTCTCGTGTTGAACGCGAAATGAAATCCAAACACGGGGTTGTGCCTTTAGAAGTCCATAACTTCCTCGAGTTAGCCCGATTGCGGGTCATCGGCACAGCCAAAGGTGCAATGAGCATCGGTGAGACCATGACCCAATTGGTGGTGCAGTTTGCGCCAAATCGCGGCAGTTTGGATTACGACGCAAGGGCAGCCAAGAATCACCCGAATAAGTTACTTGTGACCAAGTATCCGCCGGGCTTTACGCTCGAGAAAAAAGGCTTAAAACCCGAGGAGTACGCAAGAGCAATTCTCGAGGCGCTGTATGCCTTTGCTTAGATTTTAAGTTGGGAACGATTTGACTTGAATTATCGTAATTTAACTTATGCTTTCTAAGAATAAGTCGTTCGTTGAATTGAATAAGGATTACTGGACGTTTCAAGTTTCTACAAAAACTTTGGTTGATTTCGTGATTTGGGGTTTTGTAATCAGCATAATTGCAGTTATTTTCGTGTCATTTTTGCAAAATGTATTGCAGCGTCGCCCTCTTGATGTCTGTTCTGTACAACTTTCACCCATCTCGAGTGTTAATGTTCAACATATTCGATATATTGCCGTTACATCTGGGCAATACTGTACAGAATTAGGTGAAACCAGATCAGGTCGGGGAAGTGAATTCGAGACGGTACTCATTGAAATTGATGATAGCAAAGTAAAGTCCACATTGCTATTATCATCATATTCACCCCAAAAAGTTTATTGGAAGTCAGATCGTATCCTTGAAATTTGTGCCGAAAAAGATTTGAAAATCCACAAAAGCCAATGGGGTCGTATAAGTATTGACTCAAGTGAAAGTATTTTGAACTGCCAAATCAAATAGTGCATGATTACTAATAAATCAGCTTCACAAAACCGTGTTCAACACATCACCGAGGGCGTAACTCGAGATGGACTTCTAAATCCAAAGCTGCTGCGTAGCGCGTTAAAGTTTTTAACTCGAGGTTGGCGTGGGCTTGCTCGAGTTGTGAGACTCTGGCTTTACTAACTTGTAATACTTGGGCTACATTGTCTAACGTTAAACCGCGTTTGACTCGAGCTTCTTTGAGCATCATCCCAATTTGTTTGCCAATCGTGATTTGTTCGACTCGAGCGCGAATATCTTGTGGAGTGCTTTCCTCAAGTAAACCAGTTGGTGGTGTTCCCTTTATTTCTCCAGTGGCAATTTCTTCGGCGCTAAATTCGGCAAGTAAAGCAGCTACTTTATTCATGATGACCTCTCTTTCATAATTTTAGGCTTGTGTTTGAAAGCTAAAGCAACCTCGAGAACTTCAATCAGTTTTTCGTCACTTGGTTCGTCGCCATCTTTTATTTCAGCATTGACAATGACTGCTGCTGTTGTGTTTTCTAGTGTGTAAAAGAACAAATAAACTCTTGCACCACCTTTTTGACCACCTCGGGAACGAGTTTTCAATGCCCAGACCAAATTGCTTTTCATTTTCTTCAAGTATCTCGAGTCTCGCCCAAATTGGTGTATGTCGGTTAGCATTTCAATCATTGAATCAATTGCTGTTTGTTGCTGGTTTTCACTGAACTCGAGTAAATTTTCGATGATGATTGGATGTTCGGCACTGAGGCGGTCTGGATGACGAGCCAGTAAAAGCTGCATAGGATAGATTAGTCGAATCTGTTGGTCAAGTCAAGACTTAACTTGAAGGCAAATCAAACATCAATAACGCGCCTGATTACTGGAAGTGATACTCGAAGGTAGGCTTACTTGAGATACATGCTCAAACAGATATGAGGGTTTGTTGGAACGTCTGGCTTTAACATCAAACGGTCAGCATGGCATCACCAAGACTGTAAAAACGATAGTCAGACTCGAGGGCAACTTGATATGCGGCTCTCATGGTTTCAAACCCCGCAAAAGATGCCACCAGCATCAGTAGGTTTGAAATCTATGGGTCAATCAAATTGGTTTGACTGACTTGGATAAAACGGCAATGACCGCACCTGCCAGCAAGACCGCTAACAACCCAAAACGCAAAGAAACCACTTCGGATAACAAACCAATAAATGGTGGACCCACCAGAAAACCACTGTAGGCAATACTGCTCACCCAAGCGATGGCAGGACCGCTTGAGCCTTGCTCGAGCTTAGAAACCAAACCAAGTGCAGCCGGAAAAATGACGGCAAACCCTGCACCGACAAAACCAAAACCAATAATCGTTGTCCAGACCAGATTGGGTGTAATAGCCAAAATCATACCAAAGGTTGCTACTAAGCCACTGATTAGTAAGACTCGAGCATCTCCAAGACGCAAGCGCAGTTGATCGCCAGTAAATCGAAAAATTGCCATACAGAACTGAAAAGCCACAAAACCTGCGGCGGCTAAACCTGCATCTGCACCGAGTGAGTTCTTCAAATACAATGCGCCCCAATCGGCAATTGCGCCTTCGCCCAATAAAGCACAAAAAGCAATCGCCCCAAGTGCCATTAAACCCGAAGACAATTTTAACTTTGGCTGAGACTGGGTTTGTGTGGGCTGAATATCTGCAATTAAGTATCTGGAAAGCACAAAAAAAGCAATCAAGCTCAGTACACCAATCAAGACCAAGTGAAGACTAGCCGCTAAACCAAAACCTGCCAAGACCCCACCAACGGCTGCCCCCAGTAAACTACCGACGCTCCATAAAGCATGAAAACTCGAGAGGATGGGGCGCTCGAAGCCTTGTTCTATGGTTGTTCCTTGGGTGTTCATGGCTACGTCTAAACCTGCGTTGCTTGCTCCCCAAATAAATAAAGTGAACACCAATAAGCCGATGTTGGGGGTCAAAGCCAGAAACATGGTACTGATGGCAAACCCTAAGCTACACAAAAGCGTTAATCGTCTCGAGCCGAACTGAACACATAAACGCCCGACCAAAGGCATACTGACCAAAGCACCTACAGCAGAAGCCAACAGCACCAACCCCAATGTACCCGTAGATAAATTTAAGGCTTGACTGACATCCGGAATTCGCACCACCCAATTGGCAATCGTAAAACCGTTGAAGAAAAAAATTGCGGCGACAGCCCAGCGTCCAAGAATCAAAGATTGTGCGATGGGTGTATTGGTAGTCTGAGATAAATCCACGGCTTATTGTGTCATGGTTGAAGCTGTTTCATCAACACATTACTTTTTTAGACGAGTCGTATAGCAATGTTATTCAGCAAAATATCGTATCGGTGGCCCGAGGTGATGCGGTTTCTAAAGCATTAGACGTTATCGGAAATTAGGATAAACTATTCGAGTGCTGCATTACGACAAACTCGTCAAGAATAAAACTCGCTTCTTAGCCCTGACTGGACTAACCAAAAAAGAATTCCAAGCCTTACTTCCATACTTTCAAGAAGC
>JANNVX010000005.1:0-8169 GCA_031414595.1 Deinococcales bacterium
CCATATCACTTGGCGACGAGTTTTTTCTTTGGCATCTTTGCACTGTTTGTAGTGTTTCTCGAGTTCTTCAGTCGTATGGTGGGCGGTTAGAGGTGTGCCTAATCTTGACATTCCTTATTATCTACCTAAAGTTGGTATCACACCTAGATTCGCCATTAAATTCGTAATCCAAACCGCACCATCAGACAAGCCAATCAGGACATCATTTTGGGTCACACCAGCAAAGCGCAGTAGTCCATGTACCAATGGCTCAAAGTCAGTCACAGTCTTTGAGGTGCTAACTTGATACCTTTGACTTGGTGTGTTTTTCAAGTACAGCACAACACTTTTAACTTCCTTAGTTGGTGTTCCAATAGTTATGTCATCAGGTGTGCCTCGAGTTGCTATAAACATCCCGTCAATTTCAAGCATCCAAACTCGAGCCGCTATTTTACTCTTGCTTAACGGTAATTGCGCCAACTCGAGTAGCTTGGCTTCAGATAATTCTTGTTGTTTATACTCAAAACCTTGGCTTAATTCGGCAATCTGTGAACTACTGACCTCCACTCCCCATTGGGCTAAGAGTTTTTGACTGGTTAAGTAACTGGTTTCGAGTGCCAGTGCTTCGGTTCGTTGCAGTAAGAGTGGTGTACAACCACTTTCATCAAGGCTTTCATCTCCCCAGAATTGAACTTGTTTTTGACATTGATGACAGCGACCATGCCCGTCAGGTGCATCTTATGGTCAAGAAACGCCTTCTAAAACGCGGTATTTCTAGTTTGCCCCATAGTGTTGTGATTAAAGCTGTTCGAGTGCTTAGTTTTTTGGTAGTTTGACAGGTCGGACAAGTTTTTTTTGCACTGGGATAGCTTTTTCCATGACTTCACCACTTAGTTCTTGTATGGCAACTCGTCCAAGGTCTTGGGTGGCTTTGAAGATTCTTAACTCGAGTTCAGCGAAGTTTTTCACGTTATGACTATCGGTTTGTAAGTCACGAGCGAGTTGCAGGATGGTTTGTTCAAAATCAGTTTTGGGTTTCATAGAAAGATTTTACGGCTTTGTCCAATTCGCGGCTACACCCCCTCAATTGTTGCGAGGTGACTCAAGATTTTACTGCACTGGTTACGCAAAGCCAATTCCGCAATCAGCGCATCATAAATTCCAGCGCCACCAATTCCTAAAAAAACCATTCGCTTAATCGCATTCATATGGTCAGTTGGGGCAAACGCCAGAATGTGCAAACCACGAACTGCAAACTCGAGAATTGCAAAAGCCTCTTTTGGAGGAATTCCAAGTTTACCGCTTAACGTACTGTACGCCTCTGCCAGAGAATGCACACAAATTGCGGCGCGACAACCTACGCGCCACTTGAAGATAAAACCCTAACCTTGAAACAATCCGAGTACGGAAATTACCATTCTTAAAATAATTCCAGAATGCCTTTCACATCCAGAAGTTTTTGCTAAACTCATCAGCTTTGGCAAAAGTGATTTATGTCGCTCGAGTTTTTTTCTTACTAAGAGATTTTTCTGGGGACACAGAATACTGTACCCACGGCTCGGCAAGTTCAACAAATCGCGGTGGGACAAAACCAATAATGGCTGGTTTGACCTCATAATCTGGGATAAATGTTTTTAGTCTTTCCACAGCCTGTCCTTGCCTTGTCATGCTCTTATCATGACACATATAGTACGAATTTTGATGTGAGTTTATTTTGCCAAATGCAGTACGGAGAAAATCAAATAAGCCGATACAAAAATAATCATTGCAATCATGGCTATAGTTTGACGAGTCAAAGCACGACCTTTTTGTTTTATGGCACTCTGACTTTCATCAATATAGACCTTAAAAACGTATAGCTCACTGACTACCGAGTCAACTTCTAATTGGGCGCGTTTTGGCAATTCAACAATCCAATCTGAATCAACCTGACGAGCTTGTATTGGTCGAACAATTGTCAGAAATTCAACATATGACCAAATAACGCAAATCACAGCTAATGCAAATGCAAACAGCGCTAAATTTTGTAAAGCATTTGCCCAATCGAATTTCGCGGCAACGATATCGGGGCGCAAAACAACAACCATAAATCCCAAAACTGTTGGCGTTAAGGTGATGTTGTTGCGTCCTTTTTCTTCAATGGTTTTGATGGTACTTTCGGCAAGTTGAAATGTGCTTTTTGCTAAATCTAAAGCTCGTTTGTAAAGCTCAAGTTGAGTTTTCTGGGCAGTATCATCAGCCATTTACTTTTTCTCGTTTGATGCACCAAAAGTTGGTTGGTTTTGAGTCAACACATCCAGACTTTTTTCAAAGGTAATAAATTTAGGAGGCACTGGCTGGGGTTCACGTAGCGGCGCACGAGGCACAGTTTCATTTTGAGTATTTGGGGAATCTCGAGTTACTGAAGATTGAGAATTTGCGGTGGTCACATTTTTAGTTTCGCTCATGATTAAGATGATAACATCTTTTTAACCTTAAACATTGATTAGCCTTCCCCAAAGCTCGAGTTCTTCTTCGCTTGGGTTCTGCGACATGACTATCCGCATCTTGTTAAGAAGATGCTTTTTGCGGTAGGTCACGCAAAACTTGTTCGACGGCTGGCATCAGGTCATTTTGCTCTTCTATTCTCATCATCCGAATGTCTCTGATGGAAGCCGAAAACCAAGAATAGGTTCGGGTTAAATCCATGACGGCTAAAACACAAGTGACTGCATTGATGGACTCACCACCGAAGTAAACACTGTCTTGTTGCCATGTAAAACCGTATTTCTCGAGAACTCGGCGAATATCGGTGTACGCATTTTGATACGAAGTTGCGTGGTACGACTTTTGAAGTGTATCTGTGTCCATATCAAATGCAATGGCGTACATTCGTTCTCCCTCCGATTGTTTTTGGGTATCTGCAAATTTATTGCTTTTTTGAGTTGAAATTTGTGGATACATATTACGATGATAGCATAAGTTTACCCCAAAGCTCGAGTTCTTCTTCGCTTGGGTTTTGCGGTACAACAATCCGCATCTCGAGCAGCACATCGCCCCTAGTGCCATCTTTTTTATACCACCCCTGCCCACGCAAACGCAGAACGCGCCCTGCTTGGCTGCGTGGTGGAATGCTAATCTCGCCGTGTCCCTCGAGGGTCATGGCTTCGAGCTTGCCGCCCAGAACTGCAATAGGCGCTGGCACATCCAAAATCACCCGCACATCGTCATTCTCGAGCTTAAAAATAGGGTCTTTCTCGAGGCGAATGGTCAGGAGTACATTCGCGCCGCCGGGTGCTTGTCCGCGCAAGCGCATTTTTTGACCATCGCGTGCGCCTTTGGGGATGCTGACTTCGAGTTGTTTATCGCCGACATTGATGTTGCGGGTTGTACCGCGAAAGGCTTCTGATAAACTGATTGGCAGTGTGCCTTCTACGTCGGGAGCTTGGCGCTGGAAACCACCTTGTCCAAAAATATCTTGGGGATTTGCACCACCAAAACCGCCGCTTCTCGAGCCACCAAAGCCACCGCCAAAAAGGGTTTGGAAGAAATCTGAGAAGTCCGTACCCTGACCGCTACCTTGGTAGGTGTAGCCACCACCGCCCGGTGGAACGCGCCCATTGGCAGCATCTGCGCCGTAAGTGTCATAAATTTTGCGTTTCTCGAGGTCGCCAAGAACTTCGTAAGCCTCGTTAATGTCTTTGAATTTGGCTTCTGCTCCTGCTGCTGAGTTCTTATCTGGGTGGTATTGCTTAGCAAGTTTGCGGTAGGCACTTTTAATGTCATCTTCGGAGGCGCTTTTGGGGACTCCAAGGGTTTTGTAGTAATCCTTGTAATTCATGTTTTGCGTCCTCCTCGAGACGATGCTGTTTTGATAACCGTGTTTGGGATTTTCGTTAATTCATTTGCTTACTAACAATCACTCGAGCCGGACGAATCAGCTTGCCATTCAGGGTGAATCCAGCTTGAAAAACCTCGAGTACAATGTCATCTTGTGCGCCGGGAATCACTTGCAGGGCTTCATGAACATTCGGGTCAAATACGGAGTCCTTACCCGAAACCATGACCGCACCGTACTTCTCGAGGTTTTTCAAAAAATTCTCGCGGACATTTTGTAAACCCGGAATCAGGGTGGCTGGGTCTTTTACGCCAGCAGCGGTGGCTCTCGAGATGTCGTCGTAAGTCCCTAGGAGCGTTTCAATGGCTTCGGCTGCGCCAGTGGTTTTGGCTTCTTTGGCATCTTCAGATGTGCGGCGACGATAATTTTCAAAGTCATCTTGAAGGCGTACATAACGGGTTTTCCATTCTGAAAGTTCACGCTCGAGTTCGTCGGCTCGCTGCATTCGTTTCATCATCTCGTCAATTTTGGCAAAGGCTGCTTCGTCCATTTCTGGCATGGCACTGGCGGTTTCGCCATTCTCGAGTTCGGTAGCGTTAGGACTGTCCACGTTTACAGTGTCCTCGAGTGTTTCTTTATTTTCTGTGTCGGTCATAGTTTTCCTCATTAGAAATTTTGGGGAGGGGTGGTTTATTCCCCACCCCAAAAAGGTGCGTATCCAAGTGTGTAGTTTAGCCAGCAGGTTTGAAATCTGCATCTATCACATCGTCATCTTTCTTGGTTTCGGTGTCTGCCGCTTCGCCGCTTGGTTGGTTCTGGGCGGCGGCTTGCATCAGGTTACGCAAGGCTTCCTCAAGGTCTTTTTGCAGTTGTTCGATTTTTGAGTCATCAGTAGCATCGTTTTGAATCGCCAGTTTGGCTTCGTCGGATAGGCTCTGAACCTTGTCTTTGAGGTCTTGCGGGGCGCTGGCACTCTCAGAAATTTGTTTTTCGGCGTTGATTCGCAAAGCGTCTAAACCATTGCGTTTCTCGATTCGTTCACGGTTTGCCTTGTCGGTTTCGGCGTTCAGTTCGGCATCGCGCACCATGCGGTCAATTTCGTCTTTGCCAAGCGTGGTGGTGTTCTCGACACGGATATTGGCTTCTTTGCCAGTGGATTTTTCTTTGGCAGAGACGCGCAAAATACCGTTGGCATCCAAATCAAAAGTGACTTCGATTTGTGGAATTCCGGCAGGCATTGGTGGGATTCCCTCGAGCTTAAAACGCCCTAGGCTCTTGTTGTCATTTGCCATACTGCGTTCGCCTTGCAAAATGTTGATTTCCACACCGGGTTGGTTGTTATCAGCCGTGGTGTAAATCTCGGTTTTCTTGGCTGGCACGGCGGTGTTGCGGCTAATCATCGGGGCAACCAAGCCGCCTTTGACTTCTACACCAAGGGTCAGCGGTGTGACATCCACCAGAACAATATCGCCCACAGAGTCATCGCCACTAAGAATTGCGGCTTGGACAGCAGCACCAAGAGCAACGGCTTCGTCTGGATTAACGCTTTCGTTCGGGGTTTTGCCGAGCAATTTTTCGACAAGGGCTTTGACGGCTGGGATGCGGGTGCTACCGCCGACCAGAATCACTTCATCAATTTGCGAAGCACTGAGTTTGGCATCCTCGAGTGCTTTGAGGACTGGTTTACGGCAACGCTCGAATAAATCACCAACCAGATTCTCAAATTGCGCCCGAGTCAGTTTTTTCTCGAGATGAAGCGGGGTGCGGGTTTCGGGGTCAAAGGTAATAAATGGCAGGGAAATACTGGTTTCTAAGGCGCTGGAAAGCTCAATCTTGGCTTTTTCGGATGCTTCGATTAAACGTTGTAGGGCTTGTGGGTCTTTACGCAAGTCAAACTTATTTTCTTCTTCAAAGCTCTTGGCAAGCCAAGAGACAATCCGTTGGTCAATGTCTGCTCCGCCAAGGTGGGTGTCGCCATTGGTGGATTTGACTTCAAAGACACCATCACCAATCTCGAGAACGGTCACATCGAACGTACCGCCACCCAAGTCAAAAACCAAGATTTTCTCGTTGCCTTTTTTGTCTAAGCCGTAAGAAAGTGCCGCCGCCGTTGGTTCGTTGATGATTCGCAAGACATTTAAGCCAGCAATTTTACCTGCCGCAGCCGTGGCTTCGCGCTGGGTATTATCAAAGTAGGCTGGAACGGTAATCACCACATCGGTGACTTTATAACCGAGTTTACTCGAGGCATCATCTACCATTTTACGTAACACCATCGCACTGATTTCTTCAGGGGCTTTTAAGCCTTCGGTAGTTTCAACACGGACACTGCCATTTGGTCCTTCGACCACTTTGAACGGCGCACGACCAGCCTCTTCGCGTACTTCGTCCCAACGGCGACCAATAAAGCGTTTGACTTCAAAAAAGGTATTGGTTGGATTTAGTGGGGCTTGACGCTTGGCGACGTTACCGACAAGTTTATCTGCGCCCTTAAAAGCCACCACACTTGGGGTGGTACGAGTGCCTTCTGAGTTGACAATAACGTCTGGTTTGCCACCTTCAACGATACTGATAACACTATTTGTTGTTCCTAAATCAATTCCAACGGCTTTTGCCATAACAACACCTCTCCTCATCAAAATACTCGAGATGATTTCTCGAGTAACCGTGTTTTACACAATTTCCTATGCGCTTAACGCTCTAGCGTCTTGCATTGAAGAGAGTGTAGCAATCAGAGCGGGAAATGTCAATAGACCTGAGTGTGGTTGTATCAAGTTTAGAGATGAAGTAGCTTTGAATCTCAAATAGGGGTTTGAATAGTTATGAATTGTTACTTATCGTCTATAGACCAATAAGTAACATCTTGCAATTATGGTCTTGTGGAAAACGTTCGTTCACGCTTTGGAAAGAATGTACGACTAGCTCGAGACAACAAAGGTTGGTCTCAAGATCACTTATCCGAGAAATCAGGTCTACATCGCACATATATAAGTGGGATTGAGTGCGGGATACGCAATCCCACAATAGAAATAGTTCAACAACTTGCAACTGCACTCGAAATTGAACTTTCAGACTTATTTATGACCACCAAAGAAAAGAGGCTTACGAGTGATCAACCTGCATAGAGATGAACAATTTAAGCGCTATCATTTAGCAAGAAACCATCTTATAGCGAACCCAGATTACTTAATCGAATTAGAAAAGTTGCTGACTTTTGAGCTAAGCTCCACGCTCGAGTTAAATGTCTCTGAAATAGTAAGAGACTACAATGAAGCCTCATACCTCTATCCATTTTGGGAAAACTACCCACCAGAAGATCGGGGGCGTGACCCAATTAAGGATCAATATCCTTGGATTGAAGTTGGTGAACATGCAATTGGTTCAAAATTACCCCGACTGCTAAACCTAAAGTTTCAAATTAGAGATTCTGGATTTCCAACAGGTACAGACCAAAGATTTTTACTAACAAGCGATTCTATTGGTCATGCCACACAAGGATTGACAAGTTCAGCTTGGTTTTTTATTGATATAACAAAGTGTAGGACCCCGCGATGACCAAAATCATACTGTTATGAGCCATAATCAGATTTCAGGCAGTGGAAATTGGAATGTTTTAGATAATGGTGTAGAAAATTCCATAATTCAGGCAACTGGAACAAGAACATCTCATGATTTCTATCCAAGCCTTCCACCTCTTGTTATCTTATCTGATGGCACCATTGCCCCAATCATAGTTATCGCTCTAAAACCTGTATATAAAATGCTAAAACCAACTAGGGGAAATACACGAAATGACGGACAACCACTAATCCGACTTGATATTGCCTGTGTTCCAAATGGTTTGCTTTTGACACAACAGCCAAACTATCTTGCACAATACAATGGCTTATTATTTCCAGGGAAAGACGATAAATCCAAAAACCCGAGAAAGCTACGCGCTCGTGTTAGTTTTGAGATACTTACAAAAATTGCATCATGGAGAGTAAAATCAATTGATATACCCATGAGCTAAATATCAAGTCTAACCTGGCTAGTTTCTTTGTGAGTATTCTCTTTGGCTAACTGTACATATTTAGCTTCTTTTTCAAAACCAATAAAATTTCTATTTTGTTGAATGCAAGCAATTGCAGTAGTCCCAGAACCTATAAAAGGGTCAAGCACCAAATCACCTACTTCTGAGTATAACTTAACCACTCTTAACGCAAGTTCTAACGGAAATTTTGCTTCATGATCATTAGACGTTATCGGAAATTAGGATAAACTATTCGAGTGCTGCATTACGACAAACTCGTCAAGAATAAAACTCGCTTCTTAGCCCTGACTGGACTAACCAAAAAAGAATTCCAAGCCTTACTTCCATACTTTCAAGAAGC
>JANNVX010000006.1:0-31832 GCA_031414595.1 Deinococcales bacterium
TTAGAGCGTGAAGTAAAGACTTGGGTTAAAGAGCGGAATAAGCGCTGTATAAAGATTAATTGGCAATTTTCGATCAAATCTGCTCGGACGAAATTTGCGGACAGGTATCCAAAGATTACTTCTTAATCCGACGCTGCACTAGGTTGCCCATGCCGCTTGTCCAGAAAGCTGTTCAAAAGCTAAAAATTTGTTGACGCAACTGTGGAGTGAGCATTATTTTATTTCCTTGCGGGTATTCACGCTGGGCAGTATATCAAAGGTTAGTAGCCGATACTGCTATTAGGTTGCTATGACTCATTTGGCGGAAAATCTTCGATAGCACCAGCACTCGCCCAGACATGCGTCTCGAGTTGAATCACTTCTAAGTTTCCAACCGCCTCGAGTGGATGAGCTTGGGTCGTGATTATTGGGCATTGTAATTCTTGCGCTATGGCAAGGTATTCGGCATCACCCTGAACAGATGGTGTTTTGAATTGTTGCTGCATGGTCAAAATGTCGTCGCTACTGATGATGTGGTACTCCCAATTTGATTCAAGAATGGCTCGAGCCAGTGCTTGGCAATCTTCAAAACTTGTGTATCCTTCTTGGTATGTTGCAAAGGCTGCTTCAATGACTTGAGAATAGAATAACATCGGCACATGAAGTATTGCCCCGTGAAAAGCGGCGCGGCTCAGAAAAGCGTGACTGGCAAAGATAAGACTCTGCTCGTTGGCAACCAGTAGGTCTGGAGACAAAGAACCGTACAAAGCCACACTTGGCGTGACCACATAATTTCTGTAAATGTAACTCATTTGGTTTCGCGCAATCGGTTTAACAAATCACGAAGGTTTAGTTCGTTTGGTTTCAGAATTCGGATTGTGGGTCGTTGAATGCCCGTAAAAATCTTGGATTCTTTTTGGTCTGGTCTTGGCTTTACTGGTTGTTGAGTGTTCATAGTAAAAAGTTTAGCGAAATTATGTTTTTTTGGCAAGGTTTTGCAGCACAGGAAGTTTATATCCCTCTAAGTAGCCCAGACCACGACTGAACTGACTCGAGCAGCGTTAGAGTGTTCTATGCAATATACACGCCTTGGGAATTCCGGTTTAAGTGTCTCCAAACTCTGCCTTGGGATGATGACCTACGGCGACCCACAGTTTCGTCCGTGGGCGCTTAATCTCGAGGCTTCCGAGCCGTTTGTGCGCCTTGCATTTGAAGCCGGAATTAACTTTTTTGATACCGCCAATGCCTACTCGAGAGGAACGTCTGAAGAATACACAGGGATTTTGCTGAAAAAATTTGCCAAACGCGAAGAGTATGTGCTTGCCAGTAAAGTCTTTTTTGGGGTGGGCGATAGTGCTCCAAACCAGCAAGGTTTATCGAGAAAACATATTTTTGAAGCCGTGGATGCCAGTCTTAAGCGCCTTGGTACGGATTACTTAGACCTGTATCAGATTCATCGCTGGGACTACAACACGCCAATCGAGGAGACGATGCAGGCGCTTCATGACCTTGTGCGCTCTGGGCGAGTGCGGTATATCGGTGCAAGCAGTATGCACGCTTGGCAATTTGCCAAAGCCCAGCGCGTGGCAGAGCAGCACGGGCTAACCAAGTTTATTTCAATGCAGAATCATTACAACCTGATTTACCGCGAAGAAGAACGCGAAATGATGCCGCAATGTGTGGACATGGGGGTTGGCGTGATTCCTTGGAGTCCACTGGCTCGAGGGATGCTGGCTGGAAACCGCAGCCAAGATGGGCAGAAGCTAACCAAACGCGCCGAAACCGATACGATAAGCGATGCACTCTATAATCACCCAAGCGATTGGGCTGTGATTGAAAACTTAAATGCACTGGCGGAGGCTCGAGGCGTTCCAGCCGCCACCATTGCGCTGGCTTGGATGCTCAGTAAACCGTTTATCAGTGCGCCAATTATTGGGGCAAGTAAAATAAAACATCTCGAGGACGCACTGGCTGCCGTGGACTTCAAATTAACACCTGAAGAAATACAGCAACTCGAGGCAAATTACCAACCTCATGCGATTGCAGGGCATCAATGAAACTGCAACTCCGAACGTACACAATTAACAAAGGCGCACTTGCCGAGTGGATACAAGAATGGCGGACGCAGCTTGTGCCTCTGCGTCAAAAAATGGGTTTTGTGGTACTTGAGGCATACACCGTGCCAAGTTCTAATCAGTTTGTTTGGCTAATGGGCTTTGAAGGCGAACACTGGGAAAAGGCAGACCAAGCCTATTTTGACTCTGCCGAACGAAAAACCATGCAGCCAGACCCAGCGCGGTTAATTGCGAATATGGAAAATGTATTTATCTCTCGAGTGCATTAACGGGAACGAAAATACTCTTCATGTCGTACACTAACCTCGAGTATGACGACCTGCCCTTTTTGCGCCTCGAGTATCCAAGATAACAGCCTGAACTGTCCAGACTGTGGCGCAACCCTTGCGGGTTTGCAACTGGGGCTAGGCAAAATGCTGGGTAAATACAAACTCGAGCAAGTGCTAGGACAAGGCGGGTTTGGTATCACCTACCAAGCCCATGACCAATCCCTAAACCGCCAAGTGGCGATTAAAGAACTGTTCCCAGAGGACTGCACCCGCAATGGCAGTACCCTAATTCCAGCCTCGAGCCTAGGCGCAACTGGTTTTGCCCAAACCAAACAGCGTTTTCTCGAGGAAGCCCAAACACTGGCACAATTTAATCATGGCGGTATCGTTAAAGTCTTTGAGGTTTTTGAAGCCAACAACACCGCCTATATTGTCATGGAAGCCTTGAATGGCGAAACCCTAGGGGCGCGAATCTCGAGAAATGGCAAATTACCGATAGACGAAGTTAAACGCATTGCCGAAGAAGTCTGTGCAGCCCTCGAGATTGTACATGGCACTGGTTTACTGCACCGTGACATCAAACCAGACAACTTGTACATCACCAAAGATAACCGTGTGGTGCTGATAGATTTTGGCAGTGCCAGAGGATTCCAGACAGGGCTTGCGATGCGTCATACCCAACTGGTAACGCCGGGTTATGCCGCCCCAGAGCAGTACGCCAGTCAAGCCAAATTCGGTACATACACCGATGTTTACGGTTTAAGTGCCACGCTGTACCATGCTGTAACGGGGCAAATCCCACCGACTGCCAGTGACCGAATCATCTCGAGCAGCAGCGATTTACAAATGCCGAGTGGTTTGACTGAGCCATTGCGTACCGCTTTGGCTCGAGGGTTGGCGTTACGAATAGACCAGCGCCCGCAAACCGTGAAAGAGTTTTTGTTGCTGTTTGGAACAATCATAAAACAAAAGCTATCCGCAAAAATTGTGTCTGCACCAAATGAAACCGTTGAGGAAATTATTTATCGCAAAGGTGAAATTTTGGTGACAAATAAATTCATTCAAGTACCTGCCGCAAAAGGAGGTCATTATCAGCATCTTCTATCGAATTTAAGTGAGATTCAAGTAACAAATCTCTGGAAAGAAGTTCGACCCAAAGATGGATTATCAATTACTGTACTGATTATTTTCGCAATGCTTTGTTTTAGCAGCACAGGCATATTTTTCTTCATACCAGAAAGACTATCTGGGTCACTTTTGTTTGCAATAATTGGTATTTTGATTGGTGGTACAGCTATTGAACAAGCAATAAAGCTAAACAGAAGAAATGTATTTTACCTCTTTATTAAAACTCGCGAACACAGGTATTGGTATTTTTTTAAATCTGAACCAGTCATTATTGAAATTGCCACCTTTAAGGATAAACAAGAGGCGGATTCCATTGCAGAACGCATTCGCGCTTATTTAACACCTTAAATCACAACTCGAGTTAGAAATTGTTAATAACGTTTTGCAATGCCCCTAGCAGCAACTCGAGTTCGTTTAAGTAATAGCGCTCAGTGTCTATTTCTAAGGTGCTACCTTGGAGTTTCAGGAATTGCCAGATTTCACCGGTCGTCACACAACCATACACGGCGATTTGTGGTGTTTCTTTGCGGAGATTAAATTTCTGGGCTGCCAGCATTTGCGCCGCGCATTGCCCTAGCCCAGCTTCGATGTCTTGCTTTTTGGCTTCTATCAGTGCAAAAACAGGTGCGCTGACTATCGAGGCTTTGGGCTGCATGGTCAGTAAAAAATCGCATTCGCCCGATAAACCTGTTTCGGGTTCAACATCAAAGTATTGACCAGAAAACAAGGCAAAACGGTGCTGGTTTAGCTCGAGTATTTCGGTTAGGATTGGCGCAATAATAAATTCTGAACGGGCTTTTTCGCTTCTGGTCTTTAAGGCACTGTCACTCATGCGGTGCAGGGTTTCTTTAAGCCAACTCGAGACTGGCACTGCTTGTACATTACTTAGGATACTTGTGTCCAACGCCATAATCCCAAATTGGTCTTGGAGTTTTTCTAAGGTAAACGTTGTGTAAGCCATACTTTTAGCCTAGCAGTTTTTTAGCCCAGCCGCGATACACTGCCAACAAATCCATTCTTTTTGAACCCAGTCTAAGCAACTCATGCAGTTTAGATTGTAGAATGAACCTGTGAAAGCGATTCTTCTACCCTCGAGAAGGAAATTCTTATGACCCTCGAGCGTTTTTTTAGGCGGCGACCACCGCAACAAAAAGAAAATACGGTCAATGATGACTTGCCAGACTTGTGGGGAAAGTGTCCTAAGTGCAATGCACAGGTTTACAACAAAGAACTCGAGCAGAATTTACGGGTTTGTCCAAAGTGCAGCTATCATCACCGAATTCCAGTCAAGCGCCGTGTTGAAGGCTTGTTAGATGTTGGAACATTTCAAGTCACCAGTGGAAAAATTAGAGCCAAAGACCCACTTGAATTTGTGGATACCGATACTTATGTGGCAAAACTCGAGCGGGCGCGTAAAAAGACCGGACGTGAATCTGCAATTTATGCTGGGCGCGGCAGTTTGGCGGGTTTACCAATCATCATTTGTGTGATGGATTTTGAATTTGCTGGCGGCAGTATGGGCAGCAGCGAGGGCGAAGAGATTACAAGAGCCATTGAACTGGCGACCAAAGAAGACCGCAGCATGATTTTGGTGACGGCTTCGGGTGGCGCTCGAATGATGGAAGGGGCGTTAAGCCTGATGCAAATGGCAAAAACCACCTTTGCCCTCGAGCAACTAGCTGTTAAAGGCTTACCGTACATTACGATTTTGGCAGACCCAACCACAGGTGGGGTCGCTGCCAGTTTTGCCGCCATTGGAGACGTAATTATTGGCGAACCTGACGCGCTTATTGGTTTTGCTGGTCAACGGGTGATTGAACAAACCGTGCGCCAAAGCCTGCCAGACGGTTTCCAACGCTCCGAGTTTTACGAGAAAAAAGGCTTTATAGATATGGTTGTAGACAGACGGCAACACCGCGAAACCCTCGCCAATTTAATCGCAGGGCTACGAAACCAACCCAAACCAGAAGTCACTGCCCTCGAGATAAAAGTGCCAGAACCGCCACGCACAGGGCTTTTTGGGAGACGAAAATGACGCTCAGAGGCAAAAGGCAAAAGGCAAAGGGCAAAAGGCAAATTGTGTTGTTGTCTTTTTCTCTTTCCTCCTTTCTCCTTTCACTCGCCGGAGGCGCAAATGCCTGCACTTGAATTTGAAAAACCGATTGTTGATTTAGAAACCCGCATCGAGGAATTAAAAACCTACGGCAGCAACAGCAATGTTGACATGACCGAGGAACTTGCCTTGCTCGAGAAGCGCTTGGAACGCTTACGCTCTGAGACTTACGACAAATTGACCCGTTGGCAAAGGGTGCAACTGGCTCGAGCGCCGGGTAGACCTACTGCACTAGATTTTATCGGGCGTATTTTTACCGATTTTCAGGAACTGCATGGCGATAGGGCATACGGTGAGGATTCGGCTATCGTTGGTGGATTAGCGCGGCTCGAGGGTCAGGCAATTGTGTTGATTGCCCAACAAAAAGGACGCGACACCAAAGAAAACATTGCTCGGAATTTTGGTATGGCACACCCCGAGGGGTTTCGTAAAGCCATGCGCTTAATGGACATGGCAGATAAATTTGGATTGCCTTTAATTACACTGGTGGACACGCCCGGCGCATACCCCGGAATTGCAGCCGAGGAACGCGGACAGGCATGGTTAATTGCCCAGAGCATTCAAAAAATGACGCGGCTTCGCGTTCCAGTGATTAGTGTCATCATCGGCGAAGGCGGAAGTGGTGGCGCTCTGGCGATTGCTGTGGGCAACCGTGTGCTGATTCTCGAGAATGCAGTCTACAGCGTAATTTCGCCTGAATCTTGTGCTGCCATCGTCTGGCGCGATGCCAAAGAAGCGGCTAAAGCTGCCGAAGCACTGCGCTTAACCGCCAAAGACCTCGAGCAGTTTGCGATTGTGGATGAGGTCATACCCGAACCCAAAGGCGGAGCGCACAACGACCCTGTTGGCTCAAGTGACGAACTGAAAAAAGCCTTGTTAAATCATCTCGAGCAGATGAAAGGCATGAGCCACATAGAATTACTGGATTCTCGAGCCGAGCGTTTCAGGAAACTTGGGGTCTTTGAAGAATTGGCTTAGATGTTCTCGAGTTTTGTGATCCACGCATTAAAATGAGGGCATTCATCTCGGATTTTTTCTAAACCAATTTTGGAAGCAATACGAATAGCACCTGCTGGTTTTTTATAAACGGACTCAAAAATAGTCTCGAGCCGCTTAGATGGGGCGGTTATTGGAGAATCGTTAATCAATTCTGGATTCTCTACTGATTTACGAATTTGTTCAAGTTGCCGTAACGATATTTCTGGGCGTTTTGTATCAACAGCAACTATATCGTTGATAGTGTTTACATCAGAAAACAACAATGCTTCAAATTCGTGTAATTGAATATAAGGGATAAAGCCAGAAAAGTTGACATTATTTGCAAATGCCTGCTCAAGTTGCTCAATGCGTTTATATGGTGGAAACGACAATGATTGTTGATAATCAGGAAAATCGTTAGGTAAGGCATATAAATCAAACATGGTTGTATAAACAGCATTTTGATCATCAAGATACCAGTCCTGAAGGTCTCTAAAGGCTTGTTGATAACTTTGTATACCCCCTGTAAATTTTGTTAGTTGCCGCTGACCATGTGATTGAAAAACACGTTTTCGACCAGTCTCCAGCTTCTGTACGGCAATTACTACGTCAAAGTCTGCCAAGTGTGGGGCAAGAATAGTCCAAGCAAATTGTTCTTCAGTTTGACCTTCCACTAGAAAATTGAGGCGTTTCATCGGGTTGGTCTCCCACCTAACACATTTTTTTCCCAAAGTTCACCGAGACTATAATTTTCAAGCCACTTTTTAAGTCTATTCGTATCTAAGTGCTTGAATTGAGTTTCAAGATTTTGCCGTTCTACCACAATTATTTCATCTGGCTCGAGTCTGTCCACAAGTGAAACCGATTGTGTGGCAATAATAATCTGGCGTTGAGCAGATATACTTCTTATCACTGCCAAAAGCGTCTCGAGGGCATGAGGATGCAAACCCAATTCAGGTTCATCAATCACAATCAAATGTGGTAATTGCTCAAGTGGCTGCAAAAGTAATGTTAATAATGCAATGAAACGCAGTGTACCATCTGACATTTGATGAACACCAAATATCATCTCAGAACCCATCTCGAGATACCGCAAACGAATATGCGAACTGTTTGGTTCAAGTACAAAATCCTTAAAAAAAGGTGTGCTGAGACGAATGGTATCCACAATACGCTGATAGTGTCTAGGATGCGTGTTTTTTAGTTTGTACAGCACTGCGGCTAAATTTGCGCCATCTGAGCGCAAAAAAACATCGTCATCCAATGTACCTGTTTGTTTGATGCGGGCATTTTCACTGGTATCATCAAACTGGTACGGACGAATACTTGCTAGAATATCGCGTAAAATTCGAGCTTTTAAGGATGTTTCATCTTTACCAAAACCAACAGGGCGCAATTGAGATTCTTTTTCGCCAACAGTAAATTGAACATTGTTTAATTTACCCAGCTTATTTGTAAAATTAAAACCATCTGAGCGAAATACAAAAGCATCACTGGCTGGAGCATGAACCATTTCAAATTGATACTCGAGCAATTCTTGATCGTGCATAAAGCTCAAGGTCGCGCCTAAATTCGTTGTCACTTTTGATCCAAGATGCAAAATACTGCTTGCTCCACCAGCAGATTGCTGTGTCCAAAACGCAAAATCACCCAAAGCAATTTGATTGAGTACCTTAAAAAAAGAAATCAAATTGGATTTTCCAGCCCCATTAGCTCCAATCAGCACATTCAAAGGTCGTAACTCGAGGGTACTCGAGCGGATGGACTTAAAGCCCTCAATTTGAATGCTTTTTAGAAACGTTTTCATCTGTCCCTAGTTTACACGCTTAACCTCTCACCGATTCATGAGACAATGCGGTTTATGTCTCGAGTACCCCGTAAACCCGAATTGATGAGTCCTGCCGGCGGAATGCCACAACTATATGCTGCCATAGAAGCAGGAGCAGATGCTGTGTATTTTGGCTTAGAAGGCTTTAATGCCCGAGCCAAAGCCATGAGTTTTAACCACGATAATTTGCCCGATGTGGTGGCTGGATTGCACGAACGCGGTGTGATGGCGTTCGTGGCGGTCAATACCTTGGTCTTTGATTCTGAACTCAGGGCTTTAACACGAGAAATCGAAGGTATTGCCGAATCTGGCGCGGATGCGATTATTGTTCAAGACATCGGGGCAATCAAATTAGCCCACCAAATCGCCCCTGAACTGCCAATTCATGCCAGTACGCAAATGACGATCACCAGTGCCGAAGGCGCAGAATTAGCCCGTAGCCTTGGGGTCTCGAGGGCGGTGCTGGCTCGAGAACTGAGTCTAAAAGACATCGAACTGATTAAAAAAGCCACTGACCTTGAACTCGAGGTGTTTGTGCATGGGGCGTTGTGTGTTTCGTACAGTGGGCAATGCTTTAGTTCTGAGGCTTGGGGAGGACGCAGTGCCAACCGAGGCGCGTGCGCTCAGGCTTGCCGAATGCCGTATGACCTGATGGTGGATGGTGAGGAGCGCGACCTTGGCGAGTTTCGGTATTTACTGTCGCCACAAGACTTATTTGCCCTCGAGCAGATTCCGGAACTGATTCGGATTGGGGTGGATTGCCTGAAAATTGAGGGGCGGTATAAGGATGCCGAGTACGTGGCGGCGGCGACCAATGCGTACAGAATGGCAATTGACTCGGCTTGGAACGAACAGGGCGGGTTGGGGGCAGGGCGAATACAGGGCGAATCAGAGGCAGGGAGGACACGGGGGTCCTCCCCTACGGAAAATCGGGAAACAAAATTTTTGCTCGAGGGTGTGTACTCGAGAGGGTTATTACCAGCCTTTATGCAGGGGGTGAATCATCAAACTGTGGTGCATGGCAGAGCGCCACGCCACCGAGGGACACGGGTCGGAACAGTCGTGGATGTCTCGAGAACGGCTGTACTGGTACAACTCGAGGGAGAGTACGCGCTGGGTGGCGTGGGCGTGATTAAACCTGGAGATGGATTGGTCTTTGATGCTGCCCAACGCCAAGGCATTGAAACCAAAGAAGAAGGCGGGGCGGTTTTTGAGGTTTTTGAGTACACGCGCCGTGGTTCGGTTCGGCTCGAGGATTCACGCGGGCTGCACGAAGTCGAACTGCGTTTTGGCAATCGGGCAGTTCGCTTAGAGAACATAGAACGCGGCGATTGGGTTTGGCGTTCCAGCAACCCAAGCATCGAGCGTGAATTGCGCTATTTGACCCACGCCAGCAAACCAGTCTCGAGAAAACCTGTGCGGTGGAAAGTGATTGGTAAACTCGGGCAGCCTTTAGCGCTAACCGTCACCGATGACGCTGGACGAGTTGCAACCAGTCAAACCGAAGATGCCCTAAAACCCGCCGAACGCCGCCCATTAGATGCTCGAGCGCTCGAAGTCGAACTTGGTAAGC
This sequence comes from Deinococcales bacterium, assembly GCA_031414595.1. Classification (GTDB taxonomy): domain Bacteria; phylum Deinococcota; class Deinococci; order Deinococcales; family JAAFIG01; genus JAAFIG01. The sequence goes on from JANNVX010000006.1 coordinate 9,944, forward strand.
TCGGCGAAACACCTTTTTATCTCGAGACCCTAGAAATAGACCTTGAAGATGGTTGCTTCCTGCCCCTCTCGAGCCTAGGACAAGCCCGCCGCCAAGCCGTGGATGCGCTCCTCGAGTTACGCCGTGAAGTCCCGCAGCGAACCATTAACAAAAATGTTCTCACATCAACCGTAGGGGCGAGGCATGCCTCGCCCAACCTGACCACCCCATTTTTATCTGTGCTGGTCAGAAAACCCGACCAACTCGAGGCAGCCATCGAAACCCGCCCAAACGAAATTGTCCTAGATTACCTCGAGTTATACGGTTTACGCCCAAGTGTTGAACGCATCCTCGAGTCTGGCATTCGGGCTGTTGTTGCCAGCCCAAGGGTACTTAAACCCGCCGAGGAACGGATACACACTTTTTTACTGTCGCTGCCCGTAGATGGCATTCTGGTGCGTCCGCTTGGCTTACTGCATACCTTGCTCAAAACAGAAAATCGTCCCGAGTTACTAGGCGATTTTAGTTTGAATGCCGCTAATGCCATCAGCACAACGCACCTGCTCAGTATGGGTTTAACCCGCCTTGCCCCAACCCATGACCTCAATGCCGCCCAAATTCTCGAGCTTGCCAGAAACGTGGATGCTTCTAAACTCGAGGTGATTCTGCATCATCACTTGCCTGTATTTCACACCGAACACTGTGTTTTTTGTCGCTTTATGAGTGTCGGCACTGACCACACCAATTGTGGGCATCCATGCGAAACACACAGCCTTGCGCTGCGAGACCACAACGGCTTTGAGCATCCTGTGCTGGCAGATGTGGGTTGTCGAAATACCGTCTTTGAAGCTCGGGCGCAATCTGGTGGGCGTTTCCTCGAGACTTGGCGAGCGGCTGGGATTGGGCATTACCGCTTAGAATTTGTCCAAGAAAGCCCCGAAGCACTAGAAGCCACGGTTCGGGCGTACCGCAAAGCACTCGAGGGCAAAATAGACAGTAAAACCCTACAACGTGAACTCGAGAAGTTTGCGCCGCAAGGCACAACCCAAGGGAGTTTTATTATTCCATCAGATAGCTTGTTACCCATGGTGCAGATGTGAAAACCATAACTCGAGAAAACCACATCTGGACATTTGTAATGCCAATCGAATCTAACCCATTCAGTTTTGATGTCGCCTGAAACAAGTCTGACATAAATCCGATATAAACTTCTTAATAGTAGATTTTTTACTACAAGGAGAAAAGTGAACACCAAACCCACAGCCGACCCTGTGCAGCCTTTTTGTGCTGTACAAAAGCCGTATCGCAAGCCAATACTTAAGAAACACACTTGGATTCAGATTACAGGTGGGATTAGCCTACCCATCGGCAACTCAGTATTGAGTCCAACTGATTTTATGGAGGAACAACAATGAAATTTTCTCGAATTCTAAGCATGGCGCTGATTGGTTCAGTTGCTCTCGCTGCCTGCACCCAACAGGTTGCACCAAAACCAATCCAGCCCAATAAAGTCACGGCGCTTGGTAAAATCGAAGTAGCATTTGGTGATAGTAGCGCACTCCGCACCCAAGCGGTCTTGCCCGATAATGCAATTACCTTTACCCGTACTGCCAGCAGTGTGGATACAACAGGTACAGAACGCTACATTCGAGCGGTTTTTGACATCACCAACAATACCGCTAGTGCTTTCAATAACCTGACTTTTTATGCCTATAACCAAAGTGCCAACAGTATTGGCGGGACTGCCATAAAAAGCCTGAATAACTTTGGTAATGTCAATGTAGCAAGTACAGCCGCAGCCCAAAGCCTGAAGCCAACCCATGGACTCGATACCAGTGGGGCAAGTGTCAGTGGCGCAGAAGACTTACAAGTGTTTCAACCAACCGAAGCCTCCGATGCACAAGCCGCAGGATTAGCAGCCATTCCACCTGTGCTTGGCAACACCGACACGGTTCTCGAGTATGGTTTTGTGGCTCGGCGTTGCACTGCCAATTGTGCCAGCCCAAACCCAACTTGGACGCGTACAATTGGCGCAGGAGAAACAGGTCAGATTAGCTTGGCGTACAAACTTCCAGAAGGCATTTTAAGTAACTCGGCGAATCCATATGGTTTTGTGGCAACTTTTGTGCTTGCCAATGAAACCACAGCTCGAGTTAGCCGCAGCCCAGAAGAACCGACCAGCAGTGCCAGTTCTCGAGCCACAGCATTTACTGCCACCCAAACCATTTTGGTCGGCGCAGATGCAGACACCGCCACGGGCAGCCTTCGTTTAAGCAACGCTAAAATTGGCACTGCGCCTACAACTTTACTTGACCCAATTTGTTCAAATGGTGCAACCCTAACCAGTATTTCTACCTTGCAAGGTTCTGGAACTGCAACGACAGCTTCGGGTACACACACGATTCAAGGTGTGGTGGTTGGGGCTTTCCAAAGTGCTGACAGCAGTGGTTTGCAAGGTTTTTACTTGCAAGACCGTGTTGGCGATAGCAACACTGCCACTTCAGATGCTATTTTTGTTGATGAGTTCGGAGCAACCCCAGATTCTAGTGTTCCAGTAGGTAGTTTTGTGCGGGTTACAGGAGCAGTATCCGAATTCTCTAACCTGACCAGAATCGTCCCCACCACTGTAACCCGTTGCGGCACTCAAGACCTGCCCAGCCCTGTACAAATCAGTTTCCCACTCACAGGCGGACAAACCGACCTCGAGAAGTTCGAGGGGATGCTTAGCCAAATCCCAACCCAAATGACCGTCACCGAGCTTTTTGAATTGGGTCGTTTTGGACAAGTCGAAATTTCCTCGAGCGGTACAGATAACCAAGTTGGAACAGATGACCGCTTAGACCAATTTACCCAGTTTAATCTCCCAAGTGTGGCTGGTAATGCAAGCCATTTGGCAGCCTTGAACAAACGAAAAATTGTTGTGGATGATGCCCGCAGCGACGACAACGGACCCGCTAATATCCTCGGACGTGGCGGTAATCCACTGACCGCCAGCAACACTCTACGCGGTGGCGATACAATCACCAATTTGACAGGTATTCTTGATGAACGCTTTGCCGCCTACCGTATTCAACCCACCACAGCCGCAAATTTTCAAGCCGTCAATGCCCGTACAAGCAGCCCAACTGTAGCAGGCAGTTTGCGTGTCGCCAGTTTTAATGTTCTGAATTACTTCACCACCCTAAACACCGCCACAACCGATACCTTCACACCAACGGGATGCTCTGCCATTGCACCACGCGGAGCAAATACAGCGACCGAATTTACCCGCCAAAAAGATAAAACTATAGCTGCTATCCGTGCCATGAACGCCGATGTGCTTGGCTTAATCGAAATGCAGAACAATGGCGCGGATGCCAGCAGTGCCATTGTTGACTTGGTAACCGCCGTCAACGCTGGACAACCACTAAGTAACCAGTATGCAGTCATTGCCGACCCTGCCGCCCCAGAACGGTCTGGTTGTGATGCCATTAAAGTGGCTTTTATATACAAACCAAGCACCGTCACACCAGTCGCCACTGGACTCAGTACCGCCACGGTTGGGGCTGTTACAGTAGCATCAGGTGCGGCTTTTACTGTACCCGCAGGTTACGACGGCAACACTGATTTAGTCGCAGCCTTTGACAATAACAACCGCAAGCCAATTGCTGTGACCTTCCAACAAATCTCGAGTTCCGAGACTTTTACTGCTGTGATGAACCACTTCAAATCCAAAGGCTCGAGTGCTGGTGGAGTTGGCGACACAGACACCAACGACGGACAAGGCAATTCTAACGGAACTCGAGTTCGTGCCTCAAAAGACCTGAAATCATGGCTTGCTACCAACCCTACTGGCACAACCGACACCGATTATCTGATTATGGGCGACCTAAACGCTTACGCCAAAGAAAATCCAATCACTGAACTCGAGACGGTTTTTACCAATTTATTACCACTCAGTACCTATTCTTATGCTTTTGATGGCGCATGGGGAAGCCTTGACCATGCCCTTGGCAGCACCAGTTTGACCACCCAATTGGCAGGTGCAGCCAAATGGCACATCAATGCCGATGAACCAACCTCACTGGATTACAACACCCAACTAGACCCAAGTGGCAACGCAGCCACCAATAATAAAATTATTAAAACCCCAGCCCAAACAACCAGCCTGTACGCTGCCGATGCTTTCCGCTCGAGCGACCATGACCCTGTGGTTGTGGGCTTAAACCTAGGTTCTGGTTTTTCGGTTAGTGCCAGTGCTTTAAGTAACAACAACTACACTGTTGGAGCGGCAGGAACAGCCACAAGCACCATTACGGTCAACCGCACCAGCTTTACAGACCCCGTAACCCTGAGTCTCGAGGTTAGCCCAGCCAATGCTGGAATCACTGGTAGCTTTAGTAACAATCCAAACTCGAGCGGCACAAGCACCTTAAACTTAAGTGTGGATAATACTGTGACTGCGGGTACTTATACCCTAACGGTTAAAGGCACATTCGGCGCAATGGTGATGTCAAGTAGTACATTTAACATTATTGTTGCACCTGTTTGCACCAGCCTCAGTGTCACTCCAAACTCTGCCAGTATTGCGGTTGGCGCAACTCAGCAACTCACAACTACCTTCTCACCTTCTGGTTGTGCTGCAACAGCTGTCACATGGTCAAATGGTGGTTCAGCATTTGCCACGGTCAACACGAGCGGTTTGGTTTTAGGTGCGTTAGTGGGTTCGGGAACAATTATCACAGCCACAGCAGGGGCAATAAATGGCACAAGCACAATCAACGTGACTGCGAGCGTTTCGGTGGCTGGATTAGTCATAAACGAAGTTGACTATGACAATATAGGCACAGATTCAGTTGAATACATCGAGATTTATAACCCAACAGCTTCGGCAATTTCCTTATCTGGCATAAAGGTTTTCCTTGTCAATGGCTCTAACAACACGAGTTATACAACCATTGACCTTACAAGTGGTGGTTCGTTAGCTGCAAATAGCTACTTGGTTATTGCAAATACAGCCTTTCTTAGTACAATCACAGCCAGTGTTGAAATCGCATTTGCGGGAACTAATGATCAAATTCAAAACGGCTCACCAGATGGTATTGCCTTGGTAAATACAAATACCAGCACACTTGTTGATGCTTTGAGCTATGAAGGCAGTATCACAGCAGCTGTACTGACAGGTATTGGCACATTTAATTTGGTTGAAGGTACAGTTTTAGCCGCAGCCACCGCCGATAGCAATACAGTCGTTGGTGCATTTATTCGTTCACCAAATGGTACAGATGCCAATAATGCTTCGACTGACTGGGTATTTACAGCAACTCTAAGTCCAGGCACAGCAAACTAAAAACTGCAAGAAGAAACCCACTCGACAATTTAACTCGAGTGGGTTTCTTCTTTTAAGCAAGGATTTTACGCGAGACTTCTTCTAATTCTTCTGGCGAACACGCCACAACCGCACTTAAACTCGAGGCAGCAATCGTACCTAACACACTCAAACCGTGCATACCGTTCAGACTTAAACTCGAGTGCCACGCTGCAAACTCCCCGCCGTGTTGGTACTCGAGACCAGTGCTGCTAACAGAACTTTGAGTCTCGAGACCAAGAGCTTCACCACTCGAGACGATACAATTCGCATCAAGGGCAATCACTATTTTAGGTCTGAGGAATCGCAGAGCGGCTTCTATCGGTGTGCTGTGGTTCTGCTCGAGTACCGCCAGTGTAATCCGACCCTTAAATGAATCTAAATTCTCGAGAATGCTTAAAACCTTTTGCCCATGCTCAAGCGGACAGAGCAAAAGCACGGTCTGCCAACCTGTGCTGCCCTCGAGATGAATAAAGGCAGTGCCAAAGGCATCAGTCCAACTTCTCGAGAAGGTTGGTTTCATACTGGGTGCAATCACAGGTTTCATGCTGGAATTTTTTCTAGCATACCCATGAAAGCTCTAAACGGCGCGAGGTGTTCAGGGTGGGCTTCCCAAAGTAATTCGGGATGCCACTGTACTGCCAGCACACCATCGCCTTCGATGCCCTCTACAAGACCATCTGGGGCATATGCCGAGACCGATAATCCGGGCGCGACATCCTTTATTCCCATGTGATGGTACGAATTGACCCGCAGCGTTTCCACACCATGGGCTTTTGAAAGGCGCGTACCACCAACCACTCGCACCCGATGCCCAAGTACGGGCGGGGTGGCAGTTTGGCGATGGTCTGCCCAAAGTCCGTTCGATGTTGGAATGTGCTGATGCAACGTACCGCCTTCGGCAACGTTGATGAGTTGAAAACCACGACAGATTCCCATGATTGGTTTTTTGGTCTCTCGAGCCAAGGTGTATAACTCGAGTTCAAAGGCATCACGCAGCGCATCCACTTCGCCAAGCCCAGCTTCGTGGTCTGCCCCCCAGATTTCGGGGTCTGGGTCAACCCCACCCGAGAACAAAACACCATTCAGAGCCTCGAGTTGCATAGCCGCCGTTCCAACCAGACTGGGCAGCATGACTGGAAGCCCTCCCACAGCCAAAATCGCGGCTGAATAAGCAAGCGCAGTCCCACTCCAAGCCCGTTGTAAACTCGAGTCCTTAGAACTAGAGACCGTAATTCCAATTCGTGGTTTCATTCGCATAATCCTAACACGCCTTGACAAATGTGCCGTGCATTTGTATATTCTCTTCCGCCCTCGCCGAGGTGGCGGAATTGGTAGACGCACTAGCTTGAGGGGCTAGCGCCCGCAAGGGTGTACGGGTTCAAGTCCCGTCTTCGGCACCACAAGAAGCGCTTCTTAATAGGGAGCGCTTTTTTGATTTTTTGGGTACAATGATGTATGTCATTCTCCGAGCATCGGTTTTCGTTCGCTGGTAAAAAAGTTCTGGATTTTGCAGATAAACTCTTTGATACAGATAAATTTGCTTTCCGAGTGCGGGTAGAATACGAAGAAACCCCAACTTGGCTCGAGAAGTTCAATACCCTTTTAGAACAAGAAAATGCTGCCAATCTCGAGGCGTTGGTGATTGGCGCTTGGTCGGATGAACAATTTGAAGATGGCTCGGAGCAAGTGGTCGAAGCACTGGTGGCAGCCAAAGACACCTTAACCAGTCTTAAAGCCATTTTTCTGGGCGATATTGCCGGCGAGGAATGCGAAGTTTCATGGATTCATCAGTCTGATATTTCGCCGATTTTTCTGGCTTACCCTGCGCTTGAGGTCTTTGCAGTTCGTGGCTCGGAAAACCTACAATTTGGTCATGTTTCGCATCAGCATTTGCGGCACTTAACCATTCAAACAGGTGGGATGGATGTTGCTATTTTGCGAGACGTTCTGGGGTCTGAATTCCCAAATCTCGAGCATCTGGACTTGTACCTAGGCACAGATAATTATGGTGCAAACACTGCCATAGACGACTTTGCACCTTTACTGCGTGGCGAATTATTTCCAAAATTAGTGTACTTAGGACTTCGCAACTCTGACCTGACCGATGCGCTGGCTGGGGTCTTGGTCAATGCCCCGATTTTAGAGCGAATCAAAACACTAGATTTATCGCTTGGCACGCTATCCGATGAAGGTGCAAAAATCTTCTCGAGTGCCGAGAAACTAGGCACTCTCGAGAAATTAGACATCCATTATCATTACGTTGGCGAGGAAGCCTTGAAAGAATTAAAAGCCCATTTGCGGAAACTTAAGATAAAAATTGATGCCGCCGATGCCCAAGACCCAAATGAAGATTGGCGCAGTCCACAAATCGGTGAATGATCTCCTTGTTATTGCCCCGCCCGAAAGTCGTCGCGTTCGCGCTTTGCAAAACAGTTTACTCGAGGCTGGACTACCTCCTGCTCGAGTGTTGTCTTGGCTCGAGGTGCTAAATGGCGAACCACTCGAGAAACACATTTTTCCAAACACCATCATCAAACTCGATTCGCCTTCTGAGGATTGGGAAACAGACAAAGCCCTGCTTGCCCTTGGCGAACTTCAACCCGACCCAGACCGTGAGTACGCTCGAGTCAATCCTGAGAATCTCGAGTATGACCTTGGGGCAATTCTGTCCTCGAGACAATGGTATTTGGGGTTTTGCACCGCCCTCGAGAATGTAAGCACCCAACTGACGCAGCTTGGGAGACATGCCATGAATCATCCAACGGATATTGCTTTAATGTTTGATAAACGTTCTACTCACGCTAAACTCGAGAAGGCTGGAATTCTTGTACCGCCAGCTTTACCGCCAGTTCAGAATTTCGATGAGTTGTTTGAACAGATGCAGCGCTTAAATTGGAATCGGGTTTTTATCAAACTCGCGCATGGTTCTGGGGCGGCTGGGGTAATTGCCCTCGAGAACCACAAAGGAAATTGGCAAGCCACCAGCACGGTAGAAATGGCAAGTGGTGGGCGGTTGTACAACACCAAGCGCCTTTGGAAGTACCGTAACTTGGAACAAATCAAGGCGCTGGTCAATGTCATTTGCTCACAGCGTGTGCATGTCGAGAAATGGCTGTCCAAAGCCAGTTTTGAAGATAAAATTTTTGATTTACGGGTCGTGGTGATTGCTGGAATTGCCAAGCATGTGCTGGTGCGCTCCTCGAGTGGCACAGTCACCAATTTGCACCTTGGCAATGAGCGCGGTAATTGGGACGGGGTACGTGAAAAACTTGGCGAAACTTGGCTCGAGATTAAAAGCACTTGCGAGCAGTGCATGGGTTTATTCCCCAATAGTCTTTATGCTGGGGTGGATGCGCTGGTGCAAACCGATTGGCAACACCACGCCATTCTCGAGATGAATGCTTTTGGCGATTACCACCGCAATGTTTTTGTGGATGATTTAGACACCTATCAAACCCAATTTGAGGCTTGTAATAGAATAGGGGTATCCGATGCTTAACGCCAATCATTACATTCCCCATAAGGACATACTTTTTATCACCTTAGACAGCCTTCGTTACGATGTGGCAGTCCAAACCCTCCAAGCTGGGCGCACCCCTAATTTGGCTCGAGTCTTGCCAAACAGTGCGTGGGAACTGCGCCACACCCCAGCGACCTTTACCTTTGCAGCGCACCAAGCATTTTTTGCCGGCTTTTTGCCGACTCCTGCCACAACTGGGCGGCACTCGAGGTTGTTTGCGGCAAAATTTGAGGGTTCTAAAACCACGTCCGAGACGACTTTTGTCTACTCAGAAAGCACTTGGCTCGAGGCGCTTAAAAACCTTGGGTATCATACGTTTTGTATCGGTGGAGTGGGTTTTTTTCGTGGTACGGGCGGTTTGAGTTCGGTTTTACCAGATTATTTTGAGCATTCGTTTTTCTCGCACAGCATGGGTGTGACCAGTCCACGCAGCACAGAAAAACAAGTAACTCGAGCCGTCAATCTGCTGCATCAAATTCCAGATTCTGAGCGGGTCTTGTTGTTCGTTAATGTTTCGGCAACCCACACGCCCACGCGGATATTTCTGCCAAGCGCGCCCCAAGACTCGCTCGAGACCCAAGCCGCTGCCTTAGCTTATGCCGATTTGCACCTTGGTAAACTCTTTGAAGTCTTTGAATCAAGGGGCGGGTCATTGTGCATTATTTGTGCTGACCACGGTGAGGCATTTGGCGAAGATGGTTTTTATGGGCATCGTTTAGCCCACGAAACCGTTTGGAATGTCCCCTATGTCGAATTTTTTCTCGAGGGAATAACATGAATCTCGAGGCGGTTCTAACGGGTAGCCCGTATATTTCTTACACCTACGCCTATCCGCATAAAACTGCCTACCGTGCCATAAAACCCGTGCCACTCGAGCAAGTTTGGCTAAACGAACCTCGAGCCGCATTTTTATACATTCATGTGCCGTTCTGCGAGATGCGTTGTGGTTTTTGTAATTTGTTTACAACTGTCAATCCAGATGCCAGTCTCGAGGCTGGGTTTTTAAGTGCCTTAGAACGTCAAGCTAAAGTGGTGCGTGATGCTTTAGCAAATAAAACCGTCACTCGAGCCGCGCTAGGTGGTGGTACACCGACTTTTCTTGTGCCGTCTGAACTCGAGCGGGTGCTTAAAATTCTCGAGATGTTTAACGTCAGCAACCAAACGCCGCTCAGCGTCGAGACTTCACCGCAAACCGCAACTTTGGATCGGCTCGAGTTGCTGTCAAATTTTGGGATTGACCGAATCAGTATTGGTGTGCAGAGCTTTGTGGAGTCCGAAGCTCGAGCAGTTGGGCGCTCACAGCGTTCAAGCGAGGTTCTTGAGGCGTTGGAGCGCATTAAAGCCCAAGATTTTCCAACCCTGAACTTAGATTTAATCTATGGTTTACCGAATCAAACCCGTGAATCGTGGCTCGAGTCGCTAAAAACAGCTTTGCAATTTGCACCACAAGAACTTTTTTTGTACCCGTTGTATGTGCGCCCTTTGACTGGTTTGGGCAAACTCGAGCAGAGTTGGGATGATACACGCCTCGAGTTGTACCGTGTGGCTCGGGATTTTTTACTTCAATCTGGGTATGAACAGCATTCGATGCGGGTTTTTAGACGATTGGATGCGCCATCTCGGGAGGCTGGCATTGCTTTTGATGCCCAAGCCGACGGCTTAATTGGTCTTGGTGTAGGGGCGCGTTCGTACACCCAAAATCTGCATTACTCGAGCGAATACGCGGTTGGGCAGGTTGGGGTCAAGGAAATTATTGCTGATTATGCGTTGCGTTCTGAATCCGATTTTGCTTTTGCCTCGCATGGTTTTTATTTGGATGGTTTAGAACAGCGTCGCAGATTTATCCTGCAAGATATTTTTAATGTTGTGGGTTTCTCGAGAAGTGCATATCAGCAGCATTTTTCTTCGGATGCGTTAGCTGATTTCCCGATTTTTACGGGTTTACAGGGGCTTGGTTTGATTGCCATTTCCCCAGACCAAATTCATTTGACCAAAATAGGACTTGAACGTAGCGATGCGATTGGGCATTTGTTCTACTCGAGCCAAGTTCAGCAAGTAGCCGAGGATTACCAGTGGCGCTGAGTGTTTTGTACCGTGGATTTTTAAGCAGTTGCAATTATGCCTGTGCTTATTGCCCGTTTGCCAAGCACACCGAATCTAGGTTTGAACATTTGCGCGATGCTGCCGCCCTCGAGAAATTTGCAACTTGGGTAGAAACTCGGGGCAAACCGACCAGTGTATTTTTTACGCCTTGGGGTGAGGCGTTAATCCGTACTCGGTATCAAAAAGCAGTACAGCATTTATCAAATTTAGCGCATCTCGAGAAAGTGGTGGTACAAACCAATGGCTCGTGGGGTTTGCGCTGGCTAGAACAGGTTAATCTCGAGAAATTGGCGCTGTGGATAACCTTTCATCCATCGGAAACCAGCTTAGAAAAATTTGCGACTCGAGCCAAAGAACTTATTCGCCTTGGGGTACGTTTTAGTGTTGGGGCGGTGGGTATCCGCGAAAATCTTGTATTGCTCGAGCGTTTACGAGAAGCTATCCCACCCGAAATTTACTTCTGGATAAACGCTTTTGACCGCCGAGGACACGATTACTACAATTCAGACACACTCGAGCGCTTAACCAAAATAGACCCATACTTTGCCCTCAATCTCGAGCGCTACAAATCTCGAGGACAAGCCTGTAGTGCGGGTCATACGGTGATTAGTGTGGATGGTTTTGGCATGGCGCGGCGTTGCCATTTTATTGAAACGCCAATTGGCAGTATTTACACGCCAGACTTTGAAGAAAAACTTTTGCCTAAAGCCTGTTCTCGCAGTTTTTGCGATTGTCATATTGGCTATGTGCATCTCGAGAAATTGGGCTTACAAGAGGTATTCGCAGGTGGCATTCTCGAGCGAATACCTAGCCAATGGAATAAAAACATCCTCACCTGAAAAGCTCAAGGCGAGGATGTTCGATTTAGGAATTTATTGTTTGCCGACTTCGAGGCTAATGCCAATGGTGGTGCGGGGTTTGAATCCCTCGAGTTTTTCGCTCAGGTACTTATCGCCAGACTTATCCATCATTAAGTTCTGTCCCAAAAAGGCAGTCGCAAAGTGCTTGGTGATGTCATTCAGGCGTTCCCTGTCCCAGACTGGTTCAAACCAGCGTTCGTAATCCGACCAGTTGCCACGGGCAGCTTCGGGTGGGTTGTTTGTCCATGGGTTGTGTGATGCGCCGTCCAAGGTTAGTAAGTATTTACTGCTCGAGCCAGAAGTCTTAAAGGCAGTTTGGGCATCGCGTTTATAGGTGGCAATGTCGTCCTGAGCGCCACAAGCCACAAACAATGGGGTTTTCATGGCTTTGAGTTGAGTGGCACTGAGCCAAGGAATCCCATATGGTGCCATTGCAAACACAGCTTTGATGCGTGGGTCGGCTTTGACCACACTCGAGCCGCGCACTTGGGTAATCCCATCAAAAAATGGCAGGGCAAAACAAGGACCTTCGTTATTGGAGGCTTTGCAGTACGCCTCCAAATTGGCTTTGTCCAAGCCGATGCCTGCGGCGTTCAGAACCGAATAACCGCCGTAGCTGTAGCCCATCAATCCAACATTGTTGCCGTCGGCATTGCTCATGCTCTTGGCAATTTCGCCAATGCTAAAGAGAATATCCAGCGGTCTATCCACCAAACTCGAGATATAAGCCGCTTGGGTGATGTCGTCGTAGGTGCTTCCAGTGTGGTCAATCGCTGCCACAACATAACCTCTGGATGCCAAATGTTCGGTCAGGTAGGACATCATAAATCTCGAGCCAGCTTGTCCGTGCGATAAAATCACCATTGGGAATTTGCCAGTTTCGAGTGTGGCATCTCGAGCCGCCCGTCCGGGCAGGTCAAATTTGGTTGTGCCAATCGTGGCTTTGTAAATCGTGCGTTCTGCTTGGGTAGCTCTGAGCTTAGCGGGATACCAAACCTCTAGTGTTAATGGGCGCTTACGGGTCGCATCGGTCAAATTTAGGGTTTTAACCCCAACTTGGTGTGTTCCCCTTGCCGCGAGTGGTGGCGCATCTGGGCGCGAGATGGTTTGCCCCAAAGCAGTTATCGAGGCGGTTGCGAGGGCTAAGCCCGTGCCAATCATCAATAGAATTTTTTGCATGAAGGCAAGTCTACGGCTTTTCTAAGGTCTGCAAACGTTTCCAGAAATACAAACCCGAGTTCATTTAGAAACTATGCCTCTAATCTCGGCGCATAATCGTTAGGATTGTCAAAGCCAGCCAGCCATGCTGCCGCTTGATGACAAGTTTTAGTTTTGGGCGGGACGCGCAGCACATAATTGCGATTTGTACTTGGGCAAATTACCCATACCGCTACAAAATCTTCATCTTTTTTGAAGGGTACGCGCAATAACTTGCGCGTACCACCCGCGTCTTGGTCAGTATCCAGCACCTGGGCTTTGACGTTTTTTAGAAATGTTTCATAGCCCATCCGTTCAAGTTTGACTCGGCGCAACTCGAGGTTTTCGGTCTCGATGATTTCTTCCGCCGTGATACTTTCGGGTTCAAAAGCAATCCGAGCTTCGATGCTTACACCACGCCAACGCAATTTGGTCTTGGGATTCTCGAGCTTGGTAATCGCTGTATCCGCCACATCAAGCCAAGAGCTAATCTGTAAGCCTTTAGGCAGCGAATCAATTTGTTCGCAACCCGCCAAGTCAAGTTGTGCCAGTTGCCCGAGCCAATTTGGTAATTTTTTAAGCCGAGTACAACCACGCAGCACCAAATGCCCAATGCCAATACTGCCATACTCTGGAAATGCCTCGAGTTGCACACAACCCGTTAAGTCTAAAAAACTGGTGTCTATGCCGTTTGGTAAGGCTTGTAAACCAATGCACTCACGCAGCAGCAGCGAACCAACCCGCAGGTTTTCTGGTAAAAACTCGAGCGCTTCACAACCCGATAAATCCATTCTAAAGCGCACCGCAATATCGGCTGGAAGACTGGTAATACTTAAATTTTGGGCATGGAGTTGATTGCAGACTAAACCCTTTGGTAACTCGAGCAACCCACTACCCGAGACATCAAGGCTGCTACAGGTGAGGTTATTTGGTAAACAACGCAAATTCTTATTGTTGGCAAAACTAAGATTCCCTGAAACCACCAGATTTTCCGGTGCGTTTCCCTCGAGAATAAGCTGTATAGCGGTTTGGACTGGTGTCGTGGTTTTCATGGTTTTCCTCGTGATGAGCGAAAAAAGCGAAAGGCAAAAGGCAAAGGTTAAAAACCAATCTTGCCTTCTTAGCTTAATCCCTGACAGTAACAATGGCTTTAGGGTGATATTCGCGCTGCATCCAGTAGCGGTAAGTGGCAACCTCGAGTGGGATGGCTCGGTGTTCTTCGTGGATAATCGCAGTGGGTTGTTTTATTTGCACAAAGGTTTGCCCGTTGTACGTAAATAACTGGGCAGCTTGGGCATTTTCGATGCGGTGGCTGTGACCTGTCAGTTCGCCGCGAGCAAGAATTGCGCCTTGGGTGGGGGTGGCGTTGTCTGGCAAGCTCGGTACTTGCTCAAGCATCACGTCGCCGTGGCGGTATTGAATGGGTTTTTGGGTTAATAAGTTAGAGAATTTCATCTAGGGTCTTCCTTTCTCGAGGTTAATTTTAATTACTTCATTATGATACCAGCTAATTTTTGTCTTGTCAAATAAAAATCCCCCCGAGTTGTTCTCGAGGGGATTTGAGCTAGTTGCTAAAAACTAGCCGCTAATAGCTAATTTTAAAGTCCTAAACGAAGTCCAAGCGCAGTCTTCACACCAAAGCTCGAGGAGGTAAAGTTAAAGCGTGGATTGGCTTCTAAGAACAAACCAAAGTTCTGAGCAATGTCAAAACCAAAGCCAAGCACGCCACCAGCATAAACGCCGCCGCCACCAAAGACCAAGCCGCCGCCAACGCCAGCATATAAGCCGCCACCGAGGTTAAAGAGCAAGTTTGCACCTGCGCTTGGGATTTCTGAAAGGTCGGCGCTCAAACGGATGCTAAAGTCATTGCTTAAATTCAGTCCAACGGCAGCAAAAGCACCAAGTCCAAGCGGGAAGTTAAAAGGACTACTAGGAATTAAGTTGGTCGAAATTCCACCACTGACATACAAAGCTGGAACACTTGGAGCAGCCGTGGTTGGGGTGGTTGGGTCAGTCGTCGGGGTGGTCGGCGTGGTCGGCGTGGTAACAGTTGGTGTCGTTGCCGTTGGTAAGTCAGCCACGGTTTTTTGCAAGGTTGCCACGGTGCTGTTCAAAGTGCGAACTTGACCCTCTAAAGCGGTCACTCGAGCATTTTGTGCCTCGAGTTGGGTGGTCAGTTCTGCCGTGTTAGCGTTGCTGGCTTCAAGGGTGGTCAAACGCGCATCGAGTTCTGGATTGGTTGGTTTTTCGCTGTCCTGCATGACTTTAAGGGTGGTTTCTAAGGCAGCCAAACGATCTGCGGCGGCAGTATCGGCAGTGCTTAATCCAGCCAATTTTTCTTCAAGTGCAGCAATTTTTGCGTTCAGTTCGGTGTTATTGGTGACAACTGGGGTAGCGACTGGGGTG
Organism: Deinococcales bacterium; assembly: GCA_031414595.1. Lineage (GTDB taxonomy): Bacteria > Deinococcota > Deinococci > Deinococcales > JAAFIG01 > JAAFIG01. The sequence goes on from JANNVX010000006.1 coordinate 25,359, forward strand.
CTGACAGTTGCTCTTAAGGCAGCAATATCAGTTTGCAGGGCAGCGATGGTTGCGGCATTGCTGGCATTGGCAGAACGCAAGGCGGAAATATCCGAACTGACTTGCGAAGTGCTTTGGGCATTGCTCTCTAAGGCGGCAAAGCGCTTGCTCGAGATTAAACGATCAAGCATACTGGTGGCTTCGTAACGATTGACGGTGTTGTTGCCACGAAATGTGCCGTCTGGGTAGCCATTGACGATACCTTCTGCCACCATGCGGTTGACTGCGCCTTCTGCCCAGTGCTTGGCTGGAATATCACTAAATTTGGCTTGTAATGCCATACCAACGCCAAAAGCGGCGGTGAGGGTCAGGGCTACGGTCAGGGCTTTTGTTTTGTTATTCATCTTCTCTCCTTGGTGCTTTTTACTTACTGGTCGTAATTGTACCAGCAACTGTTCTTACTTTACCCTACTTCTTAGATGAAAAACCCCATCCTTTGGTGAGGATGGGGATAGTGCCATGAAAATTGTCACATCTGACTGGATAACTTATGCACCCGGTTGGGGGGTAATGATTGCCACGGGTGGAATGGCTGGAGGGTCATCAGTGGCAAACTGGTTATTGCTGGGTGGCAAAACTGTTTCTTGTACCAGATGAAGCGGCTCAAGCATCGTGTCTAATACTTCTTTGACATCCTCAACCAGAGTAATCTCGAGTTCACGGCGAATTGTTTCTGGGACATCTTTGAGGTACGGCGCGTCGCCTTTAGGAATCAGGACTTTACGAATACCGGCTTGGTACGCACCAAGCAGTTTTTCTTTGACTCCACCAATAATTAAGACTTTGCCGCGCAAACTGATTTCGCCTGTCATGGCAATGTCGGCTCGAGCCGGGCGCTTGGTGATGGCACTAATTACACTGGTAGCAATTGCCACGCCAGCACTCGGTCCATCTTTGGGCATTCCGCCACTTGGGAAGTGGACATGAATATCGAGATTCTTATAAAAATCTGGGTCAGCACCGTATTCGGTGGCATGAGCGCGAAGGTAAGCGATTGCGGCTTGGACTGATTCTTTCATCACATCGCCCAGAGAACCGGTAAAACTAACCTTGCCTGTCCCCGGGGTAGCGAGGGTTTCGATCAGTAAAATCCCGCCACCGACCGAAGAATAGTACAACCCAGTAGAAACACCAATTTGGCTTTTCTTTTCCTTGGATTCAATTTCAAACATCGGCACGCCTAGGTAGTCTTCGACTTCCTGACCACCGACGTGCTTAATGCCTTCCCATGGTTTCTCGAGGGCTTCACGGGCAACTTTACGGGCTAGTTTTTGAATCATTCGATCCAAATTACGCACCCCTGCTTCTTTGGTATATTCCTGAGCGATGCGTTCAATGGCGCGGTCTGAAACCTCGAGTTTATTCTCTAAGCCGTGCGATTTGATTTGCCGTGGCAACCTAAAGCCCTTGGCAATTTCGATTTTTTCTTGCAAAGTGTAACCCGGAATCTCAATCACTTCCATACGGTCAAGTAATGGGCGTGGGATGTTGCCAAGGTTATTGGCAGTGGTGATGAACATGACTTGGCTTAGGTCGTACTGCACTTCTAAGTAATGGTCTTGGAAGGTATGGTTTTGCTCTGGGTCTAGCACCTCGAGCATTGCCGAACTCGGGTCGCCGCGCCAATCGCTGCTCATTTTATCAATTTCATCGAGTAAAATAATTGGATTGACCACACCAGCCGTTTTCATGCTTTGAATAATCCGCCCCGGCAACGAACCAATATAGGTACGCCTGTGACCACGAATTTCGGCTTCGTCACGCACCCCACCAAGGCTCATACGGACAAACTGACGGTTTAATGCCCGAGCAATACTCTTGCCTAAACTGGTCTTACCAACACCCGGAGGACCTGACAGACACAGAATCGGCGCACGCAATGCCATGTCTTCTTTATCCTTGGCATCACGGTCTTTGGCGGGTTGACTTTCTAAAGTTTCACGCATTCCTTGGGTCAGTTGACGCACCGCCAAGAACTCGAGGATACGCTCTTTAACTTCTTCTAAACCATGATGGTCAGAGTCAAGGATTTCGCGGGTACGGGCAATCTCGAGAATTTCATCATCGCGCTTAACCCAAGGCACATCTATTAACCAATCGAGGTAATTACGAACCACGCTGCTCTCTGGGCTACCACCGGGGGTGCGCTCGAGCCGTGCCAGTTCCTTCAAGGCTTTTTCCTTGACTTTTTCAGGCATTCCCGCATTATCTATTTTCTGACGTAAATCATCGGCTTCGGCAACCGCTTCTTCGCCGCCACCGAGTTCTTTGCCAATGGCTTTCATCTGTTCACGCAAGTAATACTCGCGTTGATTCTGATCCATTTGTTCTTTGACTCGAGCCGCGATTTTCTTATCCATCTCAAAGCGCTCTAGGTCGCGGTTTAAGTAGCCAATCACTTTTTCTAAACGGCTGCGGATAGACAACAACTCGAGAATACCCTGTTTATCCACGACTTCCCAAGTGGCATGGTGGGTGATCGTATCGGCAATTGCTCCAGGGTCGGTCAGTTGCCGCAAATGTTCCAAATGAATGTTATCGAGGCGCAAATTCTTATTCTGCCCGACATATTTGTCAAACGATGATTTTGCCTCATCTATTAAAACCCGTAAAGTATTGGCATCGGCATCCACCACAGGATAAATCGTTTCCGCCACAACCCGCAAATATGGTAGTGGTAAAATTCCTGTAATTTTGACCCGTTCAATCGGTTCAACCAACACTTCTAAAGTCTGGTCTGGCATCCGCACGACTTGTTTAATCGCGGCTAAGGTACCAATGTCGTACAACTCGCCAACACTTGGGTCATCGGTGTTCTGGTCACGTTGGGTCAGCAATATCACACGGCGGTCGGAGGTTTGGGCTTCTTCGACGCTACGACGCGATTTAGCACGTCCGACAGCAACGTTATGGGCGTTGCCTGGCATATACACAAAACTTCTTAAAGCAAGTACAGGTAACTCCCAGCGCATAAATTTCTCCTTTACAAGTTTACGCTTTTAATGCGCCGCCACACTTCTCAGGCGGTGTCGAACGCCTCAACATACTTTACTTTCGGTGATGCTGAACCGAAAACCAGTATACCAGCACTACATAAGAAGAATGCACCTAAACCCGACATTGCCCTGACAAAGCCAAAGGACTAATTTCATGCCGCAAAGCATACCCCTCGAGTCTAAAAACAATATGTATCCTGAGTGACGTTTAGATGCTCTTCTTGAGTGCAGTACACTCAAGTTAGGCAAACCAAACTGTTATAGACACACCGATAAGCTATTTAGCCCATACATCCAATTCAAGGGGCGTTTTGCAAATAGGTTGGGGTGGATTCGCTGCAATGGTCTGACAGGGTATGGGCTTAGATTCCAAACATAATATGGCTCGAAAACGGCACTTAGACCCTATGCGCTTGTACCATGCCACTTTATGCAGGGTTTTACGACAAACTCCAGTGCAAAAGTTATGTATTGGTTGTACATGAATTTTGAGTTGCGAGTTTTAAGCTAAGTTCTCAATTTCTACAAAAACATGACTCATCTGCTAAACTAAACCCATGAAAACCACAACCAAAAAAAATGATTGGCTCATCAGTCATTACAAAAAAGCCATAGAAAAATTCCCAGAACGCCAATTTCTGTTCTCCACCATGAGCGGTATTAGCCCCGAACCAGTTTATACACTCGAGGATGCCCCACCCGAACTCGAGATGCCGGGACAGTACCCGTTTACCCGTGGGACACAAGCCAGCATGTACCGCGCCAAACTCTGGACGATGCGGATGTTCGCGGGCTTTGGCAGTGCCGAACAGACCAATCAGCGTTTTCATCAGTTGCTCCAAGCTGGGCAGACGGGCTTAAGTACGGCTTTTGATTTACCAACCCTGATGGGTTATGACGCTGACCATCCGTTTAGTGTCGGTGAAGTCGGTAAGTGCGGTGTGGCGGTCTCGAGCCTAGCCGATATGGAAATTTTATTCCAAGGCATTGATTTAGAAAAAGTCACCACCAGCATGACGATTAACTCGCCAGCCAGTGCAATTTGGGCAATGTACTTGGCAAATGCCCAAAAACAAGGTTTTAGGCTCGAGAACTTGGGTGGCACAATCCAGAATGATATTCTAAAAGAATTTATTGCCCAAAAAGAATTTATTTTCCCGCCCGAAGCAAGTGTCAAATTGGTAATTGATACTTTTGAATGGTCGCCGATACACACCCCAAAATGGAATTTTATCAGTGTTTCGGGCTATCACATCCGTGAGGCTGGCAGCACTGGTGTGCAAGAACTGGCGTTTACTCTGGCAGATGGTTTTCATTACGTCGAAGAGGCATTAAAACGCGGTTTGGACATTGATGAATTTGCGCCGAGAATTAGTTTTTTCTGGGATGTTCACAACGATTTTTTTGAAGAAATTGCCAAGTTCCGTGCCGCAAGACGAATCTGGGCAACCCAAATGCGTGAACGTTACGGCGCAAGAAACCCAAAGTCTTGGATGTTACGCACCCACGCCCAAACGGCTGGTGTAAGCCTGACGGCGCAACAGCCACACAATAATATTGCTCGGGTAGCGATTCAGGCTCTGGCGGCGGTACTTGGCGGTACACAGAGTCTGCATACCGATTCTTTTGATGAAGCACTGGCATTACCCACCGAAGAAGCCGCCACCATTGCGCTGCGAACGCAACAGATTATTGCTTATGAGACTGGTGTAGCAAACGTTGTGGACCCGTTAGCTGGCAGTTATTTTGTCGAGCATTTAACAAGCGATATGGAAACTCAAGCGCTTGCCTACATCGAGCGTATCCGCAACCTTGGCGGTGTGGTCAAGGCACTAGAGGCTGGTTTTTTTGCCACCGAAATAGGCGATGCCAGTTATCAATTTCAGCGTGAGTTAGATTCTAAAAAACGAATTATTGTCGGGGTCAATGAATTTACCGATAATCAACGCGCCAGTGTCCCGATTCAATTGGTAGATAAAAATGTAGAAATTATTCAAGCTAAACGCCTCGAGCAAGTGCGGCGTGAACGCGACCCGATTCGGCACAAAGCTGCTTTAGAGCAGTTACGAACAGCCGCCGTTCAAGGGCTTAACACCATGCCAGCTTTTCTCGAGTGCGCCCATGCTTACGCAACGCTCGGCGAGCAAATGGATGTGCTACGCGGCGTGTATGGGGTGTACCAAGAACCGGTGATGATTTAGGCTCGAGCCAAACAGTCAAAGCTCAGGCTCGAGCTTGACAAATTTTTAATGCAACGATAATGTTCTATTATGATTCCAGCATTTGACCAAAATGGCAACCTTCTTGCTGGAGAACACGACCTTGATTGGCAAGAATTTACACAACACTTTGCTTGGAATACAAAACGAGCTACGCTCATTGGTGGTCTACAAGCTGCCTTGATTGCCCTACATAATTGTGGTTGTCCGACTGCTTGGATAGATGGCAGTTTCGCTACAAATAAGCCAAATCCAAACGACATTGACGTAGCTTGGGATGATGACCAAACAGACTTTCAATTGCTACAACAAATCGAACCCACACTCCTAGAATTTAGTCATCGCCGTGCTGCTCAAAAACGCAAATTTGGCTGTGAATGCTTTCCTGCCACATGGGAAGCTGACGCGAATGGCACAACTTTTCTCGAGTATTTCAAAAAAGACCGCAACGGCAACCCAAAAGGCATCATCCGAATTTCACTCAGTACCATCTAAAGAGGTGAACCCATGATTCATAACGAAAAACAATTCAAAATTACCAAAGGCAACCTTGAGAAATTCCAAAATAGTTTACAACAACTCAGCGCTCAGAACGACTCGAGCTTAAAAAGCCAAACCCGAATAAAAGCCGTGCAAAGCGAAATCGAGGATTTAGAAGCACAATTGCTCGAGTACCAAAACTTACGGCACTCAGGGAATATTAATGTACCCCTAGCAACCTTAGAAAACCTAGCCGAAGAACTGATAAAAGCCAGAATTGCCAAGGGATTAACCCAAGCAGCCCTCGCCAAGCAACTCGGTATGAAAAGCCAAATGATTCAAAGATACGAAACCACAAATTACGCAGGGGCAAGTCTAGCAAGGGTTCTCGAGGTAGCGCGGGTACTGCAAAAATAGAGCAAACCGCTCAGGCTCGAGCAAACTCTTTCAGTGCAACTTAAAGACACAAGCAGTCAGCCCCTCACCCGACTCGCTTAGGCTCGTTACCCTCTCCCAAAATCGCTTCGCTGGGAGAGGGTTGGTGGTGGCTTTTGACTTTTGAACCCCTCCTTTGAGGCGCGAATAGCCCGCTAGGTGCTGTCTTATACCAACTTTAGGTAGATAATAAGGAATGTCAAGATTAGGCACACCTCTAACCGCCCACCATACGACTGAAGAACTCGAGAAACACTACAAACAGTGCAAAGATGCCAAAGAAAAAACTCGTCGCCAAGTGATAT
>JANNVX010000007.1:0-40310 GCA_031414595.1 Deinococcales bacterium
TGAAAGTATGGAAGTAAGGCTTGGAATTCTTTTTTGGTTAGTCCAGTCAGGGCTAAGAAGCGAGTTTTATTCTTGACGAGTTTGTCGTAATGCAGCACTCGAATAGTTTATCCTAATTTCCGATAACGTCTAATATATAAAATATCTAATTTATATATTGTTCCACTAAAATTGCACAATTATTTTGAGTTTCGTTGTTAAATTTTATAAGTTTTCTGTATGATAAAATTTGATTTTTTACATAGAATTGAGAATTTTGATTGCCTTTAGTGTTTAATTCATCACGAAAAATTATTAAGCCAAAACTGCTATTTTTACCAAGCTTTTTTGGGAAAGTTGTTGATATAAACTTGGTATTAAAGCCTTTTTCTAAGTTGTAATATACATTTTTTCCATAAAATACAACAATATTATTTATTTTTGAGTCAAAAGAAATGCTATTGATATTACTTCTAATATCATAATAATTTACTATTGCTGGAAAAAGTAGTGTAGTTGGGGCAAAAGAATTATTATTTTTAAATTTAATGGCAGTTTCTAAATGCCTTTTATCAATGTATCCGAACACAGTTTGATCACCATAGACATCAGAATCGCACTTTGCAGTTTCGATTTTTTGGTAAAAAATTTCTAACCTAATAGAAATGCTAATTTCTTTCTCAGCTAAAATAATTTGGCAGTCTTCTGATTTCAACGATAACAATTCAAAAAATATGAACTCCTTGGTTATTTTTTGAATTGTTATTTTTGAATTGCAAAAATTTTTAATAATAGGTTTGGTAAATCCGATGTTATAAAATCCAATTTGAGTCTTTTTCTTATCTAAATCTATGCTTATAAATCCATTTTTTATTTTTTTGTTAATATTTTTACTCGAATTATTAGAGTTTGTTTGATTAACTATACTATTTGTTTTTCTATTGCTTGATAAATGGTGGATAAATTTATTAAACAATAGAAAAACAAATGCCCCAATTGTAATTACAACCAGACTAATTTTGAGAAAATTTTTATAGTTCATTCAATTGCCTTAATGGAACATACACTGACTTATCTTCTCATAACCGTGAGGTTTATTAAATTACATACATTTGACTTTCAAAGTCTCATGAAAGAATTTTAAACTAGATCAGTGGAATAGTAGTCAGTATGCTTTAAGTGTATTTAGACTAGAGGACCAAGAGAATACGTTCTCATAGTTTGTGTATATCTAAAAGTATTCGTCCCAGCATATCCAACAGAAGTATTGGTGCTTATTCGCCAGTATGCCAAAAGCTTGCTTTCTGCCCAAGATTTTTTTACTGTGGTGCGGTAAATATATTTTGTCCCTCTAGGTGGTAAAACAGCACTGACTGTAACACCCTGACATTGTACAGCAACACCGATTGATATACCGGCTGGTATAGAGAAACCAGCAGCAGAGTCCAAGACTACTGTACAACCATCTGAGTAATACTTTGACTTGGGCTGTGATGAAAATGCGTCAGGATTCCACAGGGAATCCCCTGTATATGCATCACTTTCAAGTGTAGTTATTACTTCATCAGATATAATAGTTTGAGAAACTTGTAATGAACAATCTGGATTTTGAACATAACATCCCCCAGGTTCTCCTCCATCCCCTGGATCAATCACTACAACTGGGTCACTACTGCCCCCACCACCACCTGCACCAAACTCGCTCTTCAACTCTTCTATGCCAATTGCTTTGACCGCTAAGCGTTTGCTTTGGCTGGCTGCCATAGCTGGTATAAACGCTGCGCCTTGGGTGGCAACAATAGTTGCCAAAAGAATTCTTACTGCTCGAGACCAGAATTTCATTGTTGTACCCCCAAAAATGGTTTTCAGCACTGCGAAGACTGGTCAGGCTGATACAGCAGTTTTACACATCAATTACTAATCTCCGAGTTACCTTGTTCACATGACCAAAGTAACGTTACTTTGGTCATGTGACTTCCTATAAAGCCGTTGTACACCTTATTTCTCGCTCGAGTCAGACTGATTAGCAAAGTGCATTTTGTGAAATTCGGCTAGGTTGGTGCGTCGGCTTAATGGTTTGGTACTAAAGGCAGCCAGTTTTAGACGAATCGTGGTTAAACAATTTTTAACTGTTCCTTTGGAATTGCCAAGTCGTTCGGCAATCTCGAGGTCGCTTTGACCTTCGGCGAGGTGACGCAGGGTTTCGAGTTCTCGAGCTGTCAGGATTGGTTTTTTATCGGTCATGATTCACACCCTGTTGCCTACGAGATTTGTGCTGTGCTGTGCTGTGCTGTGCTGTGCTGTGCTGTGCTGTGCTGTGCTGTGCTGAATTTTCATAAGAGGTTTCCTCCCGTCAATTGACTCGAGCGGGTTTTTGGTCTCGAGCTTGCAGCATTATGCACAAGTTGTGAATTTTTGTATATTCACAACTGTAATATTACAGTTGTCATACTTTGATTAAAGATGTCTTTCACGGTGTTATTTTTTTGAACTGGGTTTATTTTGTGCTTACCAATCATAATTAATTTGAGCAAGGAAGGCAATCGCTTTTTCGCGTTGCTCTGGTTTATAACCAAATAGTGCCATCAAAAATTTCAGTCGTTTCTCGGCGGCTTGGTTTTCGTTTTCTTGTAATTCCAAAGCAGGTTTTGGTTTTCTGGCTTCCAAGTACCAAAAACGCAGTAAGTACATACTCCCGTTGTAGTACCGAGCGATATGCTGGTCGGTGCTGAAGTCAAAATCAGGATGAACTGTTTTTAACTTTGGTTTGATGTCTTTGGTCAGTTGATTACGAATTGTGCCGTAACTTTTGCCTAATAAGACACCAATTTGTCTTTGACTTTTCCCTTCGGCTACAAGTCGAATAATTGTTTTTTCTTGGGGTGTTAAGTTGGCTTTGGGTTCTGGTATTTGGTAAAAAGGCTGGTTATTGGCAACTGCTTCTACGGCTTGGGCTATTTGGACTGTACTTGGATTAAACACTATGGCTTTTGCATCAAAGGTACTTAGGTATTCTAAGTATTCTGGGCAGGGGTTATGGCTAAAATAAATGCGTTTAGGATGCGGCTCGAGGGTTTCTAATTGGTGAAGCAAATACCCTTGTGAGTCATCAAAAATAATTTGAATATCACCACCACTGCCAAATACCAAATGATAAGGATGGTCTTTCAAAGCAACTTGAACAGCTTCAAAAAAAATCCTATGAGTGAGCAGAACAGCAACGGTTATTTTGGGCATGGCTGAACGTAAGTTTAACCCTAGACTGACTTTAAGAACAGTTGCAAAGCTGCGGGTTCAGAAGCGCAACCCTCGAGATACCTAATTAACGCCGTGGCATCAGGGGCAAGTGCAATTTTGCAAAGGCTTCGCGGTATTCTTTTTCCTCGAGTCCACGCCCGATAATTACCAAACTCGAGTTGCCTTGGTGACGCTGCGCTCCTTTGGTGACTTTGACAATTTCGCGCACCGCTTGGAAAATAATTTCATCTGGGATTTGCCGAAACGCCAAGAAGCCTTTTGCCCTAAACACATTGCCCGGTCTAGCAAGAATTTTTTCTTCCATAAAGGCATTCCATGCCATTGCATCCAGTGGTTCGGCTTGATGTAGACTAAAGGTGGCGATATTTTTGCTGTGGGTGTGTTCGTGTCCGCTTGGTTGCCATTCGGAATCAAAGGCAGCTTGCTCGAGGTGGGCTTTGGCATCCACTGTGGCATTGATGCTTTCGGTAACGACCCCGAGTGGATTGAGTTGACGCACCAAATTTCTTGCCGTCTCGAGTTGTTGTGGTGTGGCTAGGTCGGTTTTGTTGAGAACTATGCTGCTGGCGTATGCCAGTTGGACTGCACCTTCGGGGACTTCTTGCAGGGTTTGCTCTAAGTTACGGGCATCGGCTACCCCAATAATCCCGTCTAAATCAAAAATGTGACGTAACTGTGGCTCGAGAACCGTTTGCGCCACAGGTACGGGGTCGGCAAGTCCAGAGAGTTCGACCAATAAATGCTGTGGTGGGTTTTTACGCAAACTCAGTTTCAGCATTGCTTCTGCCAAGTCGTCACGCCCAGCGCAACACAAGCAACCATCGGAAAATTCAGTCACGCCGTCTTCGTCCATATTTTCGATTAACGCGCCATCCACGTTAATATCGCCAAATTCATTGACGATTACGCCAAAGCGTTTGCCCCCAGTTTTAATCAGATGATTGACCAAAGTGGTTTTACCCGCCCCCAAAAAGCCACCAATCACGGTAACGGGAATTTTATGCTTAAAAGAGAACATCGGCAAAGACTAATGGACAATGATGTGAAACAAGCAATAGAATAGGCTACGGGGGGTGAATCGTGTAAAATCACGATTCGTAACGGTTTTTTGACGAAAGGAAATGCTCTGATATGAATTGGCTCGAGTTACTGTACACAATCAGCGCATTGTTTATTTTACTTTGGTTGCATAGTCGGCGGGTTTCTTGGGGACGGATTCCCTTTTTATTTGGCTTGGGTTTTATGGTCACGGCTGTTTGGTTACTCGAGCAGTTGTATACCGAGATGTGGCTGACTGATGGTTTGTATTTTGTACTGCAAGCGGCTTTAATCATTGATTATCTGCTGGAAAAAACCACCACTTGGCGAATGACGGTACTGATGACCGCTTTGGTTGGTTCAATACTGGCACTTTTTGATAACTCTGGGACTTTACTCAGTTTAGGTATCACCATGCCGCAACAAAGTTTGGTTGGTTGGCATAGTGTGTTTTTGCTGGGTGTGGCTGCCACTGTTACTCTATTTGATGTCTTACTGAAACCCCTTGGTTTAACTCGGATTGTCAGTTTAATGGCAATTTTACCTCTAGGCACATGGTTTTGGTGGAACGCCTGGGCGCGTCCATATACTTTAGAAGCCCAAATTTTGCTGTTGTTGGTGACTTTTGTGGCACTGGCGATGTATTTAGAACGCAGCAACCCAAGACAGACGATGCCAGAATCTCAGGTTGTGGCGTATCAAAATTTACTTGGTACACTCGAACAACTGGCAAACCCGAGTAAAAGTCGGCAAAGTGCCGAAAGTGATTTGGTCACGACCCTTTTTGGCACGGCTCGAGTCATGGCAAGTGGCAGCAGCGATAATGAACTTTGGGAAAAACTTTTGAGTACCGCCGTACTGCTTGTACCGGGGGCGGAGGGTGGCAGTTTGCGTTTACGAAGTAGTGTTGGTTTTCGGTTTGTCGCCCAACAAGGCTATAACCAAAATCTAATGGAATTAGAATTAAGCGAAAAAAATGCTCGAGAGTGGCATGGCGATGCTTTGGCATGGCATCGGGGCGAACCACGAATTGCCCGTCAGCCCGAAGTGCTGCTGGGTTTAAGCAGCCAAGAGCAACAACAAATTCTACAAAACAAACGGATTCGTGCCAATTTATATTTGCCCGTGTTGGTCGGCAATGAAGTCGTGGCGGACTTAAATTTGGATAGTTTTAGCAATGAAATGGCTTTTAATGATGATTCGATTCGGGCAGCACGGCAATTTGCGGTTCAAATGGGAGCGCTGATGTCTGCCCAACGCGAACGCAAAGAACTCGAGGCTCGACTTCGTGAATTTGCCTCCTTAGAAGCAGTTGCCGAAGCGCTGCATGATGCCAGAACCCCAAGCCGAATTGCCGAAAGTGTTCTCGAGCAGGCAACTATTTTACTGAATGTGCCGCACAGTGCTTTTTTACTGGTTTCCAGCGATGGTCAGCTTTTAAGGGTTTTATCGGTTCGTGGTTTATTTGAAAATATGATTAGTCATGGTGTTCCTCGAGGACAGGGTTTATCTTGGGCGGCGCTTGAAGCCAGAGGCACAATTTACTCGGCGGATGTACAGCGTGACCCCCGTTCTTTTGACCCAACGCCCCATATTCGGGTACCAGCCCATTGTCAATTGACTGTTCCAATTTTAGATTCAAGTGGCGCACCACTTGGCGCATTGTTGGTGGCAAGAAATTTACCTGAGCAATTCACCAACCTCGACCAACGCCTGACCGAAGTGATTGCCAAAGTCTCTGGCAGTGCCTTAGAGCGTATCCGTGCCACCGAGAACTTAGAACGCCAAGTCTTTGAAAGTCGCAATTTGCTCAATTTAGCCCGTTTACTCGAGGGCAACGACAGCCAAGCCTTGGAGAACGCCCTTGAACGGGTACGGCAATTGGCAATAGCAGATGCTGCCGTGTTACTACGCAACGAAAATGATGCTTTAAGCCTGCAAATTCTGGTCGGTAAAACCCCGACTGAAGATACGATTGCTAAAAGCCTAAAACTCGAGCCGTTAATGGTTTGGGCAAGACAACCGGTGCAACGCAGTCTCGAGTTGAGTGCCGAAGTGATTGGCTTAACGATGCGTCAAATTGGGGTGCGCTCGATGTTGGCTTCGATGCTTGACAGTGGCGGGACGCTGCTCGGCACGCTGGTGGTCTACCGCTTTGACCAAACAGGTTGGAATGCCAGTGAAAAAGCCTTGATTGCGGCGGCTGGCGGGATGATTGGGGCGCTGTTATCGCGCTTAGAACGCTTAGAAACCTTGGAGGCAGCCTATGAGGGTTCGCTCGCCATGATTGGTAAATCCTTAGAAATGCGTGATCTCGAGACTGGCAACCACACCGAACGGGTCACACAAATGGCAGTACAAATGGCACGGGCATTAAATTTAAGCGAAGCAGAAGTTCGGGCGATTCGTTGGGGGGCGTACTTACACGATGTTGGTAAATTTGCAATTTCTGATTCGGTGCTGCGTAAACCCGGTAAACTCGATGGTGCAGAACGCTTACTGATTCAAGAACACCCACAAAATGGCTATGACTTGATTAAAGACATTCCTTTTTTACCCTTAATCACCAAACATGTGGTTTTGTACCACCATGAACGCTGGGATGGGACTGGCTACCCAACCCGATTAGCCAATGAAGATATTCCCTTGGCAGCCCGTATTTTTGCGGTTTGCGATGTTTTTGATGCGCTGCAAAGTAAACGCACCTATAAGGAAGCCTTTACCTTAGAGCGCACCTTAGCCGAATTGTACTCGAGCGCCCATAACGGACATTTAGAATTGCGTTTGGTGCGTTTACTTGAACGAATCCTCAAGGAAAACAGTGCTGTCCTGAGCAGCAGTTCAGCCAGTCTCGTCAGACCCACGGGTATACTCGAGCCGTGATTATTGCCATTGGGGTTGACTTAATAGAACTGCACCGAATCGAAAAGATTTTATCTTCTAGTTCTGGGGAACGGTTTTTAGAGCGCACCTTTAGCAAAGTAGAACTCGAGTATTGCCTAGCTAAGAAAAATCCCGTGCCGAGTTTAGCGGCTCGCTTTGCAGCCAAAGAAGCTTTTCAAAAAACATGGTTTGAATCGCACGGTTGGCAAGATGTTTGGGTCGAATTTGAGGGAGTTAGACCAGTCATCAAAGTCTGTTCTGGTTTAGAAAAAATTATGCTCGAGAGGCACTGGAAAGCCCATTTGAGTTTGTCGCATACCTTGGAGAATGCTGTAGCTACTGTACTGCTGGAATCCTTGGAACGCTGAGCCAAGTTTCTATGGAACGCTGAGCCAAGTTTCTATGGAACGCTGCCCTTAAATTCTTGGAACGTTTTTGGAACGCTGCTGTTTGTAGATTGTGTTTCGTTAGTAGAGCTAAGCGCTCGAAAAGGAGATTTATGACAAAGGTATTCAAATTGGCATTGGCAATCGCGTTCGGAGCAAGTTTAATGGCGTGTGGAACAACAACACCTTCAGAAACAAACTCGAGTCCCGCCGTGGTTGAAGAAAATCAGGCTTCGGGTGATTTGGCTGCCGATGATGCCGAAGAACTGGCTGATACCCTCGGGTTTTCGGATAGCGTGGCGGTTGGTTTTAGCACGGGTGTGACTGTCCAGAGCATTGGCTTACTGATGCTTCCAACTGGTTGCCGTAGTGTTACGGCTGGTTCGTTTAGTACCGACACCGATGCCGATAATATCCCCGATAGTGTCACGGTTTCATTTGACAAAACCCTGTGTTTACGCAATTTGCCCGGTGGTGGCACAATCACTCGAGGTGGTAGCAAAACCATTGCGGATACCAGCCCAAGTAATGACCGCAATCACTCCGAAACCCTTGCAAATCTCGAGACCATCTGGACTCGCACGATTAACAACAAAGCTGTGGTTTGGACAAGCACCCGCAATGGGACTCGTAATATCGCCCAAGGGACAGCCACCAGTTTGTCTCGAGTCCATAATGTCAGTGGGACTTCGGTTCGCAGTGTGGATGGCGTGACCAACACCAATATTGCTTGGACAAATCAACTGACCTTTGCTTACACCGCCGAGGCAGGCAGCACGATCAGCAACACCGCCCAATTACCCAATGGCACAGTTGTGTTAAGTGGCATCTGGAAATCTCAACGCGGCACTCGAGCCGAACGCAATTTTAGTGCTTCAAGTAGTGGCTTGGTGTTTAAGAACCGTGCAACTTGTGCTACAAACCGTTTAACGGCGGGTTCGATTACTTTAGAAGACAGCAAAAGCACCATTGTGATTACTTTCCAAGGTTGTGGTATTGCCCCAGCAATCAGTAACACACCAAAACCATAAAATTTTTGGCTTTAAGAACCTCCTCAAGTCTCGAGGAGGTTCTTTGGTTTGGGCATGGCAACAAGTAAACTCAGGGCTAAACCCGATAAAGCGGTCATGGTCAGAATACCTGTCCAGAGTTCAGGGCTGATTCCTAATCCTCCTGTGATGTCTACTGCCATAAAATGTGTTCCCCAAATAACAAGTGGTGCGAGGGCTGAAAAAATCCTTAGCTCGAGCAGACGGGTCAGACTGGGTTTAAGGGTTTGAATCAGGCTATCTATGATTATTCCAGCCAGTGCTGCCAGATAAACTCGAGGCATGAGATTGTTGTCTACAATAATCACCAGTACAAAAGTGCTGAGTCCGAGGACAATGCCGTATGTGCCAAATGGGGTGCGCCAACGTTGCAGAATAAACAAAATGGTAAACATGATGGCGGCATTGGTAAACAGAATTCCAGCGTCTATAAAACTATTTAAGGCGTAAAGCACGGCTGGGTTTTGACTTGGCACAAGGGCGCTGAGGTTTGGGCTGGAATCTGGCAAACTGATTAAACCCCAAATGTGCAGGTTCATCAGGCTGGAAAAGCAAAAACAGGAAAAAACAACAAACAGATTCGGTAAAAACTCGAGGAAACTTGGGGCGTATTGGCTGGCTGGATCGTGCCAAGCGGCGCGAAGTGGTGCGGTAATCAGCAGAATTGCGCCAATAAAAAGCAGAATATGGCTGGGACTGCGAAGTGCATCTATGCCAATTTCGATACCAAAAGTGCTGTGCCAAATCAGGTCGCTAATGCCGCCAAAACCAAAAATAAATGCGCCAACTAAACCAAGTTCGTAACCGATTGGAATGGCAGATAAACCTTGCCAACCTTGGCGTAAACGTCTGTAAACCATCCAGATTGTCCAGAGCGCAGCCGCCAAAAATCCCGAATAAAGAATCGCGTGCCACGGGGTAAAGAAGCTCTCCAAGGATTCAATAAGGTTGCCGTGGGCATAGCCATCTATTAAAAAACCAAAGATTAACCAAAGTCCAAAAAAAACCGTGGTCAGGTTTTCTTTTTTTGAAGCTCGAGCTTGGGGTTTTGGGACGAGAACTGGATTTGAGTTTACTGGACTGGATGTCATGGCTCACCTCGAAAAAGACCAAAAGGAAGTATTTGTGTAAATTTCAAACATTTGTTTGAAACATTAGTTTGAATTATTGTTTTTGTCAAGTCCCATAAAATCCCAGACTGCAAAGCGCTAAAATAAACAGTCAATCATGGCAACCCCCAACGACAGCACCGCCCAAACCATTGTCCGAGCAGCCTTAGAATGCCTCGAGCAACACGGACTAGCTGGCATGACAGTACGAAAAATTGCTATGCACGCCAAAGTTAATGTGGCAGCCATCAATTATCACTTTGGTAGTAAAGAAAAACTGCTCGAGCAAGTCTTTGACCTTGCCACCACCAGCGCCTTTGGCGACCTTGACCAATTTGTAAACGCCGAATCAGTCGAAGTTCTCGAGCAACAACTGTATCAATTTCTGCTGCATTACGCAGGTGGTTTAGCCCAATATCCCAATGTCTCGAAAGTGATGCTGCATCAACTGATGTCTTCTCCGCAAGGACAAAACATCGTTAAAAAAAGACTCGAGACCTTCTTAGAAAAACTCAATCAACATTTTGCCAAGCTGTACCAAAGTCACCCCACGGATTTTGCAATTCGATTCAAAACCATGCAAGTGATGTCTGTATTTATTGGTTTAGGCATGATTCCAAATACCTTTAGTGATGTCTTAGCCATAGATATTCAAGAACCAAAGAACCGAGAACAAATCGTTAGCACCTTCTTGCAAGCCTAACGCCTTAACTACAAGAACAGGTATAATCTATCCATGCACCCAACGAAGGAAAACCCATGAAATATCCAAACGCTCTGATTCAACTCATCCGCGAACTGAGCCGTCTGCCCGGAGTTGGACCCAAAAGCGCTCAACGACTGGCTTTTCACCTTTTTGCTTCACCCAAAGAAGATGTTGAAATCCTTGCCCAAGCGCTCTTGGATGCCAAAGCCCAACTTAAACTCTGCCCCGTTTGTTTTAACATCACCGACAAAGAACTTTGTGCCGTCTGCGAAGACTCCAAGCGTGACCAGAACACGATTTGTGTGGTTGAAGAACCCGGCGATGTGATTGCGATAGAACGCAGTGGCGAATTTGACGGGCTTTACCATGTGTTACACGGGGTTCTTAGCCCAATGAATGGGGTTGGACCTGACCAGCTTAAAATTAAGTCCTTAATAGAGCGCACCAAGAAATTCCTCGAGAGTGGCGCACTCGAGATTATTCTTGCCACCAGCACCACCGTCGAAGGAGATGCCACCAGCCTGCATTTGCAACGCAACCTCGAGCCACTAGGCGCAAATGTGACCCGAATTGCTTACGGGTTGCCTGTGGGCGGCTCACTCGAGTATGCCGATGAAATTACGCTGGGCAGAGCCATTGCTGGACGACAAAAAGTGCGGTAAAACCAACAGTTCTCAAGTCGAGCCGTTATAATCCGTTGTGATTCCTTTCCTTCAAGAAATTCTGCGCCTAGAAAGCCGTACTTACGCCGAAGCTGCTTTAGCGGCTCGAGTGGTGCAAGAAATGAAGTCGCAAAATTTTGATGCCGCTTGGATTGACCAGACTGGCAATGCCCTTGGATTGGTGCGTGGGCGTGAACTTGGCACGGCAACCATGCTTTTAACCCATTTGGATCATATTGATGTAGGTGACACGGCGCTTTGGGAACATCCGCCTTTTGCTGGGGTTCTTGAGGCTGGCGTGCTGCATGGACGTGGTGCAGTGGATATTAAGGGTCCGCTGGCTGCCCAACTTTTTGCCTTGGCAGGGCTAATCAAAACTGGTTTACGCCCTAGATGCGATGTGATTATGGCTGTGCCTGTCGAAGAGGAAATCGGTGGGTGTGGCATGGCAGAACTCGTGGCAAAGCTCCCGCTCGAGACTCCACTCGGGTTACTCGAGATTGGGTCATGTGTGGTCGGTGAACCCAGTGGTAATAAAATCATGCTTGGGCATCGTGGGGTTTGCCGCTGTACCCTGCGTTTTCATGGTCGGGCGCATCATGCCAGCCTTGGCTTACACACAGAGAATCCGCATTTTGCCTATGCTGTTTTTCTTGAACGCCTAAAACAAGTGCAGTTACCAGGTCACCCAATTCTTGGGGTCTCGAGTATTTCACCAACCACGATTCATGCCGATACCAGCAGCAATAATCTGACCCCAAACACCATTACTTTAACCCTTGATTGGCGTACCACCTTAGAGACTGGCACAGATGTACGGCATATTCTCGAGCAATTAATAATTGGCTTACCCGCCAGTTTTGTTTCGTATGATGATTGGACAAGTGGCACAGATGGGGTTAAAAATCCCGGTTTTATCACCGAGCCAAATCATCCGCTCGTCACAGCCTTGCAGCGTGTCAGAGATGATCTTCTTGGTGAATCAAAGTCTGGAATTTGGCAATTTGCCACCGATGGACGTTGGGCGCATAAAATAGGGATTGCTTGTGTTGGCTTTGGACCGGGCGAGGAAAACTTGGCACATACGACCTTAGAGCAAATCACGGTGCAGCAACTCGAGGATCATGTGAAGGTCTTGCAAAAATTCTTGCTCGAGTTCTAATCATGGATAAGCTCATCTTGCTTGGGAATTTAGTGATTGGTGCGTATTTGACGGGTTTAATTTGGACAATTCAAATAGTTCATTATCCGCTTTTTAAGTTCGCCGACAAAGCAAATTTTGTGGCATTTGAAAGCGAACATGGTTTGCGTGTCTCGAGTATTGTGCTTGTGCCAATGCTTTTGGAATTGGCATTGACTGTGGTTTTTCTTGGTTCAAAATTAGTGCCAGTCTGGTATCCTTGGCTTTGTGCAGCTTTGGTAGCGATTATTTGGCTCAGTACCTTTTTTTTGCAAGTCCCACAACACAGTATTTTAGCCAGTGGTTTTGACCCAAAAGCCATTGCAATACTGGTCTCGAGTAACTGGATTCGCACCATTGCTTGGACCATCAAGACGCTTTTACTAGCGTGGTTGACGTACCAGCAAATAATTGTATAGCCACTCACATGGTTTTAGTTAATTGATGTGTATAGAATAGTGTCATGCGCGAGATTCATGTTTCTAGTGGTGGTCATGACTTTCCTTTTTCTAAGGGCTTGGTGGTCGAATCGCTCTTAAATGCTGATATTGCCCGCGAATCGGCAATGGTGATTGCCCGCCGAGTCGAGCAGCGCCTAGTAGACCAACGAACCAAAATGATTGACCCGCAACACCTCAAAGAAATAATCTTAGACGAAACCAAAGATGTCTTGGGAATTGCGGCGGCGCAAAAACTCGAGCGTCAAACCACGGCTTTTGAAGATGTGATTGTGCGTGATGGAGAAAGAAGTATTCCATTTTCTAAAGGCTTATTATCGAGGTCTTTGGAACTGGCTGGAATCCCAATCAAAGATGCTTTTGGTTTTGCCAAAGACTTAGAAAAACAATTGCGGGTCCAGGGTATCTCGGAAATCTCGAGGGCGAGTTTAGAAAACATTACCTTAGAGGAGTTAGAGCGGGTTTACGGTGAAGACCGCAAAGATGCCTATGTCGAGCGTTACCAACGCGCCACCCAAGTGATGGTTTTAGAGGACGACGATGGGGTGTCGTTTCCGTTTTCCAAAGGAATTCTGGCACAGAGTTTAATGGCAACGGGCTTAAACCCCGCCCTTGCCCATCAGATTGCCCGTGAAATCGAACTGCATTTACTCGAGGAAAACGAACTGGTGGTTACTCGAGACCGTCTGCGTTTAATTGTGATTGCTGCCCTGACTTCCGAAGCTGGCGAAGAAGTAGCACGGCGTTACACGATGCTGCGCTCAATTCGTCGCCCAGAAAAACCGATTCTGATTCTGATTGGTGGTGTGACCGGCACAGGTAAGAGCTTACTGGCTGCCGAAATCGGCTACCGCTTAGGGATTACCCGCGTCGAATCCTCGGATTCAATTCGCCAAGTGATGCGAGCCATGATTAGTAAAGAACTGCTGCCAGCCCTGCACTCGAGTACCTTCGATGCTTGGACTGCGACCCTTGAACCAATCGAAGAAGCCCGTTTTAAGCGTGGTGGCGGACGGCAACATGTCAAACCGACAAGGGAACAACTGCTGAACGGATTTCGTGACCAAGTAAAACAAGTCTCGGTCGGGGTTCGCGCCATCATCGAACGTGCCAGCAAAGAACACACCAGCATGATTATCGAAGGGGCGCATATTGTCCCCGGGTACTTGCCCGTGGATTTATTTGAAAATGCGATTGTTGTACCGTTGGTCGTGGCGATTAGCTCGGCGGATACACACCGTCAGCGTTTTTACTCGAGGGATGCCGAAACTAACAAGCACCGCCCGATGCAGCGTTACTTAGAGCATTTTGAAGACATTCGCAACCTCCAAGAGTACGTCGAACGTCTGGCTCGAGCCGTTGGTGTGCCGGTCATAGATGGCGAGAGTTTTGACGCTGCCATCGAAGGTGCAATTGAAGTCGTGGCACAACGGGTCATGACCCTACAAAACCGCAAGGCTGTCGTGGTCTAAAGTGCGGTTAGAAGGTATTCTCGAGATTTCAGGGGCAACTCACCGCCATATCTGTCCGCGCCAAGTGCTGGGCGCTCGGATGGGGTTACTGGCTGGACAAACCCTTGGTCTCGAGTTACCGCGCTCCGATAAGCGTTTATTGGTACTTATCGAGACCGATGGTTGTTTTGCCGATGGTGTTTCGGTGGCAACGGGTGCTTGGTTGGGGCGGCGCACAATGCGTTTAATGGATTATGGCAAGGTTGCAGCCACTTTTATAGACACGCACTCGAGTCTGGCTGTTCGGATTGCTCCACACGCCCAAGCTAGGGCGAATGCCAAGGCTTTATTTCCGCACCTGAGCAAGTGGAGTGCTTATCTTGAAGGGTACAAAGTTCTGCCCGATGCCGAGTTACTGGTACTTCAAAGCGTAGAACTGACTTTTTCACTCGAGCAACTTATTTCACACGCGGGCGCTCGGGTGAGTTGTTCGGCATGTCATGAAGAAATTCTTAATGGGCGCGAAGTGCTGCACCAAGGCAAAGTGTTGTGTCAATCCTGCGCTGGCGATTCGTACTGGACCGGCAACAAGCCACTGTAAATCTGCTCGAGTTGCAAAGTGGTCTCGAGACATGGAATATCAATTTCACCTGTATTATTAAAGGTTTCAACTTCCCATTTATCGCCATTACGTTTGTACAGCACCGCAAAAGCTGAGTTTTGCGAAAGTATTAAGTACCGTGTCAGACTAGCAATACTTTTGTACTCATCGAGTTTAATCCCAAAATCCGTGTCATAGGTGGTGTGCGACAAAACTTCGAGTACAAAACAAGGATTCTCGAGGTAATACTCATTGTCACCCGGAGCGCAAGAAACCACCACATCTGGGTAACGGTACTTTGTGCCTAGCGTCTGGACTTTTACATTCTCAAAAGCAATTTCGCATTGCAAAGCAGCAACTCGCTCGAGTAGGAAAGCATAAACTCGTCCTGCTATTTTGTTATGCCGACGTTTTTCCCCCGCCATCGCAATCAGCCGACCATCCACAAATTCATGGCGAGTCAGACTGGTTTTTTCAAACTCGAGGTACTGCTGTTCGGTCATGGTTTGTTCAAGTAAGGCAGTCATACCGAAAATTGTACACGATTTTCTACAAACTACCCTTGGTGCTGGGCATCTGGTCATGGGTGACTCGAGTGGCTTGGTACACGGCTCGAGCCAAGGCTTTGACAACCGCTTCAATCACATGATGGGCTTCTTTGCCGCTTAAAACCCGAACATGAACCGTGGCTTGGGCATGGTTGCAAAAACCACGCAAGAATTCACGCAAATGATAAATGTTAAAGCCGCCAGCCTCGCCAATAATCTGTAGTTCTTCGGGGCGAAACTCGAGGTGAGCGCGTCCAGAAAAATCAATGACCACATGTGCAAGCGTTTCATCCATTGGCACAAAAGCACTCCCATACCGCTCGAGACCAGTCTTATTCTCGAGTGCCTTAGCAAATGCCATACCAAGGCTAATGCCACAATCTTCGATTAAATGGTGCGTGTCTACATGCAAGTCGCCCGTAGCGGTTACAGTCAAACCAACTCGAGCATGGCGTTTGAATGCGTCTAACATGTGGTTTAAGAATCCCAGCCCTGTTTCTAAATTCCCCTCGAGTGGCGCATCCAAGTCAAGGCTTAAACGAATTTGGGTTTCTGAGGTCTTGCGTTCAATTGTGGCTTGTCGGGTCATGGGTTTATTGTAACTCGAGACCAGAAGACAAAATAAAGATGACAGGCATTTAATGCCTGTCATCCATTAAGTGGGTTAAATTGCTTCTAGTAAAAGTAAATCTGGATTCTCGAGCAAGCGCGTAACTTGTTTTAAGAACCTCGCAGCCTCTGCACCATCTATTAAGCGGTGGTCAAACGAAAGGCTTAAGTACATCATTTTGCCAATCACAATCTGACCATCTTTAACAATTGGGCGGTCTACGATGGTGTGAACCCCGAGAATGGCTGCATCTGGAGCGTTGATAATCGGGAAAGACAACAAACTCCCAGCACTGCCAATGTTTGTAACTGCAAAACTCGAGCCACTGATTTCATCTGGGGTTAGTTTGCCCTCTCGGGCTTTTCCAGCCAAATCAGTGATACTCTTGGCAATCTCTAAAATGCTTTTGCTGTCCACGTTTTTAACCACGGGGACGATTAAACCCGCTTCGGTGTCTACGGCACAGCCAAGGTTAAAGTATTGCTTATGCACCACTTCGCCACTGGCTTCGTCGTAACTGCTATTGACATTTGGGAAGGCTTTTAGAGCGCTGGCAACCGCCTTAAAAATAAATGGCAAGTAAGTAATTTTTACGCCCGCTTTTTCGGCAGTTGGTTTGAGGCGTTCACGTAAATCCACCAAGGCAGTCAAATTGGCTTCATCTACGGTGAGGGTACGAACCGTGTACAAATGACTGGCAATCATCGCGTTGCTAATCACGCGGCGCATTCCACGAAGCGGCGTGCGGGTCTCGAGATGCTCTAAACCCTTTGGGGTGCGGTATTGCGGTGGGGGAACGGTCATACCGCCACCACTGGCAGCCACGACTGGCGCAGTCACCACGACAGGCGCGACACTCGGCACAAGGCTTGTACCACTGTAGGTACTGGCACTGGCGGCTTCGACATAATCTTTGACATCTTCGACCCCAACCCGTCCATTTGGACCACTGCCGGGGATTTCCATGATGTCTATTCCAGCTTCCCTTGCCAATTTACGAGCGGCTGGAACAGCCAAGGGGCGACCAAATTTGTTGACTCCGGCTGTTTTGACGGGGCTGCTCGAGGTGGCTTTGGCGGTGTTACCAAAACTTAGGGCGACAGCTTTGGTTGGCATTCCGTAACTGCTGTTGGTGGCACTTTCGGTAGCGCTCTGAGAATCATCGCCAAGTTTGACTGTATTGCTGGCAGCAACGGGGGCTGGGGCAGACACAGCCGCACTCGAGCCATCACCAATAATCGCAATGACTTTTTTGACCTCAACCACAGCGCCTTCTTTAGCCACAATCTTCTCGAGAATTCCCGAGTACGGCGCGGGGATTTCGGTGGTGACTTTATCGGTCATCACTTCGGCAATCATTTGTCCTTCGGTGACAGTATCGCCTTCTTTAACCATCCATTTGAGGATTTCGGCTTCAACAATGGATTCTGCCATGACTGGCATCAGCATTTCTTTTGACATGGGGTTCTCCTCGTACCTTCTAGCTTCCAGCTTCTAGCTTAAATCAAAAGAGCTAGTGGCTAATAGCTAGAAGCTGTTCTTAGGCGCTTAACACTTTTTTAATAGCGGCGGCAATATGGTGCGCTTCTGGTCTCGAGAGGTGATTGAGGCTGTTAAATGGGCTTGGCATGGTGTCAAAGCCGCATACCCGTTCGATGGGGGCTTCAAGTTCGTAGAAGGCTTTTTCGATGATTTGGGTTGCGATTTCTGCACCTACACCGGCTGTTTTGGAGGCTTCATGAACAATGATTACTCGCCCAGTTTTACTGACACTCTCGAGGATGGTTTCGATGTCTAGTGGCACAATGGTTCTTAAGTCAATCACTTCGCATTCAATACCAGCACTGGCAGCAGCTTCGGCAGCCGTTTCGATGTTTTGCATCATGCCGCCGTACCCAATGATTGTTATGTCTTTGCCTTGGCGGGCAATTCGGGCTTTACCAAGTGGGATATTGTAATAACCCGTCGGTACGTCCATGCGAATTTTCGGGTCGCGGTAACGGACTATCGTTTCAAAGAAAAATACAGGGTCATCATCTTCGATGGCACTGATTAACAAGCCCTTGGCATCATAGGGGTTACTTGGGTAAGCGATTTTAATTCCGGGTAAATGGGCAAGGTGGGCTTCGGGCGAATCGGCGTGTTGCTCGAGTAAGCCAGTACCACCACCAACAGGAAAACGCACTACCATCGGCACATTGTAGCGCCCTCGGCTGCGGTAACGGTAACGCGAAACATGGCTAAAAATCTGGTCAAAGGCGGGCATCATAAAGCCACCAAATTGCAGTTCTACAACTGGACGCATTCCAACTGCGCCAGCCCCAATCGCTGTGCCAATAATCCCAGATTCGGTCAGTGGGCTATCAAAAACACGGTCTTCGCCATGCTTTTTTTGTAAACCTGTGGTAATGCGGTAGACACCACCAAGGTTGCCAACATCTTCGCCGTAAATAATAACCTTTGGGTCTCGCTCGAGCATAATGTCCATCGCATCGGTGATGGCGGCTGCCATGGTCATTTGTTTGGTTTCTTGGCTCATGCGTTCACCTCCAAAATACGTTGGGCTAAAATTTCTTGTTGCTCGAGAATTTGCTGTGGTGGATTAACAAACACATACTCGAGAAGGGCTTTGGGGTCTGGCGCGGGGTGGGCATCGGCAGCATCGAGGGCAACTTGGAATTCTTCGACAATTTCGGTCATCATCGCCATTTCGCGGTCTTCGTTCCAGCGTTTTTCGTTGGTTAAAAATTGGCGAACTCGAGCAATTGGGTCGCGGTTCTCTGCCCAGAATTTTGGCTCGGCAGTCTCGTCGCGGTAGGCTTTCGGGTCATCACCCGTGGTGTGCGGACGAACACGGTAAGTCATCTGTTCGATTAAACTTGGACCTTTGCCGTCTCTGGCATCCTGCACAGCTTTTTTGGCTACAGTATGCACTGCCAGAATATCGTTACCATCTACCAAGTAACCGGGAATGCCGTAACCTTCGGCGCGGCGCATCAGGTGGTCTACACCCGACTGGACTTTACGTGGTACAGAAATCGCCCAACCGTTGTTCTCGATGATAAACACGGCTGGGGCTTTACGGGCGGCGGCAAAATTCACACCAATGTGGAAATCACCTTGAGAAGTGCCACCTTCGCCGATATAGGTCATGGCGATTCCACCAGTCTTTTGCATCTGTAAGCCCATGGCTACGCCAGCCGCATGAACAATTTGTCCGGGGATGCTAATAATAATTGGCAGGATATTTAGGTCATCCGGAATACGCCAACCTTCTGGGTGTCCACGCCAATACATAATCGCTTGTTTCATGCTCCAACCGTGGGTAATCATGGCGGCGGTGTTACGGTACATTGGAGCCATAAAATCAAGTTTTTGGTCAAGTGCCATGGCACTGCCAATCTGACTGGCTTCTTGCCCACCAAATTGCGCGTAATTCCCGAGTTTCTGGCTTTTATACAAAAGCATAAATTTGTCGTCTAAGTGTCGTAAGCGCGACATTTGACGGTACATCTCCTCGACAATATCAAGGTCTGGGATCAAATCCTCACGCACGGGTTTGCCATCGGGCGCAAGGATTTGAAAGGGCGTAAGCTCAGAAGCAATGGGCATACTGCCAGCGAACATGGCTTCGTTCGCTTGGTCGGCAGTCCCTTTTTTGGTGGTACGGCGAGAAGTTGCCATAAGAAGTGCATATTAGTACGTTTTAGACTGTTTGTGTTTTTGTAAAAAACCAATATTTTTAGCCTTAAAATCACCTCTCGAGAATTCAATTGTCATGTCTGAGAGGCACTCAAACTATAATCTCGAGACAAGAGAAGAATTTTGTACTTGGTATAAATTCGCTACCTTGGGCTGTTTATCACAGCCAAAAAGAAACCAATCGGTCTTAAAAGGGCGAGGGGAAAAGGTTAAAGGGTTAAAAGGTTAAATCAAAGGCGGATTTTACTTTTAACCTTTTCTGCTTTTCCCTTTTTACCCTGCCCTTTCCTTTGGCAATCTGGGCAAAAATGTGTACCACGACCCGCCAAGCTGTACTTTTCTATCCCAGCCCCGCAACGGCTGCAAGGCTGTCCAGTGCGGTCATAGGCATGATGCTCAAACTGAAAATAACCAGATTCACCACTTGGTTGCTGATACGAATTATCCGATAAGGTGCTGCCGCCAGCCGCCACTGCTTTTTGCATCACTTCAATAATTGCCTGATGCAAGCGCTTGGCTGCCGCACCAGATAACTGGGAGGCTTCTGGGTGAATTTTAGCCAGCCAGAGGCTTTCGTCAGCGTAAATATTCCCTACGCCAGCCACGGGTTTTTGGGAAAGTAAAGCTGGTTTGACTCGAGAAACCTTGCTCATGAAGGCTTGGAAATCTTTTAGTACAAAACCAGCCTCGAGCGGTTCAGGACCCATGCTCGAGAGTGCTTTGATATGCCCCCAATCGTTGCTCGGCACAATTTCCCAAAAACCAAAACGCCTCGAGTCTACATAACTGACTTCACCATCGTGCAGCACTAACCTAAGCCGTTCAAAACGTGGTGGCTCGAGAAATGTTTTATCTTGTGGCAATCTAAAACCACCTGTCATTTTTAGATGTACCAGACAATCCAAACCATCATCCAGCCTAAAAATCAGGTACTTGCCACGCCGCTCGAGTTTTAGGATTTGCTTACCAAGCATCGCCGTGGTGTTGCGGTAACGGTTGGGGTCGGTGTGCAGCACATCACGCACCACCCGCCCTAACAGCACAGGCTCGAGCATACGACGGGTAGTTTCGACTTCGGGGAGTTCTGGCATGATGTAGTCTATTCGCATTTTGGCGGATATTTTCGGCACTGGCTTTTTGTAACTAAAGTTGTAGCTGCTCAAAGGGATTCCCCAACAACGATTCCTTTTCTAAAGTGCTGTGGGTCTATCCTTTACGGGTCTCGAGTGGCTGCATGAATGAAGTTTAAGCCAGTTTGGGTAAAAAAATGCCTTTGAACAAGTTACTCGAGATTATCAATTGCTCCTTCTTCCTAAATCTCAATCGGCTACTCAGGCTCGAATCAAAAGCTGTCATGAAAGAGGTGGGAATAAGATTATCTTGATAATTAAATAAGACAAGCATATGCTTGTCTTATGATTCCACCCTTCGAGAATAACCAATGGCAAACCCTTCCATCAGGAATCCATTGGGCAACATGGCAAGACATCAATGACCAGCTTGGATTCAACGAACACCGCCAAAACCAATTATCAGGACTTCACCTTGGTTTACCGGCTTTGAAAAATGCAGGGTGTCAAACCGCTTTTATAGATGGCAGTTTTGCCACAGGCAAACCCAACCCAAACGATTTTGATGTTTGCTACGACTTAACAGGAATGCAACGCCATTTACTAGACGATATATTCTTTGATTTTACCCAACAACGAAAACGCCAAAAAGACAGGTACAACGGCGAGTTCTTCCCAGCTAATCTACCAGCCACACCAAGTGGAATTCGTTACCTCGAGTTTTTTCAAATTAACAAGCACACCCAAACACCCAAAGGCATCATTGGCATTCACTTAGACACAGACCTACCCAACTTGGAGGAATTATGATTCAGAACGAACGAGAATACAAAATCAGTAAAGCCGAAGCCCAAAAGTTCAGGCAAGCCATTGTGCAACTCGAGCAGCAAAGCACCGAGGACTGGAAAATCGAACTACAAAAAAACGCCATGCAAAGCAGCCTAGAAGAACTCGAGCAAGAAATTCTCGAGTACAATCAATTAAAAAATAGTCCCACACCAATTGCCCTGACCCTTTCTAGTTTTGAACAAATTCCAGATGCGCTGATTCAAGCCCGAATTGCCAAAGGTTGGACGCAAGCCGAATTAGCCAGTCGGATGGGGGTTAAACCACAACAAGTACAAAACGATGAAATTACGCATTATCAAAGTGCCAATTTTGCCAGACTAACTCGAGTTGCCAAGGTGCTAGGTATGGAATTTGAAAATGCAAGAATTATGGTTGGGTGGATTGGAAACCCAAGCAAACCCCCACCACAAAATGGCAGGGGTTGTGTTGGCTTGAGCCAAAGCGGGAATACTCGAGTACAAAAAAGCTGTAGTGAAGGGCTTAAAATGAGGGTGGACACACTCACCCCTAGATGGTAATAATTATTGATACACCATTGCAGTTAAGCAAGAACCCCATTCAAAGACATTTGGACTGAAAACCCAACTCTGAAAACCGCATGGAGTAGACACATCAGTAGAATAGATAAAAGTCATGTCAGGTTTAATGTCATATGACAAATTTGTTTTGGCTTTTGATACCCACGATGTCTTTATATCTTGATGCTTACCTGCCTGAAAACTCTCCCAACTTGCCCGCTGACCAGCTATGCTAGCTGGTCCACAATCAAATTCTGTTGTTGTGTGAGTTCCAGAACCAAGCATTTCACGTTCACTCTGTCCTGATTTAGAGTATGTAGCGTTGATGCCCACCCAAATTTCATAGCTATATTTTGCATAGCACTGTGGAGGATTAGGAGGATTACTATAATTGACTCCTGTAAAGTTTGTTATTCCAATATAACCCATTGTTATCTTCCTTCCAACAGGCAAAGCCTTACACTCGAGCGAAACGCCTACGCTTAGGCTGCCATTTGGAACTGCGTTACTCGAGATGGTGATAGTACCGTTGAGCGTACCAACTGTGCTACCGCAAGCAGCAGTAACAGGAATATTCCTCGAGCCACCTGCTGGAATCTCGAGTGGTGCAGCAAGTGAAGCAGCAGGCAATGTTGGTGTGATTGAAGCTGTACCAAGCGAACCAACCTGATAATCAAAATTAGTTATCTTGAGAATATCAGTGCCGTCATTTCTAATGACAATGTTATCGGGTTGCGGTAAGGACTGGTTGATTTGTAGTGACCATGACTTCGAGTCGGCTTGTATTTTCGGTTCACCATAACATTCAAGAGTCACTTTTATGGTTCTTGTTTCGTTAAAATCTGGATCAAGTGCGCCTTTGGCTTGAATAATAATTGTATCAGTGTAAACTCCCGCAATACTGGGGCATGTTGCTACAATATTAACTGTCATTACGGCGTTTTCATTTAAGGTTCTAAATCCATCTGAGCTATTAGCAGCAGACACGCCTAAAAGATTTGAAGTAAGCCACGAAGATGTATTATATGCTTCTTTAACCTGCATGTCCCAATATCCAATATTCTGCAAAGTAGAAGACGCTGTTACGGTAAAATTAATTTTTTCACGTAATTTGATGTCATTCGGGTTTGGTTGAGTCAGTCTGTAAGGACACTGTGCAGTATTACGGCAAGTAAGGAGTCTTTCTGTAGTATCTTGTAATTTATTGAACAAATCAATGAATTCAGCGTAATCCCATCTTTGTAATGCAAGTCCAGCTATAAACACGCCAAGTTGAAATCTTGTCCCTAAACAATTGAGATTCTTGTCTCTGATACACTCAGCAAGAGATAAAGCAAAACTAAGTTCCAATCGAATAGCCATTTCTCCTAATTTGGCTTGGTCTGCTGCCCACTCAAGAAAAAGAGACTCACATTCTTTGCATTTACTCGAAGGGACTGCCTGCAAGTTTAGGCGTGTACCATTGTTGTTTTGAACAGATGTGCTTTGATAAGTTGGAAAATACTCCTTTTCTTTCTCTTGTAATGCAAACTTTTGTGCGGCATCATTAGCACTATTTGAATCAAAATAATCAGTTAGGTTTCCAAAGTTAATTTCTCGATCATCAATTAGATTTGTTACACGTAGTACATCATTACTGTAGTCAGAAAGTCTTGCATAGAGAATGATTCCATCTTTTTCATAAATGCTAACTTTTTTGAGTGCATTGACTGCTTGAACAATTAAAAAATTCCCTTTTGGACTTAAATAAATTGTACTTTTTGGAATGTCCATACTTATACTATTTAGCTTCGTGCCAAGTTGGGTTTTCGCACGATTCCATGTAGCTTCAACATTGTTGCCCGTCGGGTAAAACCTTGCTTGTGGCACAACTTGCTTTGTGCGGCTGGCGCTTTGCCACTCGAGTTTAATCACAGCAGGATTACTTGTGTTCCTAAAAAACTCGAGCCGAATGTCGTACTTCACATTGGCTTGCAAGGTCACTTTGCCAGAATCTACTTTGCTGGTGTGGTCAGTCCAGTTGTTCACCAGTGCTTGACCATTGACCATTAGCCTAGCCCCGCCGCTCGAGGTCACAAAGAAGGTGTACTCTTGGCTGTATTGTGGCAGAATTTGCCCTGTCCAACGCACACTGTAGGTGGTGTTGGCAATGCCAGAAATCGGTGCGGCTGTTCCCCAATTGCGGTTGACATTGGCATCATAACGGGTTTTCAGTGTTCCCGTAAAATCCATGTTGTCGTAGTAATCGCCTTTTAAGCCATTTGCAGGTACTGCTTGGGCAGTTAAATTATTGCCGTTTTCGTCGGAAATCTCTATTGGGTTGTTTTGGTCGTTGTTTGGCGTGGGTGTTTGGCTACACGCCGAGAATACGAATAGGACGAGCAGTGCCGCTAGGTAACGCTGGCTGCTGTGGCTTAGGGTCGAAAGTAATTTCATAATTTCCCTCCTTGGTGCTTCTCGAGTCGTGGGTCTCGAGGGTTTGGGTGTCATACCTCCCGTGATATGACTTTGTTATTGTGCAGCAAGGGTGGGGAATGTTGGGGAATCACAAGGGGTCATGTTGTGTTTCACGGCTTGGTTTTTATCAAGTGTGATTCGGATGCAAGTCTTTGGGTTGGGCTGTTAAACTGATGTCATGCCTGTTCGTTCTTCGGCGTTGCGCCGTTTACCAAATTTTGTTTTGGATCGCCCGCGTTTACTTAAACGGCTCGAGGCATCCGATGCTCAGGTCTTAGCACTGATTGCTCCTGCTGGATACGGTAAAACCACACTTTTAGCCCAGTTTGCTGCAAGCCCTAACCGTCCTGTGGCATGGCTGACTTTGGATGATTCTGCTTCGGATGCTGCATGGTTAGCCGCGTCCGTGGCAAACACCCTGATGCGGGCTTTTCCGCGTGCCAAATTTGCCGCTTGGCATTCGGCTACTGCCTTGGGCGCATTGCCTGCGGGTTTGGCGATTGCTTTAGCCACAGATGTCAATCGTTTACAACGCAATGCCTTGGTGGTTTTGGATCGTATCGAACGCCTGAGTTTAGAATCTGCGCGTTGGCTCGAGGCTTGGCTTGGTGCGTTGTTGGATGGTCATCAAATTTGTTTGGCTGGTTATGCCGATTCTACCTTTTCAGTAGCGCGTTACGTGGCAGATGGGGCGTTGCTGCTCGAGGCAAAAGAATTGGCGTTTACGCCCCAAGAAACCGCCGCTTACTTAAAATCACGGGGTTTTGTGGGAAATACCCTAGATGTTTACAAAGCGCTCGAGGGTTGGGCTGTAGGTTTGGCATTGTTGGCTGCCAATCAAGAAGCTGTTCTTGAGCCAAAGGGTTTGATGCTCGAGGTCTTAAAACGCCTACCTGCCCCAATTGGTCAAACCATTCCCGAAGCGGCGGTGCTGGAAGTCTGGGATGAACAACTGGCACTCGAGGTTGGTTGTGCCATGCCCAAAGGCTGGTTATCCATGAGCCTAAAAGTAGGCTTGCCTTTGGTAGCGGCTGGCAAGGGTCTTTACCGTCCGCACACTGTACTACTTGAGGCTTTAACCGAGGAATTGCGTTTACAGCCCAGACGTTTCTCGAGTCTACATACAGCTGTGGCAGAACGCGCCGAAGCTGCTGGAAATGATGTGCTGGCATTGCAACATTTTCATTTGGCTGGCTTTGAGGCTGGTATTTTGCGGGTTCTCGAGCGGGTTGTACCCACTTTATTTGCTCGCCGCGAATACAACCGTATGCGAAATCAGCTTGAGCTTCTGCCCGAGGCTCGTTTAACCGATTTGCTTAAGACTTTTTATGCCAATAATTTGTTTGAAACCCAAGAAGCCAGTCGTGGTCAACAATTGCTATTCGACATGCTTAAGAATGGCTATCAAAATCCTTTTGTTTACTCCATCTTGGCTGTAGTTGAGTGTCGCCGTGGTCATGGTAAAGAGGCTTTGGATTATGCCCAACAAGGCTTAGCCCTATTAGGTACAGAAATGAGTCCAACTCGGGTTCGATTATTGGTAGCAAAATCAAGTGCTTTTCAACTTCTCGGTGAGTCTCAAAAAGACTTATTGGCAGCTAAGGAAGCGGTACAAATTGCGGAAACACTGCAAGATTCATCGTTACTTAGCCTTGCTTTATCCTTGATTGCACCTTCTTATGGAGATATTGGTAATCGTTTGGCTTGCGAAACCACTTTTAAGCGCTCACTTGAACTGTCTGCTCAATTGGGTTTTTCTATCCGACAAATTCAGGATTACAATAATTTCGCAAGTTACCTTGGTGACTGGGGGCGAGTCGAAGAAGCCCTGCAAATGGCAGATTTGGGCATTCCTATTGCACGTAAAGAAAATAGTGTGTTTTATCCAATTTTGCTGGGTACTCGAGGTTTGCAGCAGTGGCGCTTGGGCAATTTAGAAGCAGCAGAAACCGACCTTGAAGAAGCCTTGGGGTTGTGTCCAGCTTTTTCATTGGATCACATGGCGAACATGTTTACGTTTTTTCTTGTGCAGGTCAAATTATTCCTTAAAAAATTGGGAGCAGCCGAACGGCATCTATTAGACTTAAAGCAAAAACCTAACATCAACCCCGAAGAACTTGCCTTTCTCGAGGGTTTGCTGGCTTTTTCTGTATCAGATTTTTCTTCGGCGCATACTTTTCTTACGGCTGTTGGCGCTCAGGTCAGCGTTTGGGATGCACCACGCAAAAAAATGTACTTGGCAGAAATCGCCCGCCAGCAACATCAACTTTCTTTTGAAATGATTACAGATTTGGTGGCTTCTCTCGAGCAATTGGGGCATTATCGCTCACTGACTTTAGATCTTTTTTTCTTAAGTGGCTTGTATCAGCATTGCTTAGCCAAGAATTGGTATCCAGACATCTTCCAAGAAGCCCTCAACCCCAAAGACCAATCGCACTTGCTGCTTGTGCCACTCGAGGCACAGTTGCTTGGAAAGAATAATTTCTTACTTGCTGGTCTGCCTCTGCCAACAGGCTTAGCCAAATCCAAAGAATTACTGGCTTGGTTGGTGCTGCATGGCTCGAGTACCCGCGATGAATTGATTCGTGGTACTTGGGGGCAGTTGAACTCTGCCAACCTCGAGTATTTCAAAGTCTCCATGCGAAAGTTGCGTATGGCATTTAAAGACCATTCAGTCATTACGTTTGAAGCTGTGGTATTTGAAAATGGTGTCTACAGTCTGCACTCACGTTTGCAAATTCTGTGCAGTGCTAAAAAAATTCTTGATGTTCGAGATGACCCACCCACCGACCCAGCTCAACTTGAAGCACTCTTCTCGAGTTATCGCGGGGCGTTTATGCTTGGGGTGGACACGCCTTGGGTCTTGGAACTGCGGCAAATTCTGCTGGATACTGTGGTCATGCTGGGTGAAAAGTTGGGCGTTTTGCTGCTGGAGTCAGACCAATTTAAGGCTGCCCGAATCTTGCGCCGTGTTCGTGAATTGGATCCTTTGTCCGAAGTGGCTTAAAGGCAAGAACAAAAACTGTTTGAACTTGCCTAAGAATATTTTGTGAATACACTGTGTTAGCGCTTGGCTAACAGTGCCATGAACTTCTTTAGCTCGTCGCTTTGAACCCCACTTTTGAATGGGTTAAATGGTTTGTTGTTCTGCATCGCATCAAACAAGGCTCTGGCTCGAGGGTCTGGTGTACCAGTTTGTCCATTCTGCCCACCGGGTCGTCCGCCAAAACCTCCAGCCCCTGCGGGTCTGCCAGAAGCTGCACCTTGGGCGAGTGCGCCAACATTTGGGGCTTGTCCATTGCCTTGTTGTTGTAGGCGTCTGGCTTCGGCACGTTTACGGCGTTCTTCTTCTCGAGCAAGGCGGGTCTTATCCATCCAAATCAGTTGCTTGGCACTGACAAATTTGGTTTCTAAGGTATCGAGGATTTTTGTGGCATCTTTGGTGGCTAGAGCCGCCCGTTTACTCAAATCGGTTAGGGTTGGCAATCCGATTTTGACTTGGGCTTTGGTGAATTCTAACCCTTTTTGTTTATCCACTTCCTGCATCAAACTCAGGCTTTCGGACAAGTCAAACCAAGGGCGGTATTTTTCCATCACTGCCCGCATATTGCCTTGTCCACCTCCGGGTTGACCACCAGTGGGTGGTTGTTGTTGGGCAAAAGCCAGTCCGACAAGAGCGAAACTCGAGACAAGTAAAATTCCGATATTGCGTTTCATAAGTACCTCCAAAAAAGGCGAAGCGACCCAGCCCCGTCAGGTGGCGCTGGAAGGGTCAAGAAAGGCGAAGGGCAAAAGGCGAAAGGATAAATCTCATGGCTATTCGTACCGTAAGGCATCCACGGGTTGAAGTTTGGCGGCTCTCGAGGCGGGGTAGTATCCGAAGAAAATGCCGACGAAGGCACTAAAACCAAAGGCAAGCAGGACGCTCGAGAGTCCAATCACAGGGGTGATGTTCAGGGCGCTGCCAGCCAGCAACGCCAGCCCAATACCAATGGCTGCGCCTAGTAAGCCTCCACCGACACTCAGGGCAATGCTTTCGACCAAAAACTGGGTCAGGATGTCTCGAGGGCGTGCGCCTAGGGCTTTTCGGATGCCGATTTCCCTTGTGCGTTCGGTCACACTCACCAACATGATGTTCATGATGCCGATTCCGCCGACCAGCAAACTAATTCCAGCCACTCCGCCTAAAAAAAGGGTCAGGATGGTGGTGACTTGGTTGAGGCTGGATAAGGCATCGGCTTGGTTTTGGACATTAAAATCGTAATCATCGGGGACTTCTTTTTTGTGCAGTTTTGCCATCGCATCTATTAAATCGGTTTGCAGTTGTTTTAAGTCGTTTTTGTCTTTTCCTTGAATATAGGCACTGGATACCGTATCGGCGGTGCTGCTTTGTCTGCCTAGGCGCTGCGAATAAGTCGAGAGCGGCACAATAATCTGGGTGTTCGGACTGGCAAACCCCGCGTCGCCTTTATCGGGCAGAATACCGACGACATTAAAAGTAATCCCACTGAGCTTAAATTTACCGCCGACACTGAGCAGTAAATCGGTGGCAACTTGGTAGCCAATTACGGCAACACGTTTGCGTCCGTTATTGTCGGTTTCGCTAAAAAAAGCGCCTTTTTCTGGGATGGTATTGCGTACAAGCGCATAGTCTGACCATGAACCAATCACCGTGGCTTGGATATTATTTGTACCCGCTTTGGCTTGAATGTTGCGTTGCACCGTCGGGGCAATACCACTGATTCGGCTCGAGAATTGTTCACGCAGGGCTTTGACATCATCTAAGGTAATGGTTTGTTGTCCGCCGCCACGCACCAGACCAAAGCCGCCACCTCGAGCGCCCGACCCACTGCTCACGGTTAGTAAATTTGTGCCAAGTCCCTCGAGTTGTTTTTGAATCCCACTGGTTGCCCCACTGCCAAGGCTGGTCAGGGCAATCACGGCTGCCACACCAATAATTACGCCCAAGGTGGTCAGGATGCTGCGAAGCGGATTCCCGATAATCGCTCGAGCCGCAATTTGTACGGTTTGCGATAATGGCATCCCACCGCCGCCACTCGAGACCAATTCGGTAATTCGGGGTGTTTCTTGCTCGAGAACCAGACTCATGCTGCCTTCCTGATTTGCCGGTTAGGGCTGTCTGACTCGAGTAAGCCATCACGCAGACGCACAATACGCTGGCAGTGTTCGCCAATCTCGGGTTCGTGGGTCACAATAATCACGGTGCTGCCTTCATTGTGCAGGGCTTGGAATAGACTCATGATTTCGATGCTGGTTTTACTGTCCAAGTTACCTGTTGGTTCATCGGCTAATAAAATGGCTGGCTCGAGGGTCAGGGCGCGTGCCACGGCGACCCGTTGTTTTTGACCGCCAGAAATTTGACTGGGTAAGTTGCGCCATTTGTCGGCAATGCCAACCCGTTCAAGCGCCCACATTGCCCGTTCACGGCGTTCTTTGGCAGGGATTCCAGCGTAAATCATTGGGGTTTCGACATTCTCGAGGACATTTTGGCGGGTTAATAAGTAAAAGGCTTGGAAAACAAAACCAATATCTAGATTTCTCGCCCTCGAGCGTTCATTTTCGTTGAGGGTCGTGACATCACGTCCGCGCAATTGGTACGCGCCTTCGGACGGTGCATCGAGCAGTCCAATAATTTGCATGAGCGTGGTTTTGCCACTGCCCGAAGGTCCCATCAAAGCCACCATTTCGCCGCGCTGAACGGTCAAACTCACGCCTTTAAGGGCTTGGAATTCTTCATCGGCTAAGTAATAACTTTTGATAACGTTTTGTAACTCAAGGATGTTGTTCATGGTCTTCCGCTCGGAGTTGTAGTTGTGCTTGTGGTGCGTTCTTTGGTGGTCAGAATCACACGGTCTCGAGCCGCAAGCCCAGAATCAATCACCACATTTGTGCCGTCTTCGGCGGCTATTGTCACTCGAGTCAGTTCTTCTGTGCCGTCGCGTTTTTGAATGTTCACATAAGTACGGTTTCGCACGGTCTGCACGGCGCGTTTTGGAATCACCACCACATTCTGGAATTCTTGGGCAATAATTTCGACTTCCGAAGTCATGCCGGGGCGCAGTTTTAATTCGGGGTTTTCTATTGTTACAGTCGCATAAAACACGGCTATGTTTTGCTGCACCACTGCTTTTGGGCTTACAGCAGTGACTTTGCCCGTAAAAGTTTCGTCAGGTAGCGCATCTAAGGTTACTTCGGCAGTTTGACCGACTTTAACCTTGGCAATTTCGGTTTCATCTACCTGCACAGGGATTTTGACCCTCGAATCCTCAATGAGCGTTAAAATACTCGAGCCGCCAACACTGCCCCCAATCTGCCCCGTGACACTCGAGACAATCCCATTAAAAGGCGCATAGATTTTGCTGTTGGCAAGGTCGGTTTGGCTTGTCTGTACACTGATTTCGGCTTGGCGAATGGCAAGTTCTTGGTTGCGTAAGTCTTGGGTGTCGGTTGAAGATTTGATGTTTTGGGTGCTTTGGGTGGTCTGAAGACTTAAGCGGGTAGTGGACAGGCTGTTTTGGGCTTTTTCTAGGTTGCGTCTGGTTTCATCAAGTTGGTTTTGGCTTGCTCCACCCGCCTTATACAAACGCTGCATATTGTTGTAATTGCTTTGCGCCGTGGATAAATCAAGTTTGGCATTGCTCATTTGACTCTGGGCATTTTGCAGACTTTGGGTTTGGCTGCTGCGGTTACTCGCTTGGTTTAACTTGGTGCTTTCCAAAGAAATTCTGGCTTTTTCGAGTTGCAGCTTGGCATTCTCGAGGTTGCGGTTAAAGGTCGTTGTGTCAAGCCGAGCAATTAACTCTCCTTTATTCACTCGAGCGCCTTCTTTGACAATCATGGCGAGTGTTCCACTGACACTGGGTTTGATGTCCATGCTGCTGACTGCCTCGAGCGAACCTGGTCCTGTCACCGAAACCCGAAAAGTGGTTAAGTCGGCTGTAGCTGTCTCGACTTTAACCAAAGTGGTCGGGTCAGCCCCAGCGCCGGGCGGTTTAACAATTCCTGTGGCAAGTAATCCGCCGCCAATTGCGGGCAGTAGCAGTAATGCCCACCACCATCTCGAGGTTTTGCGTTTCTTGGCTTTGTTCATTTGTCACCTCCTCCGAGTTTTACCACCAAGCCAATCACGTCCACACCACTGGCAGTCGAAACAGTTGCCAAATTACGCCAGTACGCATCCACAGCTTGGGTTTGGCTGTACGCGGCTCTGGTGTATGCCAATTCGGTTTGTTGCAAAGTAATTCTCGAGATACTGCCGCCCTTAAACCGCGCTTGGTCTTGGTCTAAATTCGATTTGGCATTGTCTAAATCTTTGGCACTGATTCCCACACGTTCACGGGCATTGCTGGCATTGCGAATCGCATCACGCAGGGTATTGACCGCATTGGCTTTACTGGTTTCTAAGCTGCGCTTGCTGTTCTCGAGCGTGGCTTGGTTGTCTCGTAGGGTATTTAGGGGTGTGAAATCATTATCGGAAAGTTTGACATTTAACTCTGCCAAACTGACATTCTGTGCGGCTTGTAAGACACTCCCAATGCGACTCTCTAAACCCGCCTCAAGGGCTGCTGCATCGAGTTTGACATCCAGTTTTGCTAAATTATCCGAAGCCGCTAAATCGCCTTTAGCCCCAGTCACCAACTCGAGACGGTTACTTAACACCGGAATCTGTGCTTTGGCATCGGCAAGGCTTTGTTTACTCGAGGAGACAGTGCTTTCGGCTTTAGAAACATCAAGCGCCGTACCATTGCGAGCCGCTAGTTTTGCTTTGGCAATTTCTAAATTCCGAAGGTCTAAACTGGTCTGTGCCTCGAGAACCGCTAGATTTTCCTGTGCCTCAAACAAATTGATATAGGCAGTTAGCACACTCGAGAACACCGAAAGTTTTTGCGCTTCAAGCTGCACTGCGTTTAACGCCACGGTATTTTTAGCCTGACTGAGCGGCACAATTAAAGTGGTTGGGTCGGCTTCCTTGACTGCTAAATCGGCTCGAGCATTGGCTAAGGTTGCACGGCTGGTCACAAGGTCAGTGTTTCGCTCGAGGGCTAATTTTGTTGCTCCCTCGAGATTGAGGGCAGTGGCGGCGGCAAGGGCGATTGAGATAAACGCAAAACCAATAAAAATCATTTTTTTCATCATGAACTCCTAAGTAGGCAAAAGTGAAAGTGGGGAAGTGCGTAAGACTTGATTATTTGGTCAACCCCTTACCAAGCGAATTCTCGAGCCTAAGCCATGCCACGTAAGCGGTTACAATCGTATTTTCTAGGTCGCGTTCGGCTTGCTGCATGGCTAAACGGCTGGTCTCGAGGTCGTTTTTGGTTTGGCTACCTGCGTTGACTCTGGTTTGGGTTGTGCTAAAAGCATTCTTGGCGTTCTCGAGGGCTTTTTTACTTAATTCAATGCGTCGTATGGCATTTTGGGTTTCAGAGTATTTTTGGCGTACATCCAACTCAGCACTTTTCTTGCTGCGTTCAAGGTTTTGTTTGGCACTGTTGAGGGCGGTTTGGGCGCTGGTGATTCGTGCATCGCCCGTTGGGGCGATAACGGGTAAGCTGATGCTGGCGCTGATGCTGATGGTTGTGCCTGTGCTTGGTGTGGTTGGCGGTTGGTATGAACCACCGATACTTAAACTGCCTGTTTGTAAATTAAGCGAGGTGTTCAGGTTTGCACCACTGTCAGACACCCCAAGGTTAATACTGCTGGCGGGTAGCCATCGGTCACGCTGGGCGATGGTTAAATTATCTTCGGCATCTCGTAGGGCATAAATGGCTTTTTGGGTGTCAGTGCGGTCGATTAAGGCGGTTTTTAAGAGGTTCTCGAGCGGTAAAAGTGCGGCGGGGGTGGGTGGGCTACTTATGGCAAGGCTTAGTTCGATTTGGTCAAGGGTATTGGCGAGGGTTTGTTGGTTTAACTCGAGGGTATTTTCGGCTTGGTTGGCACTTATTTTGGCGCTTTCTAAGTTTTGTTGGCTGGTGGCGAATTGCTCGAGCGTGATTTGATTATTGCTGCGCTGGGTCAAAGCGGTTTTTAATTGGTTTTCACGCAAAATAAGGGTGTTACTGGCAAGTTCTAAATCCAATGCGGCAACCCGAAGATTAAAGTATTGGGTGTTGACACCAATAAAAAGTGTGTTTCTTGAGTCGCGTACATCGAGTTTAGCCCGTGCAAAAGTGCGTTCGGCTTTGCGAATATCATCAAATTGACTCGCCCACGGCAGAAGCGGCAAACTGGCAGTGGCATTGACTTTGTAGGTTGCATTGTTGACCCCTGTACCCGTATTGGTGTTGTTGCTGACATCTGCGCCAACTACTAAACGCAAACCAGCCGCCGCTAAACTACTCTCAAAATTATGTTGTGCAACCAAAAAGGTTTGGTCTATGACTTGCCATTCAAGACTCTGCGGTAAGCGTTTAAGCACCTGCTCGAGGGTTTGGTTTGTAGCTGCCAATGCCACACCAAAAAATAGGATAAGAATGAATAGGGTTTTTTGCATGGGTTCTCCTAACGAACAGTTTTTTATCTCGAGCCGAAGGTTCTAAGAACTCAGCGTGAAGGTATTGTGAATGTTGTTTTTATGATGGTTTTCATCTATGCTTTTTAGATGAATGCTGTCCTTGAACAAACTGTACGGGATTTGCCACTCGAGGAACAATTTGAGTTACTTGACGTGCTTCATGACCAAGTTGCCCAAGCCCTGAATTTACGCCTGCCCCTGCCAGAAGATGTTGAACTCGAGTTAGACCAACGAATTGCACGAATGCGCTCTGAGCCTCATGTTGGAATTCCTTGGCGAGAAGTTCCGAATTTGCAAAACCGCCTCTCATAACAAAAACCGCAACTTGAGAGACTTTCCCAAGTTGCGAATGATTTTTCACCATGAATCTATTCGTGACCAAGAATACCTTTCTGCTTTGCGATTTGCAAAGATTTTTGTAGCAAAAAAGTACCAGAGATAAAATAACCCAAAGCACTCATCAAAGCGGGGAGTAAATACTCGAAGTCTGGTTTACCACCAAAAGCAGCCCAATTAACTAAACTTGTAGCTGAAGCAATTGGAATTAAGTAGAACCAAAGGTCTTTGATCAAGGGTAATGCAACCAACCCGAATAAAAATAGTTGGGAAAGAACTAAGACTCCACTATTATCTTTAATAAGCATTGCAACACTACCAAACCAGAACCCAAATCCAAGCGCACTTATCATAGCGATTAACATTGGAATAACCATATACCAAGACCATTCCAATGTTGTTCCTGTCAACAAGAGCAAACCCCCAAGTAAAACGCCCATCTGTAGAATGTTGAGGAATAAACCTCCAAGCGCACGGGCTGTAAATATAGTAGCTAAGCTATGACCACTTAAAAACAGATGTTCCAGCATACCGTTCTTTGATTCAGTACGAATTAAGCTACTGGGAAGAGAAACCTGAGAAAAGACAATCATGCCAAGCGTATAATTAAGGATTAGACTTGCAGTGCTTGCCGTTGTAGGAGCATTACTCGATAATAAACGACCAGCACCTAAAATTAAATAAAAAATGACACCCAAAACAATTAAACCTGTAACTGTTTGGAATGGATTTCGTTTTAATTCCCAAATACTACGAATAAATTCTATCCTGAACAGCAGTAATGTATTCATGCTTTAACCTCTGCATCTTTGATGGCTTTACGAAAAATTGTACCCAAATCAACCTCAAGTTTCTCTATATTTATGATAGCTCGTGGATGAAGTGCATCTAATATCGTATACAGTCCATGAGGGTCTGGAAGTGTAATAGTCATTTGATTGCCAGTTATTGTACTTGGAAAATGAGTTGAAAAAT
The DNA here is from genome assembly GCA_031414595.1 of Deinococcales bacterium. GTDB lineage: Bacteria > Deinococcota > Deinococci > Deinococcales > JAAFIG01 > JAAFIG01. The sequence continues at coordinate 35,358 of JANNVX010000007.1, forward strand.
TTTCAAGGGAGTTTTCAAAAGTTAAACGATATGTTTGAACTCCGAATTGCGAAATCAATTCAGCCCGTGGCTTATCCAAAAGTACCTGACCACCAACTAAAATGACTACACGGTCAGCTAAGCGGTCAGCTACTTCCATTTGGTGGGTTGTCAATAGAACTGCGACCCCAGAAAGTGCCATCTCTTTTATGCGTTCTTCGAGTGCGTCACCTGCTTCTAAATCAAGCCCAAGTGTTGGTTCGTCAAGCAACATACAACGTGGTTGGTGTATCAAAGCATTTGCCAGAGCTAGTTTTGAAAGCATACCCTTAGAAAGTGTTTGTGTTGGCGCATCCCGTTTATCTACCAGTCCAAGTTCATCTGTTAACCGCAATGCTCTAATTTTTGCTTCTTTTGGGCTAAGCCCTCGCAGTGCGGCTGTGTACTCAAGATTTTCCATAACGCCAAGCCGAGCGCTACTTGAACGTGCAGTATCAAGTAATACGCCTAGACGAGCATTATATCCTTTTGTGTCAGGTGCATACCCCTCGAGCCTAACAGTTCCACTATCAGGAACTATTAAACCCGCAATCATTCTCATGGTTGTGGTTTTGCCAGCGCCGTTTGCTCCCAATAAAGCAACTACCTCGCCAGACTTAACAACAAAGCTAACACCATCTAATGCACTAACTTTGCGTTTGTGTGCGCGAAATGTTTTCCGTAAATCAGCAACTTCTAGCATCTTTTACCTCATAGTTTTCAATCTAAACGAGAATACGCTTACATTTTTAGTCTTTATTTTATCTCCATACTTTCGTATTTTTTACTCACTGGTCTTAGCTTATTAAGACCAGTGAGCTATTGATTGAGCTTGAATGAGAAGGAAGTGAAGACTTTTTATTCCCAATAACTACTAGGGTAAGAGTCTAACACATTCCAAAAACGTGGCATAAAATTGCCCCAATAAAATTCGCATACATAATTGCCACCTTGAATCCTTAAATTTATAAAACAAACCCAGAGATATGCGAACATACATTTAGCAATAAATTCCTGACCAACATAGTGCGTACATAATAGCGTTTACAATAGCTTGTCCCATATAATCACCTTCCTTTTGCATTGAGAAAACCAAAACTAATTCTCATCCTCACATATCATATTTAGCTGTCACAGCCGCCAAATACGATACAGATAATTTGTACAATAGCAGATATAAATCGTTGCATAAGATTTCACCTCCTTCTAAATCTTTTGAAACCGTTAAAAGCAATATCCCAAGTAGTTACACAAAGCGTAATAAAACCAACCAGTCATATTTTTCCTCCCCTCAAAGTCCGCGTGTCAATTTTTCTTCGTTGTGGGTTATCAGTTTATACAAATGAAGTGCTTAGCCAATTAGTCATAAAGCTCAACCAAGAAAAACTCAATTTCACTTAATCTTCACAGTTTCCTCGAGCCACCTTCATTTGTTGGCTGTCATAATGGTCTTATGAGTACACTACACACCATGCCAATCGTTCTGGTTGTCGAAGATGAAACTGAAATTGCCGATGTTTTAGAAGCCTATTTGCGTAAAGAAGGTTTTCGCACTGAACGGGCTGCCGATGGTGACAGGGCGCTCGAGTTGCATCGTTTGGTTAAACCCGATTTGATTCTGCTCGATGTGATGCTGCCCAAAAAAGATGGTCTCGAGGTGCTGCGAAAAGTGCGGGCAGATGGCAACACCCCTGTTATTTTACTGACCGCTCGAGCCGAGGACATTGATAAACTGATTGGTTTGGAACTCGGCGCAGATGATTATGTGATTAAGCCGTTCAGTCCGCGTGAAGTGGTGGCGCGGGTCAAAGCGGTCTTGCGTCGGGCGCGTCCAGAAGAAAAATTAGATGTGCTGCGGGTGGGCTACTTGGAACTCGATGTGCGGGCAGTGGCGGTCAAAGCCAGTGGCTCAAGGTTGGATTTAACCCTGACCGAATTTAGGTTGCTCGAGGCGTTAATGCGGGCAGTGGGTCGGGCGTTTACCCGTGCAGAATTACTCGAGGTCGCACTGCCAGATTCAGATGCCTTAGAGCGAGTGGTGGATGCACACCTAAAAAATTTACGCCATAAATTAGCCGACGCGGGTGTGGGCGATATGCTCGAGACGGTGCGTGGGATTGGTTATCGCTTGCGGTTTGAGACGTGAAATGCCTGTTGCGGTGGACAGTATGAACAGCATCACAGCGCGGATTATTGGGGCGATGCTATTGGTCGCCCTTGCCACGATAGGTATTCCGGCTGCTTTTACGCTTTTTAGTGCCGAGAATCAGTTCAAGCAACCCAATGAACGCAAACGTGAATTTTCTGATGTCTTTCGCAGTGTCGAAATTCTGTGTCGGGATAAACCACCAATCGGTTTGGTTTGTCCTGCACCCCGAGATGATTCACCAATAACAGCCAAAAATCCAAGTGGTGCTGAACCATTAAGTGCGATTCTTGCCCCACCCTTAAAACCCAGTGGTGGGCGTTCTCGAGAACAGAACCGCAATCCAATTTTTGCTTTTGTTGACCCGCGTCCGTGGGTGCAGCAAACCGTGCTTTTTGGGGTTGGGATTTCCTTGGTCATGGCGGTTGGTTTGGCATTGCTGTTATCTCGGCGAATCAGTCATCCGATTCAATTGGTCTCTTTAGCCGCCGCCAAAGTTGCCCAAGGCGATTTATCGGCTCGAGCCAAAGTGAGTGGGCAGGATGAACTGGGGCGCTTAGCCCAGAATTTTAATCAAATGGCACTGGGTTTAGAACAACAAGCCGTAACCAGACAGAACCTATTTGCCGATATTGCCCATGAACTCCGCACCCCTTTAACTGCCATTAAAGCCCGTCTTGAAGCCCTTGAAGATGGGGTTATGCCGCTCGAGATGGAAGCCATTTTGCGACTTTCAAACCAAACCAAATTACTCGAGCGTCTGGTTGAAGACCTGCGCCTACTGTCTTTAGCCGATGCCAATGCCTTAACGTTAGAACGTCATCCAAGCGATTTAACCAACCTTGCCAAAGACACCTTAGAGCATTTTCAAGCCAAAGCCGAAACCAAGAATATCCGCCTTGAATTTCATGCCGCTTCACAACTGATTTTGCCGCTCGATGCCAGCCGAATCCAACAAGCCATTGGCAATCTGCTCGAGAATGCCTTAACCTATACCCCAAGCGGCGGCACAGTCAGTCTAACGGTGCAAAAACACCAAAACCTAGCCGAAATTTGTGTTGCCGATACTGGCACAGGAATCCCGCCCGATGCCTTACCACGGATTTTTGAACGCTTGTACCGCGCCGATGCCTCGAGAAACCGAAGCACTGGCGGCAGTGGACTTGGTTTAGCCATCGTCAAAACAATTGTTGAATTACACCACGGAACGGTAGAAGCCTCTAATTCCCCCGAAACAGGAGCAGTCTTCACCCTCACTTTACCCCTCGAGTCAAAATGAACAATCTCTGCCCTTACCTTTTGCCTTTTTGGGTAGCTTTGGCAACCTCATTGCCCTTAATTCCAGCCTAAAATACGCCTCGTGACCTTTTGTTCTAGCCAACTTTTTTCTTTGCCAGTTGCCCCGAATCTCGAGTTGCGACATTTTGAATTGCATCACACAGAAATGCTGTTTGACCTGATTGATAAAAGCCGAACCCATTTGCGGCGCTACCTTGGCTTTGTGGACTTAAGCACCTCAATAACCGCCGAAGATTTTATCCGTCGGTCTCGAGCCAAATTTGTTAAGGATGGCGCTGGCGATTTTGGTGTCTGGCAAGGAGAAAAACTGATTGGCGTGGTCAGTTTATTTGACTTTTCTTTGATTCATCGTAAAGCAGAAATTGGATACTGGATTGGGCAAGCCTTTGCTGGGCAGGGCATTATCACCAAAGCAGTCTCGAGTTTAGTGGATTACGCTTTTTCCGAACTGGGTTTGAACCGCATTCAACTCTGTTGTGCGACCGATAATCTTGCCAGCCGGCGGATAGCCGAAAAACTTGGTTTTCAGAAAGAAGGTTTGGCTCGAGAAGATAGGTTTTTACGAAGCACTAGGGTCACGCATGAGGTTTGGTCGTTACTGGCAGCCGATTGGAACACCAAAGCTGTACGTTTTTCAAAGTCACTTGGGAACGGTGCAGAACTGCGCTTGCTCGAGGCTAAACACGCCAAGGATGTTTTTGCAGTGGTGGACAGCAGCCGCGCTCATTTACGGCAGTTTTTACCGTGGGTGGATGGCAATACAACCCAGACCCATTCCGAAGAATTTATTCAAAGTACCTTAGCGCAATTTAAGGACTTTGACGGTTTAGTGGCTGGTATTTGGCAAGACAATCAATTGGCGGGTTTAATCGGGATGCACTTTATCGATTGGGAACACAAAGACACCGAATTTGGCTACTGGCTTTCTAAAAGTCACACGGGGCAGGGTTTAGTGACCAAAGCCGCCAGTGCTTTACTGGATTACATCTTTTTTGAACTTAATCTGCACCGTGTTTCTATAGCTCACGCACTCGAGAATACCGCTTCGCAAAAAGTAATCCAGCGCTTAGGATTTAAGCCCGAATCCACGGCTCGAGATGCCGAGTGGTTGTATACCCGCTTTCATGATTGGCAGAAATACGGTTTGCTAAAACGCGAATGGCAAGGCTAATTCATCTCCAGCGCATGGCGTTTCAGGTCAGCTAAGGTCACAAACTCGAGGGCTTTGATGTTGGTGCTGCCCAGTCGCACAGGCGGTGCAACCCCAGCCTCGAGTGCCTCTTGCCAACGCAGGGCGCATAAGCACCAGCAATCGCCATGTTGCAAGCCAGCAAATTGATATTCTGGACGAGATAGGGCTAAAAGTGTGTTGACCCTCGAGTCCTGCCCAACGGAATCACTAATGCTTCAACCCAATCCTCAGATTTTCGACCAGTCAACCGTTCCCAAGGCGATTTTCCTCGTACCAAATGATGATTCCAACGCCAAAA
>JANNVX010000008.1:0-50132 GCA_031414595.1 Deinococcales bacterium
GTTTATGCCACTAAACGAAAAGTCGCAGATGACTTCAAGGATTCGATGCGTATTGTGTTTGATAAGGTCATGCCGCAATGGAATTATGTGGCTAAACCGACTTGAGGTGTAAATCGGGAAGTTATTTACGGACAAATCCTAACTGTGCCAAACAGCAAAACCCCAATGCCCAAACCGTAGTCGCCCATATCGCGTTCCAACCCTCACCCAACTCGCTTAGGCTCGTTACCCTCTCCCGCCAAGAAGCGCGGGAGAGGGTTGTTCGGTTTGTTTTGTTGGTAAAATTGAAGGCAAAAAATCAAAAAATTAGTTCAAACAGGTTTTTTGAGGCAGACAGGAGTCAAAGTCCCGAATACCAAACCCTCCCCCAGCGAAGCGTTTTTTGGGGGAGGGTGGCGAGCCTAGGCGAGACGGGAGAGGGGGTGACTGACCGTGATTTTTTTCGTACTGAAAAGGTTTTGTCCTTAAACTGATGCGAATGGGCAAGCCCAATTTACACCCTTAAAGGTTAAGTCACATTTTAAGGCAAAATTGCATAGCCCCAATCTGAGTTTGGAAATCTAAGCTCATGCGTTTAGCGTGTCTTTCAGGAAACCCTTCACCAATAAGCGCAGCAAAGACCAAATTAGCGTTTTCATCAGTAGCCTCTATACCCTCTTGAGCAGCTTCAAACACAAATTCTAACCAACGCTTTTCGTCTAACGAGTGCAAATTGCCACTACTTTTGTTCATGCTGTGATACTTGAACTTCCTATACGTTGACTCACTTACACGATCATGTAAATGCACTCGAGTTGGCTGCTGTTCAATTCGCACACTCTTTGGCAAATAATCACGTACTGTATTAACAAAATCAGTCTCGAGAAGATTTTCTTCAGTAGGTGTCATTGAAGGACTACCAATAACTGGGACAATTCTTACAGCCTCTGCAACATCTTCATAAAATGAAATAGCCAAAAGCGGTTTTTCTAAAGATTGATGTTCAAAATAGATACCATTGAAGGGGATAGGCTCTTTAGTCCCGTATCGCTTCCAATGACCGAGATTTGAAGGTAAAGCATCAAAAACCACTCGAGCTTGTCCAATTGCCACAATAAATTTGGTATTCAAATAGCTGGGAACATAGCCCTCAGGTAGAACTTGACCTAAATCAAAATATTCATCTGAATTGCTTGCTGACAACCTAACCATAGCTGCTTGCATGGTGGTGTAGTTCCGATACCCCAAACTTTCAGCTAGAAGTTCAATAGCTGCATTGTGATTCATTTTTTGACCACGTTTCTCGAAGGCATTGCGTAACAGCTTTGCTTGTTTCTTGAATTGCAATAGTTTTTCCTCAGTCATAAAAGACTCCTTTCAAATTAGCATTGTGATTTTGAGGTTCCGCGTTGCTCGTTCAATGCCATAATGAAAAAAGGCTTTAACCGATAAATTGTGAAATCGCTATTTGCCATACCCATATGGGCGCGGAAGACAGGTGGCGATCACCTAAGCGGTACGTTAGCACAGCAACGTCAATTTTCCAAATGAGTTGCTGTTTGAACCATCTTTTCTGCTCGAGTACACAGCCTTTACTCAAGGCTTTATGACAAGGCTTCCAAATATGCTGCATAAACGCTTAAAATACAGAACATGGATCGCCCCTTAATGGTCTTCTCCGGTCAATCGAACCCCGTGCTTGCCAATGAAATCTGCGAGCATATCGGCATTCCATTGGGGCGTTCCATGACAAGACGCTTCAGCAACGAAAATATCGAGGTGCAATTTAAGGAATCCTTACGTGAAGCCGATGTTTTTATTGTCCAGTCCTTGTGTGGCAATGGCGAATACAATGTTTCGGATTCGATTATCGAACTGCTGTTAATGGTTTCTGCTGCCAAAAGCGCCAGTGCCAACCGCGTCACCGCCGTGATTCCTTATTTTTCCTATGCCCGTTCCGACAAAAAAGACCACCCTCGTATCCCCATCGCGGCTCGAGTCATGGCGGACATGTTTCAGGTGGCGGGAGCAGACCGCGCCCTGATGATGACCCTGCACAGCCCGCAAGTCCACGGTTTTTTTAGTATTCCCGTAGACCACTTAAGTGCCGAAGTGGTGATTGGCAACCATTTTATGACCACCATTGCTTCTTTAGAAGATGCCGTGGTGCTTGCCCCAGACGCAGGTGATATTAAACGCGCCTCGAGTTTAGCCCAGCGCCTTGGTTGTGGTATTGCTTTTATAGATAAACACCGTGTTTCGGATACCAGAGTCGAAGCCCGGGGTTTAATCGGCGAAGTCAAAAATAAAATTGTGCTGATTGTGGATGATGAAATTTCCACGGCGGGCAGCATTGTCGAAGCCGTTACTGTGATTAAAGAAGCCGGCGCTCGAGAAGTCCATGTGGCAGCCTCGCACGGTGTTTATGTTGGACCGGCGGTAGAACGCATCCGTGACCTTGATATTGTCGAATGTGTATCAACCAACACCTGTTATGTCTCGCCAGAAAAACTTGCCATGACCCCTAAATTAAAGGTTCTATCGGTTGGCTCGGTCTTTGCCGAAGCAATCCAACGGATTCACACGGGCGAGAGCGTCAGTACGATGTTTATTTAGCTTTTAGCGACTAGCTGCTAGTTATTAGCTGGTCGCTAGAGTCTCCAAAAGGTCTAAAATTTCTAAAAATTTTCGTCAAATGCGTGAATGGAAAAACAAGGCGAACACGGGGGTTCGCCCCTACCCCACGCATTTTTTGTACCATAATTGTAGGGACAGACCCCTGTGTCTGTCCTGTAACTAACAATAAAATGGCTTTCTTTCGGAAGCTCTAGCTGGTCGCTGTGTTTGTGTCTTCAAGTAAGTTCAGTAAATCATCCCAAGTGGTCTCGAGGGTCTTGGCTAAAGAAGTGAGGGCAGCTTGCAGTTGCCAGTTTTTTCTGTCTCCCACCAGATTACTAATACTGCGAAGCTCCAAACACGGCACACCAAAACGCAGGGCGGCTTGGGCAACCCCAGCCCCTTCCATCGCTTCGGCTCGAGCCGAAAATTGCCTAACAATCCCTTTGGCTCGAGTTGCACTGGTGGTGACGGTTTCTAAGGTGGCAATCACTCCAAATTCCAGCTTAGCAATTTCAGCATAGGCTAAGGCTCTATTCCAAACAGGTAAAACCTGAAAAATATCTGGGGCAATTGGAAAACCGAGTGCCTCGACTCGAGAACCTTGCTGTACCCCAAGCCCAGCGTAAACCAAGGCACTCGAGACCACACAATCGGTTAATGCCAAACCAGAATTTGGGTATGCGCCAGCAATACCAACCGATAAAACCAAATCGGCTCGTCGCTCGAGCAGTGCCGCTTGGGTACTCAGGGCTGCATTGACTGCCCCGATTCCAGAAACAACAATTCTCGAGTCACGCAACACGGGTAAGCGCTGCGCCTCGAGCGGCGTGGCAACAACAATCAAAACATTTGGCATACACACAGGTTATCTGATTTTGGGCATAATCTTTTACCTTTCGCCTTTTACTTTTCACCCTGTCTTTGAATCACTCGAGCCTGCATGGTCAAACCAAGTTCTAATGCCAAGGCATGAGCTTGACGCAATAATTTCTTTGGATGACGCTCAAAAACGGCTTTGGCTCGTAAATGGAGGATTTGGACTCGAGGGTTATCGGGGTGCAACCTTAAAAACTGCTCGAGTTCGCTCTGGGCAAGTGGCAGCTGACCACCATCCAGCAATGCCCGCAGTTCGTCTTCGCGAGGCACAATTAACCCCTATCGGTTGTGGTGGATTGGCTCTGGCTTTGACGGCTCGCATGGCACTATGAAAAGCGGGTTGTCCTAACTGGGTTTGGGCGCTGCAACGCAGGTTGTCCAAGCTACTTTGCATCAGGCTTGTGGTTGGAATACTCGAGACAAGCGCCAAGGCTTGCTCGGCAGCTTCAAGGCTTTTCAGGCAGTCTTTAGGGCGCATGGCAGCCAAATGTATTCGTGCCACTGTGCTGTACGAACTGCACAAGGCAAAATGATTGACAAGGCTTTGGTAACACTTGACACTTTTTTGGGCTTGCTCGAGTGCCAAACTTAAATCATCGCGCTCGAGCAGCAATTGGGCATGGACACGGGTAGCAAAGCCAAGTGCGTTATCCCATTGGCTGTTCTCGAGCAGTTGCAACGCCAAGCCAATGTGCTTTTCGCAGGTGCTTAAGTCGCCCAAAAGCAAAGCACAGTAGGCTGCCATGGTCAGGGCATACGGGCGACCGTGGCGCATTTGTTTTGAATCAATGGCAGCATCGGCAGCTTCAAGCGCATGACCAAAGGCATCTGCCCAACGGCTTAAATTCTGCTCGAACATATAGACCGCTTCTAAAGCACGAAATTTTAAGCTGAGGTCATGGCGACCTAGGCTCAGACTTTGCTTGGCGTACTCGAGGGCAAGCTGGGTTTGTCCAGCGCTATTTTCTGCCCATGAGCGCAAATCAAAAATCAGGTACTTGACATGATCATCCTGCCCAGCCAATTCAGATGCTTGGTCAAAAATGGTTCTGGCTTTGGGGATGTCTTGCTGGGTCTGGGCAATCCAATCGGCTTGGGTGGCTAGGGCAATGGCTTCGAGTTGCCGTATACCGCGTGTCCGTGCAATAGCCAGCAGTTGCTGCAAAGCCCGAGGCAAATTAGGCGCGTTATAGACATCGGCGCGGTAAATCGGGGTCAGTTTTAAGTAAAGCTGTTCAAGGTCGGCTAAACTCAGCCAAGTCGGTTGCTGCTCGAGTAAATCCAAGCAGCGCTCCAAATGCACAATCCCAGCCTGCATAAAACCCAATTGGTAGACTTCTAAAGCTGCTAGTAAACGGTAATGGGCTTCGCGGCGCGGATTATTGGCTCGCTGTGCTAATTCTGCCAGCACACTACTCGGAAAGACTTCGCCTATGTGGAGACGTTGCTCGAGATTTTCAAGCATGGTGCTGGACAAAGCAGACTGAACGCTGTTTGGGGTCTGGTCAAGGGTGGCATCACGCAACAAGTCGTGAGCGAAATTGTTACCGCGCAGCACATCCAAATGTTCTAATCGCGCCCATGCCAACGCCAATTGCAACTGGTCGCTTTGTAGTACCTGAGTTGCCAATTGCAAGGTCGCTAAACTGCCTGCCACTGCAATAAATTGGGTCAGTTGCCACTCGAGCGGAGCAAGGGTTTTGAGGCGTGCTTGCAAAAGTGGCAGTAAGCCCCGTCCAAAATCACCTGTGGCACGGTATGCAAGAGCAGCCTCCTTAAAAAATAAGGCATTGCCACCAGTTAAATTCATAAATTCATCAGCTAAACTCTGGCTAATTCCCAAGCGCTCGAGCCAAACCGCAATTTCAGAAATACTCAGTGGTTGGATAGTTTTTTGGCTTGCCCCTTGACGCTCGAGTTGTAACAGGGCAGCTTGGCTTTGGCTGTGGATTTCATTTGGACGGTACGCCAAAATGCTTGGCGCGAGTTGTTCATCAAGTCGTTGCTGCACCAATTGCCAGAACCAAGCGCTACTCATTTCATCCATAAAGTGAAGATCGTCGGCAACCAGCCCACTCGAGGCAGGAAAAAACAAATTTAGCGCCGTATACAAACGCATTTGGTCAAACGTATCGGCAGTGCTGTCTTGACCCAGTTCAGGTAAAAACCGTGCCAAAACCGCTTGCGCCCAAGTTGGTAACACGAAATTTTCACGCAGACGCTTTCGCACTGTCCGCAACACACTCGAGTATGGCAGGGCGGCATCGTTTGGGCGGCACTCGAGCCAAATTGCCTTGGGAAATTCAGCCCGCAATAAGACGGTTTTGCCCACTCCTGCTTCGCCAAGCAGCAAACCAAAACCATTCTTTAAGCGCAGGTTCTCGAGCCAAGTACGCTCCAAGAACCGACCAATTGGCGCATCCTCGAGCCGTTGCAAAGCAATCAAGGGTTCGTTCAGCACCCCAAGCGTCTTGGCACTGGGTGGCAAGCCCAATTCGCGTTGCAAGGTACTTTGACACAACAACAAGGTTGCTCGGGCTTCGGCTTCACGCCCTGCGCTTCGTTGCAAGCGCATCAATTGCTGGTAAGCGGCTTCGTTCAGGGCATCCAAACGCAAACGCTGCTGCGCCAATAACAAGGCTGGCTCGAGTTTGGCTTGCCGCAACAAACGCTCGGCGGTTTGTTCTAGTTGTTGTTGCAGTAAACCCGTAAAATACGCGCCTTGTTCGGCTGCCCAAGTGTCAAATTCAGGAGCGCCCTCCAACACAAAGCCCTCGAGCCATGCACCACGCATCTCGAGCAGGGTCTGTTCGGTCACTTGTTTGGTCAGCGCCAAGGCATCCACATAAAGTTCTTGCTGCCAAGCCACGGTCTGCCGAGTTGCCTCGAGTGGTCTTAAACCAGCCTTACTCAGCACTTTATTGACTTGGGCGAGGGCGTTACGCAAAGCATCCTTGGGTTGCGGTGAATCCACCCACAGCCAATTGGCAAGTTTTTCACGGCTCTGGACACCACCAAGTGCCAATAGAATCAGCAAAGCCAAGCCTTTACGGCTGGGAAAACGTAGTACCTGCTCGGCTAAAGTCAAACTCGGCACAGCAAAAACCCGTAACTCGAGTTGAACATCAGCACTCACGATTTGATTATACGACCTTTAGGATTTTCTAATTGGTCATTTGCTTCTATTGTGACCGAAAACACACCACCGAATCGTTCTCAATAACCCACAAATGGCTTAGACTGGTTTTATGATTCGTCGTCCCAATTTGAATAGTCAACAAACCCCGCCAATTACCTTGGTTTTACTGGTCGTGATGGCAGTGTTGTACTTATTATCGGCTTCGGTTTTCGATCAAAATGGCGGTACGACTTGGCAGCGCTTTTTTGATGGCTCGAGTGTCCCAGTGCTGGCGGAACTCGGGGCGAACGCCAAGGTTTTAACCCTTGACCAAAACGAATTTTGGCGTTTATTGACTGCCACTTTACTGCATGGCAGTGTGGTGCATTTAGCGATGAATGGTTTTTCGCTTTGGAATTTAGGTACGCAACTCGAGTTGGGTATTGGTTGGCAAGAATTACTGTTTGCATTTGTGATTACGGGTTTATCGGGTTCGGGCATGGGGGCTTTTTTTGGTAATCCCTTGGCAATTAGTATCGGGGCGAGTGGTGCAATTTTTGGCTTGTTGGGTTTCTTGATTTCGGTGGGTACTCGGGATTTGCGTGGTTTGCAACGCCAAATTTCTAAGAATGGTAGCATGGTTGCAATAGCCCTTTTTTTGCCAATGCTGATTCCAAATGTAGACCATTGGGCGCATATTGGTGGTGTAGCCAGTGGTTTGGTACTTGGCTTTTTGTACCGCCACCCGCCACAATCCATTCGCCAATTATTGGGTTTCTCGAGTGCTGCCCTGCTTTTGGCTGGGACTGGAATGATTATTTTCCAAGCCCTCAAAATTGGTTTTTAGGATCATGAAACATTGCTCTTTCTTTGTTTCTCCTTTTCCTTATGCCTAGCTTCTACGGTTGGCGTATCGTTTGGGCTTTGGCGATTAGTACCACCGTGGCGTATGGCGTGTTGTATTACAGTTTTGCGGTCTTTGTACAACCAATGGAAACCGAACAAAATTGGAATCGGGCGCAGACTTCGGCGGCTTTTAGTCTGGCAATGCTAATAGCGGGTTTGGTTGCACCACTTCTTGGGCGGGTGCTGGATAAACATGGCGCTCGAGTGGTGATGAGTCTTGGGGCGCTTGGCTCGAGTTTAATGCTTGTCTTGTGGTCGTTCACCTCGAGTTTGCCAGTGTTGTATGCCACTTGGTTTGGTTTGGGGTTGTGTGCCGCCGCAACCTTTTATGACCCAGCTTTTACCACCATTGCGGTTTGGTTTAAGCTGCATCGGGCAAGGGCAATGCTGAGCATTACACTGGTGGCGGGGCTTGCCAGTACGATTTTTGTGCCGCTTGATACGTGGTTACTGGGGGTGCTGGGCTGGCGTGGGGCAGTGCGGGTTTTGGCAATACTGATGTTTTTAACTGCGCCGCTTTTGTGGTGGGTGGTGCGTCGTCATCCGTCAGACCTTGGTTTAAGCGTCGACGGTTTACCCCAAACTCCAGACTTAGATAAACCCGTGTCGGTGGCAACCACAAATTTTCTGGGGTCTCGAGTCTTTTGGAGTGTGGCATTGGCTTTTGCTTTAGGACGCACGGCGGTTTCGGTGCTTGCGCCACATCTCGTGCCGTTGCTGCGTGAACGTGGGTACTCGGGGGCATTTGCGGCATTGGTGGCGGGAAGTATTGGGGTCTTGCAGTTGGTTGGGCGGGTGTTTTTTACTTCTCTGACTTCTAAAGCGGCGCTGATTAGCTTGTCCAGTGCGGCTTTTGCACTGCATGGGCTTGGGATTTTATTTTTAACCAGTGCTTTAGATATCGGTATTTGGGGTTTTGTTATTTTTTATGGCACAACCAACGGTGCAATTACTTTAACTCGAGCCGCGCTTCTTGGTGAATTATTTGCCCCAACTATTTATGGCAGGGTCAATGGCATGGTCAGTTTAATGACTGCCCTTTCTGGGGCGTTTATGCCTTTTGTGGCGGGTTTGCTGCACAGCCAAAACGGGGATTATCAATTGGTCTTGTGGTTGCTGGTGGCGGCGATGGCTGCCTCGAGCCTACTGGTTTTAGGCGCTCGAGGGCGTTCATAAAAACTTGACACAATCTTAGTGAAATCTTCACAAATAAGCGAAAGACTAAGGTCTGAGATGCTGCTGAAATCCTTACCTTCTGCACTAAAACATATTTTTGCGGCTCGAGCCGTACAGCATGTTCAGCATTTTGAAAATGTTTTAGGAACAACCTTAGAATTACAAATTAAAGCACCAAATATATTGGTTGCCCAACGCGCCGAAAAAGTTCTGCTCGAGGAAGTATGGCGTTTAGAAAAGATTTTTAGTCGCTTTGTAGCCACTTCAGAACTGAATCGCTTGGTGGCAACCCAGCACCAAGCCTTTTTACTTTCCCATGAACTCGAGTCGGTTTTACAAGCCGCGCTTTTTTGGCAGGAACGTTCTAAAGGGGCATTTCATCTTGGGGCAGACGCACTTGGGCAAGTTTGGAAATCGGCAGAAACAACGGGGCTTATCCCAAGTCAAGCCGAACTTGCATCTGTGCTTTTAGGATTACAAGCACCAATCCTAAAAGTCGGCGCTCGACACGCCACAAAATCTTCGCACTTGCCAATCAACTTAAACGCCATTGCCAAAGGATTTATTGCCGAAACCACAGCCCAAAAAGCCTTTATGGTCAAAGATGTGACCCAAGTTTTGGTCAATCTTGGCGGGGATTTACGGCATTACGGCACAGAGCCGATTGTGGTTAGCATCGCCAATCCGTTTACCAATGCCGATAATGCCTTGCCGCTCGAGAAAATTACACTTCGTAATCAAGGGCTTGCCACCAGTGGCGGTTCGCACCGAGGTTATACGGTGGCTGGCACTCGAGTTTCGCACCTGCTTGACCCGCGTACTGGTTTGCCTGTGCAGCAAATGATATCAGCTTCGGTGATTGCCCCCGATGCGATGACTGCCGATGTGCTTGCCACGATTTTCAGTGTTTTAACGCCATCAGAAAGTCTAGAAATGGCAAATTCACTACCGAGCATTGGTTGTTGTTTGGTCAGTCAAAACCAGATTATTCGCAATCAGTTCTGGCAAACCTGTCAGGTGTAACCAAGTTGTTACCGCTTTTTGATTTTATTACTTATAGGAGAACCATGAAAAAAACCTATCCTTATTCGCGCCGCAGTTTTCTCGGTCATGCCATCAGCACCACCGCCGCTTTTTTTGTCGCGCCGCTTGTTAAAGCCAAAAGTCTTGTCTGGGACAGCAAAATGGAAGCCGTTGTGACTGTGGAAATCAATCAGCCAAATGGTGGGCGTTATAACCGTCCGTACATCGCGGTTTGGCTCGAGAATGCGGCTGGTAAATCGGTGCGTACTTTGGCGGTTTGGGTGCAAGCTGGCAAAGGCGAGCGTTGGCATCAGGATTTAAGACGCTGGTTTCAGAGCAACGCTGATTTAATCAGCACCACCTCGAGTCCGACCCGAATGCCCGGCACATACAAACTGGTCTGGGATGGAAAATCCGATAAAGGCATACTGCTCGAGCAGGGCGATTATTTTGTCTGTATCGAAGCGGCAAGAGAACACGGCACATACCAGTTAATCCGAGAAAAAATAAGTTTTACCAGTGCTGGATTTAGCAAAGTGCTGACGGGTAACGAAGAAATCAAAGGAGCAAAAGTTGAATTCCGTGCAAAGAGCTGAACTGGCTCGAGACGTAGCAGACCCTGCGACTCGAGGTATATCAGAGGCTGTGGCTCGAGTCCGTCCGTGGCGTTTGCGTTTCCAAGGTTGGATGCGTTGGCTACACATTTACACTTTGATGCTGAGTTTAATTGTGGTCTTGTTTTTTTCGGTCACGGGCATCACCTTAAATCACCCGGATTGGTTGTTCGGCACAAAAGAAGTCCGCCAAGAATACACTGGTAGACTGCCAAAAAATGCCTACTCGAGCAGCACCATCAATTGGTTAGAAGTGGTCGAACACTTACGGGTAGCACACGATGTCAAAGGCAAAGCCACCGATATGCGAAGCGCCAATCTCGAGGCTTCATTGCGTTTTGCCGCGCCGGGCTACACTGCTGATGGTTTTATAGACCTAAAAAGTGGGGCGTACACCCTGAATACTTCACACCAAGGCTTTGTGGCAGCCATGAACGATTTCCACCGAGGGCGCAATTCTGGCGCGGTTTGGGCAGTGCTGATAGATGTGGCTGGATGGTTCTTGGTGCTTATTTCGGCGACGGGCTTGGCATTACTGTTTTACCTCAAAAAAATAAGAATCCAAGCTGTGCTGACCTTGGTCGTGGGTGGAATAGTCATGATTTTACTGATGCAGTTTTTGACTTAAGGGGCTTTGAACTGGGCAAACCCACCAGAAGCCGTAAAAGCTGCTTCTAGGTCTTTTAAGTTGCGGGTTGGGGTATTGATTTTATTGCCCGGTAATGTGCCAGCATAAATCTCGAGGGCATCAAAATAACCATCACCATCGCTGTCTAATTTTTTGACCAGCACCTTAAAAAGAGCGTCTTTGATGCGGGTATCCGAAGATGCCATTTGATTGGTTTCTTTGCGAAAAGTTTCGCGTAAATTTAAGCCAAATGGATTCCACGGTGAAGCTCCGGTGCTGTTGATATGACAAAAAGTACAGGCCACGGCTCGAGTGCCATCTTCGCGGTCTGGCTCGAGCTTAAATTGGGCAATCGCAGCCAAACGGTATTGATTCTTAGCAATGCCTCCACTGGCAAGTCCAAGTGCCAAGAGACTGACGGCAGTGACAAAAAAAATCGGCTTCATAATTTTATCATAACGTATTCTGATGAAGTTAAACACCGAAATTGATTAAGAAACACCGCCTATCTTGACCATAGACACGCACCTGTCTTGAACCCATACGCGCACCTGACGGGCGGGTTCGCTTACAAGCATAATCGCTCTTTAATACCCACTAGCCGATTTTTGTGGAAACACCAGCTTTTAGAACACTGACTTCAAGGTTTCCCCATGCTTCAGGGACAGCGTTGCACAACAATGCAGCACTTAAAAACGCATATGGTGCGGCGGCATCCCATGCTTGCGGATGACAGGCGGCAGGATACGGCACGGGCGGACTCGAGGGTAGCCCTAGGGTTTCTTCACGCTTAAAACCAGCAAACAGTTCCGATAAACGAGCATCCCCAGATAAAGCCGCCGCGTCAAGTTGAGCGGCAACCAATTTCTTAACTTCTTGGCTATAACCATACTGTGCCAGTCCAAGGGCGGTCAGGGCATTATCGTGACTCCAAACACTGCCATTGTGGTACGAGACTGGGTTATAACGCGGCATTCCTTCGCCGAGGGTGCGAATCCCCCAACCACTCCACAGCGCACTCGAGAACAAAGTTTTAACCAAGTGTGGCGCAAGTTCTGGCGGTACTATCCCAGCCCAGAGCGCATGTCCGGGATTCGAGACCAGCACTCGAGCAGGGCGTTTTTGGGCATCGAGCGCATGGGCATAGGTTTCTAAGTCTGGCAACCAAAACGCCGCATCAAACTTGGTTTTCAGCATTTCGGCTCGAGTTTCAAAGGTTTGGGCAAGCGTAGAATCCCCTAAAGCCGCATAAATTTTACTGGCACTGACATAAGCGCGGTAGGCATAGGCTTGGACTTCGATGACCGCCACATTTTCACGCAAATCCACACCATTTTCATCGAAGGTGCTATCGCCAGAATCTTTCCAGACTTGATTGGTAATCCCGCCTTGATGCGGATTGTATTCAATAAAACCATCTTGGTCTGGGTCGGCATCCTCAGAACTCATCCAGTCGAGGGCAGCTTTTAGATTCGGCTCGAGAGAGCGAATGGTTTCTAAATCTGAGGTGTGAACACGGTACTCCTCGAGCAAACAAACCCAAAGCGGTGTGGCATCTACCGTCCCGAAGTAACGTTGGAAAGGAATACGCCCAGTCCGAGCGGCTTCGCCATCGCGTTCTTCATGCAGGATTTTACCGGGCGCTTCAAGGTTTTTGGAATTCAGGACTTTACCTTGCTTGGCTGCCAAATACTGCAATGTTCCCTTAGCAAGACTCGGATACCACGGCACGGCAAACAAACTGACAATGATTGGGTCGCGCCCAAATGGAGTCACAAACCACGGAATCCCTGCGGCTGGCAAACTGCCGTGTTCGGTATCAAAAATGAGCGCCCGTAAATCCTCGGCAGACCTGTCAAACACCCGTTGAATCAGGGGATTACCCAGATGCACCGTACTTTGAGAACGCCAAGCGCGGTACTCAGCATCAAGGTTTTCTCGAGACTTGGCTACTCGAGGCGCACCGTTTTGAATTGGTGTGACCCGCAAAGTCAAATCTAAGCCAGCGTCTGGAATATCCCAGTGCAATGCCTGTGCGGTGTTGTTTGGCGCTGGCATGTCGGCAGCACCATCCCCGTGTGAATTGGTATCAAAGGTAATTGGATAATCGGTATCTACACCAAGTTCTACCGTCTCGAGCCGACCCATTGGCGCAATCTCGATTTGCACCGCTCGAGCCACACCGTCTTGCCCAGCGTACTCGTACAACAAACCGTTTTCGAGGGCGGTGACTTTGACATCCTTAGCAATTCGCGGCAGACCACGCACTTCAAACATATCCGAAAAATCTGAATTCAAGCGCAACTCCAAATGCGAAATGTTCGGCAGCATCCGTCCCCAGTATTCGTGTGACTCGAGCTTATCAAACGCCCTGACCCGCACGGTTTCTTCGTAAGTTGCCCCAGATAACCAGCCCTTACGCCGAAACTCGAGACGCTGCGTAGAGCCAAGCCCATGCTCAGTCGCATGTTGCGAAAAGCGAAAAGGCTCTGGCGTATGCGTAGAAAGCACCGTTGGGGACTGCCCACCAATCCGCCACTCGAGATGCGACAAAAAACGCGTATCACGGTCATACAATCCAGTTTCACCGCCAGAGATTTGACCAAAAGCATCGGCGACGAGGTACATGGTGTTTTCTTTTAAGCGCATAAGGGATTGTAGCTCCTAGCTTGTAGCTTGTAGCTTCTAGCTTTTAGAGGCTAATGGGGTATTGAAACTCAAGAATACGAAAACACGACAACCACCAACGGACTCGAGCTAGAAGCTAACCATTAGCAGCTAGTAGCTTTTTTACTCTTTACCACCAGAGGTTGCGGCACTTGCCACGAAGTAACGCTGGAAGACACTAAAGAGGATAATGACTGGAATTGCGGAAACAATTGCCCCTGCTAGAATCAAGCCGTAATCGCCGGCGGGTCCGTAAATTCGGTTAAAGCTGTTTAAGCCTATCGGCAGCGTAAAATTATCTTGTGGACTGGTCAGCACAATCAATGCCCAGAAATACTGATTCCATGTGCCTTGGGCGGTCAGAATGGTCAGTGCGCCAAGCGCAGGGGCAGCCAAGGGCAGGATGACTAGCCAGAAGGTTTGGAATGGGGTTGCGCCGTCTATCTTGGCGGCTTCCTCGAGTTCTTTGGGGAGGGTTTCAAAGAATTGTTTCATAAAAAAGACTTGTCCAGCCCCAATAAATGGCAGTACCAACCAAACGCCCACAAAACTATTGAGTAAGCCAAGGTCGCGCAGCACAAGGTAATTGCTGATGAATAAGACTTGATTGGGTACGGTCATGACAAAAAGCATCAGTAAAAACAAGAGGTGCTTACCTTGAAACTCGAGACGAGCCATCGCGTACCCAGACATGCTTGCAAAAACAAGGGTGGAAATCGTGACCACAAAAACCAATAAAAAAGTATTCAGAATCCAGCGCAAGAAAAGCGGTTGCCCTGTGGTTTGACTGCGTGCCTCCTCAAAAATTCTAAAGTAATTGCGAAAGGCATAATTGGCAAAACCGGGGGCAGCATTGATAAAGGACTGAATTTTCGGGTAACTGTAGGGGAATTCGGTAGTTGCGGCTTGGACATTCTCGAGCCGTGAAGGGCTTAGGGTGCTGCTTTCAAATAAGTAGCCGCGTGGTGACTCGAGGGTCATCGGAGTACGTTCGATTTTAGGGGCGGGTTTGGCGGGGTCATCCACATTTTTAGCATCGGCTGGATAAACCACTTTCCATTCGTAAGTTACACGCTGAGCGGCTTTGCCATCTTTTAATTTAGCGGCTTCGGTTCTTAAAAGTTTCAAATCGCTAATTTGGGCGTAATCGGCAGCGTAGACAAAGCCACCCAATGCCAATGCACCTGCACCGGGGCGTAAACGTGGCACGATGACCGATAAGTTTTCTGGGCTTGCACCAGAGGCTAGAATGCTTTCTGGGACAAGATAACTAGCGCTGTAAGAGACGCTGCGTCCGGGGGTTAAACCACCCGTCCACGGGTTGCCACTGCCCGAAGCCCCCAAGCCCCAAGCCGTGACCCAATTGCGTGGCGAGACTTCTTCAAAGGCAATACGTGGTGGGTACTCGAGCGGGTCAGCTTTAAGGCTCGAGAGTGCTGCCATGAGAAGCGGTGCCATAAATGCAATTGCAAAAAACAAAAGTAAGGCGTAAAGCAGCGCTGCATAACTCCAACGCCGACGGGCAAGCCAAGCGGCGGGAACTTCTACACCATTGACTCGAGTGGTTAAAGCGGTCATTTTCCAGCCCCCTCGTCGGATACAAAGAATTTACGTTGAATTTGCACAACCGCTAAGGTCAAACCAGCCAAAATAAGCGCGGCAGCACTTGCCATACCAACTTGGGCTTCTGCGCCACCACGAAAGACATTGTTATAGACATAGTACGCCAGTGTAATTGTTCCCTCGAGCGGGGCAGTACCATCTAACATGGCGGCTTGGTCAAACATTTGCAGCGTGCCAATTAAAGAAATCGTGACCACATAAAACGTTACGGGGCGAAGCATCGGAATGGTGATGTAAAGCATTTGTTCGATTGGATTTGCACCGTCAATACTAGCAGCTTCGTAAACACTATGCGAGATGCCTTGTAAACCCGCTAAGAAGGTCAGCATTAGGGTGGGAATGGTGGTGAAGGTATTCATTACAATAATAGCTAGTAATGGATACGGCACAATACCTAACCATTTATCTCTCGAGGATAACCAGACCAAAGGTTCGGCTTCGGCGTTACCAATTTTTACAATTCCAGATGCCGACAGGATATTCACGCCAATTAAAGCCACAATGATCGAAACCACCAGTAAGGCTGGGTCTACCCAAGTGGCAGGCATTTTTTTAGACCGTTCAAACAGCACTTGGGCGACCTGAAAGACAATCACCAGCAGCAAAAACACCAGCATAAAACCAGCGTAATTGCCAATCGTTGCGCCTAAATAAGCCAGTAAACCCGTTGGGCGAAATAACCAAATAAAGATAAGTGTGGTCACGGCACTCGAGGCGATGCTTGGAAAATAATAGGCAGTACGAAAAAAACCAAGTCCAGAGAGTTTTTGATTTAAGACCACAGCCAAGAGCAACGCACCAATGGTTTGTACGATTGTCACCACAATCGAAAAAGTAAAAGTGTTGGTTAGTGCATTGATAAAAAGTGGGTCTTGAGGCAAGTCAATAAAGTTTTTCAAACCCACAAAATCATTTTTTTCAAACAAATTATAATTGGTAAAACTAAAACCAACAGTACGCGCAAAAGCAAAGGCAAAAAAGACGGCGAGTGCCACTAAAAAAGGAAACAAGAACCAAAAAGCAGTTAGGTTTTCTCGAGTTTTTGGGTTCATAAAAACCTCCTTAGAAATTGTCCTAAAACAACTTCCCGATTTCAAGTTATACAAAATCCGAAAATACCCGATTGGTCACAGGGCGGACACGGGGGTCTGCCCCTACCTGACGTATTTTTATAGATTTTGTAGGGACAGACCCCTGTGTCTGTCCTGCTAGGAAACAATGTTCTTGACAAATTCTTTGCACGTCCAGCCTCGTACTCCCGTTTGAGGCTGGACACACAGATTTAAGTTTGGGCTAAATACCTAAGAAGGTAAGTGAGGACAAGCCCAACAGATACGTTGTCTTACTACTTACCCATGACGCGGTTAATCGCAGCTTGGGCATCACGTACAGCTTGGTCGGCAGTCTTTTGACCATCCATGGTTGCATTTAAGGCTTCGTCAATACCACGGAACCAATCGCCACCGAATTTATCAGGGGCAAACGGAACAGCATTGCCTTCGGATGCGCCCTTGAAGACATTCTTAAAGGCAATGTTTTCTACACCAGTGCCACTCAGGTATGGATCGTCTTGTAAGGAAATACGGCTTGGCAGCGCCAAACCACTGCGGAGAATAAATTGTTGGGCTTCGACACTGGTTAAAGCGTTGAGGACTTTAATGGCGGCGGCTTTGTTTTTTGTACCGTTATTAACGCTCCATGCCACGGTGTAAATCAGGTTGCCGCGTTTGCCGGTAACTGGGTCTTTTGGAATTCGGGTTGTGCCGTACTTGAGGTTTGGTGCGTTGTCACGTAAGAAGCCCAATGCCCAACCGCCTTCAAAGGCTGTTGCCACTTTGCCGCCCTTGATGCAGTCGCCACCCCAACCAGCATTGACTTGACCGGGTTTAGCAGCTACACCGGATTTAATCAGGTCGGTGTAGAACTTAAAGGCACGCTTGAAGTTACCATCCAAAATGGTGCGACCAGAAATAATTGGTTTCCAACCGGTGCTGGCAGCAAATGCTCCAAAACGGCTGTATTCAGATGGGAAGCAAGTGCCGTAATACCCTTTACCCAAGGCTTTTTGTACGGCGGTGACTTTGGTGCTAAAGTCGTTCCAATTATCGTTATCGTCTGGGTAAGCAACTTTGGCTTGGTCAAACAAATCTTTGTTGTAGTACGTGACCAACGTGTTGAAATCCTTGGCAATACCATACTGCTTGCCACCGCTCGAGAAGACGCTGTTCAGGCTTGGGATAAAGTCCTTGAGGTTGACTAAGCCGTTCAGGGGCATAATTTTACCGCTCGAGATTAAACCTTTCGCTGCAAAATCTTCTAAGTAAAACAAATCTGGGGCAGTTCCAGCCGAGAGTTGATTGACAATGGTTTTACCAAATTCGGCAGTTGGCACGTACTTGACGGTCACGCCATCGGCTGCCACTTTAGGAGCAACAAACTTGGTGATTAAATCAGCAACAATGGCGGTGTCGGTTGCACCATCGTACCCACCAATCGTAATCACATTGGCTTGCCCTTGTACCAAACTGCCCGCTAACACTGCGGCTGTGCCGAGTGCTAACCCTGTTACCATTACACGTTTTTTCATAACTCCTCCATACCTAAACAAGAAAGACGAAAACCGAAAATCACCGATTGAGAAGAGATCAAACTAATTTTTGACCTTAGAATTGAGTTCATTTCAAGACACTAGAATTGAGTTCATCTAAAAAAGCTGCTGTGGATTGTCGCACCATTAAATTTGTTGCTACCAAGGCACTCGAGGCGGGTTTACCACTCATCCGCTCGAGCAGAAGCTCGGCAGCCCGTGTACCAACTTCAAAAATAGGTTGACGCACGGTGGTTAAACCAGCTTTGGCTGCCACGGGTAAGTCATCAAAACCGGTTACAGAAACATCCCACGGAACACGCCGCCCAGAATCTTGCAGCGCCGCCACAGCGCCCATTGCCATTTCATCCGAAGCAGCAGCTATCGCACTAAAATCTAATCCCGCCTCGAGCGCCCGCCTGACTGCTCGGTAGCCACCAAGCTCGGTGAAATCACCGTCCCAAATTAGGTTTTTGATAATCTCGAGTTGGGCGCTCTGCATTCCCGCTCTAAAACCCTCGAGCCGTTGGACACTGGCTTGACCGGTGTGTGCGCCACTTAAATGGGCGATTTTTGAATGCCCAAGGTTAATTAAATGCCTAACCGCCGCCAGTAAACCACCATGATTGTCCACATCCACCCAAGATTGACGTTCTAAACTGCGTCCAACCATTGCAAAGGGCGTTTTAGCACGCTCGAGTTGCATCGGGCGTGGGTCGTCCAAATGCACCCCAAGCAGGATAACCCCGTCTAAGTCTGTCGCCAGTTGGTTCTCGCGCTGGATTTGGGTGCTGTAGCCTTCGCTCGATAAGCGTTCCTCGAGGGCATCGCGCAGGATTCCGTAGTAAGTGCTGCCACGGCGTTCGTCTTCATCGAGTGCTAAACCGATTACATGACGACCGCGCCGCGCCAACTGACGCGCCCCGGGGTCTGGGACATAGCCAAGGCGTTCGACCACCCCAAGAACTAAGGTTCTGGTCTCGGGATTAACCCCATCTCTTCCGTTCAGAACACGAGAAATTGTTCCTTTGGAGACACCTGCGTTGCGGGCAACTTCTTGGATTGTCACTTTAGACATCATTGAAATCCTTTATATTTTGGCTCTTGTAACCGGTTTTATAACAATAGTCTCAAAAGGCTACCAATGTCAAGTGGTGAGCAGAAATACTGACAGATTAAAAATCTGTCAGTATTTTCAAACCGTATCTTAATTCTCCAGTGCGTGTTCTATCGCATTCTCTAGTAATTGCAGCACATGATGATCGCTTAAACAGTAATAGACCATACGTCCGCGTTTTTGGCTGCTGACCAAATTGGCATTTTTTAGGTCGCGTAACTGATGACTGACCGCACTTTCGCTCACACCTGTCAATGCGGCAAGGTCGCAGACACAAAGCTCACCTGTACTTAATCCGACTAAAATCCGTAGGCGAGTTAAGTCCGCTCCAGCATTAAGAATTTCCACGGCTTTTTGCAGCACTTCTAAACTCGGCATGGCGGTAGCGGCTCGAGTCACAGCTTCAGGGTTGATTTGACGAATTTCGCAATCCTCGAGAACAGCCGACATGGGTTTAGTTTACATCGGCTGATTGTTATTAAAAACACCTTCTCGAGACTCATCTCCAATTCTATAGCTGGCGCTCGAGACGCAAAGTCAAGGTGTTTTACCAATCCCGTCATTTCGCTCTTTACATATTCCCCTCCAAAGCGGTATGCTTGCGCGTTCAAACTCGAGCGCCATAAAACCAGTTTTTTTGCCAATTTTCTATTCACGTTAATCCCCTTTTTTCTCGAGTGACCTTCTTTTTTGTTTTACTCTCGAGGAAATCTATGAATGATAAAATTGTTGTCAGAGGCGCACGCGAACATAATCTTAAAAATGTCACGGCAGTGATTCCTCGAGACCAATTTGTGGTGATTACGGGTGTTTCGGGTTCTGGTAAGTCAACTTTAGCGTTTGATACGATTTATGCCGAAGGGCAACGCCGTTATGTCGAAAGCCTAAGTGCCTATGCTCGGCAGTTCTTGGGACTGATGGAAAAACCCGATGTAGATAGCATCGAAGGGCTTAGCCCCGCAATTAGCATTGACCAAAAAACCACCAGCCACAATCCGCGCAGCACCGTCGGGACAGTCACCGAGATTCATGATTATTTGCGGCTTTTGTACGCTAGGGCTGGCACACCGTACAGCACACTAACTGGCAAAGTCGTTTCTAAGCAGAGTCCGTCTGAAATCACTGAGCGGGTTTTATCCATGCCAGACGGTACAAAAGCCATGATTCTTGCGCCGCTTATCCGTGGGCGCAAA
Organism: Deinococcales bacterium; assembly: GCA_031414595.1. GTDB lineage: Bacteria > Deinococcota > Deinococci > Deinococcales > JAAFIG01 > JAAFIG01. The sequence goes on from JANNVX010000008.1 coordinate 20,127, forward strand.
GGTGAGTACCGCAAAATTTTTACCGACTTAAAACGCGAAGGCTTTGCTCGAGTGAGAGTAGACGGGATTATCTATGAACTCGACGAAGCCGAAAAGCTAAAACTCGAGAAGTTTGAGAGACACGATATTGACTTGGTGGTGGATCGTTTGGTACTGCGCGAATCTGACCGTGCCAGAATTGCCGAAAGCATCGAACTGGCGCTGCGTAAAGGCGAAGGGCTGGTGCGGATTTTCTTGCCTGATTTAGGGCGCGATGATTTATTCTCCGAGAAATTTGCTTGTCCAGAAGGTGGCAGTGTTCTCGAGGACATGGAGCCACGTTACTTTAGTTTTAATAACCCATATGGCGCATGTCCGACCTGTACAGGTCTGGGAATTAAGCACGAATTTGATGCTGACCGCATTATTGGCGATGACCGCCTGAGCATTGCCGAAGGTTGTATTACCCCGTGGAAAGGGCGCGAAGGCGATACGATTTATTACTGGGAGCGCTTAAAAGCCTTGTCCGAACATTTGGCATTTGATTTGAAAGTCCCATGGAAAGACCTACCACTCGAGATTCAAAAAGCAGTCTTGTACGGCGTAAAAGGCTCATTTGAAGTGGTTTATAAACGCGCCAACAAAGAAAATTTTAAGTTCAAAGCCGAGTACGAAGGCGTGATTCCCAATCTCGAGCGCCGTTTCAAAGACACCGATTCGGAATACATGCGTGAAAAATTATCGGAAATGATGATTGAACGCCCCTGTCCGGCTTGTGCTGGCTCGAGGTACAAACCCGAAGTGCTGGCGGTGCGAATCGCGGGTATGAGCATTGCCGAAGCTGGACGGCTTGGAGTGCTTGAAGCCAAGCGTTTCTTTGAAGCCCTGCAAAACGGCGCAGCCCTCGAGGTGTCCAAGGATTTACGAACCCGCCATGCGATTATTCTCGAGACGCTGAGCGAAGCCCTACCCGAAGAAGTGACTGAACTAAGCGGCTTCAATGCCCAAATTGCTGCGCCGATTCTGCGTGAAGTTCTCTCGAGATTAGCCTTTTTAGAAAACGTCGGACTCGAGTACCTGAGTCTGCAACGCAGTGCCAATAGTTTAAGTGGCGGCGAAGCCCAACGCATCCGCCTTGCCACCCAAGTTGGCAGTGGGTTAACTGGGGTGCTGTATGTGCTGGACGAACCGAGTATTGGACTGCATCCCAAAGACAACGAGCGTTTACTGGGTACCTTAAAACGCTTGCGTGACCTTGGTAACACACTTTTGGTCGTCGAACATGACGAAGACACCATCCGTGAAGCCGATTGGGTACTGGATTTAGGACCCGGCGCGGGCGTACACGGCGGCTTTATCGTTGCCGAAGGCACACCCCAAGACATCGCCTCGAGCCAGCCGAGTTTAACCGGGCAGTACCTACGCGGTGAGCGCTTTGTCGCCATCCCCGAAGTGCGGCGCAAAGGCAATGGTAAAAATTTACGGGTGATTGGCGCAAAAGAACACAACCTGAAAAATGTCAATCTCGAGATTCCACTTGGCACAATGACCTGTATTACTGGACCAAGCGGAAGCGGCAAAAGCACCCTGATTACCGATATTCTCCATGCAGTGCTGGCGCGAGAACTCAACCGCGCCAAAACCAACCCCGGCAGTTACAGCCGCATAGACGGACTCGAGCATCTCGATAAAGTCATCGAAATAGACCAAAGCCCCATCGGACGCACCCCGCGCAGTAATCCAGCCACTTACACGGGGGTTTTTACCGACATCCGCGACCTTTTTACCCGCACTGCCGAAGCCCGAAAACGCGGTTATGGACCCGGACGTTTTAGTTTTAATGTCAAAGGTGGACGCTGCGAAGCCTGCGGCGGTGACGGCGTGGTCAAAATCGAAATGAATTTCCTGCCCGATATTTACGTGCCGTGCGAAGTCTGCAAAAGTGCGCGGTACAACAAAGAAACCTTAGAAGTGAAATTCAAAGGCAAAAATATTTCCGATGTGCTGAACTTGACCATCGAAGAAGGTCTCGAGTTTTTTGAGAATATCCCAACCATCAACCGCAAATTGCAGTTATTGGTGGATGTTGGTTTAACCTATGTCAAACTTGGGCAACCCAGCACCACGTTATCGGGCGGCGAAGCCCAACGGATTAAACTGGCTTCGGAACTGGCAAAACGCGCCACCGGCAAAACCATTTATATTTTGGATGAACCGACCACTGGTCTGCACTTTGAAGATGTTCGTAAGCTGCTCGAGGTACTGCACCGTCTGGTCGAGGCGGGCAACACGCTGGTGGTGATTGAACATAATTTGGATGTGATTAAAACTGCCGATTGGGTGGTCGATTTGGGACCTGAAGGCGGTGATAGAGGTGGGGAAATTGTGGTGGTTGGCACGCCTGAAACCATTGCCCAGCACCCAATCAGCCATACTGCACGCTATGTCAAAGCCATCCTCGAGAGTGGGATAAAAGTTGCGCCATTGCCTAAGCTAAAAAGCAAGAAGAAAATGGCTGTGGCGGCAGATTAACTTAAATGTAATTATACGAAATTAACTTAATCACTCTTATTTGACCAAAAAGCGGTCAAATTGTCGTTCAAACGTTAATTTCGTTTCGTTGTTACTCCTTTTAGTCGGTTAATCAGTCAAAATACGCGACTGATTAACACAATTTGGGATTATATAATCCCAAATCGTTTTTCCTCTTCGTATAATCTCTCGAGAACAAATTCTTTGAGTAAAGTCTGGTATGGCACTTTTTTAAGATTCGCCACATGCCGTAAACGCTGCTCGAGTTCATTGGCGACATTAACCGTAATGTTGCGGCTGCTGCGTTCGGCTCGAGCCACTTTGAGTTTAGCTTGTAAATCTGACTCGAGTGATTCTGCAAGTAGACTAGGGGTAATGGTATGTGAATCCCAAAAGGCTCGGGCTTGTTGTTCGGTCATGTTCTTTGGAATGTCATTTTGGGTTTTAACGGTTTGTTTTTTCATAGTAAATGCGCTCCTTTTTTTCTGCCACTCGAGCCGTGATGACTCGGACTTTTTCACCACGCTCTTCGAGTATCACAACTAAAATCAAGTTTTTGTTGAACCTGCCTAAAACACCAAATCGTCGTTCTGAGTTTGGTCCTCGGTGGGCTGGGAAATCCAGAGCAAATTCATCTAAGACTGCATCTTCTGCTTCTTCTGGTTCAATACCATGAAGTGCTATATGGTCTCGATTTGCGTCATCCCAATCGAACTGCATACTTTAATCTAGTACATATTTGAATACATATCAAGATGAACTGACCAATGCTGCTTTTGAAATAGACTCGAGCAGTGGCACAATCCATGAACTCGAGTTTTGAATTACTTTAATTCCAGTGCTGCCGCAATAAAGGCCGTGTTCTCCTCTGGTGTCCCAACGCTAACGCGAATACAGCCTTCTAAACCAAGATAACTGTCTTGCTTGCGTACCAGAATGCCCCGCTCGAGCAGTTGGGCATGGGTGCGTTTGGCATCTTGGGTACGAATTAAATGGTAATTGGCGGCTGATGGATAGATTTTCCAAGTCGGGTGATGAATCAGCGCCTCATAGACTCGAGAACGCTCAAAGATGGTTTCCTGAACTCGAGCCTCGGCGTACTGCGAATTCTCGAGTGCCGTTTCTATGGCACTTTGAATAAGTACGGAGACATTAAACGGGCTAAGGATTTTTTGGACATGACCAGCCAGTTCGGGTTGTGCCAGTAAGTAGCCAAGTCGCACCCCGCCTAAGCCCCACGCTTTAGAAAAAGTGCGTAAGATACAAACATTTGGGTTTGTCCCCAGTAATGCCATATGGTTGCGCCGACTGTATTCAAAGTAGGCTTCGTCAAGCACAATAATCCATTCTGGGGAAGCGCTTTGTATCAACTGCTGTATTTGTTCTAGGCTTGGCATTGCACCCGTTGGGGCGTGTGGTACAGCCAAGAACATCACTCCGGGGGTGGCTTGCTCGAGGGTGGCAAGAAGCTTATCCATTGGCAAATTAAAATCAGCTTCAAGCCGAGGCTCGAGCATCTGAGTCTCGAGTAACTGCCCAGACAAACTATACAAACTAAAGGCTGGTGCGACACTCAAGACCCGTTGCCCTAATCCAGCCGCTTGTGCCAGCCCATGAATCAGCACATTGCTACCGGGTGTGACCACCACACCCGCTTCCTGCCAGCCAACTCGAGCCGCGATTTTTTGACGCAAGGTATTGGCGTGGATGTCTGGATAACGATTCCAGTGGCTGTACAGCATTTTTTCTAAAGCAATTTGTTTTAATTCAAGCGGGAAATCATAACCTGATTCGTTTTGATCGAGTTTTATTGGCGCTTGGATTGCCACAAAAGGATAATTGGGCGAGTCTCGTAAGGCTTTGCGGATTCCAGTTAGCACAAGCACAGTCTAACAAAATACTTCAAGAACCGAAATCTCGAGGTCTAGGCTGGTGGATTATTCAACTATTTTGCCGTAAAAAAGCCGTTCTAAACGTTATTTTCAAGAATATTCAAAAATGAGTCCTTTGAGAAAGCAAAGCCATTTTGGGTATTCTCGAGAAAGCTGGACAGCCCCAATGCCTTCTTTCCTCACTGTTGATTCTTTAAGGTAGGCTGTACCTATGGCTATTCAAACCTTAGTGATTGATAATCAAACCTTTGATGCGGCGCTCGAGTTATTTGCTGTGGTTGGCGACCAGTTAAAACCCAAATCGGAGTTGTCTCGAGCCGCTAAAGATGATGAACTCCTTGACCGCTATGGGTTTACGGCATTTGTCGAGGCGCTGCGAAGCGAGACCTTTTTTGAAGACCCACTCGAAACGGTACTTGACCTCGAGTTGAACCAACCATTTGACTCCGAAGAGGCAGCGTGGGAAGCAATTAAAGATTTTTATTCGGAACGGGCTTGTACGCTTCTACAAGTTGGAGATACCGAGGAATTTATTGTTGGCGACGAATTGCTGTATTCACTGGGTTTGGTCTCGCCATAAATGACCGCCTTTTTATTTTGGCAAATTCTTTTGTAAATACCTCAGCCAATTACCACCCATCACTCCAGCCTTGTGTTCAGGTGGCACAACCGCCCCGATTTTCTCGAGGTCAGAAATCGTATCAAAACCATTGGGGGCTTCTTCTGCCCCAAAACCACCATCGGAATCTGAACCTATGCCCATGCGCTGCCAACCAACAAGACTTGCCATATAGGTTAGATGGGCTTTGACTTGGTTGTCAAAGGTCACTTCTACACTGCGGTTTTCTCGTGTCCAACGTGGGTCAAGGAAAGCATTGAGCATCACCACGCCGACCCGTCCGTCTCGAGCCTTAAGTTCCAGCAGCATGGAATCGGTTAAATGCCGATTACTGGTAGCACGCAACGCAAAAGCATTGCTGTGCGAAGCGATTAAACGCGTAATGCCCACATCCAAGCTCTGCCAAAAGGCTTCCCAGCTTTGGTGTGAAGCATCTAAAATCATGTTTTTACTTTCGATGGCAGCCACCAATTCACGTCCAATTTCAGATAACCCACCGGGCATTTCTGTACCACCTGCGTAGCGTGTGCGTCCCCAACTTGTGCCAATCATTCGCACCCCACGCCCATACCAATACTCGAGTTCAGACGGGTTACGAATTGGGTCTGCGCCTTCCATTAAAATAACCAGACCCGTGATTTTATCGGTTGTCCATAACTCGAGGTGATGGCTTAAATCGACTTGGCTTTTGATCATTCGCACCTGACCACGTTTAGCCCAACCTTCATAGACCTCGAGTTGGGCGATTGCCTGTGCATGGGCTTGGTCGGGTGTGCTGTATCCTCTTGGGTCAAGGATTCCTGGTTTTGTCCATTGCACGGCAGGTGAAGCAAAGAGCGTCGCAAAAGCCACTGCCACACCCGCTTGACGCATGGCTGGTAGGGTTGTGGTACATAACCCGTGTTCGTTATTCGGCTCGAGAACCCGAATTTCATGTGGGGTTTTATGCTCTAAGTCACGTCCATAAAACACTGCGCCAAAGGCTAAATCCAAATGTCCATCTATAATCATGGGGCAGTATACTCGCAGGTCATCTGACGAATAAAGTAGCCCCTGAAGGTTCAGACTGAGAAATTTGGATTATTCAAGTTCAGTGATGTTAAAACGCCGAAAATGCTTTTTGCGCCAAGCACTTGAACCTTGATAAATCATTTCAACTAAAGATTCATCGATTTTTACTTCTGCCAGTAATTCAATAATTTGGTCATACCGACGTTCTGTAATTGTCCCCTCGAGTATAGATTCAATAAATTCTACACTCAAATTTTCGAGTTCTTGAGGAGACATTTTCGTTTTGTCAGTAATTAAAATCATCATTGCCTCAAATCCACATCAAGCACCGTCAACGCCCTGTGGATCATATCATATCCAAGTCGGTCAAATAAAATAAGTTCAGTAGGGTACAAAACCCATGCTGCAAAAGTTTCTGCGAAATACTCAAGGGGTCTGTTTGGCATTTTGGCGTATTGACTGACTGCATTGGTACGAACTGCCCTTAATGTCGAACCGAACTGCCATGAATCTACAAAACGCAACTCGGCGTGAACATGATGACCCAATTCGTGTAACAAAGTGAACTGAATACATTGCAACAAACTATTGGCTGTATCGCTAACTTTATCGGTTTTACCCCACTCGAGAATCTGCCCAAAACTGTTCGTATCTCTTTGTGTTGAAATTCTGGTTGTACGCTCGCTATAACTGTACAAACCATTGATTTCTATTCCTCCATCAGACAAATTTGACTCTACACTTATGGTTTGAAACGGATGCCTTTCTAACCATGCTTGAATCGCTATTCTTTCAAAAATCTCGAGAACTATTTTTGTATCACCATCGTTCAGTACAGATTGAAGGTTAGTTGCATAAGGTGATTTCACGTTGCTTACCACTTTATCATGTCACAGCGTAGATACTCGAGAAAATTCAAATTTCGTTGCTTTCTTCCATTTCAGCCGCTTTGTCCTGCACCCAACGGCGGTACAGTTCGGCTTTGTATTCGGCTGCTTTTGAGCGGTTCATAAAGACCGCAATTGCCCCGTACAACGACACCAAAAGGGCTAGTAATTGCAGAACAGGATTAAACTGCAAAGCAAAAAAAAGAATCAACCCAAGCGGAATTGCCCAACCCGAAAACGGTAATAAACTCGGTTGGGTCTGACCACTCCACGTCTCGAGTTCAGATAAAGTCATGAATTCTATGGCTTCTTTACCTTCGGCAAAGGTTGCCCATTTTCCAGCTTCGGCGGTCTGACTCATGAGAGCATTGTACGAGAAGAGCAGAAAAAGAAATGGGATGAAAGAGGAAATTTCTCTTTCATCCCACAATTCCCGAGCTTATTTGGTTTTGAAGACGCGGACAGCGTTGGCGTTCGGTGTTGGTTGCCCATTCCACCAGTTATAGACATTTTTACGGGTTGCAGCGATATACGGAGCGCTAAATGCCCAGATACCGGGGACTTGATCGGCAAGCATAATTTGCATCGCGGCGTATAAACGATAACGCTCGGCATCGGTGCTGGCAACAAGGGCTTTGTCGTTGAGGGCTTTGTACGGGGCATTATTCCAATTGAAGTAATAACCGTCTCGAGCATAACGGTCTAAGTCAAAGGATTCGGCATGACCAATAATCGTCATGTCGTAATCTTTGTTCAAAAAGACTTTTTGAATCCAAGTGTTAAATGGGACAAGTTCGATTTCGGCAGTTACACCAACATTGGCAAGTTGCTGGGCATAAATTTCGGCGGTACGGCGCTCGATGGGAAATTCGTTGGCAACCGTAAATTTGACCTTCAGATTGGTCTGACCAGCTTGGGCTAACCATCTTTTGGCTTGTTCTGGGTTGTACGGATTGCGGTTATTGAGGTCAATGTAATACTGCTGACCGGGTGAGTTAAAGCTGCCAATCAATGCCCCATACCCAAAGAAACCACCTTGGACAATGGCTTTTTTATCCATGGCGGCAGTAAACGCCCGACGCACCCGAATATCATCAAAAGGTTTGCGTTTATTGTTCATCGAAACTGTAATTTCACCACTCGAGCTACCAACCAGCACATTAAAGTCTTTTTTCAGGCTTTCGACTTGTTCGGCTGGAACATTATAACCAATCACATCAATGTCGCCCGAGCGCAAACCGGCAATTTTGGCGTTTTGGTCATCGCCTAAAAAGCGAAAGGTCACATTGTCTAAGTACGGCAAGTTTGCCACATGGTAGGTATGACGATCCAAGCGCACATTGACCCCACGATTCCACGCCCCGAGCTTAAACGGTCCTGTGCCAATCGGGTTGGTTTTGAGTTTTTCGCGCCCAGCCGCATTTGCAAATAATTCGCTTGGTTCAATCGTACTCTCGGCTCGAGCCAAATTGTACAAAAATTCGTTGTTGGCTTTGCTCATCGTAAAGACAACCGTTAATGGGTCTGGGGTAGAAATACTCGAGATGTCTCGGTAATACGTTGGGCTGGTATGACCAGAATCTTTTTCTCTGGCAACATCAAATTTAACTTTAACATCGGCGGAAGTAAAATCTGAGCCGTCGTGGAATTTAACATTGCGTTTGAGCTTAAAAGTATAGGTCAAACGGTCTGGGCTGACACTTGGCATATTGGCGGCAAGTTGTGGCGTAATCCGACCATTTTCGGCAAGCCCAACCAAGCCCTCGAGAACATTTTGGTGCATCATGCGGACAATTTCTGCGCCAGCACCTTGGCTTGGGTCTAGGAAAGCGGGTTCGACGTTCATGGCGACAACCAAATTACCTCCGCGTACAGGAGCGGGTTGAGCGGCTTGTGCCATAAGAAGCGCGGCGGCGGGCAGGGCGGCGAGCATTGCAAATTTCTTCATACATCCTCCGAATAGAACTTGGTTTAAGTAACTTAGAAAGCCTTTCATGTCTTGAAATTCATTGCTGTACCAAAGAATACGAACAAGCGTTTGTTTGTAGCTGGTTCAAAAATTCTACGACCAGAATTATCGCATAAAAACCATGGCTTGAACATTGTGTGTAAAAACATTCCCCTTGTGCCAATAGCCCAAAGTGCTTAAACTCCTTTATGGTCTCGAGACGCGAACAACTGCTGGAAATGGTGGTCGAGCAATTTATTTTGCAAAAACGTCCTGTGCCGAGCCTAGACCTTGCCAATCCGTTGGGGGTCAGTAGCGCCACCATTCGCAACGAACTGGCTGCCCTCGAGGAAATGGGTTTACTGCGCCAACCGCACACCAGTGCTGGGCGCGTCCCAACCCGCGAAGGCTGGCGAATGTACGCCAATAAATTTATTCCACCGAAACCACTACCCGAAGCCAGTTTAGAACACTTAGAAATGGCAATTGGCAGTGTCGTCGGCGAACAACGTTTCAAAATGGCAATGATGCTTGCCTCGAGTCTAAGCGGGTACGCGGCTGTCATGACTTTAGCCCCTAAAGAAGCCCGCATCGAAACGATTTCTTTATCTACCCTCGAGGGCGGACGGGTCTTAGCGGTGCTGCTGCTCCAAGGCGGGATGGCAAGGGAACTTGTCTTGGATGCTGGATTTCGCCCCGAACGCGATGTGCTAGAACGCTTGGAGGCTGCCCTGCGCGAACCCCCGCTCGAGACCCATGAAATCCCCGCTAAACTGCACCGTTTAGAGCAGCAAGCCAGCCCTGCGGTTGCCAGTCTTGCCAAAAGCCTGCGCGAACGCTGGGGCGAAATTGCGGCTGCCAGTGTTTCCTATTCAAGCGGTGCAACGCCAGTCCTAAGCGAACCAGAAAGCAATGACGTGGTTTTTTTACGCGGCGTGCTTGACTTGCTCGAGCGCCCTAACAGCCCTGCCAATTTATCGCCCGGCTTGGTGCTAAGTGTAGACGACCCTGATGGCATCTCGAGTATCACCGTGGCATTTAAGTCTAACCTCGGGCGGGCATCGGTCAGTATTTTAGGACCGACCAGAATGCGCTACTCCAAAGCCATCAGTGTTGCCCAAGCCGTGGCAAATGCCTTGGGGTAAGCAAAAAATCACCTGAACGGCTTGCCCTGCACAATAGGAATTCAACTTCGAGGATAAATCCGCTCGGACTTTTAAGTAAAAACTCCAACGTTTGCCATGTAAGCGTTGTGAGTCTGGCAGCCTTCACACGGTATAATTGGGGCGTGTCGCTTAAAGGAACAGGTTCAGGAGCATTACCGCCACTACTCGAGCAGTACATCAAACTGCGTGACCAGTACGCCGAGTACGTGCTGCTTTTTCAGGTCGGAGATTTTTTTGAAGCCTTTGGCGAGGATGCCGAACGGCTTTCTAAACTCCTGAATATTACGCTAACCCACAAAGCCAGCAAAGATTTTTCTACGCCAATGGCGGGTATTCCAGTTCGGGCTGCCGAAGCCCACATCGAACGCCTGCTAAAACTCGGGCAGCGAATTGCTGTAGCCGAACAAGTCGAAGACCCCAGCACTGCCAAGGGCTTGGTAGACCGCGCCGTGACGCAACTGATTACGCCCGGTACGGTGGCACTCGAGGATATTCTGCGTGGCGAAGAGAATTTTCTGGCTAGTGTTGCTTCTGGCGATGGGTATGCACTGGCGCTTTTAGATGTATCCACGGGCGAATTTAGGTGCTGCCAAGTCTCGAGCAGGGGCGCACTGTACGATGAATTGGCACGGTATCGCCCTGCTGAAGTGCTGCTGTCCCCAGAATTAGAACAAAACACCGCCTTTATGCTCGAGTTTAATACCCGTTTTCCAGTCATGCGCTCGAGTGCTAGTTTTGAACTTGCCGATGCCGAACGCGCTTTAACCGCCCAATTTGGCACGCCCCCCAGTATGCTCGAGACAACCGCCCTGCGCCGAGTCTGTGGTGCGGTCTTGGAATATGCCAGTCGGGTTCTCGAGCATCCCAATTTGCCTTCGGTGCGGCGGGTGCAGCGCTATGACCCCGGAGCGCAAATGCGGCTCGATGAGGCGGCACTGCGGTCACTCGAGATTTTTACACCACTTTCACCGACTGCCCCTGAAAGTGCCACGCTGTTTGGTGCATTAAACGACACCCGCACTGCCCCCGGACGGCGGCGCTTAAAGGCGTGGCTGCGAGCGCCGTTACTCGATGCCCACCTGATTACTGAACGACTCGAGGCGGTAGCCACCCTGCACCGTGAATCTGAGAGCCGCAAAGCCATCCGTGCTGCCCTGTACCGCGCCCATGACCTCGAGCGGCTGGCGACCCGAGTGGCAATGCAACGCGCCAATGCCCGAGACTTAAATGCACTCTTGCGAACCTTAGAACTCATCCCAGAACTCCAAGCCCTGCTCGAGCCACTCGAAGCAAGGCTTTTACGCGACCTGCAAACCCGATTAGACCCGATTAACCACGCTGCCGAACTGGTACGAGCCTCCTTAATCGAAACCCCGCCCTTAAAATTAACCGAAGGTGGATTTATCCGCGATGGTTTTGATGCCGAACTCGACGAATACCGCACCCGAGGACTTGAAGGACGAACGTGGATTGCCCAACTCGAGGCTTCGGAGCGCATTCGCACTGGAATAAACGGCTTAAAAGTGGGTTACAACAATGTTTTTGGTTACTTCCTCGAGATAACCAACCCGCATAAGCACCTTGTCCCAGATGATTACCGAGCGGTCGCCACACTCAAAGACCGAATGCGTTTTACCCGCCCAGACTTACGGGAAAAAGAACGTGAGGTACTGCATTTTGAAGAACGCGCCCAAGCTCGGGAGTACACGGTTTTTTTGGAGCTTCGCAGCCAGTTAGCAGCCCAGACCGAACGCTTACAACTCCTTTCTAGCGCCATTGCCGATTTAGATGTGATTGCTAATTTGGCAGAAATTGCCGCCAACCGCAATTATGTGCAACCCAGTATCCTCGAGAACGGCGACATTCGGATTTTAGAAGCGCGTCATGCAGTGGTCGAAACCACCTTAGAAAATTTTGTTCCCAACGATGTGTTGCTGACTGGCTCGAGCCGAATTCATTTGATTACCGGACCAAACATGAGTGGTAAAAGCACTTTTTTACGCCAAACGGCATTGATTGCGCTGCTTGTTCAAGTCGGTTCTTTTGTTCCCGCCAAAAGCGCTCAGGTTCGTATTTTTGACCGTATCTTTACCCGTATTGGCGCATCTGACGACCTCGCGGGTGGCGCAAGTACCTTTATGGTCGAAATGCGGGAACTGGCACAAATTCTACATGGGGTATCAGAGAATAGCCTGGTGATACTGGATGAAATCGGACGTGGGACTGGCACATATGACGGACTGGCGATTGCCCAAGCCGCCATCGAATTCTTAAGTCAAACCAATGCCGCCGTGTTGTTTGCCACGCATTACTTTGAACTGACCAAGCTCGAGCATAGCCTTGCTGGGGTGGTCAACATGCACGTGGCTGCCGAAGAAGAGGCCCAAAACGGACTGCGCTTTTACCATCAAGTCATGACTGGGGCTGCCAGCAAAAGCTACGGGGTGCATGTGGCACAACTGGCAGGGCTGCCACCAAGCGTGACCACTCGAGCCGGGGCAATTCTACGGGCGCTCGAGACCAACTCGGCAGACGCAGCCCAAAGTATTTCAGGGCAGATTCTTGAACTGGACATTGCAAGGCTTACGCCGCTAGAAGCCCTTGGGTTGCTCGAGAAATTACAAGGGCAGTTACGCGGGCGTTAGCCGATGTACAGCCTGAAATAAATTGGCTTGAATTGGTGCTTGTTTTGATAGCAAATTTGGTTCTTTTTGCCGTGGACGAACAAATTTGCTTAAGACTTTTTGATCTGTGGAAACCGTGACGCGAAAATCATAAAATCTCCTCGAGAAAGTTTATAGAATTTTCTCTAAGAAATACGGCATCATCTCGCGCCAAGAAGTCCAGTCATGTGGTACGTCGTAGCCCCAGTAATCAAACCAAGCGGGGACGTTTTTCGAGGCTAGTAATTGCTGCATGGCTTGGGTGTCGGCTATCGATTCGACTTCCCAATTGCCTTGCCCGACAGCAAAAATAATTTTGGCTCGGCGGTAATGCTCTAAATGCCACGGGTCAGATAAATTTGGTAAATACTGTAAAGGGCTGTTATAGAAAGTGTTGTCGTCGCCGTACTCACCAATAAAGCTCTGCATACTGTACAACCCAGATAAGGCAATTAAACCATCAAACACATCTGGGCGTTTTAAGAAAAAATTGGTGGCGTGTAATGCCCCCATACTACAACCTGTTGTCCATAACGTGCTTAAACCGGTATGTTTTTGCACCCAAGGCAGAACTTCGTTAATCACATATTTTTCGTAATCGCCGTGCCGTCTAGCCCGTTCGGCTGGGGGTGCGCCTTTATTGGTCCATGTTTGCCAGTCTACGCTATCTATACAAATAAATTTAACCCGTCCGCCGTTAATAAATTCTTTGCAGGCTTCAATCATCTTAAAGCCCTCATAATCATGAAAACGCCCATCCTGAGCAGGAAAAACCAGAATCGGTTGCCCATAATGTCCGTAGACCTTAAAGTGCATGTCATGCCCAAGGTGATTAGAAAACCATTGATGATGTTCGATGTGCATAATAGCTCCTAAGTAGTGAAGTGAATTTAAGTTAATGTATCAATACAAAAAATTTGCGTGTAGGGGCGAATCCTTCTTGACCATAAACGTGCTTCTTGCTCGTGAAATAGCACCTGTCGGGCTACTCGCGCACCTGTCGGGCATGGTCGCCTGTGTTCGCCCTGCCAAGAATTGATTCAAAGTAATTTGGCTGAGGTACTTAATGCTTCTTAATAATCTCTTCGGCGGCTGCCAGTAATGGCTCGAGGTCTGGGCAACGCAAAATATAGCCGTAATTGCCAATCGCACGACTAAAAATACTCATGATTGGTTCGTGATGACAAACCATCTCTTGGTACTGCTCGAGAACCGCCGTGTGGTCTAAAACATAATGCAAGTGGTCTTTGCGTCCAATGTAAACCGTGTGATACGGGCGGTCGGCTTTGGCATTAAATTCGCCTTTGACCAGCAGATTTGCCCATTCTTGGTAAACATCCATATCGTTGGCATAATTGAACATGTCCACCGTTAAACCACCCGGTGGGCGGATATTGGCTTCTAAGGCAGTAATTTTGCCGTCTATCTCAAAGAACTCGAGGTGGAAAAACCGTTCGCGGACATCAAAGGCTTTTAAGGATGCTGTGCCAGCCTGCATCAGTGGCTCGGGAATAACCCGTTCGGAATGGTAGTAAATGTCGCCGTCTTCGTTGACCGTTTCCATCACACCTCTCGAGTAGCGATGACTAGCAAGAAAAAGAATCTTGCCGTCTTTGTCGGTCAGTCCATCAAAGGTGACAATATCGCCTTTAACAAATTCCTCAAGAATATACTCGACGGGCAGTTTATCACGCAGATAAAAATCGAGTTCAAAATCATCGGTAATTTTATAGGTTTTGGCTGCCCCGACCCCAATATCTGGTTTAGCGACAATCGGATAACCAACTTCTTTAACAAAGGCTTTGGTTTCCTCGACAGTAATACACACCTGCCCCCTTGCCACAGCCACACCCGCTTCACGAAAACGCTGTTTCATATGCGATTTGCGTTTGATGTTATCAATCCAATCCAATTGAATCCCCGAGATATTAAAATCGGTTCGCAGCGCCGCTTCGGTCTCGAGCCAATGTTCGTTTAAGCTATCCAAACGCCCAATTTTGCCCCATCTGAAAGTCAGATGCCCCATACCGCGCACCAAAGCATCGTAATTTTCCATGTCCGAGACACGGTAATACTCATGGAACTTGCCACGCAAATCCGAATGCAAATTATCAAACGGTTCATCGCCCAAACCAAGTACGGTTGCACCAGCTTCACGTAAGCCCCGAACAAAATGCCTGAAATTTGGTGGAAAATGCGGGGATAAGAAAATCACATTCACGAGCAACCTCCAAAAAATAAAAAGAGTAGCGTTAATCCCAAAAATCCCCGATGTGTAGCTTCTGGTCAATTCTAACCAAAAGACACAGCAATACACAATCAGCTTAGAATACCCCTGTGAACTCGAGCATCTGGCGTGGTCTGCACTTAGCCCATACATTCTTAACTACCTTGCCATTCCCGCACGTCGGAGAAGTCAAAGAAGGCGAATTTAGAAACGCCAGTGGTTATTACCCCGCCGTTGGTTGGACACTTGGGGTACTGCTGTGTCTGTCCATGCTGCTTTTCTCGAGTCTGCCCAGTGCAGTTTCGGCGGCGCTGCTTGTGGCGATCTGGTTTGGTTTAACTGGAATGCTGCACTTTGATGGTCTGGTAGACTGTGGTGATGCACTCCTCGCAGCTAAACCCCCAGCCCAACGGCTCGAGATACTTTCCGATGTTCATATGGGGGCATTTGGCTTAGCCGTAGGCGCTGTCCATATCCTCCTCAAATGGAGCGCCCTACAAAGTCTCGAGGCTTGGTTGCCATTGTTGCTGTCCCCAGTCCTTGCCAGAGCCGCGCTGCTGATTCCGATGAACATATTCCCCAGCGCTCGAGCCGAAAGCCTTGGCGCAAGGTCTCGGGAAGGCAATTGGAAAGTCGGTTTTTTGATTGCTCTTCCAGCCGTGCTGCTGTCCCCTAAACTGGCAATTGTTGCGGTACTAGCAGCTTTGGCGGTTGCGTGGTTTGCCTCGAGCCGCCTAAATGGTGGGATTAGCGGCGATGTTTACGGCGCAATTGTAGAAGTTACCGAGGTTGCGATTATCGTGGCAGCCCTGACTTGAGTCACATTTTATTCTGACATTTTGGGTGTATCCTAACGAACATGTTTAAGCCCAATTGGTTAATTGCCACTGCCGTTCTTTTAAGTGGCGCACTGGCTGCCCGTACCCTAAGCCCTCAGAACACCTTGGTCAGTGAAACCCGTACCAAAGGACATCATGCGGCGGCTCGAGTTGATTTACAAAGCACATTACCGCCGCTTTTATCCTATGTGCCGACCTATTACAAAGATGTCCAAGCCATCCTTGATAAAAACTGCCTTGGTTGCCACATCGAAGGTGGTATCGCCCCGTTTAGTCTCGAGAAACCCGCCGATGCCGTGCGTTACGCTCGAGCTTCACAATTTGCAGTCCAGAAAAAAATCATGCCGCCTTGGCAGCCAAGTAACGACAGCCCTAAATTTGTTGGAGAAACTAAACTTAACGATAACGAGATTGCAATTATTGCAAACTGGGCTTGGGCTGGAGCGCCAATGGGCAAAACAAGCGATGCCAAACCACGGGTGCTACCAACAAATCGAATTCAAAATGCTGATTTAACCATGGACATCGGCAAGCCTTTTACTCCAAATCCAGCCTATTCCGATGAGTACCGTTGCTTTATCGTAGACCCAAAACAAGATTCTGAGCGTTTCATTACAGGTTACGACATCGTACCGGGCAACAAGAAAATGGTGCATCATGTGATTATTTTTACGGTTGAACCACAGATGGTCTCTGAAATCCGTAAACTCGAGAATACCGCCGATGGACGCGGGGGCTACGAATGCTTTGGCGGACCCGGTGTGCCAATCCGCATTGGTGGCGGTACTGGCGGTATGGGCTTTAGCATCATGGGTAACTGGGTTCCTGGTTCGACAGGTGGTGTGACCTACCCAAGCGGTACTGGAGTCAGCTTGAAGCCCGGCACGGTCTTGGTACTGCAAGTTCATTACAACAATACCACCGACCAAGGCTCAGACCGCACAGTCGCCAAACTGAACTTTGCACCAAAAGATAGCAAAGTCACAGCCTTACGCACCAGTTTATTTTTATCACCCGTTGAAATTGCTTGCCCAACTGGAATCTCGAGTGACCCAAGCAACGCCTGCTCGAGAGACGCAGCCTACAAAGCCGTAGAACAGTACCAAGAACCCACGCTGACCAATGCGCTTAAAGGCGGATTATTACTGACCTACTGCCAAAAACAACCCAAACACGAAAATGGCATCAGCACGACCCAATGCGACTTTGCAGTCAGTGCTGATCGTAACATCATCCAAATCCAAGGTCATATGCACTTACTCGGTAAAGCCATTAAGCTCGAGTTAAACCCAAGCAAAAACGCCAAGGTACTGCTTGATATTCCACGCTGGGATTTTCACTGGCAACGCGGGTACACGCTCGAGACTCCGATTGAAATTAGCAAAGGTGATGTGGTTCGCCTGACCTGCACTTGGGACAACAACAAAGAAAACCAACCGTACATTGGTGGCAAACAACTCGAGCCACGGTATACGGTTTGGGGGGAAGGAACAACCGATGAGATGTGTTTGGCTGGGTTTACAGCCGCGCCGCGTTAGTGATCAGGGTTTTAAGGCAGCAATATTTCGTGGTGTAAAAAAGAAACTGATAGGTCGGACTGTAGTTCCTGAGTTTGTTCCAAAACGTCTGTTATCTTGTCCAGTTCGCGCACGCATTTGCAAACGAACTTGGGTCACGCCCCGAGCGTCTAACGTATCAGCAGACATTCTAACTACAAATCCAGGTCCACTATCAGCATAACTCTCGTCAATGTTATCCATTAAAATTTCGGGCGAGATAGCGTTGACTGTGGTATTTTGAGTGTTGATCCAAGTCACTGTAGCATTAATTCTGGTTTGAAATGCAGTCGCCTCAGTGGTCAAAGGACGACCTGCGGTATTGCACGCTATAGTACAGGTCAGAACAGGTAAATCTGGATTAGAACGAATAGGGTCAATAGTTGGAGGGTTAGAGCATGGAACACTACGTTTATCACAACCCACTCTATTCCACGGAACTCCACTAGCGTTACCCGTTAAATTCATACGAAATTCCATAACTACCCAACGAGAAACATCTGCTTCTGAGACATCCAATAAGGCGTTTGAAGTAGCTGAGTTCCCAAGCAAACCGCCTCGAGTCACTTTAGGGCGAATGACTGGATAATAGGCAATAAACTTAAAGCATCCATCCCCAGGTTGAACCCGTGGCGTAGCAGCAGAGTTCTCAAATAATACCCCACTCGTATCACTGGTCATACAAGAAACAGCAGGGTTAATTGGAGCAGTAATCATTGCTAAAATTGGGGGCTTAGTTGTAGTAGGTGGGTTGGTAACAACGAATGTTGTACTCTCATGGGGACCTGTTTTCTTATTGCCTGCCCCTAAATTAAAACTCGACCAGTTCACAGTAACTGTACCTCCCACAGTGTCAATAGTTGAACCTTGTGGTGGGAAGATATAGACGGAACGCTGAATTTCATCGCCTATGATAGAAGCCGCTGTTCGTAACTCTTGCTGCATTTGGCTAGAAGAATAAACCAATCTTGAAGCCTGTGTTGAACCAACTAAAAGTTGCACTATGAGAACACCTACAATTCCCAGAATTCCCAAAGAAACCATCAACTCAACAAGGGTAAATCCTTGTTGAAAACCTCGAGTTTTGATTTGATTCATAAAAACCTCATGGACGACCAATGACTGTTGTTAGGGTAATCGCTCTACCACCGTTGTTTGGTTGGATCACGATTGAAACATTTCGCAAAGTATCTCGGTAGCCTCGGAGTGCTGTTGCTGAAAAAGCAGTATTGGCATCTGTGTATAATGCACCTGTCCGAGCAGTTGCAGTAGGTGTGATTATCCATCCAGAAGGTAATGTTAAATCAGGAGTACCACCCGTGGTACTGGGCCAGACTGGATTGATGGTTGCGTTTGAAGGACTCGCTTCATAATTGCTTGGCTCGAGCCAAGATTCTCGCACCAATTCCAGATATGAACGCCCATAAGCTAGTGCTTGAGTTTCTACATTGCTGTCTCTAGTAACTCGAAGTGGAATGATCAAACCCAACGTAATTAGGGCGACAACACCAAGCAAGCCCACAGCGACCAGCACTTCCACTACAGTCAACCCCGATTTGGAATCAAATGACTTAAATACAAGTTGTTGCGGCTTGTGCTTGTACTGCACGAGTAATCACCTTCCCTGTCACGCCATTTAAACTGACTGCGGCTCGAAAATTATTAGGACCACGTATTTCAAAACATGACTCTGCTGCACCACCACCAAAACGTCCAAAGGGCGCTCTATACAATGGTGTGGTCAAATCTGCTCCAGTCATGGCAAATAAGGTTGCCCCATTTGGCATGACCCCGTTAATGGTTGGTATACCCGTAATAACATTTCCAGATGCATCTTGAGGTACTAAGGAATATGTATTATTATTTGCACTTATTGTTAGTAGATAACTAGCGTTAAAACGGGGAACTAACGTGCGAACCCGTTCAATATCACTGGAGAATCTAGTTTGGGCTTCTCGTACAAGCCGACGACCATTATCACCAAGCAATGGTAGTGCGAACGCTAGTGCAATTCCAAGGACTGCTATCACAACTAGCATCTCGACCATTGAAAAACCATAGGGGTTTTGTTTCATCGTGCCACCTGTGTGAAAACGCCGCCCCGACTGATTGACATTTGTTTACCACCTAAACCCAACAAACCAGATAATCGTTCATCCCAAAACACACCCATGGCAGGACCCGCCTGCCAATCAGTTGTAGCAGTTGCAGGTGTGAAGTCGATTGGAGTAGCGCGATTCACCGTAAATTGGGCAGCCCCTTTCTCAGCGTTACCTGTCAGCAAGAAACCCAATTCAAAGGATAGTAGCGAACCATGATGTAACCAACGAGCTTGAGTGTTTGAGAGCGGACCGCCCGCAGCACTTGTACGTTGATCCATGTAGAAACGTGCAACAGCAAATAATGAATTGGCTGAGTATAACAAGCCATCTGTTCGTAAAGGACCCACTGATTGCTGACCTGCGGTGTTTGGATCACGGTCAGCCGTCGTTTCCATTGTGTTTAGCCACATGAGTTTAAGTAATTTGGTTTGGCTTAAATCACCCAATGTATCAAAACCAACTCCCCCATTGGAGCGTAACACACCCGCCAGCCAGCCTGTTGTCATGCCGGCACCACCATCGAGACCTTGATTACCTGTTGGTTGCAATGTCCAAGCCGATGTGTCCGAAGCTGGACCATTCGCACTTGTGCCAGAACTCCAAGTTCTAAAGAATTTCCCGACACTTGGAGGACACCAATATCCCATATGAAGTGGCGCACGATTTGTTGTGTCGGCATTGATATTTGTCGGAATAATTGGAGCATTATTAGAAACACTTGCAGCAGCCGTACAACCCAATAAGACATTAGAAACAGCAGAGCCAACTAATCCACCTGTGGTACTATCGCCTGTGCGAAGCACACCATTAGATGGAGATAACGTAGTTATTGCTCGAGTAGTCGAATCAATCTGCGTACCTTCATATTGTCCGAAACCACTTCGACTAACCAACAGTCCAAAAGGGGCGCTTTGGAAAACAGGACGTGAAGCAGGGCGACTTGACTGATTACCAAAAGCTGCAATCATAGGTGCAAAACCCATGCCAGCCCCGCTATTCACACGATTTGTCCCTGTTTGCCCGGGGATAGTCTGGTACAACCAACTTTGATTAAAGGCAATTGCCCCATTGTTTGAAGGAGCAGATGGTTGACGGTTTTGCCCAATCTGATCATTGATTAAATTCAGTTGACTGCGGTTTGCACGAAAATCAGGGTGGTCATAATCGCCAACAATAACACTGCCACCAGCTAAAACAGCTAATTTTGGTAAACCCTCGGAATTACGATAACTCGGATTAGTTGCACCATCGTTGGTTAAACATGCCCCATTAGAATCTGGGCATTGATACACCAAATCACCAACAATATAAACATTACCACGAACCAGTAAACGTCCCTGCCCAAGCACCTTTCCACGAATCACCAAATCGCCATTAACATGAATTGTACCCGTGATCGAAATATATGTGGTCGAATCCTGCATTCTACCAGCATCAACAATCAGATTGCCATTAAAATAACCAGATTTGCCAGAGTTTGTACCACTAGCTAAGTCGGCTGCGGCTGAATTGCTGGTTTGTGGGAAAATTGTGGTTTGAGTCACGGGAACTTGAAACATGGCAATGTTTTGTAATGAAGTTGCCGAAGTAATCAAATTAATATTGCGAATCCCGACAGTGCCTGCTGGTTGGCTTACAGCATTAGCAGTTGTAACGGCACTCCCATCAGTATTCCTGAGAATTACACAAGGGTCTTGGGTACAAAATGCGACAGACATTGTATTGGCTTGAGGACTATAAGCAACCCAAAAATTATTTCTAGCCAAACCGTTGTTATTAATAGCAGATGGAGGTTGAATTGGGGCAAAATTAGGACCCGCATTTAGGACATTATCAGCAGTATTATTGGTTGGACGGAAATCACGATTATTGGGACTCGCAAGGGCTTGTTGTACTAACCAGCCACGCCATTGAATAGCAAAACCATTGATTAGCTGCTGGATTGTTCCTGTATATGCTGCATTAAAATTAGCGGCAAGTGTAGGGGCAACAAAAACAGGAGCGCTGGCAGGATTAAATATTGCGTTGGCGGCACCCTGTGTAGCACGAATAACAGCGTTTAAATCAGTAATATCTGCTATCAAAGCTGCCAATGTCATTGGAGTATTCTGGACATTTACGACTGGTCGGAAACGTACTGCACCGAAAAGATCACCAACTCGAGTCCCTGCAAAAGCAGTATTTGCACTAACGGGGTCAAAACTTGCAGGACCAAAAGCAGTAGACCCAGCACGACCAACACCATACACGACGGCATTACCAAAAGTTGCGAGTGTTCCACTTGGCGCACCACCAATGTAAGCACTCCATTCAGCATCATCCAACAGACCGTCTGTTGTTGTTGGGTTTTCCTTTACAATAGAAGGAAACTTTTCTGGTACTTCACCATCTGGCCAATTGCCATTCCAGGTCGAACCCGTGATCGTACTTGGTCTTGGATAATTATAGTAGAGCTTACCAAAGGGTGTTGCACTTGCAGTCCCAGCTGCATCTAAAGCTGCCGATTCTGCCAAATTGGTTGTGGGCGAATAACCTGAACCACTTGGTGTAGTTGAATTGTATTTATGGCTTGGAGTATTAGTCCCAATTGAAGCATTCGTTCCAGCTTTGGTTAAACCCGGTTCAGAAGCACTCGCCCAAGGAGCCAAATAAACATCTGTACCAGTTGATGGCGCTGCTGTACCACGGCTATAGACTGTACCTGCAATCAAAGTGTCGTTATTATGCCCTAACCCATTGAAATTAATAGCATTAAGCGTACCTAATTTAACCCGCCGAAAACGTGAAGTTGTATCCGTACTCGGTGTGTAGACTCGTTTCATATTATCTACTTGCAAATGACAAAAGGAGCAGTTAATGTCGTTGGTCAACATCGCAAATTCATCACCCGGAAAAGGTGCACCGCCCACTCGTAAAGTACGCTGAATCCTTCGCAAAGACAATTCTGAACTACCAGATAAGACTTTTGCAGTGGAAGTAACCACCAAGTTAATTTCACTATTGGTATTATCATCTCGACGTAAAACTGTCAATTCAACACTGGAATTACCATAAGTCCAATTCTGAACACCAGCTGCGGAAGGGTCTGAATCCAATGGAATTTGTACACCAGTATACAAGCTAGGCGCTACAGGACGACGACTCGCGACAGAATCTGTGGCGTTTGGCAAAGTTGGGCTGGTTGCACCTGTATAAAAACAACCTTCATTGTTATTCTTATCTGCCTTCATTAGATCACGATAGGCTTGACTGGTATTTGATGAAGAACCACTCCAAATACCAGTCAGCCATTTTTTATAAGCACAATTATCAAAAGCAATGGCAGACCCACCCTCACCAGACAAGACCCAACGGCGGTATGGCTCATAAAAGAGATAGCTCATTGCTTCTTCGATGCCTGCTTCAGCCGCGGCCTGTGTTTGAACCGACAAAACTGTATCAGAACTGGAATTTCGATTTGTCAACGCCAACAAACTCGAAACTACAACTAAACTAGCAATAATCGTTAGAACTGCTAACACTAAAATGAGAGCAATACCCTGAGTCTTTTTCATACATCACCTCGAGAACACATCAAATAATTTAACATGACGCTAGTATCAAGCTAATCGCACCACCCTGCAACCCCAAGCTAGGGGAAGTTGTAAAATACCCGCATGACCCGCATTGAACTTTGCCTTGATTTTATTACCCCAGACACTCGAGAAGCCCTGCTCGAGGTGCTGTACGAAGAACTGCGTATTTCGCCTGGAGAAATCACGGCTGATGGAAATTTTGAATTAGACCTCATAAACCACGACCCTGAAACAACAAACCCCGATGACGCGCCCTATGTGCGAATCAACGGTTTGTTGTTTCTAAAAGTTTCACAGCAACGAATGCGGGAACTGATTAACGGACGTAAGCGTTAAGTCTCGAGTAATTGCTTGAAAATAGCTTGCACAACTTGTGGCTGCCCCCCGCCTGGGCTTTTCATGGCTTCGCCCACAAAGAAACCAAGTAAACCATGTCGTCCGTTCTTATAGGCGCTAACTTTATCTGGATTTGCCTCGAGAATGGCTTGTAGACTTGGCTCGAGTGAAGCGCGTAATTCTGCGCCAACCTCGAGTTCTGGCATGACTTCAGTTTCTGCTTTAGCTTCTTTGGGTTTTTTACTTTCGCCTTTTGCCTTTTGCCCTTCGCTTTTTGTAGCTTCGCTCCAATTATCCTTTAGCCCAATAATTCGGTTGAACACCAGCGCCTCAGGTCTCGAGTCTACTGGGTCTTGCCAAAAATAGCCGTTGCGTTCAAACTGGTAACGAGCATCGGCGGGTTGCTCGAGAACAATCGCTTCGATTTTACCGTGTAGAAGCTCAAAGCTGTGCGGGTTGAGGTATGCCAGGAAATCGGTTTCGTCCTCGAGTTTTGCTTCTTGTTCAGGGTTTGGAACGGTGAAAAGACGGTCATACAACCTCGCTTCAAATGACACAGCCGTTTCGACACTGACCCAGTGAATCACACCAGATGCTTTGCCTTCGGGTAATACTGTACAGTGAATCTCGAGAATATCGCCACCCGAAGATTTAACTACATTGGTACATTGTATAATTCCAGCCCCACGCAAACGCACTGTACCACCAAGGGTTAAGCGCTTAAAACCAGTCGTTGGGGTCTCGAGGAAATCTTCGGTTTCTATAAAAATCTCGCGGGACAAGCTGACGGCTCGAGTCGCATGTTCTGGGGCAACACGCCGACCATTAGGAAGCGGTACAAGACCGTCTAAGCTGGCGTTAATCACATCTGGTGGGAAATACGGTAACTCAAGGGTTTGTATGATTTCTAGGTTCTCGAGAACTACTTTTAATGGACGCAAGACCGCCATAACCCTTGGGCTGCGGGTGTTCAGGTCATCTCGCACCGCGTACTCGAGCGCACCAATATCCACGGTTCGGTTGGTACGCGACACACCTATGCCACTGGCAAAAGCACGAATCGCATCTGGGGTGATGCCACGCCGACGCTGGGCGGCGATGGTTGGCATTCTTGGGTCATCCCAACCAGCCACACTACCCGATTCGATTAGTTTTCGGAGTTTGCGTTTTGAAACCACAGTGTACTCGAGCGAACGACGACCAAATTCATACTGATACGGACGGGACTTTAGGGCTGGATGCTGCACATTCTCGAGAATCCAGTCGTAAATGGCTCGGCTATCCACAAATTCTAAGCTGCATAAACTGTGAGTCACACCGTTAATTGCATCGTTCAAGGCTTGAGCGTAATCGTAGAGTGGGTAAATACACCAGTTTTTACCTTGGCGGTAATGTTCGGTGTGCATGATTCGGTAAAGCGGTGGGTCGCGGAGTTTCATGTTGGGATTTGCCAAATCTATTTTAGCTCGCAGAACGTGTTTACCGTTTAGGAATTCACCACGGCGCATTCTCGAGAATAAATCAAGGTTTTCTGCAATGCTGCGCCCACGAAATGGGCTTGGTGTGCCAGCTTTATCTACTGTGCCACGTAGTTTTGCCATTTCATCCGATGAAACACTTTCAACATAGGCTAAGCCTTTTTCGATCAGTTGCACAGCACATTCAAACATCACTTCAAAATCATCCGAGGCAAATTTAACTTCGGTTTTCCAGCCCATCCACTCGAGGTCTTGGGTAATGGCTTTTACATACTCGAGTTTTTCGGTTTCGGGATTGGTGTCGTCCATGCGAAGCACCCATATCCCGTTGTAATCGGCAGCCAGACTGTAATTAAGGTTACAAGCAAAGGTATGCCCAAGATGGGCGTAGCCGTTGGGTTCGGGCGGAAAGCGCGTGACAACTTTTTTCACACGCCCAGACTCGAGGTCGGCTTCTATGGTTTCAGTAATAAAATTCGGAGCAACAAGACGAGACATACCCCTGAGTCTACCGTACAAAAAGCAGTAGAATCTTTTTATGTCCCTTAATTTTTCGCTTAGTTCTGAACAGATGCAACTCCAAGCCCTCGCACGGGAATTTACAGCTAAGGAAATCATTCCAATCGCTGCCGAGTATGACCGCACCGAAACCTATCCCGAGCAGATTCTCGAGAAGGCATTTGAAGTCGGACTTAGTAACATTATTGTTCCAGAACATGCGGGTGGACTTGGGCTTGGGATGCTCGAGGAAATTATCATCGGTGAAGAAATGGGTTATGGCTGCATGGGTATTTACACGATTCTAATGGCTTCTGAACTTGGTATTACCCCAATTCTGGTCGGCGGAACGCCAGAACAACAAAAGCGGTTTCTCGAGCCTCTAACCCAAAAAGCTGGTTTGGCAAGTTTTGCCCTGTCCGAAGCGAATAACGGCTCAGATGCTGGGGCAATGCGTACCAAAGCGGTTCTCGAGGGCGACGAGTGGGTTTTGAACGGCACGAAAATGTGGATTAGCAACGGTGGAATTGCCGAGTTTGCGGTGGTGTTTGCCTCGGTGGATTACGCCTTAAAAGCCAAAGGAACAGTGGCGATTGTTGTACCAAAAGGTACGGCTGGTTTTAGCCACAATAAAATTCACCATAAAATGGGGCAACGTGCCACCTACACTGCCGAACTTGTATTTGATAACGTGCGTGTACCAAAAGATAATATACTAGGTGGCATTGGCGACGGCTTTAAGATCGCCATGAAAACCCTTGATAAAACCCGTATTCCTGTGGCGGCTGGCAGTGTTGGCATTGCGCGGCGGGCGCTCGAGGAGAGTGTCAAGTACGCTAAAACTCGGGAGGCTTTTGGTAAACCGATTGGCGATTTTCAGATGATTCAAGCCAAACTTGCCAATATGTATATGGGACTCGAGACAGCGCGGCTGATTACTCAAAAAGCCGCGTGGTTGGTGGACGCTGGGCAGCCGCACAGCATGGAAGCTGCGCTGGCAAAAGCCTACGCTTCGGATATTGCTTTTGATGCTGCCAACGAAGCGATTCAGGTGCATGGTGGTTTTGGGTATGTCGGTGAATACCCTGTAGAGAAATTACTGCGTGATGTGAAACTCAATCAGATTTACGAAGGCACAAATGAAATCCAACGGGTGATTATGGCTCGGGGGTTACTGCGCGATTAAGATGTTGTAAGATGAACAAGTGGGTAAAGCCAAGGCACGTAAAAAAATTGCTGGATTAGAAAAGCAGGTGAAAGCGCATGAACTCAAACTTAAAAATGAGCCTCAAGCCCGCAGTGCCAAACACTGGGAGGCAGAAATTGCCAACTGGCAAAAAATTATCAAGCGCAGGCTCGAGCGTCTTAAAAAAACCAAATGAGTTGATTCTCAGCGCTCCTCATGAAATTTGGGATGAGCTTTTTGAAGAAGTTGAGAACCTCAAAACACTGTTGCAAAATCGCCGTTTGGCAATCAAAAAAAGTGTACAAGATGATTTAGATGTACTTTTGTTTTCGTCTTTGGTTCATCTTCATGTTCATAGTGGCGCAATGATAGATGTTGATGACGAGATACAAGAAGAATGATTGAATCTCTTTATCTAAGCATTCAGGTTTCATTGGCATTGTTCAGTATAGTTAATTCACGATTTTGGCTCGAGTTAAAACAAAAACCAGTCTCGAGTGGGAAAATTTCTATTCTTATTCCAGCCCGTAACGAAGCGCGAAATCTCGAGAAGTTACTGCCTAGTTTACTCGCTCAGGACGCGGCTAATCTCGAGATTATTGTCTTAAATGACCGTTCTGAGGATGACACCAGCGCAGTTCTTGAGCAATTCCCACAAGTACAGGTTCTCGAGGGTTCGCCACTACCCGCAGATTGGCTTGGCAAGAACTGGGCATGTCATCAATTAAACATGGCTGCCACAGGTAAGATTCTAATTTTTACCGATGCTGACACGACTTGGCAACCTTTTACGGCAAATGCAATTGCTATTCATCTCGAGACGCAAAAAGCCGATGCGCTTTGTGCTTGGGCTGCCCAAGAAGTGACCGACCCGATTTCAAAACTGATTCAGCCTTTGCAGCAATGGAGTTTACTGGCGTTCTTACCGCTATTTTTTGTACCCTTACGAATGTTTAGTGTGGCAGTTGCTGCCAATGGGCAGTGCCTTGCTTTTACTCGAGATTCGTATACCCGTATTGGTGGGCATCAAGCCGTTAAAAAAAGTGTGATTGAAGATATGGCATTGGCTCGAGCCGTCAAGCACAAACACGGCAAGTTCTTACTTTTTAATGGTGCAAAGGCAATTTCTACCAAGATGTACGCCTCGAGCGAGGAGGCTTTTGAGGGGTACGCCAAGAATGTCTATCCAGCCTTTGGTGCAACAAAAATCGCATTTTTTGCGGCTACAGCTTTTAATTTGGGTTTGTACTTGCTACCGTGGTTATTGCTGCCTTTTTGGGATTGGGCATGGTTGGCTATTTTGTGTTCAATGCTGCCTCGAGTAATTTCAGACATTCGCAATCGGTATGACCCACTTTACACAATTCTGCATCCGATTGGCATTGTTATTTGGGCTTTGATTGGCTTTGAAAGTTTACGCCGCTACCATGCTGGACGAATCACTTGGAAAGGGCGCGAGTACGACTTGCGTTAGTGGTTATGAAACAGAAATTATTCAAGAAATACGTCTGGCAAACCAAAGTTAGAAGCTAAAAACCAGCAGCTAGAAGCTATTTTTAGAGCGCTGGCGGTACAGCCGTAAAAATTGCGACCATCAGTAAAGTCATCACACCTGTTAAAGCTGCAATGGTTAATCTTGGCAACCAAACCACCCGCACCGTCTCGAGTTTTTCCATGCTCGAAACACTGCTGCCAAGTAACGCACCGACATAAGTAAAGCCGCACCAAGCCAAGCCACCCGCCAACAGATGCCCAAGAATTGTGTCCATGTTGACTCGAGGGTAAATCAGAATTTGCGACATGCCAAACAGTAGTACAGTCAGTGCTACACCACTGCTGATTAGTCCATATGTCCAAGTCCAAGTAGCATTTTTGCGCCAGTAAGCAATCAAGTCTAGGGCAATCAAAACGGACAGCGCCAACAGATGTGATCGTAAACTCATACCCAAATCAAAGCCACCAATTAGGCTTAGGGCAATGGCGCGTTGCAGCAGCAGAAACACACCCACCAAAGTGGCTGCCCCAATACGTTTGGTGGCGTTCTGCACAAATGCGCCCATAAAACCCGCTACGCCAAGCAAAGCCGCCACATACAACCATTCTGGGCGCTCCCAGAAAACTGTAATTTTAGAAAGCCGATTTTCAAAGCGTTCTTTGGTGATGTTGTCCCATTCGGTTGTGCCAAATTGCAACATAAACATCAGTGCCGCGCCACATAGCCAAATCGTCAGCCATTCGTTTAAGCTGATGCCACCTATGCCCCGCCAATTGGAATTTTTGCCGCTCGACAGCGAAAGGGCAATGCCGCAGAGCATTAAGGCAATAAAACCAAGCAGTAAAGTGATGTGCGGTAAGCTCCAAGCCGTGATGTCTACACCATAAATTCTGTGCCACAGCAAATCCGAAGGGGCGCTAAAAAGTAGAAATAAACTGACACAAGCAAGGAGTGCCAGTAATGGCTCAGACCTGGCTCGAGAACGCAGCCCACCTTGTCCGCTCAGCACCAAATACACCATCCCAGCACTGGCAAGCAAACTACAAATGGCAAAACTCGAGTACATTAAAATATGTGGCATCCACAAAAAATCGTTGCCCACACCAAAACGCCGATGCCAAGACTCATCCCAAGCCGTAGAAAAGGTCATCAGGGTGGCACTGGTCAGGACGGCAATTGCTCCCAATTGACGCAGCACAGGATTGGGTTTGACCACGACTGCATGTTGAATCGGCGAAAAAAGTAACCAATACAAAAATCCAGCAAAACCAACAATCATACCAATCAGTATCGCCACACCCAAAACAAAGGTCGGACCCGGAGTGGCTGTTCCACCCCAATAGACCATACCGACCAAAACCAAAATTAAACCCAGTGGAACACCAATGCGTTGCGCTCGAGACCAGACCATAACAACAGTCTAGCTGCGTTTTTGACTTAAAGCAATCTGTCCCCACGTTGGCTCAGGGCAACAATAACCGCCCAATCATCGGGTTGGTACGGGTCGTCAAGGGCTGCTTTATTACGCCGCAAAGCACCACAGGTCAAACAACGATGCAGGATTACCCAACCTTTTTTGCTGTGTTGTTCGACACCAATTGGCTCGAGAACCCCACCACAAAGGCTGGCACGATCACCCGGGAATTCATCTACATGGAGGCTGTACAAACACCTCGGGCAGTGATTACGGACACTTCCATTCTCAAGTGGCTGGACAAGGCAAGCACAATTGACACAAGTAAAAGCACTATTTGTACCTTGGACTGTAAAACGCCGTGTCATTCAAGTACCATAAAATAAAAAACGCGCCCTTCTAGGCGCTGATGGAAAAGATAGTAGCATGGTATTCGTTACTTGTCAAATTTATGCACTCGAGGAGATAGGGCTAAAAGTGTGTTGACCCTCGAGTCCTGCCCAACGGAATCACTAATGCTTCAACCCAATCCTCAGATTTTCGACCAGTCAACCGTTCCCAAGGCGATTTTCCTCGTACCAAATGATGATTCCAACGCCAAAA
>JANNVX010000009.1:0-22383 GCA_031414595.1 Deinococcales bacterium
GTGGGACAATAAAATGTGCGCCTTGGGCATTTTGGTCGGTTGCATAATGAATTCCGCCGTTTCGTCCGATTCGGGTGCTGGTGTGGTTGTGTGGTTGTAAAAGTACGGGTTTGACTTGAATTGTTTTGGCAGTTTCATCGAGTATTTCTAGGGTGCGGTAGTTATCGGTGTAGCCATCGGCTTTGATGGTCAGGTGATTCTTTCCTGTGGGTATGCCTCGCATCAGGTAATAGCCATTTTGGTCTGTCACTGTCTCGAGTCCAAGAATGCTGACCTTGGCATTTTCTATGGCTTGGTTGGTGGTGTTATCAAAGACATAGCCTTCAATGAATACAAAAGCATTGGCTTGTGGGTCTATTGCTCGAGGGGCTTCTCCTGCTCGTACCAAGAGTGCGGGGTATAGCGTGGCGCGAGGGATGGCAAAAGACTGACCGCAGGCAGTCAGGAAGAAGAACAAGAGAAGGCTCGAGAGATAGGAAATTTGCATGGTAAGGCGCAATCTTGACTGTATTATTCGTCATTAACGGCTATAGCATCAGTTATCGCTTGATTTTGATATGGAATGCCTATAGTGATAGATTCATCTGTTCCTTGTTGAAAATGATACTCAGCTTCTGGACTATAGGTTACACATAAAATATCATTCCAAAATATGTGAATTCGACCACAAACTGGACATACAAAGATTAATCGTCCTTGATGTTGAATCTTTGTAGATTCCCCAATAATTTCATGGATAGCTGTTCGCGGATTTTCTGTGTATAAACCTTTCCTTAAAAGATGTAGGTGATTTGAGTGACTATATGAAACCAAACAATTCTCGATTGGTACAGATGAGTCTGTAAACGATTTTTGACCGCACTTACACTTAAACTTTGACATGGCTCACCTATTTATGAAAGTTACCCTTTCAGGATTTGGAGCTTTAGGTAATGGTTTAGGAAGAAATACGACTGTTGGCGCAGTTCCACCATTGGAAGCATTCACTAGCTGTTGAAATGTTGGAAATCCCAAAGACTGCGCGTGGGCTTCAAGTGCTGCTGCCGTCAACGTGGTTTCATCAAGTACGACATAAACAACATTAGCTTGACTACTTTTACGCACAATTCCACTGACTACATTATTGGGGTTAGTTGTTGTAATGCCAATAATATCAGCAGGAATACTGTTATCAAGAACCATATCAGAAACTCTTGTTGGACTTGTTCCTCGCACTGGTGATGCAGCCGAGGATACACCATCTACACGCAATTCTATATTTCGCCCCTGTGTTCGAGCAATGTAATAAG
The DNA here is from genome assembly GCA_031414595.1 of Deinococcales bacterium. Lineage (GTDB taxonomy): Bacteria > Deinococcota > Deinococci > Deinococcales > JAAFIG01 > JAAFIG01. Next base: position 1,290 of record JANNVX010000009.1, read on the forward strand.
CAGTATTCCATTCGTACTCATAGAACTCGACACCTAGGACTCTTAAAGTGCCTCCGTTACTAAAACGAATTGTGAATCCACTACCCGGAACTCCAGTAATTGGGACTCTTGGTGAAGAGTTTGATTCTACTATTGGTTTTGCTGCCGATGCCGCAGGCTTACCTGCCCCTGAGCGCCCAATCGGGCGGGCTAACCACGGAAATTTTCTAATGAGCAAGTCAACAGCCTCAATTCCTAGCGCCGCTACGAGGTAAGTTGCACCAATTTGTAAAGTTGAATAATTAGGGTAAACCGTATTGTAGACATACCGTGCATATTTGTCTAAACAATAATCCAAGTAAACTAAATCACCTTTACGTGCCAAGCTACCTAAGAAAGCTATATTACCGTTATTTATTGCTGTTTCTGCTTGGTAGAAAGTAAGGATAAACATTAGGTTTGCCAAAGCGTCTGCTTGTTGACAAGCTGGTGTTGTTTTATAAATACTCCGAATAGCGGTGATTTCCTGTTTGATAAAATTGGGTATCCCAAATCTAATGATTAACTTATCGATTTCGGGATTCATCTGTTGAATAGCTTTCTCGCACTCTTTAATGGGGTTTGGTTTTTGTGCTTGAAAACAAACTAAACCAGTTAAACTTTGTACTCGAATTCCACTTGAGGCATTTGAAACTGCGCTTTGGATTTTAGAAAAAGATATGCGATCACTCAAAATCTCGTCATGTTGTGCTGAAAGTGCAATACGAATAGGAAGTTGAGCGATACCATTCTCAATTGCTGCACTACCATTCACAATGACATCAGAAGCCCAACCAGTTGAATCAAAGGAGTACCTTGTGATTGTCGTGACGTTTAGGAGTTGTCCCTTTTCATCAATTGCCTGTACGGGAATCAAAGCATCAATTTCACTTAATGCTTGTCCTTCTCGAGCAACAATATAAATACCAAGAGAATCTTGCTCTACAAAAGGTGTTTGAATGGTAGGGTCTAGTGCGTCGTCAGCAAATCTTAGATGTACAGTTGGCACTTGAAAGCCAGCCACCACATCCGCCATTGTCCTTGCCTCGAGCAACACAGGTGGTTCACTTGCTGTCCCTCGAGACTTAGCGCGAATCACAAACTCACTATTGGCTTTAGCGGGTAAATTGGTCAGTAACTTATAATCAATTCGCACACTCGAGGCATTTTGTTTAATATCAATGCGTTTGGTGACATCTTCAGAGTTCACCAAGACTTTTAGGCTGCTTGGGTCTATGTTGGCACTCGAGAAATCCAGCAATTGGGTGGAAAGGGCGGTGGTTGTACTCGAGATGAGAAGTTGTTTCTCGAGGTTAGTGCTTTGTGGTTTTAGGGTCGCTCCTTTGTCTACTGGGAAGGGTCTTGGGTCTGGGTTACAAGCATCATCTTGTTGTGGTTGTAATGGATTTAATGTTCCTGTTTTGGGTTTAGGCAAAATAATACACGTGGCTGGAATTTCAGGTTTAGGTACAGGCGAACCAAAGGCACTTTTTGGATTTAAGGTATAAAAACTTGGGGTCAGCGAATTCGCCCAAAAATCAATCATACCAAAGTCATCGGTGTAGCCACGGTTGGTGGGGACGATTGCTGCGGCTGTACCATCGTCGTAACGAACACAGGCAGTATAGAGAATACCGCTTGTACCACCGCCACCTTTTTTCTCTGGATACCATCCTGAACCATGACTAAAATGCAGCATTTCGATTTGTAAGAATTTCTTGCCTTGTAGACTAATAATTTTACCTTGTTGTGCTTCTTCAATCCATTCACCTGTGCTGTGGTCGTAAGTTCCTACTTTTACGCTTGTACCTACAGGTAGGTTGTTGGTGCTAGGCAGTGGGGTGTTGTACAAAGCTGGTTTCTTAAACACCAGACCACTTGGTTCAAAATGGGCGGCACTTAAGTAGGTTTGGTCTTCGGTAAATTCTGGGGCGGTTTCTTCGGGTAATTCGGTCAGGCTGATGTAGGTGTCCTGCTCGAGTGCGTCTGGTGGGACAATAAAATGTGCGCCTTGGGAATTGTTGGGTGTGGCGTAATGAGTGCCGCCGTTGCGTCCAATTAGGGTGGCGTTATGGTTGTGTGGTTGTAAAAGTACGGGTTTGACTTGAATTGTTTTGGCAGTTTCATCGAGTATTTCTAGGGTGCGGTAGTTATCGGTGTAGCCATCGGCTTTGATGGTCAGGTGATTCTTTCTTGTGGGTATGCCTCGCATCAGGTAATAGCCATTTTGGTCTGTCACTGTCTCGAGTCCAAGAATGCTGACCTTGGCATTTTCTATGGCTTGGTTGGTGGTGTTATCAAAAACATAGCCTTCAATGAATACAAAAGCATTGGCTTGGGGGTCTATTGCTCGAGGGGCTTCTCCTGCTCGTACCAAGAGTGCGGGGTATAGCGTGGCGCGGCTGCCGTTGGCTTGTCGGGCGATCATTCCGTAGTTGCTTGGCTCGAGTCTGGCTGGAATGGTCAGTATGGCACTGTTATTGGTTTGGCTTAGCACACGTAAGCGTCTGGCTTCGATGAAAAATTCGGTTTGGTGGTCAAAGTCTGTTCCGTAGACAGTCACTTGTTGTTCTTGGTCGTTATTTATGACGCTGGGACTGACTTTGTTTATGCTGAAGGTACTCTCGAGTAAGTAAGTGGGGGCTGTGCCTATCAGCAGGTTGTTGGTTCTTAAGCTATTTGGGGTGGTGCTGGTGTCGGCATCTCCGCCAATCAGCATCAGTTCACTTGCTCCGATTTGGTTGGCGCGTTGTTGGGCTTGGGTGGTGCTTTCGTCTGGGCTGCGGGTGACTCGAGTAATGTTGTCATCTGCCAGTACAAAAGTCATCACGAATTTGTAGGGGTTTAGGGTTTTGGTGGTACTTGGGTATTTGACTGCAATGGTTAGTAGTCCTGTGCTGCGTTTGGCAATTTGGCGTTGTCCGTTTAGATTTTGGGCAATATAGCCGTATTCAAGAATTTGGTCGGTCTGCCCGATGATATTGTTGTTCTTGGCGTTCTGCTCGAGATTCTGGGTTTCTTGGCTGGTGTACCCTTGGAATTGGGCGGCTTCGGGATTAACGTTTATGGCAAGTCCTTGGCGTTTCATTTCGTGGGTGGGTTTGATACTTTGGGCTATTGCAGGGTCGGTGATCAATTCACCACCAAAATTAACCATTGCTTTGATGGCTGTTCCGCCTAAACCATTGTTGGTTTGGGTGTAGGCTTGGAAACTAAGATTATTAAAATCTTGGTCTGTGGTATTGTTAATTTGGAATGTGGCGCTGAGGTAACGGGTTTTGCTGGTTTCATCCTCAAAACTCGAGACAAATTTTCGTTCAAAAGTAATGGCATTGTCCGAAAGTGCATTTTGGGTGCGTATTTTATTGGGTAAGAGTCGGGCTGTGGCAATACCATTTAAGGAAACTTGGGCTTCGACCAGTCCCAAAATTTTTTGTACTCGAGTAATCGGCTGGGGTTGCCAGCAAGCTGCTAGTAATATAGTCAACGTCATGATTTTAAGTAGATTCAACATTATTTCACTCCAAAAACGCGTAGCTTGCCGTTTTTTACACCGATAATCATTTTTTTACGAGTTGGGTCTAAACCTATAGTAAATATGTCATGGTCGTATCCATCTCGGTCATCATCTTGTAGCTCGATACCATTAATGCTGACATCATAATTACTGTTAGCCCGTAGGCTGCGCTCAAAGTGAATGTGGGTATTTTTGCCAAATTGGTTATTTTGCTGTTCTAAGCTGTAAATACGCAGGGTTTTATCTGTTCCACCTGCAATCAGGGCTTGGTCACTTAGCCAATCCAGACTGCGAATTGCCCCAAGTGCGCCTGAAAGTTGATGCAGCAGGTTGCCTGTGCTGGCTTCCCAGATGTAAATAATTTTATCCCAGCCGGCTGCCGCTACTTTTGTCCCGTCTGGACTCCATGCGACTGTCAGAAGTGGGGCTGCTGCTGCTAAGGTACGTTGTTCTGTACCGTCAGAATTCCAGATTTTTACGGTGGTGTCGCTGGACGCACTGGCAAAGTGGCTGCCAGTTGTATTCCACGCAACAGCGTGGACATCGGCGGTATGGCTGGTCAAGGTTTTAATTAGTATTTTGTTGTCCGTGTCCCATAATCGAATGCTTCGATCCCATGAACCACTGACCAAGAGTGATTGTGTTGGATGCCAAGCTAAACTTCGGACGGTGCTGGTGTGTCCTTGGAGGAGTCCTTCGGAGCGTCTGGTTGTGACATTCCAGATTTCTATATCGCCTGCTTGATTGCCACTGGCAAAGAACTGGCTATTTGTATTCCAGTCTAAACTGTATACGCTGCTGTTGCCAAACCCCCAATTTTGGATCAGTCGCAGATTTGGTGCATCAAATAATTTAAGTTGTCCGTCACGTCCGCCAATCACAAAAAGGTCGCCATTTGGACTCCATTGACTTGCATAGGTGTTGGCATAGTGCGTAAAGCGACCTTCAAAAATACTTAATTTCTCAGGCAGTTCGATTTGGCTGCCAGTGGCTGTATTTTCTGGAATTTCAAAATTAAAGTCAAATACATTAAGGGCGACTCGAGTTGCTGGTTCATCAGCTTTAATGAAAGCAGGTACAGCAAACGCGATTTGCTGTGTATTGTGCCAGTCAAAGCAACTTGGGGTTCTAACATAAATCAGTTCATCTGGGGTTGGAAAAGCATCATAACTTCTTTCAAATTGTGTTGCAGCACTTGTTTTCAGGCTGTACTGATTAAAGCTGCTGTAACTTTCCCAATGGTCAGTAATTTTCTCGAGCAGAAAAGCTGTGGGTATCTGACCGCCGAAATTGGTTTCTCGAGTTCCAAGGTAGACCAAACGATTTTTATTGGGGTTTATTTTGATACAAGGCGCAGGCTTACCTGCCGAAAAGGTACTGAGTGGAATCTCGGCGGTGATCACTTTTTGAGTGGTATCTAAAATCCTGTATCGGTCTATATAATTATTTTGGTATCGAAACAAAAAACTAAAATTTGTATTGTCCAACCACTCGAGAGAGGTTATGGATTCAGATTCTAGTGCAACTTCGTAAACGGGTTCGGTTTGCTGTGTAGATAGGTCATAGAGCAAAATCGCATTTGGCGTATTGCTATTTTGTCGAGTTGTTGTGATTGCAATTTTGTTTGAATTTGGTGAAAAGTGAGCCGCATAAACAGGATTTTGAAAGTTCAGATTTGAGACAGTATTTGTGGTTAAGTCAATCAATTGATTTTGAAGATAGCGAAATATAATCTTTGTTCCGTCGGGCGACATATCGCTGGCATAAGGCAGTAAAACTCGAGTGAACAGGTTGTTTTGTATGGAAATCGGTTTCCAAGTGAGGGTGTCGTAGACTATAAAAAAGGGAGTAATTTGATTGTTGTTATCGTATTGTTTTAACACAAACAGCTTTGTTCCGTCCAAAGACCATTTGGCTTTTAAGCACGATTCACCGATATACGAACTGATTACGTTTTTTGCCTGAAAAATAACTTTGGCTTGCTCGAGACCGTAAATGAGCAAACTGCTGCCACAAACCGCTATGGTTGCTCCATCTGGACTCCACGCCATGATATTTGCAGTTGCTATTTCTGGTGGACTCAATTTTGCAACTTCAAATCGACCCAGCGAAATAAGCTGTAGTGAACTAGGTAAACTCGCCGTCAGAATACCGTTGATGTTCGTACTGATTTGGTTCGGTAATAATTGTAGACATCCAATCAAACCAACGCTAAGCACAACAAGAAGATACCTCCAATTTGTGTTTATATTTTGCATAAGACTCCCAAAACTCGACCTTGGCGAATATCCGAGTAGTTTAGCAACCTCTAAACACAAATACAATTGAATCTGAACTCGATAGGCAGCTTACTCTTACTTCTGTGTTTGAAATAGACTTCTACTATCGTCACAGGAGCAAAAGATTGATGTGTCTTTTTAGTTGCCTTTATCCTTTAATTCACGCTGCTCGAGGCTCGAGCCAGTTCAATTGGCACGGCGGGTGGGTCAATGCGCTCTAAGACCGTGAAACCTAGGCGTTCGGCTTCTTGCACAAAGTAATTGATGTTTTCGGTTTTGGTGGTTTCACCCAGACTGACCCGTTCATAGCATTGGTTGGCGGCAATAATCAGGGTTTCGGCGAGACAAGCCGGTACGTTGCCTTTACCAAAATCGAGTTTGCCATCTGCCCAGCCATTTGGGGCGGTCATTCCGCCGGGCGGTTGAACCACACCACCAGGAATTAAGCGCACACCGGGAACAGTCAGGACACTTTCGTCCACATCGGCAGGGCGACCTTCGTCGTAAATCCACGCGCCGGGTTTGACATCTTTAGCAAACACCACGGGGTTTGGGTCAGAAGTGGCGGTAAAAATTAGGTCAGCTTCTAAGCAGTCGTGTGGCTCGAGACTCGAGACAAATGTGGTGTTGGGATAGGCTTTTTCTAAGGTGGCTCGGCTTTTATCTAAACGGGTTAAGTCGCGTCCTATTAAAATCACTTTGCCCACTTCTGGGGCAAGCATTCGCGCCATGCCAAACGCCACCACGCCATTTGCACCGACCACGGCGGCAGTTAAGTGCTTTAGTTCCTGCCCTTTACTGCGCCAATGCTCTAAAATTTGTGGCACGGCTGCCCTAATGCTACCCGCCGTGTACGCGCCGCCATTGGTGACACTGATTTCTGGGACAGCCGCCTGTACCTCGAGACCTTTTTTGCCAATCGTTCCCCAAAAAGCGCCCAGCCCGTAGACACTTGCGCCGAGTTCTCTTGCCAGTCTTGCGCCCTGAATCGCCCGTTTGACCGCCAATTCGGGTTCGTTCTTAAAGACTTGTGGCAGAAGTGGTCCAGTCAATAAAATGCAGCGAATCTCTTTGCCATCGGTGGTGTACATACCGCGCAATTCGCCGATTTTGAAGGGACGGACTTGTTTTCCAATCCACTCGAGTTGTGATTCAGAGATAATTTTATAATCATACAAAGGCTTAAGCCATGCAAAACGGTCTGACTTAAACATGTACTGTGGTGCAAGTGGATGAATTATAAAAGCCGCAATCACTTGGTCATCGCGCTCCCCTGCCACATGGTGGACTTCGCCAACCTTTGGTTCGGTCTGCTCAATAATTCGCCCAAGGTTTTCCTTAAAACGCCACAAGGCGGCGGCGAGTAAGCCAAAAACTGCCCACCTTGCACCTAGGTCAGAAGGGGAGAGCAGCACAATAAAAACCAGTGCCACCAAGCCGCCCAAAGTGCCAACTGCCACATAGCGAGTCCAGCCCAACAGCACTGCAAAAACAATTGCTGGAATTGCCGAAATCCAAAACGGCATCTCGGCAAAAATCGCTAAGCCAGCCATCATCCCAAGTAAGTAAACATTGCCACGACCACGCATCGGGTAATACTTTGGGAAGAAAACCGAAGGTGGATACTGATGCCCAACAAACCCAGCAAAAGCCGCAATAAACGCCAGCTCATTGCCCTCAAATGGCATGACTAACGCCACCACAATTGCACCTTTGAAGAAATCCAAAGCAAATGAAGCAATCGTCGATTCACCACCGAGTACCCGCATCGCATTTTCAAAACCAATGTTATAAGAACTTGCCCGTAATGGATCAAAACCACGGTATTTGGCGTACCAATAACCAAGCGGTAACGCCCCAACGACATAGGCGAGTAAGAGGGTCAGTAAAATATCGAGTTGCATGGTCAGAGTATGCTCCTTTTCAAATTAGAACTGCTTAGACGTTAGGCTTGGACTTGGTTTTTGCCACTGCGTTTACCAACATAAAGTTTTTCATCGGCAACATTCAGCATTTTTTCGTGATTTTCTAAGTCTGTGTCGGCACAAACACCAACCGTAATGGTAACTTGTAATTCAGCATGAATTTCATCCCAGGGGTATGTTTCGACCCGAATGCGGAGACGTTCACAAGCTCGAGTGGCTTTTTCTAAACTGGTGTGAATCACCAAGGCAAATTCTTCTCCGCCATAACGAGCCGCAATATCGCCTGTCCGCAAACTGTCTTTGGCGAGTTTAGCCATAATTTTTAAGACTTCATCGCCTACACCATGTCCAAATGTATCGTTGACTTGCTTAAAACTGTCAATGTCAAGCATCGCCACCGAGAGTGGTTTAGCTTCTATTTTGGCTTCGATAAACGACTTCTCGAGTTGTGTTTCTAGGTAGCGCCGATTGTATAAACCGGTTAAAGGATCGGAAATGGCTTGCCATTCGAGTTGACCGACCAAATGCCCCAATTCAACGCGGCGCATTCGCTCCAAGTCGGCTTCGGCTCTGGCACGGTCTAATTCACGTTGGGCGCTAATTGCATTTAATTGGCGTTCGGTATCTAACTGGCGCACTTCGCGTTCGATTTGATGAAAAATTTTATGGTGCTTTAAGGCGAATTCAAAATGTTGGTTGTGTTCGTGTGCCTCGGAAATTCGTTGATGAAACTCGGCTTCAAGGTCTTTTAAGCCGTGCGTTTTACACAAGGCTAAACCAGATTCTAAACTAGCAATGGCTTGACTGACCAGTTCTTGGCGAAGAAAAATTAGCCCCAAGTACAAGCGGCAATGGACAATCCCTTCAAAAATATCGTTTTCGACAAAAACCTTTTCGGCAGAGCGCAACAAAGCCAAGGCTTCGGCAAACTCGCCAAGGTATGCCAGCGCCTCGGCTAAATTGACTTGGACTCGAGTTGCCAACTGGGTCAGTTTTAATTCTTGGGCAGACTGTAAGGCTTGCCGTGAAGCACTGACGGCATCCTGAAAGCGTTCTAATTTAAGATAAGCCAATGCCAAGTTGCCTCGGGCTTCGGAGACACGCCGCAGGTCTGGAATCAGAGCCGCTTGTTCGATGGCTTCTAAACAAACCGATTCGGCTTCGCTAAAGCGCCCCAAGGATTGGAAAATGTTGCCAAGGTTAATTAAACTACTGACTTGTCCGCCAACATCCTTGAGTTCCTGATTGATTTTTAAGGCAGTTTGCGTGTACCCCAAGGCTGACTGCATATTGCCCATGGTTGCATAGGTGGCTGCCAAAAAATTGAGAATGTCGCGTTGAAGCTCTAAATCCTTGTACTTCTCGGCAATCTCGAGGGCTTGCGATAAACGGCTGAGGGCTTGACTTAAATTGGATTGATTGCGGTCAACAAAAGCCAGTGTTCGCAGTGCATAACCCATTTGTAATTCGTTTGATTCTTCTATAGCTTGTCTTAGGGCTTGTTCACTAAAACTCAGACAAATTTGCCAGTCGTCTAAACGAGCCTCCCAAGCCTTTTGATTGAGTTCTGATGTGCTGATTTGGTCTGTTTCCATAAATAATAATCTCGATATTGAAGCCGTTTATGTATTGTACGAACTCTTGGCGTTATTCTTGGCTAAATCTAGCATGGTTGAGTTTGCAGCCTTTTAAGCTAAGGTAATTTACTTTGAAGAGTATACACCAATTGAATTTTATAAAAATCTGCGAGAAACGGCTTAGTTCTTATTTGGTCACAAATTAGAATGGTATTGCTTGCCGATAATAGCTCGGCTTTTAGCAGTGTTTTAAGCACGCCAAAATAGTTTGGGCTGTAAGAGCGGTGTGACAAGCATTTTGGTAAGACCAATCACTGGCTTTGATTATCGAGCATGGTAATTTGCGCTAATGAAGCTTGTTTTCAAAACTGCCGAAGACCTAGAAGACTATGCGGCTGGCTTTGCCCAGCAACTGGGGGTGGGTTCGGTACTGATTTTAAGTGGGGTCATGGGGGCAGGAAAAACCACCTTTGTCAAAGGCTTAGCGTGTGGGCTTGGAGCAACCAGTCCAGTCTCGAGTCCAACCTACACCTATATTCATCAATACCAAACGCCTCGAGGGGTTTTGGTTCATATCGATGCCTACCGCTTAACCGATGCTAAAAAACTCTGGCAGATGGGTTTAGCTGAGTACCTCGAGACTGCCTTGGCGGTAGTGATTGAATGGGGTGAGGCATTACTCGAAGAAATGCCAGAAGCCCAACTGATTCGGTTTATGGTACTAGAAGACGCAAGACAATTGGAGTTCTATGCCAGACAATGATTTGCCAATGCTTGAGGGTGTGCAGTACCGTGCCTCGGTTGGCAGCACCATGGATGAAGTGCGGCAACAAGCCCTCGCAGGTGCGCCAGAATTTAGTATTTTACTGGCTGAAACCCAAACCGCAGGACGCGGCAGGCGCAATAAACTATGGCACAGCGCACCAGCTTCGGGGTTGTATTTTACGGTCTTACTCAGACCCCAAGTGGCACTTTCAAAACTTGGTTTGTTACCGCTTCTGGTTGGGGCGGTGATGGCTAGAAGCATCAAAGAAAACACGGGCATTGAGACCCAATTAAAATGGAGCAACGACCTGCTGACGCTTGACGGGCGAAAACTTTGCGGCATCCTGCTCGAGACCAGAATTGAAGCAGGCACAGCCGCATTTGTGTTACTTGGTATTGGAATCAATGTGCGCTGCCAAGATTTCCCACCGGAATTAAATGCTGCGGCACTCGAAGAGTTTGCTCCAGTCAATCGTAAAAATTTATTAAAAACTTGTATTGCAAACCTAAAAATAGCGTATCAAAAGTTCTTGGAAAATTCCGAATTTGCTTTGCAAAGCTGGAAAAGCCATGCCAATAATTTAGGACGCGAAGTGACAATTCTCGAGCCAAACGGCAATAGTTGGATCGGAGTAGCCCTAGACCTCGACCCCAGTGGAGCGCTGCTGGTGCAAACCACATCTGGCATAAAAACCGTCTACGCCGCCGAAATTAGTTTGAGAAATAGCCTGACCCCACTTGGGCAAGCACCCCTTGACGTAGCCTAATGCGTCTGTTACTATCCTCGAGCGCTTGGGGGTGTAGCTCAGAGGGAGAGCGCCTGCTTTGCAAGCAGGATGTCGTGGGTTCGAATCCCTCCACCTCCACCAAGTGATAGACATAGGAACGGCAGTCATCAGTTGACCGCCGTTCTTACATTTGACCGCAGTTTGACCGCAGCAGACTTTGAGAACCCCGCTAAAGGACTGAGCATCTCTTCGATGTCGTAAATATGTGAGCGTCGTTCATCCTCGAGCAGATGCCTGTAAATGTTCAGGGTCACAGTCGGATTTGAATGCCCCATGCGTTCACTAACCAACTCGAGTGGTGTGCCAGCCCGTAAAGCCAAAGACCCATAAGTGTGTCGTAAATCATGGACTCTGCACGGTTTTACACCTGCTTTAACACAAAGTTTTTTCATGGCATGGTTTGGGCTGCTTGGGTTCAATGGTTTATCAGCCCCAATCAAAAAAAGCTTCTTATGCTCTGGGTGCTTATCAAAATCCCATTGCTCAGCTTGGTCAAGTAACAACTTCGCCATAGATGGAGGCAACGGAATAACTCGGTTTCTCCGTCCTTTGGTTGGACCCATTTTGCCACCACCACCGAACTTACTAAACGACTTGCTGATTTTTACGGTACTGGTTTTGAAGTCAATGTCAGCCCATTGCAAAGCCAGCGCCTCACCCTTTCGTAAACCCATATTCAAACACAAGCGTATAAAGACTTCCCAGTAATCACCTTTAACCACCGCTAAAAGCGCTGTGACTTCTTCCAACTCGAGGCTGCGCCCAATCGGTTCACTTGGTGGGGCTTGGAACTTAACGGCGGCGCATGGGTTCTTATGGATTAACTCGAGGGCAATGGCTTCGGTAAATACGCAATTTAGTCGCTCGAGTACCTTAGCTCGAGTTCTGGGTGATGCCTGGTCAAGCTCGAGTCTTTTAAGCACTTCCCGAATGTGGACTGGTTTAACGTCTTGTAATCTCAAAGCACCAATAGTCAGATCGGTTTTACCAAGCTCATATTCGTAATCCATTTTGGTTTTGCTGCTGATACCGCCGGACACTTTCATCTCGAGCCACTGCTGACCAAATGCTTTTACGGTGCGTTTATCAGGCTCGAGCAGTGTGCCGTAATTAAACTGGGTTGTTAGTTCCTCGAGTTTTCGGGCTACTTCGGCTCGAGTCTTACCATAAACACTACGGCGTTTTGGATTGCCAGCCAATGTTAAACCTACGGTTTTGCTGCCTTCCCAACGTCCATCTTTGCGTTTGCGGATGTTCCCTTCGCCTCTGCCTCGTCGTGCCATTGCTATTCCCCCTTTGGCTTATCAGCAACAGAGGCTTCGGCTTGTCGGCGTAGGAATTCTTCAACCTCAAAATCGGGAATATACCGATGCGGACGACGATTCGGCTTTTTGGGGTTGCACAAAGAACGCACATGGCGAATTTCGCCAGCGTCAAGTAGGACATGGATTTTCTGCACACCAACCCCTACTAACTTGGCGAACTTATTGGGGCTAATGGTACGGACACTCATAAGGTTATTTCGGTTGTCATTGTTACCGCCTCCTATTGGTCAGGGCTTGATTGTGCATGGTGCGCTCTACACGGTCTCGAGAAGGTCAGCAAACAGGGCTTTGATACCAGTTCGCACAGGCTCGAGTTCTGCATGAGTTAAAGCGCCGTAACGCTCTTGAATGCGGTACACATCAATCATTTGTATCTGGTCGAGCAGTACCACGCTGGTTTCTGGTAGCACTGCACCGTCAACAATTGGATAGAGTTTCTTCCCTGCTTTAACCCAAGTCCCTTCTGTCGTGGTAAGTGGGGCAATAATTAAGCATGGGTATCGGCTTCGTCCTACGGTGTCAGGGTTGGTGATGATAATACAAGGGCGTGACCCTTCTTGCTCACGTCCTGCTGGCAAGCGTCTGGGGAGGTTTATCAGTGCAATATCTCCGAATTTCATGGTTGTTCCACAAACTTACGGGTTCTTTGGTCATAACGAACAGGTGTCCCTTTACCCTTGAATGAGGCGTGCCATGCCTTGAGTTCTTCGGGCGGTACATCTTTTTCTATTTCTGCAAGCCTATCTGCCATCGCATAGGCTGCACCGTCAAGCCATGCCTTGGTTTCGCCGTCCATTTCCTCGAGCGGTTCTTCTATCACCTCGAGAACATCATTTATGGTTACAGCTTGCCCCGTAGCTTTTTCTAGTGCCACCATTGCACTTGCCAAAACATCTAAGTCGAGCCTAACCCGTTCCTTAGAAGGGTTTGCCAGCCCGTAAACAGTATTACGAGACAGTCCATAGCCAGCCATAGCCAACTTGTTAGGTGTTATACCGCGTTGCCTTAGCAACTCTCCAAATCGTAATTTAATTAACACATCATGACTATACAGTATACCTACTACTATTGACAATATACCAACTATTCGGTATACTATTGTCACTCAAGAACGCCCGCTTCTCACGGCAAAAAGCGTTCTCGAGAATCCCAAACAAGTTGTAAGGAGTCCCAACCATGATACACGCCATCACTACCCAAGTCCAAGCCACACAAGAAGCCCTCTATGACACCATGCGTAACGGCTCGAGAGTCTACCCACACGGCATTGTCCGCCGTGTATGCGTCCAAACCCCTTGTAGTGGTGACTGGTACGAACTCACCGCACACCAAAACCAACGCGGTCAACTGACCCACATCACAAGCCGCCGTGAAGATTGCACAACCCCACAACCCGTTAGCGGCTCGAGCATCACCCGATTCATGGACGCAATCAAAGAAGAGGTGAGGGCGTGATGCCCTCACCTCATCGCACACTGGTCAGTGTTATCTCCATCACCTCGAGCCAAGCTACAGCAACCATAACCCTCACCAAGACCGTCACTGGACTCTGGTTACTCGTGCGGGTCGCAGACTCAGACATCCTACTCGAGATTGACCGCGAAGCTGCTAAACGCCTCGGGAACGCCTTCTTGCAGGGGTTGCTATGACCAAACCAATTAAATTGACTGTGAGAAACCCGCATTTTTTTACGACTGCCAGCAAGAATAAATTTGTGGACACCATCCTCGAGCGTACCGCACCACATACCAACAGCATTGGTGATATTCACCGTGAGCTACCCAAGTTTAGAAAGTTGTTTCTTCTTGTCTATCTCGAGCGTTCACAAGACCGTCTCAAGGTCGCACAAGAAGTTCAGAACCTCATCCTCGAATTCGGTTACAAGGTCGCATCATGACCCGCACAATCATCAGCAAGGATGGTCAGCCAGTCAGCACCAAACTCGAGAAGGGTTTTGTTTGGCTCGAGTCTGAAAGTTTCGCCGCTCGAGTACCGCTCACCCCGTTTATTGTCACCCTCTTGGCTGCCAAGGTTCGTAAAGGAATAACCGCATGAAAGACAAACCCATTCGCATTAGCCGATTGCACCGCATTGATTTAATTGTTTCCAAAGACGATAACCGCATCATGCTTTTAATTGGCAATCGTGATTACGCCCTGACTATCCCGAACGCTAAAGCCCTAGCTGCCCAACTCCTCGAGGTCACAAAATGAATCAAGTCCCCACAACCACCAATGCCAGCCAGTCTTACACCGGCACAGTCACCCCAAGTGCCTATGACTTGCGAGACCATGCCGCGATTGTTGCCAGTCAAGCCAAAGGTATTTTCATGCCAGCCGAACACGCCCTCGCCCCGCTCGAGCATCCAATTATCGCGCCTAGTCTTAGTGCCGCGCTTGCTGCTGTTCAAGACCTGAACACCATTCTGGTACGTTGTGCGGTTAGTGTAGAACCAAGTTTAACCCGTATTTGGTGCGTTCCTCGAGACCGTCTCAAGGTCGCCCAAGCCCTCGAGCGCCGTCAGCATTTGTAACTCGAGAAAGAAGAAACCCGCCTTTAACTTGGGCGGGTTTTTGTTTTGGTTAATTGTCTCGAACTTCCAACAATTCCGGCGGGATGTTATGAAAAAACGATGCAAGAAAACGCGGGTCATTGTTAGCAGCCTGCTCAGCATCTTTGCGAATGCGTTTAGCTTGCTCAGATGTGAGTGTATCAGCAGCTCGAGCCGCAGCTAATTCTTGGTGCAATTCTCGAATTTTTTGAATGTCAATCATTTAATCCTCACTCGAGCCAAAAAACTAACCCCAGTATTCCAAGATTGCTTTTACATGAGCCTTATCAGATGTGTCAGATGCTTCAAATTGAATTCCGTTGTCATCTGCCAATGGTTTAACATGACCAATTTTAGAATCTAAAATTTGGTCTGGAATACCATCAGGAAATGCCTTACATTTTCCTTGTCCTGTAAAATGTTTGCATAGCAAACACATTGGAATTTTAATCATGAAAACCCTCACTCCAACAGTGTAATGAACGCCGTAGCTTTTGAATATCAACCATGATTATCTAACACCCCAAAGACTTTGGATGAATTCAAGTTGTTCTTTTGGTGTTTCTGGTATGGACTTCAGCTAGTAACTTATTCCCATCTAAGGCTTGTTGTGCATAATTGGCTAACTTGGTTTGTAACTGACCTTGTAGAGCTAACTGCACCGCTTTCTCAGCCTCAAAAAGTACCCGATAAGCCCCGATGTCGGGGTCAGTTGAATCCCTAAAAGCAGGGTCATCAAGAACACAATCAATCTCTTTTACTTTTGCTTTGGATAAGTCTTCTTCTTCCTGAACCATGTCTTTGAATTTCTTTGTGTTATCAGACATGAATTTTTTTTGCTTAACATCTTCATCCATTTTCTCGGTTAGCTTCTCAAGACAACCGGCTGTAGTTGGGCGCATAGCTTGAATCGTGGCAAGTTTTGACATATTCACACTTCCTTTTGTTTTGCTGCTCTTCGCTCCAGTACGGTGCGCTGTGCGATTGCTTTGAATTCCTCTTTATCGAATTCATACGGTACTGCTGTTGCCTTTTCTAATTTGTCCACTGTTTTCAAGAGGTCTTGCGGTGTTGATGGCTTTTCAGGTTCAAACTCGAGTTCAGACATCAGTTTCTTGTGTTCATCCCAAGTTAGCCACTCCTCAACTGGTTTATCTGGTTTTGCTCGAACTGGCTTAGGCACTTCCTCGAGTCTCGCGTACATGGCGCAGGCTTGCACCACTGCATGGGCTGCTGCGATTCGGTCAGATGCAGATTGCTTGGTGTCCTCGGCAATTCCTCGAGCGCATTCTGTGGCACTAGACAGCGCCTTTAATGCCTGTTCGTGGCTCATTGGTTTGCGTCTCGAGTGCCTTGCTGTGCGGTTACTTGCCATAATCGGTATTGTGTCACCCCCTGCTGTGCTGCGTGTTGCTTAAAGTGATGGTTTCTTGCGGCTCTTTTGCACCGCATCAATACGGCTCGAGTTTTGTATCCCCGCGTTATCAGTCTCGAGCCTTAGAACTTGCCTTCAAAAAAGACCTTATTCAAATCTTCCCTAACTTTTAGAATCGGGTGCTTATTTTCGTACTGCCCAAATGCTGCGCCTTCAATCATCAGTAAATCCAATGCCCTACCGCTAACACCATGCTCGAGCAACAACGAACGCAACACAACAGGGTCACTACTGGGTAAGCCCATACCCACAGCTTTGTAATGCTTTTTAATGGCTGCTTCTCGTAAATCCATAAGCGTAGAACGGGCAGTTGCCACAATGTTTAAGAGCGTATCGCGTTCATGGTCATAGGCTTCGATGCAAGCCATGAATTCTTTAGCGTTCTTCCAAGCGCCTTGGTCACGATGCCATGCCTGTACTTCGTTCTCGAGGTCAGACAAAGCCAGCTTTGCATCGGCATGATTATGTTCGGCTGCCTCAACTGCCCTGTGTGCTGCCCGAAGGCGGGATTCTAAGCGCTCGAGTTCGTCAAGGTCGCTTGGTGTAGAACGTGCCGCTTGACGGGCTGCTTCTTGGGCTTTCTCGGGTTCGCTTTGAATATCCTCTAAAGCATCTCTTGTCCGGCGTTCCTCTGCTCGTGCTGCTTTGATTAGCGGCTCGAGGCTTTCAGGGTCTCGAGGGTGGGTGTACCCAAATGAAATTTGCCGTGGTTGCTCGAGGCTTGGCAATTCGTCGGGTAGGTCATCGGTTTGAGTTTGCCCAAGTAACTTGAATCTGAATCTTGAGAGGGCATCTTCTGACACGCCAAAGTGTTTGGCGGTATTGGCAATGCTGTCGGTCTCGAGCATGGTTTTAATTGCCTCGAGTTCTGGGTGTGTGGTGATCGTATTTGGTCTTGGCATGATATTCCCCTTGTTTTCTTTTGCTGTGGTTGTGTTGCTCTTTTGCCGTGCTACTTACCCCGCGTTATCCATCTCGAGTAACGCGGGGTAACTCACCCGTTAATGACCCATCCTTGTAAGTCCTCACGGGTAAAGCCATGTTCTGCCATGAGTTTCTTAGCGCGTTCCACATTGGCTTTGAATGCCTCATCACGGTTTGCATCTCGAGTGCTTTGCTGTTGGGTTACGTTCGGTGTGGTCTTGGTGGGTTGTAAGAGTTTGTCACCATTGGGGACACTGGGTAAACCAATACGCGCTCGTGCTTCGTTCAGGGTAAGAATCCCGTACTCAAGATGATACGCCCGTAATTCAATGCTGTCCTGGTTGCCAAGTGGTTTTAATCCAAATTTATTTAGCAGTGGGGTGATGTCAATGTTTTGATTGCCGAGTCTTGCTAGTGCTTCGGCTAGGACTGCGTATGTTTCGGCTTCTTGCTTTTTGAGTTCGGCTCGAGCCTTATCAAGTTCGAGTTGTATTTGTTGTTCCCTCTGGTTTGGGGTCACGGTTATTTCTCCTTTTTTGTTTCCTCGAGTTTCGCGGTGCGGTCTTGGTGGGATTATGGTTCTTCTTGGTTCGGTGGTTCTCTGGGGCGTAGGGCTTCAGACCATTCCAGTAGGGTGCGCTGTCCCGTTTGTATGGCTTCCTCTGGACTGCTTGCAGTTGTTCCCTCGAGAAAGCGCTGTGTGATGGTCTTGGCGCGTTCCTTGGCTATGCGTTCGTGGTTGGTGTTGTAAGTCATGCTTGCACCGTGCCGTAATACTGTCGGTGCAATTGCTCAAGCGTTTCTAATTCTCGAGCATCGGAAGTCACAAACCACCATCCCACATGGCTCACCACAAGGTCAGCAAGGGGTACGGGGAGTTTGTCCGTTCTGGCTGCTCGAGCAAACTTCTCGAGATGAAGCGGCAAAGGTTTGGGGCGAAACTCAGGGGTTCGGTAAAGCGGTAACTTAGTTTGTTCAGTTGGTTTTAGCGTCGCATCCTCGAGCGCTGCTCGTACTGCGTCACGGTTAGCGCGTAACTGCTCGAGAATCCGTTCTGCATTTTCTGGTTGGTTTACCAAGTCGGTTGGTAAACGGTATTTGACCTTGCCATTCTCGAGCCATAATGCACCATCATTCTTGGTGATGGTTGCCATCAATGCGGTGATGGTCATAGCTCACCTTCTTGTTGTGGCTTTGTTTCACAGCTTGGTTTTGCCAAGGGCAAACTAAAACCCTGTGAAGTTTCTTCAATCTCACCACGGGTTAATAGGTCGGTCAGAGCGGTCTCGAGGTCACTGCTTTTGATGCCTAAGAGTTTTGGCAGTTTGTGCCGTGAAACTGTGCCACTTTTCAGGGTCTCGAGAACATTGCTTTGTAGGTCTGCCATATTCAAAGGTGGGGGTATAGGTATCGAATAATCCGTAACATCCGTAACACCCTCTAAACTACTGTCACTCACAGTATCAAGCCCGTTACGGATGCCCGTAACAGTCCGTAACACCCGTAACACCTCGTCAGGGTCGCTCGTATACTCAGGGCTTGGGGGTGTTACGGATTCATCCGTAACGTTACGGATTGCCCGTAACGGATACAGTCTATCTAGCACATTATTTTTTGCCCCTGTTACGGATGTTACGGATTTTTTTGTACCCCTACCCCCTGAGTTTTTATCAGAATCATCTTTTGAGGTTTCTAAGCTCGAGATTTTGACTTCTAAAACTCGAGCTTGCTGTCCGTTAATACGCCGTAGGACGCTATACTCTGCGCCCTTGGGTGTGTTGTAGGTGCTAATCATGCCACGCTCTGCCAAGGCTTTCTTAGTCGCATCAAAACTTTTTGCGATAGCCTCACCCTGTTTGGTTGCCATCGCCTGAATCTCGCTCCACACCGCTTGAGGTTGCAACAGCAAAGCACCATCACCTAACCACCCAATACAAGCCCCTTGGGTTTCGTATCGTTCGCTTTCATTCATCCCGTTGCCGCGTATTTTCAGGGCATAACCCCACTGCTCGAGATTGTCACCATCTAATGGTTTACCTGTGTTCTGGTCAAGCAGATGAGCTTTACCACTCGAGAGAACAGCTACCAGTAATTCTATGAATCGGGTTACTGGGTCATTGGCTGCTTGATGAGCCGACTGTAAAAGGGCAACCGTGACCATTGTTTCATCGGCTCGAGTCAATAATGTTGCTGCTTGCTCGAGCGTCACAGCTTGGCTGTGTACCGCAAAACTAAGCCACACTTCAAGGCTTGCCAGTAAATCAGCAACCGCGTTTAATGTTTGCCCGTGGGTCGTATCGGGTAAACATTTGCTTAACTCGAGGTCATGCTGTTGTGTGCGTACCCTATGCCATTGCTGCACATCCTCGAGCCTTGGGGCTAACCATTGAATATAGGCACTCATCCCGTTCGCTAACACGCCGTTTTCGGCTGCTTGATTCAGTGGTAAACACACGTCCCGTTTTAAGTCACCACGTTTTAACTCGAGAATCAGATTACGCGCTCTTAGGCTTGTACCTGTTGGAATATCCTCACCTGTAACAATCGTTAAACCACGCGGTTTGTACTGGGTTGCTGCCTCGAGAACACCACCTTGACCCCAAGTCATGCGTCCTCGAGATTGCCCGTTAGCTTGACCACGCAAAATTCTATCGGCTGTGCTGTGCAATTTTTGGCGTTCAATACTCGAGCCTTTAGGATTAAAGTCATCAATTACAGCTACGCTATCCTTCAAAGTGAACAGTAACTTCTCTAGTTTTGAGGGTGTGCTTTCCCAATTATCGGGTAGAGTGTGACCCCTGAAACTCGATCCAAAGTGCGACAGCATCAAACCAACAAGCCCACTTTTGCCCGTGCCTGTAAGCCCATATAAGAAAATGCTGTAGTTTGCTGCGCCAAGGACTGAACGCCACACGGCAAGCCACACAACAATTGTTACGGTATCAGGTGCGGTTTCGAGTAAAACTAAACTGGTTTGAATTGCTACTCGAGCCTCTAAGTTAGTCACAGCACTGGGTAGGCTGTAGCGTTCGTATTTGGCTAAGTCCACTTCAATATCTGGTACTGCACCGTTCACACCAAGAGCGCCGCCGTTGTGCAAGTAAACTTGTCCGTAGCCTTTGAGGTTGCGCCATCCGGTGTGGGTGTACACCGTTCGGTTGCTGTAATCCCTTTCGGCACTCAAAACCTGAATCGCATGTCGAAGTTTATTTTGTGCATTCTGAAATGGTTGCACAATCACACGAGCGCCCCATTCCTTTGTGACCCATGCCATACCGCCAAAGCTCGAGGTAGGCACATCAATTTGGTGTAAGGCTGTGCCATCGCTTAGAACTCCCTCGAGGGTGATGTATTTCTGACTTGTGCCGCTTCCATCGTCCTTGGTTGTTTCGGCAATAATCCATACAAAGAAATTACACAGGGCAAGTGTGTACTGTTCTTCGTCACCTTTTGCACCTTTGCCTTTTTTAATTTCCACAATGTGCGGGTAGTTCTTCGTCACGGCATAATCGCCAGCCATGAGAGTAAATTCTGGTAACTGGCTTTTTGTTACGGGGTCGCTCGAGTTTTCGCCCGTGCTTGGTTTTATTGCTTTGGGCTTTGACTTACCAAGTGATTTTTTACCTACATGGCTCATATCTCGAGGCTCGAGTTTGCCAGCTTTGAGACCACTGTCAATACTTGTCCGTGCATTACGGTCTGGTTTTATCCAACTGTTGACAGCGTTCTCGAGCGCTGCGTGTGCTTCGGATTCAGTCAGTACCCCCGAACCTACCAATTGACCAAGAGCAAAAGCACTTGTATTTATTTGATTGTTACCCATTCCCTCCGGTGCATTCCTAACAGCCGTACAATAGACGTTATCGGAAATAAGAAACTAGCTCGATTTCCGCAAAGCCCGTTTGCGAAAAGCACAGCGAAGGTTATGCAAACCACAAGCAATCTCCATAAACCAATCAGAGCAATACCACTTCGTATTCCGCAACACGT
>JANNVX010000010.1:0-21829 GCA_031414595.1 Deinococcales bacterium
GACGTGTTGCGGAATACGAAGTGGTATTGCTCTGATTGGTTTATGGAGATTGCTTGTGGTTTGCATAACCTTCGCTGTGCTTTTCGCAAACGGGCTTTGCGGAAATCGAGCTAGTTTCTTATTTCCGATAACGTCTATTCAATTGTTACCCATTGAGGTTAGGCAACGATACGGTGACGAGTTTTTAAGTGAATTAGACTGTATTCCGAGGAAATTCTTTAAATTGCTTTACGCTTTAAGAATTTTATTTGGTTTGTATGAAATTAGGAAAGAACTTAATAGGTATAAAAAAACTATACTCCAACTGCCATTAAGTGAATATGCTCTCAATTCAGCAATGTCGAATTATATCAAGTTTAAGAAGTTTGGTTTGCAGTATGGATTATTTTCTTTTTTTCTTTTAGCAAAAAGTATCCCATATTATTTCGTCCGTGATTGTTTATTTTTATACAAAAGAACAAGGAGTTTACTGCAAATTTACTTGATGCGAAAATCGTTACAGAGGTCGCTTAGTGAATTGAAAGATGATCATTCAAGCAATAATGATGAACGGAAATTTAAGCTACAAAGTCAGCAAAAAAGGTTAGATACGGTTTACGAAGACCTATTTGATTTAAGTGATGTTTAGCTATCATGCTAATTATATTATGGCTAAGAAAAAGTTTAAGTCTCGAGTAATCGCATTTATCAGCCTTAAAGATGGTGTTGATTGACTGCCCACTGGGTCTTGAACTTCGTGGCATAATTGGCAGATAGTATTGTGTCATGTGCGTCCAACCGATGATGCTAACCGCGCCCGATTCACGCTCGAGGAATACAGACAAGTATGGCAAAAATCACCCTCGAGTTTTTAAGACAACACATTCAAAGCATTGCAAGCGTGTATAACAAGCAGCTTTTAGAACTAGAAGACTTGGCGTACATTACAGAGGATGTCCAAGTCGTTCGTATTCAGCGTGAGCAACTGCTGCACCAAATGCGGCTCGAGCAATTTGAACCGTTAAGGGTTAAGCATCCTGTCCATATTGCTTGGTTTACGATTGATGAATTATCCACGAATTTGACTGGGCGGATTCAGAACGCCATTGAAGTATTGCGCTTGCTTTTACCGCAACCTCGAGAACAGGCTGGCTTCTACCTTGAAATGCTGCACCGTCCTGAAATGTTTTGTGAGTACAGATTTATAAAGCCTAATTTTTCGGAAATATACCTTCGTGGTGACGCACCAACCAGCGTTATTCTGCATGAACTTGGACACTGGCTTGAGGCTTCGATACCAGGCACAGAAAAAGCAGCTACTGCCCATGTTGACGCTCGAGTTCAAAACGAAATACCGCGACACCTCGGACTTGGCTACCACGTCCTTGAGTACACACAACCAGACGGCTCGAGGGTGTACACTGAACTCATCAGCACAGGCTTGGAATACCTGTACCAAAACCCGATGCAGTTGATTGAACAAGACCCACAAACCACTCTTTTTCTTGTCGAGTTAATGGAGTCCATATGACCCTCTCTAGTACCAACACCAAACAAACCCAACGCAACCAAAAACGCCCCAAAGGTGGGATTAAAACCCTCGAGCAACTGACCGCTCTTGAGTACCAAGGCAATCGAGCCGAGTTAAAGCATGGGGTTTGGTACTCGAGCGACCAAGCCTTTGCCCAGCGATTGACCGAGTTAAGTTTGATGATTGCTTACAGTGCAGCAGACCCACACCCAGATGCAACCATTGCCCGAACAATTGCTGCACGACTTGGGGCGCGGTTAGTACAGATTGGGGCTGCTCCTAAGCGTTCGCCTGATGCAATGTATTAAGCTATCTATCAATATATTTTGTGATTTTAAGAGATGGCTAATGCGATTTAGCCGCACACCTGTTCTAAAATCCAAAGTCTACCCCACCAGTTGCCGCAGCAAAATCGGGTCTTGAATTTCAGAATCCTTTGCCAGCATCAGCACCTTGGCAATCACCTCAGCCGTGTGCGGGTCGGCATCGGCAAACGGCAAGAAAATCCGTCCTCGAGCCTGATTCGGCACTGCCACCAAACAAATCGCGCCACCCGGTTGCTGATGCACCACTGCACTGCCTAGATGCACGCTATACCGTCCAATTTGCCCTTCAATCAGCGCCACCGATTTCTCGAGACGCACATTGCTGATTTTCAAAAGTCTTAACGTCTCGAGCAACAACGCCGCCCGCATTTCGGTGGTGCTTTGCGAGGCTTCTGGGTCTACGCCGCCAACGTGCGCCACCGAGACCACCAAGTCAAGGTCGCGCATGATTTCGGAATACAAACGCTTGGGGATATTCTCGAGGGTCAACGCTTCCCATTCGCCGCGTTTGGTAAAATGCACCGTGTCCAAGGCTGGTGCTTCGACTTCGGCTGGGGTTGTCCAACCTTGCTTGCTGCGGACATGAGCCGTGATGCCTTCGGCAAAAAAGGTGCGGCTGGCATCGCCTTCGTAAGCATTGACCACCCAGCCCCTCGAACCAAGCAGGGCAGCGCTTTGGCGTTGGTTAATCTGATGCCCAGCGTAGCGCTCAGACTGGGTTTTCTCGAGTTTTTCGACTTCGGTTAGCAAATAAAGTTCCCTAAAAATTTGCTTAAAAGGCTGTTGGCGTTTGGCACTAAAAAATGCGGCTTGGAATTCGCTCCAGTGTCCGGACTCGAGTAAATCTATCGGGTGCGCCAAGCGTAAACTCGAGCCTTGAATGGTCAGCAATTCGCCGTTTGGACTGACCAAATTTTTACCGTCGGCAGCTAAAAAGCCCATTTGGGTTTGGTCAATAAACACCATTTGCTCGAGCATCGGTTTGACGATTGGGTGCTTGGTCAGGTCGCGCAGTTCTTTAGCCGTAAATTCGTCGCCATGAACCATGGCGCGTTCCAAAGAAACCCGCATTCGGCTGCGTTGGGTCTCGAGTTCTTTGCGTCTGGCTCGGATTTCAATCACGGCTTCGTCTTTTTTGAGGTTGGCTGGAATGTCTTTGAGGGTTTTGCCGGCTTTTTGTACCTCGAGCATCGGTTCGCCATCTGGCGTGACCGACAAAATCAGTTCAACATCGCCTTTTTGTAGCTTGACAGCGCCTTTGGATAAATCTGCCACGGCTCTCAGTTCCATTGCCCACTCGAGCCGCATTGGGTCTGGGTAGCCAGCCGTGCGGGCTAAATTCTCGAGTCCAATCCGCGAAGCAAGGCGTTCGGATTCTTTGCGCTGCGAACCAAATTGCTTGGATTGTTTTAAGAAGGTCTGGATGACCTCATAACGCGCCAGCAGTGGTGCGTCTTTACTCTTGGGGAGTGGCAGCAGCCCAAGGGCGCGAAGGCTGTCTTGGTGGCGTTTACTGGTAATCCGCGTCACCACTTCGGATTCGACCAGTTTTCCAACCATCGCATCGGCAAATTGCTTGGCTCTGGCATGACCCGTTCCAGAGGTGATGTACTTGGCGGCATCGTAGAGTTGTGTCCAGCGCTTTGTGCCAAGGTCTTTGTAAACCCCACTAAACCAAGCCACATCGACTGCGCCGTCGATTAAATCCTGAGTGGTCAGTGGGGTCAGTTGCGCCATCTCGAGTTTCCAACTTTCTTCTTCGTTTTCGGTGTTAAAACCGCCATCTTTGGTGTGCGCCCGCAACCAATACATCCCTTCAGACAAGCCTTTCCAGCCGATGGTTTTCGCCACAAATTGTGTCCATTGTGGTGCAAACAATCCAAGTTCGAGCAGGCGTTGTTCGGGAATATCGGCTTTTTGAATGGCGCTCGAGAATTCTGCTTGGGTGTCGGTCGGGCTTGGATACACAGCTTTTAGGAGGTTGGAAAAAACCACCAAACGCGGTGCTTTATCCCCGTAATAATAACCAGCCCCACGCGAAATGTTGTCATTTTTAATCACACTGAGAATCTGCACCAAACGCGGTAAGCCAGTCAAAAATTGGATGCTCGAGGCTGCACCTGTGGCGGGGGTGGGTAAATCGCCTCGAGCCAATTCGATTTCCAGCACCCGATTGGTGCATTGCTCGAGCAAGGGTTGTAGTTGCGGGTAGGCTTTAAGCAGCTCAGTCGGCTTTTTTCGCAGATACTCGGTAAACCCATGGTTGCAGGCTACTGTTTTTTCGGGGCGCAGGTGTTCAAGTCCAATCAAGGCTTCCATCACATCGGTTTGATTGGCAATGCCAGCCTGCCAAGCCGCCAATAGGTTGCCATGATTTATCTTGCGCTGATGATTCCACCACAGCCGCAAGCCCAGACCATGCTCGAGTTGCCAAGACCGAACTTTTTGGGCTGTACTTAAAGGCTGACTGCTGGTGTCAAGCCGCACAATCACAGGGTTTTGGCGCTTAAATGTTTCATAGGCTTTGTTGCCCTCAAGGGCTTTTTCGTTCGGTAATGATTCGCCTTTTTGTACAAAAGTAGCAAAGGTTTGCTCGAGAACTGCAACACTTTGTGCCAATTGGTCTTCAAGGACATCCAAGGCAAAATCGTGTTCGTTGGCAGCCGGGTAGAGTTCGGTCAGCCAAGCCAGAATTCTGACCATGATGCCTTCAAGGGCTTCATCGGCTTCTTTGAGTTTTTTTGGTTTGAGGCTTGAAAAATAGGTTTTTTTAATTTCCGTGTTGGCATAAAAGGCATCATCTGGGTCTATCTCGAGTTCGTAGTTAAATTCGTCGTCCACATAAAAATCGTCATCGTCCACCTCGGGCTTAAACATAAACGGACGAATTGCCAATGCCCGCAGAAGCTCAAAACCATCGGCATCGCGTTCCTTGGCGGTTCGATTTTCAAACCAAGTTGTCCAAGTTTCAGACAATGGAAAATTTTTCCACTGCTCGAGAATCGTTTTTTCTTTGTCATTTGGATGAGAGGGACGGTAGTACGCATTCTCAAATGGTTTTTGTTCAATTTCATCGCTCCAGTTTAGATTATCCACCACAGTTAAACGCTGCGACCAAACCAGTTTCTCGAGTTCACCCAAAAGCGCTAAAGCGGCTGGTGTAACCAACTCGATTTTTTTGCGTTCAAAGCCAAAAGCTGGGGTGCGTAGCTTGGGGTCAAACAAACCAAAGCCGTCGGTTGGGCTGGGTGCGTTCTGCTCGAGCCGCAGACGCTCGAGTGCCTGTTCGATTTCTGCGCCAGCTTTTTTTTGTTCGGGGGTTTTGGCTGCTTTTAAGCGCGAAGCACTGGCACTGGCAAATTCGGCGGGTTGAGCCAAAATAAGTTCAATCGTGCTTTGTCGCACCGAAGCAGTTTTGCGACTGAGTTGCTTCTCGAGCGGGGCAAATTCGGTCTCCTCGAGTAAGACCTTACTTTTGCCCATCACCTCAAAGGCTTTTTCGCGCAAATAATTGTCTTTGTGGGTCAGTGCCTCAATCACAATTTCTCGAGTTTCGGCTGCCCACGGTGTTTGTTTGGTTAAGACTTCGATTAACTGACGTAAGGTATAAGGCTCGAGCAAATGCTTATAGGGCAGAATCAAAGTCACTTGCGTTTCATCAAGTAAGTTGTACATCTCGGAGGCAATTCGGCTTGGCTCGAGGGCAATATCTGGTAGCCAACTTTCGGGCGCAGCCAGCTTAATCGGGTTTGGAAAGCGTTTTAAGAACTTCTCGAGCATACCAAAACTGCTTTCTCGAGCCGCCAAATTTTCGGTTGGCAAGCTCGCAATCTGCTGGGCTTTGAGCGCCACCAAATCTTCGGGGTCGGTCAGCATGGTTTGAATGTTGGCATCATCGGCTGCCTGCAAAAATGCCAAAGTGTGCAACGCCAAAAATCGGTACTTGGCATCTTTGTGCTTCAGCCAAGGCAGTGCTAACGCTTGAGCTTCCTCGAGATTTTCAAAGGCTAAACTGAGCAGCACCAAATATAAATCCTGTAAAGCTGGCGCACCTTTTAAGTCTTTAGCCACAGTATGGTTGGCTTTTTGGTTCTCGAGCCGACCAATAAATTCTTTTAGCGATTTCTCGAGGATTTTTGGAGTCGGTTCGTCTGGCAAAAGCGGCAAAAAATCTTTCGCCCATTGGACACTCGAGGAAAAGCGCAGCAAATCCGAGTCGAGTATCCATTTCAGCATCCGCAACAAAGCCAGAGGGTGGGCATTTTGGATTTCGGCAAAAATACTCTGACGCAGCCCTTCTTGGCGTTGGGCTGCCAACAAGGTTTTTTCAATGATTTCCCAGCCCTCAACACGGTTGGCTCGGAGCAACGACCCAATCACGGTATTGCCCATCATCGCCACAGGATGCTCATTTTTGGCGGCTGCCAGCATGACATTAAACACTGGCGTGTTGCCCAAATCTATATCGGCAACAAATAAATCGGTCAGGTAATGTCCAAAAGTCCAATCGTAGGCGGCGTACTCCGCAAACCACTCGAGTGGCTGGTCGTAATTTTTGGTTTTTTCGAGCCATTCCTGACAAGTATCAATTTGTTCTTGCAAAGGGGCGGCTTGATGGCTTTGGAAACCACTTGAATTTTTTTGTGGTTTTTGTATGGCTGCCCTAACAACTTGGCTAAAGCGCACAAACCAAACCTCGAGAACGTCTGCAAAATCTTTTTCCGAGATGCCATAAAAAACCTGTTGCGCCGCTTCATGAAATTGATTGCGTTTCTCCCAATCACCCAACTCGAGTTCTTTACCGTTTACATCCAGCAGCAAAAAATCCAGGGTTTTCTTGGCTAGGTCTTTGGGCAACCGACCAATCCGTTGCGCCAGCAATTGGTCGGCATTTTTAAGCACGGCGGTTTCGATGATTTTTTGGGCATCTTCGCGTTTTAACATTTTAGCCTCCCGCCAGCGCCACAAGGCGCAGGAACATCAGTTCTTGGTTTAACTCGAGGTCGAGTGTATCTGATAGGCGCTCAATTTGATTTTCGCCATAAAAAGCGTAGTACAAACCATCCTGAAAGGCTTGAATAGCAGTTTCGATGGCTTGGTCGGTGTCTATTTCTTGCTTAAATTCTTGTCCACCCAGACTGATTTTGCCGCTTTCAGCAGCCTCGAGCAACTGGTTTTCGGTCAGTACCCGTAAAAACTGATTATCGGTTTGGCGTGTTCTAAAAGCATCAACCTCGAGGGTCACAATTCGCTCGAGTAATTGGCGCAAGGTTGGCTGGCTCGAGAAATTACCAAGGTTGTAGTCGCGGGTTGTCAGGGCTTTTTTGCGCCCGAGTTGCTTAACCGAAAGCCTCAGATTAAAAGTCGTACCAATAGATAAGTCCATGCTCATAGTCTAGTTTCTTTAGGTGAGTTGGCGCTGTAAGCAGTCTGAAAAAAAACCAACCATGAGTTCTTAACGCCGTTTATTTGGCAGCACCAAACCAATAAAAGCACTCGAGACCAACATCAAAACCAGCGCATGAGGTGCGGCCTTGCCAAACATTGCTTCGGAGGTGTAGCTGTAAACGTTTTTGGCAAGGCTTTCAAAACCGGGTGGGGCTAAGAGGGTGGTGATTGGCAATTCCTTGGCGGCACTCAAAAAAGCCAATGCCACACCAGCCAGCACCCCTCGAGCCAGCAGTGGAATCAGCACTCGAAAGATTACTTGCCAGCCGCGCAACCCAAGGCTACGAGCAGCTTCCTCGAGCCGAACAGGGGTTTGATGCAGTTGGCTGCGGATTGGTCCGATGCTTTCGGCTAGAAAATGCACCGTATAGGCAAAAATCAGTAACCATAAGGTTTGGTACAGGTCTGGTACAACTCGTAGCGTCACAAAAATCAGTGCCAATGCTAGGGCAAGTGGGGGGGTGGCATAGCCAAGATAACTGCTGCGTTCTAACCAACTCGAGAATCTGGTTTTATGACGCACCGCTAAATACGCCAATGGTAAAGCACAAATGGCACTTAGGAAAGCGGCGGGAGCAGCCGCCGAGAGTGTGCCAAGGGTAGCCCTGAGTAATTCTGCCCAAGGGTTATAAAACTGGCTTTGTGGTTCTCGAGCCATCCAATAAATGGCGGTCACAATGGGCAATAAAACAGCAGTTGCAACGTATAAAGTCAAGGGTATCAAGGCTGGGATGCTCCAAACACCAAGCGAAACTCGAGATGCAGGACGGGTGTTCTTGGCATTGCGAGCTAGGAATACTCGGCGCATGGCAACCCCTTCGAGTCCAAGGATTAGCACGGTAATAACCAGTAAAATTAAGGCTAACCAAGCCGCATAAACTCGGTCTAAACTGCTGATGTACTGGCTGTAAATGGCAAAAGAAAAGGTTTCAAAACGCATTAAACTGACCACCCCAAAATCGCCCAGCACATGCAGCGTAATCAGTAATGCCCCAGACAACCAAGCTGGACGAAGTTGTGGCACAGTCACCCGCCAAAAACTTTGCCATCTCGAGTGACCTAAACTTTGGGCGGCTTCTTCAAGCGCAGGGTCAGTGTTTTGCAGGGCAGCATAAAGGTTGACAAACAAATAAGGCGCACTATAAAGCGTTAAAATAAAAGTTGCACCAAAAAAACCACTCGGGCGGGGCAATGATAAGCCAATCGCCTGGAGTGTGCCGCCTGAGCCACTGGCAGCCAGCAACGCAAAAGCCCCCACATAGCCCGGCACAGCCAAAGGCAAGGTGTTTGCCACCACCCAAAATCTTAAAAAAGGCAGCTTGACTCGAGCCAAAAGCCAAGCTGCTGGTAAAGCCAGTGCGGTTGTTCCAATCAGTACCGAAATCGCCAGCAAAAAAGTATTGCCTAGAAGGGTTAAATTGCGTTCCCTAAACACAATTTCACGCAAGCTCGAGCCATCCGCCTCGAGCGCCCTGACGACCAAGTAAAGCAGTGGAATCAGCACACTCGAAGCCACCAGCACCGCAAACAACACCAATCCAAGCGGTGCGCGGCGACCAGAAAAGGTGCGTTCTCGAGAAAAGTTCATAGAAAAAGGGGGGAGGGATACACCCTCCCCTTTTTTACCTTTTTACCGACCTTAAAGAAGTCCCTGTTCGCGCAATAACTTCTGGGCGTTACCGACATAATCCGCCAGCTTGTCAAAATCTATTTTTGGACTGCGGTTAATCATGTCATTCAAAGGCAGTAAGCTGCTGGGCAAAATTGCGCCTTTGACCACTGGGTATTCAAAAATCTCACCACTAAAAAACTGTTGGGCTTTGCTCGAGAGTAACCATGTCAAGAAGCGTTGTGAAGTCACAGATTTCTTGGAGGTTTTTAAGATTCCCGCACCGGTCACAAGGGCGAGTGAGCCTAGGTCGCCATTTTGGAAGTAATGTGTTCCCATTGCATAACCCACTTTGGTAAAACGCAACACATAATAGTGGTTGGTCAGTGCCACATCAATTTCTCCTGCCCGTAAAGCCTCGAGCATTTGGACGTTGTTTGTGCCGTAGGCTTTAGGCTCGAGTTGTTTCATTCCAGCTAACCACTGGCTAGTCACCGCATCGCCTTTGGTGGCTGCCATTGCCCCAACAAAATCTTGGAAACTGGCATAGGCTGGAGTCCAACCAACCCGTCCTTTCAGGGCGGTCATTTTTGGCAAATCCATGACTGAAGTTGGTAAATCAGTCGCTTTAATTTTGGCTGGGTTATAGGCGAGTACCCGAAAACGAATCGAAAGTGGAGTCCAAGTTTTACTTTCTGGGACGTAAAGATTGGGCTTATTGGTAATGGCGGTCGAGAGCTTGACAAATTGATTGTTTTTACTCAAGAGTCCTAGGCTACCAGAAGTATTTGCCCAAAAAATATCGGCTGGGGAGCGTGCGCCTTCTTCTTGAACCGCCGCCAGTAATTGTGCATCTGTGCCGTAGCGAACATTGACTTTTACCCCAGATTCGGCTTGATAGGCTTGAACCAAAGGGTCAACCAAGCCCTTGCCGCGACCAGTGTAAACCGTCAGTTCTTGGGTTTGCGAAGCGGCGGTGGCTGCCACAATCAGGGCTGTTCCAATCACCAAAAGTGCTTTTTTCATGTTGTCCTCCTAAAGACTAGATAAATCCTATCGGTTTACTCGGAATTAAACAGAGGACTTTTATCACGGTTCAACCAAGCTGCTCTAAAAAACGTTACACTAAACGAATTCATGCCAAAAAACTTCTCAGGCATTCTCACTTGTTTTGCCATCGCTGCCATATCTGCCATTATCGCTGGCATCCCCAATGTTTTACCGGGTATACCAGGCATTAAAATCCTTGGTATTCTTGGTTGGGCATTGGTGCTGGGCATTTTGGTACGCTCGAGTTTTCTCCTGCCGGGCAGCTTAAAAGCAGGCATCACTTATAGTGCCAAAACCATTTTACGGCTCGGGATTGTGCTGCTTGGGGTGCGCCTGAATTTCTCGAGTTTAGCCAGCAGTGGACCAATTATTTTACTGCTCGACGGACTGATTGTGATTGTTGGCATCCTTGGGGTCAATCATATGGGTAAACGTTTAGGGTTATCGAAGGGACTGCGCTTATCGCTCGCCTTTGGGACTGGCATTTGTGGTGCTTCGGCAGCAGTTGCGGCGGGCAGCATTGCCAGCGCCAAAGACGAAGAGGTCAGTTTAGCCGTCGGGACAGTCAGTTTACTCGGTACTTTTGGCGTACTAGGCTTTATTTTGCTGCGTCAACCGCTCGGTTTAACCGACCTTCAGTACGGTATTTTAACCGGCAGCACCTTACAAGAAGTTGGACAAGTGATTGCCGCCGCCAGTGTCAATGCCAGCGCCCTAGACACGGCTACCCTTGCCAAATTAACCAGAGTAGCCTTGCTTGCACCCGCCTTGGTGATTGCCTCGAGTCTGCTGCGAATGCGCGAGGACAAAGCCACTGCCCCTAGCCAACGCC
The DNA here is from genome assembly GCA_031414595.1 of Deinococcales bacterium. Lineage (GTDB taxonomy): Bacteria > Deinococcota > Deinococci > Deinococcales > JAAFIG01 > JAAFIG01. Next base: position 10,776 of record JANNVX010000010.1, read on the forward strand.
CACCCGTACTGCCTCCGTTTTTGCTTGGGTTTTTGGCGGTAGGACTGGTTAATTCTTTTGGCTGGCTGCCCAAAGAAGTCTCGAGTAGCGCCCAGACTTTATCCATTGCTTTTACTGCCATGGCGATGGCTGGAATTGGCTTAGGGGTGGACTTAAAAGCCATGCGGCGGGTTGGGGTTAAAGCCCTAGGCGTTGGTGCAATTGGTTTTTTGGTCTTGGTTATGGTCTCGAGTGCCGTGATTGGAATAGCAGGAATTTAGATGAGGGTCTGGGTGACTCGAGAAAAATTTGTAATTCCAAGACAAAGCGCTACAATAAAAACATGACACCCTCGACCCCATTAAAACCTAGTAAAAAACAAACCGCCTCTAAATTCCTACTCGAGTTTGCCGCCAGCATACCTAAAGACGTACCAGAATCTGAACTCGAGAAACTACCTAGCGACGGCGCAGTGAATCATGACCATTACCTGTATGGAGCGCCAAAAAGATAATGCGTTCCGTATTTTTAGATGCTGTGTATTTAATCGCCCTGATAAACCCAAACGACCAGTACCACTAAATGCGAAACCGAACCTACCAATAATAAATACACTCCGTATGATAGATAATTCCGCCAATTCATGGCTACTTGTAGAGAATCTTGGACAGCAAAATCAACCTCACCATTATCGCTGGGTTAGTCCATTTGAACCAAATGAGCAGTTAAATCCAATAGCTCTTGCGTCTAAATTGACTAACTCAAACAATTCTACGATCTCAAACGGTTTCTCAGGGCTTTTTCAGAGTGGAATGGATGATATTGCTGGATTCGTATTAACTCTAGTCGGAAACTTTCTTAACTCAGCTTTCTTTTTTAGTCCATTTCGGCGCGGCAAAGAAAAATCACCTAGTCAGTCTGACGTAATACTAAATACAGATGGAAATAACCTACCAGCACGACTATTTACCGCAGTATTAAACGAAAAACAAGAATTCCATAGAATAGAAAAATTTGCACAAGAGGCTCTTTCTAACATCGGGGACTTAAATCCTCGAGTCATTGGTAGCGAAACGCATATCGAATTTGAACAAGATGTCATGGGTAAACCGCTTTCAACTCGTTTACACGCAATGGGTGGCGGCGTTGAACAACTTCTGATGGTTGCTGCAGCACTAGAGACGACTTCTGTAGATGCTCCACTTTTTCTTGAAGAACCAGAGTCTCATTTGCATCCAGGCGCACAACGCTACTTACTCGAGAAATTGGTAGAAAGCGGACGACAGGTTTTCATCACAACCCATTCAAGCGTTTTTCTGGGTGATTTAGCCAATCAGAACCGTACCAGTATTTACCGTGTTTCACAAAGTAACCGCCGTACCAGTATTGCCCGAGTAGATGGAGCAGCACTTTCTACAGCACTTCAAGAGCTTGGTGTTATCAATTCGGACTTGCTACTGCGTGAAGGTTTGGTTTTTGTTGAAAATGATTATGACGGACAAGCATTAAGTGCTTTAGCCAAGACTTTAGATAAGCCTTTAACAAATCGCAATATTGCATTTGTTCCAATAGGTGGCGCAACAGCATTAAATACAATTGCCCCAAGTAGTAGCACCGCGCTTGAGCGTTTGCATCAAGGAGCATTAGCTATTCCGCACTTATTTTTGATAGACCGTGATGAAAGAAGCGAAGCCGACCTAGAAAAGCTAAAACGCAACGCAAATATTCAGGATACCCTACACGTTTTTGAACGACGAGAATTAGAAAATTATTTACTTGTTCCATCCGCTCTCAACCGCTACGTTAAAGCCTATAAACCATGTAACGACGTAACAGTCCAAACTCGACGCGAGGCAACAAATGCGGTAGAAATTGAAGGGCTTATTCAGGCTGCTCGAGATAACCTAAAATCAAAAACGTTAGCAAAACGGATTGCATCTGCTTTATCTCGTGACCATCGAGTTTTTATTCTTGACAGAGAAGATATTTCAGGACTCGAGCATATACTATCAAACGAAAATTATGCAGAACAAGTGAAAACATTTATTGAGAAGCAACTCCTGATTCAAGCAAAATTGGATAGAATTCCAGCTTTAGTAGAAGAAGAGCATTTCAAATTTGAGAATGATTGGTCAGATGAACTACAACGCAAAAATATCGCTCCTGGTGAAGAAATTATTTGTGCAGTATTAAAGCATTTCTCAATTGGGACTAAAAATATAAAAGCTGAAGTACCAAAAATCGCTGCTTTTCTCAAGCCTAATGAAATTGCACAAGAATTAAAAGACCTGATACTGCGGATTTATGACCTACCAAAACGCTAATTTTATGCTCGAGACTCTAACTCGCCCCTGTTGCAAAACCTTCGACTACCCGATGCGTTGGCGGATGAAAACTCAGCATTGTTTGTCTTTTGGTACTCCAAAACTTAGTAACTACTCTGCCACTTCAACTCGCAGTGTTGTTCTCCTCGAGCCAAATTCAATCACAGTGCAATATGTTCAAGAATCCCAAAAATCTTCTCTGGATTTTGAATCGAATATTCTACGCTGTCCACAATTGCATGTTGCTGCTCGAGGGCTAAAAAACGCCATTGAATCCCTGTTGTGACCACGCCATAAATACGTTCTCGAGGTTTGTTCTGGTCAATATTAAATTGCTGAGCAGCAATCATTTCGGCAAGGCATTGTCCAAAACCACCAATGATATTTTCATTCTTCGCCTCAACCAGTACACATATTGGCGCAGTCAAAACCAATTGTTGTGGGTTACTCGAGAGGATATAGTCACAACGCCCTTTTAAGCCCATTGCTTCGTTGACGTTAAATTCTAAACCAGAGAAAACACTAACTTTTTGGTGGTGCAGCAGCTTAAATTCGGTTAAAAATGGGGCAATCAGTAATTCCGAGCGGGCTTTTTCGGTGTTTAAGTTCAGTGCCAGTGGTAAGTACCTGTGTAGCATATCCTCGAGTGTTTTGGGGAGTTGTACAGGTGTCACACCATCGAATAAGTCTTGGTTTTCTTCGATGGTCACAGCAAATTTTTGTTGCACTTCAAGTAGCTTAAAATCTGAGTACGCCATACTCAAAACGATACGCCTTACCTAAATGAGGCTGGTGTCGTTTCACACCAATACAGACTAAGCACATTCGAGCCGTAGACGCGCCGCTCGAGCTTAAAGCCAGTCGCTTCTGAAAGCCTAATTTGAATCGGGTGCTGTGAAATCAGCACCCCATCTGGCTCGAGCTTAGCAAGTTTTAAGGCTTTTAAGGTTATCTGCACTAAATCTTCGGTATATGGTGGGTCAATAAAAATGATGTCGTGACTTGGGGCAGACTCGAGAAATTTCAAAGCATCAGCTCGAATAATTTTTGCAGCCACTTTCAGTTCGCGTTTGTTCTTCTCGAGAATTTCTGTGGCTTTGGTGTCCTTTTCGACCATCGTCACCACAAAATCTCTGGAGGCTGCCTCGAGTCCAACTGCCCCAGAACCGGCGCATAAATCCAGCAAGCTCGAACCCGCCCCAAAATGCACTTCGAGCAGGTCAAAAAGGCTTTTGCGGACTCGAGCCGGGGTAGGGCGGGCGGTGCTAGGAATTTTTAGCGAACGCCCTTTGGCGCTACCGCCAAGGATGCGGAGGTCTGGCATTACACAGCCCGCTCGAGGGTTTCACGTATAAACTGATTCAAACTTTGGTTTTTTTGTGCAGCTTTAACAACTAATTTTGCATGGGTTTGAGGTTCGAGTCGGACATTAAACCGACCCGAAAATGGTTTATTTGGGTCTCGATTTAGTTTTTGGCAAGTCTCGAGGTAATCATCTATCGCTTCTTCAAAAGCAGTTTTCATTTCTGTAATTGAATCACCATGAAAACCAATCACATCAGTAATTCCAATCACTCGCCCGACTAAACACGCATCGCCTTGGCTGTACTGAATGAATGCCGAATATCCTTTATAGGTCATGGTTTTACCCCCGCAGCTTCTAAGAAATCTTTTGCCTCAAGAATTTGGTACAACTTGGCTTCTTTACTTGGATGTGGACGATGAAAAGTACCAATAACATTGTTTAGAACAAATCGGACTCGAGAACCACGTCCTTCTATAACGTTTGCACCCAAGGCAATAAATAATCCTTCGAGATCACGCCAGTCTAAAGTTCTCGGTGGGGGTATCGAAAAAAGTGCTTCAAGAATACGTTGATGACTGGAACGCACCTTCACATGGTACTACATTTTGGTATCAAGTCCAACTGACGTGTCCAAAAGTCTCGGCTCGAGATTGTCCGGTACCAAAAATAACCACTGGGCAATTCACCAATTCTTCGATTCGGGCGATATATTTAAGAACCGCTTTTGGCAGGTCTTCACGGCGCTCAATCCCGTCTAAATGCCCCCAACCGTCCATTTCCTCGAGTATGGCATTGCCGTTTTCATCGTGTTCAATGCCAAGTTTGATTTTGTCAAAACCACTTAAGAAATCGAGTTTGGTCAGGGCAATCCCATCAAAACCGTTGACATCTACCGCGTACTTGACCAATTTAGTATCAAACCAGCCCATACGTCTTGGTCTACCCGTGGTCGTGCCGTATTCTGCACCCGGCGCGTCGCGTTCGCCACGCAACCGATGCTCGAGTTCGCCAAAAACCTCGGTGGGAAATGGTCCATGTCCGACCCTTGAGGTAAAGGCTTTGGCAACCCCAAAAACCTTGTTGATGTGCTTATGGTTCACTCCTGTACCAACCAGAATTCCGCCGACTGTCGGGTGGCTCGAGGTCACAAATGGGTATGTGCCGTAATTCAGGTCTAGCAAGGTGGCTTGAGCGCCTTCAAATAACACATTCTGATTTTGACTTAGGGCTTGGCGCAGCATCGAACCAGTGTCTTTAATAAATGGTGTAAGGATGTCTCGAGCCTCGAGCATGTGCGGCATGGCGGCTTCAACGTTCTTCCAGCCGACTTCGGCAGTGCTGTTCGGCTTGGCTTCGATTAGGCGCTCGAGGCGCTCATGTAAAATGCTGTCAGACAATAAATCCCCAGCGCGTATACCGATGCGCCGAGCGCGGTCAGCGTACGCGGGTCCGATGCCGCGTCCGGTTGTGCCGACAAAATCGTTTTTGCCATCCACATGTTTATGGTGCGGCAGTACCAGATGGGCGCGGTCGGAAACATAGACTTCTGGGTTTAACCCGTGATTTTTTAGGTACGCCAGTTCTTCCTTAAATTTGAATGGGTCTATGACAAGTCCGTCACCAAGGACAATTTTGACACCCGGCCTAACCGCGCCGGCTGGGAACAGATTTAGCTTAAAAACCACATCTGGCAAAACAATCGTGTGTCCAGCATTCGCGCCTCCAGAATAACGCACCACAAAATCTGCGTCTGGTGCTAAGAAATCCGTGACTTTTCCTTTTCCTTCATCGCCCCATTGAGCGCCGATGATTGCAATTCCTGGCATATTGACTCCTCAAAATCATAAAAAAACGGCGCTAAGCACCGTGGGGTAGTGTACCCTAAATCGGTTCGTGATTTTCAATCTATTGACTGGTTTCAAAAACACTTTGCAACAGATAGTAGCTTGGTTCTACAGTTTTGCTTGAGGTGCAAAAATGAATCGAAGAACTGCCTTAAAAGCCGTGGCTGTGGGCGGGGCAGCTTTGCTGCTCGAGTCAGCCAAAACCCAAAACTTAGTGGCTTACCGAATTGCAGATGTGGCTTTTTTTGAGCCTGATGGTGCAATTGCCCAATTCCCTTTTGATGGTCGTCATGGGTTGGTGGTTCGCGTCCCCCAAGCTCAACCCAACCGCAGCTTAAAACTCGAGCAGAAAAATCAGACCATTTATCTGGTTGCCTATCACTTGGTTTGTACCCATTTGGGTTGCACACCAGCCTTACCTAATGCCGATGGTCACTTGGTTTGTCCATGTCATCTCTCAAAGTTTTTTGCCCATAACGGACAAGTGGCGGATTCTCGTCCAAATCCGCCACTCAAAGCCATTGCCCTCGAGCAGCGTGGCACAGCTATTTTTGCGATTGGCTACCTTTAACGATTTGGGCTTTCAGTCATTGCTTCAACGATGCGCCAAAAGCCATAGCTCGAGGTCTTGTAGTGGCTTTTGGTTAATTGGTGCAAATTGCGAGTTGCTGGCACTACCTAAACCATGTCCGAGTTGTGGGTAGTAAATAACTTTGGCATCCTTATGGTTTTTCAAGGCATTTTCTAAACGCCCTGTTTGGTCTGGGGTTGTAATGTCGTCACTCGAGCCTTGTTGGATTAAAATAGGTAAACCCAATTTAGGCATGGCAGGGAGCGTCTCGTAATCTGTACCTTGTACCACCACGGGCGGTGATTGCAAGATGATACCGCCAAGTGTTGGTTCTTGTAGTGCGACTTGAACCGCTACGGCTGCACCTTCGCTCCAACCCAAGACAAACAGCTTGCTCGAGTCAACAATTTTGTTCTGGCGCAAGGCATTTAGCACTGCTCGAGCATCGGCAATAAAGTCGGTGCGTGAAAGTTGGGAGTAGCGCCTCGAGTCTATCTCGGTGGCACTGGTTACATATCGTTTGTTATAACGTGCCACCGCAAACCCTTGGCTGCTGAGGTACTTGGCAATATCCAAAAAATTCTTTGAAACCACTTCGCCGTTGTTGATAAAAGTGCCATCCATATCCGATGGAAAACCAGCGTGGATTAAAAGTACGGTGGCTAAAAGTCTTTGGCTCGAGTACATCAATTGAGCTTGGGACTTAAAATCACCGAGTTGCACCATAAAATCTTGGGTTGTCGAAGTCTGTGCCAGTCCTAATCCAAGCGCCGCACAAAGCACAATCAAGAAGTATTTCATTATTTTCTCCGCAGGTAAAGCGCATTAAAATTAACGCGCCAAGTTTTGCCGTTGTCACTCGAGATTTCGCCCAGTTGACGAACTTTATCAGGGTCATTATTTATAATATTCCAAGTGATGCGTTGCAGTGGTTCGCTACTTGGGCTTGCACGCATAAAGCGGTCTGACTCGAGAACCATTGCGCCGTTGTTAAATGTGCCACTTAAGGTCAGTGCGCCTTGTCCGTTGTTATCCACATAGATTTGATACCACTGTTTGGCTTTGGGGTCGTAATAATTTTGGCTGATGGCGCGTCCACCGGGCGCATCGGTATTATCTTGCCAATTTTCTTCTATCATGCAGCCATTGAGTAAGTTCTGAACAGTGTTGCGTCCAACACGGCGCTGAGAGGGTGCGTCCAAAACATCCCAATCGCCAACCCAAAAATCAAATTGACGGTATTCGGGGGCGCTGCATTGTCCTTGCCCATCGGCTTTTGTGCTTAAACCACTGGTCAGCAGTGTGCCTATCAGTAACCAAACAACTCGGGTTTTTAACATGATTTACTCCTTTTATTTTGTCACAGTTTAGGGCTAAACTCCTTTCAATGACAGCCGAATTTGAAAATAGCCCGTGGTTTGAAGTGCAGAATAACCAGCAAGCCCAATTGCTGCATTCTGCGACTGATTTTCGGTTTTTTCGCCCATTTTTTACTCGAGAAAACACGGTTTCCCAAGCGGCTAAAATTATCGGGGTCAGTGTGCTGAAAATGTACCGCAAGGTACAGCAACTAGAATTGGCGGGCTTGTTGGTACAGACTCGGTTAGAGGCTCGGGCGGGTAAAGCCATCAAGTATTACCAGTCGGTGGCGGATCGTTTTTTTGTGCCGAATCGTTTACTCAGTGCCGAGAATTTTGAAGCACTGCTCCTCGAAGAAGATGATGTTTGGCGGCGCAGATTACTGAGAGGCATGGCTCAGGTTTCTAAGGATGCGATGCAGCACCAAGGAATGTATATTTTTCGTGAATCCCAAGGCAGAATTCGCAGAATCAACGATGAAGAAACTGGTATGAACGCACTGCCTGAGAATATGGAAATGGGCAGTTCTAGCCCTGCGGTCTGGTCGGATTGGTCTTTGGTGCGGCTCGAGGCAGACGAAGCCAAAGCCCTACATGATGAAATGCGGGCTTTATTTAACAAGTATTACAACAAACCTAGTGCCAAACGGCGTGGACGTTTTCATGTTATTCGCACCGCCATTGCTCCAATGTCGGATGAGGACGCACTGGTATTTATAGCGCGTTAATGCTCTAAACTCAGTTTTGGCATGACTTTGGCAAGGCGTTTTGGCAGCCACCAGTTCCATTCACCTGCCAGCATCATCACGGCTGGAACAAGTACCAGACGAACCAGTGTGGCATCAAGGAACACCGCCACCGCTAAGCCCAATCCGATGGTTTTATTGGCGACCACATCACCCGAGACAAACGCACCAAAGACTATCAGCATAATTAGCGCCGCACTGGTAATCACACCAGCCGTACTCTGCACCGCGCTTTTGACTGCATCGTGGGTGTTCATGCCAGACAAATGTGCTTCTTGAACCCTCGAGAGTAGAAAAATTTCATAATCCATACTCAGTCCAAAAGTCACGGCAAACATCACAAGCGGTAGGCTCGAGTCTATAGCACCAATGTCGGTTGGGATATTAAAGAAATCTGCCATAAATCCATTTTGAAAAATCAGGGTAATGATGCCGTAACTGGCAGCCACAGTCAAAGAATTCATGATGATGCTTTTAATCGGAATGACAATGCTTCTAAAAGCAATAGCGAGTAAAATAAAAGTAGCGATAAAGACAGCAATAATTGCAATCGGCATGGCGCTGACCAGCGCATTGGTGAATTCTTGGCTGCCGACGGGCGCACCACCAAGCAGCACTTTGTCAAATCCAGCGTTTTTTGCTGCCCCACGAAGTTTTACAAGCCAAGCAGGGATTTCAGAAGGATGCACGGCATCTTTTGGAATCACCGAAATGCGTAAGTATTTGCGGTCTTTGGAGATGCTGCGCTCGGTCAGGTTGGTCAGGGTCGCAAGGCTATTGCCGTCAGTGTCAGTCGAAAAATCGGCTCGAGAAGTCAGGAACGGCGAAATCACCAAACGGGCTTCGTCCCATGAGGCGATTTCTGCGTCTAAGGCACGCCATTTGCTGCGGTCTTGCCTAAAATCACTGGTCTCGAGAATGATTTCAAATTGGTCTAAACTGCCGCCAAGTTCAAGCGGGCGGATAAGTTCGAGTCCTTTGCGAGATTCGACATTTGAAGAAAGCCCAAACGCCCCCGTGTAGCCAAGTTTCATATTCAGGGCTGGACTGGCAATTAAGAGAATAAAAGCCACCACCCCAATCACCCAAGGTATCGGGCGCTGCATGACTTTTTCGGCAACATTTGCCCAGAAAAAACTGCCTTTGCCGCTCGAGGTGGTTTTGAATTGCAATTTGCGTGGGCTGTTGACCCGATCACCGATTAAAGCCAGTAAAGCGGGGACAGCCGTGGTACTGACCAGCACAGTCATGAGAACCACCAGCACCCCAGCAATACCCATGCTGCGAACAAAGGTCAGGTTAGGAATTAAGAGTGCAGCCATCGCAATTGCCACAGTCAAGCCGCTAAAGCCCACGGCGCGTCCGGCGGTGCGGGTGGTATTGGCGGCGGCAACTCGAGGGCTGTGTCCTTTGGTCAGTTCTTCACGGAAACGATTGACCATTAAAAGCGCGTAATCTATGCCAGCCCCCAAACCAAGCATGGTCACGACTGCCGAAGCAAAACTCGAGACCTCAATCAGTTGGGTCACACCATAAACGGCTGCCATGGTTAGCGTTATCGAAACCACACCCACCGCAATTGGAATTCCAGCCGCCACCAGTGCGCCAAAGGCAAAAACCAGAACAATCGCAATTAAAGGCAATGCCGCAAGTTCGCTATTTTTGGTGTCCTCCTCGGATTTTTCCAAAAAATCTTTGGTGATTGAGCTTGCACCCGTCACAAAAACCTTGGTCTCGGGTAAACCAGCCTCGAGTGCCGTTTGGCGAATGGCGTTAATCACAGGGTTTGGTTCGGTCAGGCGGGTGCTGAGGACGGTGGCACGTATCAGCTTGCCATTTACTTCGCCCGTCAGTTTTAAGGGGCTGCTGGCATCAAATCGGGTGACGCTATTAACCCCTTCTATCGCCTCGAGCTTCGCCACAAAGGTTTTGTATTTTTCTAGGAATACGGTCTTATTGGCTGCCAATTCGCTTTCGGTGACCACCAGTGTGGTGTCCACGCGCTCGAGCTTAAATTCATTTTCGATGATTTTATTGACTCGTTCGGCTTCGCTGCCTGGTAGCGCACTGGCATTACCAACTAGGTTCTTAGAAGTTAAAGAAGCTGGAAAGGCGCAGAGTAAAAGAATAACTGCCCAGAATCCAAGTATCCAAGCGGGACGGGTGGCGACCAAATCAGCTATTTTTTTGAACATGATTTTTCCTTACAAGAATTGAATAGGGGATTTTTAGTGTTTTCTATCTTTCGTAGGGGCAGACCCCCGTGTCTGCCCTGTAGGAAGACATTCTTTCGAGGATTTACCAGACTACCCTGTATGTAGAGTCTAACGCCTTATGGCAAGGCATCCGCCCTCGATTGACAATAGTTTGCACTATAAATCACAAGCTGTCTAGGTACAAACGCTTGTTTGTAGCAATTCAACTAAAGGACTGTACCGCCCAAAAGATTCACTGCCCTAGGGCTTAGTCGTACCCGCCAAGCCAAAAACAAATTCGGAATACTCGAGGTCTGGCGCGAGTTTGTTAAGCACTTGCAAAGCGCACGAAATAACTTCTGGACTAACACCATCACCAAGAAGAACACCAACTTTTGGCATAAGAACCTTTCTACTCGAATTCTATGGGTTTGTTTTTATCTTATACCTTTCTATTTTATCTTGACTAAAATAGAAAATATAATCTTTTTCTATAAAGCAAAGACCAGAAGAGCAGTCTTTTGAAAAAACTTCTTTTTCAGAATTTGAATCATAATCAAAAGAAAAGAGTTTCTTATTTATGCTGTAGTATATTAGACGTTATCGGAAATAAGAAACTAGCTCGATTTCCGCAAAGCCCGTTTGCGAAAAGCACAGCGAAGGTTATGCAAACCACAAGCAATCTCCATAAACCAATCAGAGCAATACCACTTCGTATTCCGCAACACGTC
>JANNVX010000011.1:0-61903 GCA_031414595.1 Deinococcales bacterium
CTCGTCTGACGACTCGAGGTGGTGCTTTACCTTTTTTAGTCAGATGCAAAAGTTGAGAACGCTGTTTTTTACTTAATTTGACAAACAAAATTCTGGTATTCACAAGTATAGCTTATATCCTTATCCGACGATGCACTAAGGATTTGTCCGTAAATAACTTCCCTATTTGGAAATGATGAAACATTGTTTCCTAGCAGGACAGACACAGGGGTCTGTCCCTACAAAATCCATAAAAATACGTCAGGTAGGGGCGGACCCCTGTGTCCGCCCTGTGACCAATTGTCTGTTTTTGGTCTATTTGAAATCAGGAAGTTATTCTTGGACAGTTCCTTAGTCGGTTAATCAGTCAAAATACGCGACTGATTAACACAATTTGGTATTATATCTATGATGAAAAGCTGTGTACTTACAATTTGTTCAATTAATTACATCAATAAGGCTATTATTTTTTTTGATTCATTCAAAAAGAATAATCCAGCCTGTGAAGTTTTTCTAATACTTGCCGACCGCAAAATAACCCATCAAAAAATTGAAGACCTAAAAAAGCTGGGTATTCAGATACTTTGGGTTGAGGACTTAGGAATTTCCAATCTGCTGCAAAAAGCTTTTTGTTTTGATATTATTGAATTTAATACCAATATTAAGCCTAGAGCATTACAACTACTGCTCGAGACCTATGAAAAGGTCATTTATTTTGACCCTGATATTTGTGTGTTCAATTCAGTTCAAGCTGTACTAGATGAACTCGAGTCATATGCCATACTTTTAACTCCACATTATCTATTACCGATTCAGGATTCACAAAAACCCAATGATTGGGAGTTACTAAAATTTGGTGTCTTTAACCTTGGTTTTATTGCGGTTAAACGCCATCCAAGCACTGCGGCGTTTTTACAGTGGTGGTCTGATCGGTGTCTCGAGCTTGGTTTTTACGAACCGCAAACTGGTTTAGCTGTAGACCAAAAGTGGATTAGTCTTGCCCCTGGATTTTTTGAGGGTATAAAAGTCTCGAGGAATCTGGGTTTGAATGTGGCTTTTTGGAACTTACATGAACGGCATTTGTCGTTTAAGGATGGTTCTTGGTGGGTTAATCAAACCACACCTCTTATTTTTATGCACTTTAGTTCATTTGATGATCGGAATTCTGCTGTGGTGGCACGTAAGCAAACTCGAGTGGCTGATGGCAGCCGCCCCGATTTTGAAGCCATCGCTGCTCCGTACCGAACAGCCATCCAAGCCAATCAGCATCTGGGTTTTGAGGCTGTACCTTATGGGTTTTCGATGTTTACCGATGGTCAATTGATTTCTCCAACTTTACGACGTTTATACGCGGCTCTAGTGGTTGAACAACCCAAAATGTTTACTGATGATGATCCATTCCAAGTAAATTCTGATGCGTACCGATTTGCAGTAAAACATCATTTGTTTGGCAAGCCAACAGCAGGCGGTAAAACTTTTCGTGAACTTGATAATCAATCGCGTATTGTCAGGTGGGCTTTGCTTGGCTTAAAATTCTTACAGCGACTACTTGGAGCAAATCGGTATTTTGATTTAATGCGTTTTCTGGCATACATCTCGAGTATCAGGGTGCAGGGCAGTGTTTATAGGGAGAAAAAATAATGTATACACTGATTACAGGCGGTCTTGGCTTTATTGGCTCGAGATTAGCGGCTGCTTTGGTGGCTCGAGGTGAAGAAGTTTATTTACTTGATAATCTCAGTCCACAAATTCATGGGGAAAATCCTAGTTTTCCTTGGCTCGAGTCAAGTCAAATTCGATTTTTACAAGGCGATGTTACGGATACTGCTGCCCTTGAAACAGCTTTGGCAGGCGCAAAGACGGTGGTGCATCTGGCAGCCGAAACTGGCACAGCCCAATCCATGTATCAACTTGCCAAGTACAATGGGGTTAATTCTCAAGGTACAGCCTTATTGTTAGATTACTTAGTCAATCAACCACATCAAGTTAAAAAAGTGGTTTTGGCTTCCTCGAGATCGGTCTATGGTGAGGGTGCTTACTTGTGCCAAGCCCATGGCATGGTCACGCCTCACCCACGCAGTTTTGAAGCCTTAGAGCAGAAACAATGGAATCCTACTTGTCCTGTGTGTGGTGGTTTGATTGAGCGCATGGCAACACCCGAAGAAGCCCGAGTTTATCCAGCTTCAATTTATGCCGCCACCAAATATGCCCAAGAAGACTTAGTGCGAATTGCTTGTGCGGCGGCTGGAATTGGTGCAAGTATTTTGCGTTTTCAAAATGTTTATGGGGCTGGTCAATCGCTGCATAATCCTTACACCGGAATTTTGTCTATTTTTTCGACGCGGATTCGCCAACAAAAAACCATTCCGATTTTTGAAGATGGACTCGAGAGCCGCGATTTTGTACATGTCTCAGATGTGGTTAAAGCCATTATGTTGGCTTTAGATTCAAGTGCATCCGATGGTCAAATACTCAATGTTGGTAGTGGTGTTCCAAGTTCAGTTTTTGAAGTGGCAAATCTATTATTTACTGCTTTGAATGGCTTGGAGATTTCAAAGCCAAGCATTTCTGAGCAATTTCGGGTGGGTGATATTCGGCATGGTTATGCAGATATTCGCCGAATTCAAACGGTCTTGGGGTGGCAACCAGAAATCAGTCTCGAGGTTGGAATTGCTGAATTTGCGGCTTGGGTTGAAGCACAACCATTACCAGAAGACCGCTTAGACATTGCGCTTGCCGAATTAAAAGCTAAACGAATGGGGTCATGATGAACTTACAAGAATTACTACTGGCTGATCTCGAGCGCCAAGATTTTTATGCCAATACGCCTGATACGCCTAAAACCTTGCAGCGAGTGGTTTTCAAGGCATTTTCACCTCGTTTTGCCCCTGTGGTCTTATACCGTTTATCGCATTTTTTTTGGCAGAAGAAACTCAGTCCAATTGCTAAACTATTTTCATTGTTCAATTTCTGGTTTTTTGGACTCGAGATTGCCATCAGGTCTGAAATTGGTGGTGGCTTATACTTACCGCATACGGTTGGAACAGTCCTTAGTGCCGAGAAAATTGGCAATAACTGCGTGATTTTTGGACAAGTGGTGCTTGGTGCAAAAGAAGTAGATTTCGCTTTTACCGGGTCATTGCGTCCGATTCTTGGTAATGATGTGACGATTGGCACAGGTGCTAAAGTATTGGGCGGTATTCAAATTGGTAATCGGGTCAAAATTGGTGCGAATGCCGTGGTGATTCGGGATGTTCCTGATGACTCTATGGCAGTTGGTGTACCTGCAATACACAAATCACTCGAGGCAAACCAGTGAGTCTTGCAGGGAAAAATATCCTTTTTTTTAGCCCAGAGTTTTTTGGTTATGCCAAAGCCATAACAGCAGAATTATTGCGTTTGGGTGCAAATGTCGATGCTTATGATACCCGTCCTGATAACACGACGCTGACCAAAATAGGACTGCGAATTGCACCATTTTTACTGGTTAATCGCACACATACCTATCACCAAGAGATTCTTGAGCGTTGTCAAAAAAAATATGATTATGTGTTTGTTATTCGCGGTGAAGGCATCAGTTTGAGTATCTTAAAAGCCTATAAAAAAACTTTCCCAGAAGCTAAATTTGTTTATTACACTTACGACGCACTATCTGAAAATCGTTTAACCCTCGAGTTCAAACCATTTTTTGACCTTCTTGCCTCATTTGACCCAGTAGATTGTGCTGCTCACCCGTTCCTACAATATGAACCGTTATTTTATATTCCTAAATACGCAGCCGTTGCCAATCCACCCTTTGAAACTCGAGCCTATGATGTTTCTAGTATTGGTACATTTCGTTTAGACCGGTATGAAACGATGAAGCGCATAGATGAAATTCTCGAGCCGAATCTAAAACGCTATTATTTTCACTATCATCCGAGCCAACTTATTTTCAATACCTTTAAGCTATTTTCTAAAGCCTACCGTGAAGTTAATCCTGCAATCTTGCATTTTCAATCTTTATCTTCCGCCGCCGTTGCTGATGTATTGACTGAATCAAAAGCAGTGATTGATGTGCAGAAATCGCATCAACGCGGTTTGACCATGCGAACCATCGAAATGTTAGGCTCAAATAGGAAACTCATCACCACCAATAGCCAAGTCAAAACCCATGATTTTTATAACCCAAATAATATTTGTGTGGTCAATCCTCTTGAGCCAGTTATTCCCACAAATTTTTTTAGCACGCCATATCAAAATCCAGTCTTTGAAACTCGAGAAAAGTATAGCCTCGCATCTTGGCTTGAGCGGTTATTAAGCTAGTACGCACCCTCAGCCCGAATAACCGCCCTAAAGGTTCTGGCAAGAATGTAAATATCAAGCCAAACACTCCAATTTCGGGCATAATAAGCATCAAAGCGGACACGTTCGGCATAGGTGGTGTTGTTGCGTCCGTTGACTTGCCACATGCCTGTTAAACCAGGCGTAACTTTGCTGTAGAGCTTAAAGGCATCGCCGTACCGCACAATTTCGTTCTTCACAATTGGTCTTGGTCCGACCAAACTCATTTCGCCCAGTAAAACATTCCAGAGTTGCGGCATTTCATCTAAACTGGTTTTTCGTAAAAACCAACCGACTTTGGTGACTCGAGGGTCATGTCGGAGTTTTTGGTCTTTTGCCCATTCTTGACGCAAAGCAGCATTCTGATCAAAAGCAGTTTGCAGCACATTTTCGGCGTTTTGTACCATACTGCGGAATTTATAGGCTCGAAAAGGTAAGCCATTTCGTCCGATGCGTTCTTGGGTAAAAAAAACTGCACCTTTGGACTCGAGACGAATGGCAATAGCTATTAAAATGGTCAGTGGCAACAGCAAAGGTAGGGTCAACAACACCAGCACCAAGTCCATGGTTCGTTTAACCCGTTTTGAGAGTGGCTGCAATAAGTTCTGGCGTACCTCGAGCGCCAGCAGTCCGCCATAATCCTTAGCACTTGCCCAAAGACTGGCAACGCCAAGTAAATCGGGAACAAGATACAACCTTGGAAAGAACGAACCGTACTCTTCGATAATCTCGAGCAACCGTTGGCGTTTTGCCCCCGGCATGGCAAGCAGCGCATGGCGCACGCCGTAGCGCTCGGCAAGGATTGGCGCGAGTTCAAGTCCACCAATGACGGGGACATTCTCGAGTTCACCGTGTTTGCTGGGGTCGTCGTCCAAAAAAGCCACCAGCTTTAAGCCAAGTCCGGGTTGTTTTTGTAGGCTTTGGGCAATAATTCTGCCTGTTTCGCCAGCCCCAAGAATGACTACGGGGACACCCCACCATGCGGCTCTGGCAAATAAACCACGAATCATGGCTCGAGCCAGTGGAACAAACAGTAAACTTAAGAGAAGCGCAACAACAAAGGCTAACCTCGAGTACAATTCGGCAGCCCGCAAGAAAAAACTGGCTGCCCCTAAAAGTGCATAGACCAAAGTGATTCCTAGTGTGGCAAGTCGCAGTTCTTCGACGGGGTTTAAGCCCGAGCCTTGGTAAAGTCCAAAAGCAGCAAAGGCAGCAATAAATAATCCCAAAAAGGGCAGCAGGGCAATATAGGTTTGGAATTCAAACGAGCCACCTGTCACCCAGCGCCAAATCACACTGGTACTGTTGGCTAAAATTATTGCTAGGGCATCGGTTAGGATTAGACAAAGCATGGTTAGCATTGGTTGGGTTCGTACACCCACCGAGACACGGCGCACAGTCTCGAGGGTCTGAGGGGTTAGCATGGGTTAAGTTTAACTCAATTTTTTTTGTTATTGGCTGCAATCACGGTAGACTAATCCTATGCTGGCTGTTCTTGAATCCTTAAAACGCGCCCTTGGCAATAAAGTCCGTGACCAACTGACCGAAACCCTGCTCTATCGTTACGATGCGATTGCCCAAGGTCCTGCCCCAAAAGCCGTGGTGCTGGCAGAATCGGCAAGGGATGTAGCAATTACTTTAGAGATTTGCAATGCAGCCCGTTTTGCAGTTGTACCGCGTGGTGCGTCCAGTGGCTTGTCGGGTGGGGCTGTGCCAGTTGGGGACTGCATTATGATTGCCACCAACCGCATGACTCGGCTCGAGGTTGACCCAATAAAACGAATTGCCAGAGTGCAACCAGGTGTAATTACTGATGCAATCAGTGCCGCCGCCAAAAAACATGGGTTGTATTACCCGCCAGACCCAGCTTCGAGCCGTCAGAGTACAATTGGTGGCAATATCGCCGAGAACGCTGGTGGTCCGCAATGCTTAAAAAAAGGGGTAACTGGCGATTATGTGCTTGAACTCGAGTATGTGACCGCTGACGGGCAGCTAAATAGAGCCACCCGAGACGGAATTGATTTGGCAGGGATGATTATTGGTTCAGAAGGCACACTGGCATTTGTGACTGATGCTGTCCTGAAACTCGAGCCACTGCCAAAATTTACCCGAACTGCTTTTGCGGTCTTTGATGAACTCGGTCAGGCTGGTCGGGCGGTGGCATTGGTCACTGCCCGTGGTTTGACCCCCGCTAAGCTCGAGTTGATGGATCAAAACAGTATTCGGGCGGTTGAACAATTTATGAACATGGGACTGCCAACCGATGCCGAAGCGATTCTGGTGTGTGATACTGATGGTGATGATGAAAATACTGTACAGCTCGAGATTGAGTCGGTGGCTGAGGCGTTTCGTGAAGCCGAAGCGCGTCAGGTGCGTTTAGCCGCCACCCCCGAAGAAGCGGCACAACTTTGGAAAGCAAGGCGCAGCGTCTCCCCTGCCCTTGGCAATATCCGCCCGCACCGTTTTAACGAAGATATTGTTGTGCCACGCAGTCATTTAGAGCCAGCCATGCGTGAAATGCAAGAAATTGCTAAAAATTACCCACAGTTTCCGTTTGCAATTTTTGGTCATGCAGGAGATGGAAATTTACACCCGAACATCTTGTTTGACCGCAGTAAAGATTCTATTGAGGAAGTCGATCATTTTGCCCATGAGGTGGCTCGAGTGGCGATTGCCCACGGTGGAGTTCTTAGTGGCGAACATGGGATTGGTTTAATGAAACGCAGTTTTATGACCGAAGCCACCCCCAAAGCCGCCCTCGAGGCATTTTGGCGGATTAAACATGCTTTTGACCCCAACGGGATTATGAATCCCGGTAAGGTACTACCCGAACTATAGTCCTTTGGAGCAATGACCTTAGATTCTCCAGACGTTAAATTGCTGCCATGAAAACCCAAGCACCCCGCCCAATGTAATTTAGGTCAATGCCCTGCCAATTCGGGCGGTGGCTTCCTCGAGTGAAATATCTAAAGACAAAGCAATTTCGGTAGCGACCATATGTCGTGCATCTTCCATCATTTTGTGTTCGGTAGCAGATAAGGCTTTTTCGCTGTCGCGCCTTGCCAATGTACCAACCAAAGCAGCAATCTTAAAGATGTCACCTTCGGCAAGGATTTGTTGTTCTTTGCGGTGACGTGGAGTCCAGCCAAGCGGTAAGTCAAGGTCTGGGCGCTCGAGTTCAGACATCAATTCTGGGATGCGTTTTTCTTCGGTGATTTGCCGCAAACCAATGCGTTCACCCTGTCCAATGGGTACAAGCACTTTGGTGCTGCCTTTGACCAATTCGATTTCAAAATACCGATTTGTTTTCCCAGCAATAATCCGTTCAACTTGCCCGACGATTCGTCCAGCCCCTTGAGTTGGGTAAACCACACTATCGCCGACCTTAAATGCAACGTTTGGTACTGTCATGAATTCCCCTTGTGCAGCGAGATGAGGGTAAAATGAATTTCAGAAATGAGCAAGACATTCTACGCTACAATTGCTTGGTTTGCAATAAAATAGCCGTAAATCACACCAATTAGCCCACATCTTTGCCACTTTTAATTCGGTGGGGTGACTGGTTCAGGGGTGACTGGTTCTGGCTCTGGGGCTGGCGGTTGCCAATTTGGGTCGTATAACTCGAGGTCTTCGGTGCGAACACGCTGATTTTTGACGCAAGCTGGTGGGGTAAATTCATCGGCTCGAGGTGGGACTTGGGCAGCGTTTTTGGTACAGGCATTGACAGCTATTACGATGCGGTCTTCGCCGTCTCCGGGGATGGTGTCTACAATCGGACGGCGGTACGGTAGTGGGTCTACTTGTGGTGGTGGCGGTGGAACGTTTTGTGGTAGGTCAACTCGGGTTGGGTATGCCATTCGCACCGCTTGTCTGCCGTTAAAGCCAACGTAGTCTGGGACTCGGTAACTGCTTGGGGGTATACCCTCGAGCGCCACACGCATAAAGTCAGACCAAATTTTTGGCATATAATCGCCACTGTAAGCACTAAAAGGCATCGATTTATTATCATCGTTGCCCATCCAGACCGCACCGACTAAGGTTGGGGTTGTTCCGACAAACCACATGTCCACCACATTGTTAGAAGTTCCAGTCTTACCGCCGACTTCACGCCCAGTTATTTTGGCATTTAAGGCAAAACTTGGGTTTGGGGCAATGCTTGGTGGGTCATTGACCACACCACGAATCATGTCTAAGCCAGTGTATGCCACTTGCGGCGACCAAACCCTACGCCTGACTTGAACATCTTCTTGGCTGGGGTACAGCACTCGTCCATCGGCGGTTTCGATGCGTCTTAAATAAGTTGGCTGAATGTATGTGCCACCATTAACAAAAGTGGCGTAAGCGGTTGCCATTTGCAAAGGGTTGACATCAATCCCGCCGCCAATGGCGCTAGACATCCCAAGCGTGTCTTTGGTTTCAATACCCATCAGTTTAAGACGTTCCCTAAAAGTGGGGATACCAACATAATCTTTAAGAATACGAATGGTTGGAAAGTTCAACGACCAATTTAAGGAAAAGCGAATACTACCCGTTGCCGAGGTACTACCGGGGAAGTTTTGAGGACAGTAATAATTTCTCGAGCAATTTGGTCTACTCGGTGCGCCGGGGTCATAAATTGTTAAACGTTCATTAGAAACCACACTCCACGGGTACAAGCCTTTTTCCAGTCCCAAGGTATACAGCAAAGGTTTGACACTCGAGCCACTGCTGCGCCGCATTTGACTCGAGGCAGCCCGATTAAATTCATCGCGTCCAGAATTATCGTTGCCGCCAACCATTGCCCGAATTTCTCCTGTGTTTGGGTCTATGGCAATCAGTGCCACTTGTTCGTTGCCCCTTGGACGACGCGCCACACCGACCCGAGTCGCATTTTCGGCAGCCCGTTGAGCTTTGGGGTCTAGGGTGGTGTAAACCCGCAATCCACCGCCCGAAAAAGCCTGATCGCCATATTTTTCTTTTAAGAACTTACGCACTTCAAACATAAAATACGGGGCTTGAGCGGTGGTGATTTCTTCGATAATTGTAATCCGTGGATTCTCGAGAATTGGAGCGATGATTTTTTTGGTCACAGGGTCGGTCTTGACAATAATTGCGCCGTTATAAGCGTACTCGAGTCCTTTCCAGCCACGGGGTTTGACTGGTTCGAGCCAGATTTTATCGGCTTCGGCTCGAGTAATCCATTTTTCTTCAACCATGCGCTCTAAGCGCAGTTCCATGCCGCGTCTGGCTCGGTTAATACTCTTAAAAAAACCGTTCGGACTGGGAAGAATCGAAGCCAAGTACAAGCCTTGCGCCGTGCTTAAATCCAAGGGGTCTTTACCAAAATAGGCTTGGGCAGCCGCCCGAATACCATATAAATTACCACCCCAAAAAGCAGTATTTAAGTACAAGGTTAAAACTTCTTCTTTGGTAAAAAAACGCTCGGCTTGTACCGAAAGCATGATTTCCTTGATTTTACGCTCAGCCGTTGGTGCATTACTCAGTAAAGTTGTACGAATCATTTGTTGCGTGATTGTACTACCGCCTTGCTGGTCATCCTTAAAAAAAGTGCTGTAAATACTGGAAGCGAAACGAAGTGGATTAAAACCATAATGCGTAAAAAAAGGAGCATCCTCGGCGGAAATAATCGCAGCTACAACAGTTGCATCTATGTCGTTGAGTTTAACTGGACGGCGGTCAATACGCTCTTTACCAATGGTTGGCGCAAGCACCCCAACTAAGCTGCCGTCTCTGGCAAAAACCTTGGTTGTCCCCTCGAGACGGTACTGGTCGAGTTCTGAAACGGGCGGCAATTCCCGCGCCCAACGCAAGAGTATGGTTGCACCTATCGCCACGCCCGCGATGATGCCGACAAAAACAAAAGCAAAAAGTATTTTAAGAATGCGAAGAAAAACGCGCATGGGTTTATTTTAATATGCCCTAATGAGGACTGTTCTCATCCGCCCCAATTTGACAGGCTGTGGATAGCCAAATACACTAAGACTGTACACACAGGTTAAATCGGCTCCGGCGAGGGCTGCACCCGAAGGCATTTCGTTTTTTTTCTTTCGGAGGCTAGACATGAATACACCCTCGGAGTCAACATGAGCCAACACATCACCCTCGAGCCGTCACCCTTAAGTGCCTCGCAACTCGAGCAGAATTTCCAAGAGATTCACTTGCCCTTAACCCCACGCGAAGCCGTGATTGAAGCTAATCGTTGCTTATTTTGTTTTGATGCACCTTGTATTCACGCTTGCCCGACCCACATAGACATTCCTAGTTTTATTAAAAAAATCGCCACCGAAAATACTCGAGGCAGCGCCAGAGTCATCCTCGAGAGTAATTTCTTGGGCAGCACTTGCGCCAGAGTTTGCCCTGTCCAAGAACTCTGTGAAGGAGCGTGTGTGCTGGGCAGCGACCATAAACCCATCGAAATTGGGCGCTTGCAACGCTACGCCACCGATTATGTGCTGACCCGTAAACTCGATTTATTTAAGCCCGGTAAACCGACTGGTAAAAAAATTGTCGTGATTGGTGCAGGTCCGGCTGGTTTAAGTTGCGCCGCAGAACTGGCAAAACTTGGGCATAAGGTCACTGTCTTTGATAAAAAAGACTTGGCTGGTGGACTCAGCACCTACGGCATCGTGGTTTTTCGTGAACCAGTCGAAATTTCTTTAGCCGAAGTTGAAATGGTCAAGCGATTAGGCGTAGAAATTAAAACGGGCGTGACCGTAGGCACAGACATCCAAATTTCAGACCTCGAGCGCGATTATGACGCGATTTTTATCGGCACAGGACTTGGTAATGTTCCTAAGCTCGGCATACCAGGCGAAGACCTTGGCGGTGTGGTGGACGGAATAGACTTTATTGAACTGACCAAAACCAGCCCGTACTCGAGTATCCCTGTAGGAAAAAAAGTTGCCATTATTGGCGCTGGTAACACCGCCATAGATGCAGCCACCATCGCCAAGCGGCTCGGGGCGGCTCGAGTGACGCTTGTTTACCGCCGTAGCCAAGCCGAAATGACGGCTTATGATTTTGAATATGAATTCGCTAAGCAAGAAGGCATCGAGTACCGATTTTTAACCACACCTGTAGCAATACACGGCGACGCAAACGGTGTTAAAAGTCTCGAATGCGTTCAAATGCAGCTTGGCGCACCCGACGCAAGCGGCAGACCACGCCCAGAGGTTGTAGCAAACAGCAATCACAGAATAGAAGTTGATATGGTGATTAAAGCCATCGGACAGAACAAACAAACCGACCTTGCCCAAGCACTCG
Source organism: Deinococcales bacterium (assembly GCA_031414595.1). GTDB lineage: Bacteria > Deinococcota > Deinococci > Deinococcales > JAAFIG01 > JAAFIG01. The sequence continues at coordinate 11,566 of JANNVX010000011.1, forward strand.
GACTCGAGATTCAAAATGGGTACATTGTCACCGACAATGGCAACCACACATCCAACCCTCGGGTTTTTGCGGGTGGCGATTGTGTGCGCTTAAAAGGTGATGCCAGTACCGTCATGGCAGTCCAAGATGGCAAAATCGCCGCGAAAAGCATCACCGCCATGCTCGAGCGGGCTGCCAGTGCGAATGATTAAAGTGCTTAAGGAGAATGCAAAAATGCAGATGGTCAGCCCCTCATCCGGCTCGTTCCTCGCCACCTTCCCCCCGAGGGGAAGGAGTGGTGGGGAGTTGTTCGTCTGGGTTGGGGTGAAGCCCCTCTACCAACGGGTGAGGGGTTGGGGTGAGGGGTTTTCCTATTGCTTGACGGATAGTGCTAAGTACCTTGGGCATCTCGAGCATGACTTGGGCATTACGAAATCGGATGATTCTCAAGCCTCGAGCTTCGAGGTTTTGGGTTCGTTCAAGGTCGTAGGCTTGGGCTTCGGGGGTGTCGTGGCTCGAGCCGTCAAGTTCAATGATGAGTTGAGCTTCATGGGAGTAAAAATCGGGGCGGTATCGTCCAACCACTTTTTGTCGTACAAATTTGCTGTTCTCGAGCCTTCGGTCTCTCAGTTCGTTCCACAATTTCGCTTCGGCAAGCGTGGGGTTCTTACGGGCTTCCCTTGCAAGCTCAATCAAGTAACTCGGCACGTTGATAACAATACACTACCAGTCCTTCTCCCTTGGGAGAAGGTGGCGCGAAGCGCCGGATGAGGGACTAACTTATGGCAGACTTATCGATAGATTTTTGTGGCATCAAATCGCCCAACCCGTTCTGGTTGGCTTCCGCGCCGCCAACCAATTCTGGCGCTCAGATTCATAAGGCGTTCGAGTACGGTTGGGGTGGAGCAGTTTGGAAAACCATTGGCTCACCTGTACTAAACGTCAGTAATAGGTACGGGGCTTGGCATTATGGTGGGCAAAAAATGCTGGCGATTAACAATGTGGAACTGATTTCGGATCGTCCGATTGACTTAAATTTAGCCGAAATTGCTGATGTCAAAAAACATTGGGCAGACCGTGCGGTGATTGTCTCGGCAATGGTCGAGTGTCAACAGCAGGCTTGGGTGGATATTGTGCGGCGCATCGAGGATGCGGGCGCAGATGGTATCGAAATCAATTGTGGTTGTCCGCATGGCATGTCCGAACGTGGTATGGGCAGTGCAGTTGGGCAGAATCCAGATTTGATCGAACAGATTTCTGAGTGGACAACTGGAATATCTAAAATCCCGATTATTATTAAGCTCACGCCAAACATCACCGATATTAATTATCCGGCTCGAGCCGCCGTTAAAGGTGGTGCGCCCGCCGTCAGTCTGATTAACACGATTAACAGCATCATTGGCGTGGATTTGGATTCTTTTGCAATTACCCCCAATGTCGGTGGGAAGGGCGGACATGGTGGGTATGCAGGTCCTGCCGTTAAACCAATCGCGCTTAATATGCTTTCATCAATCGCAACTTTGCAAGAATTAAAAGACGCAAACACCAAAATCAGTGGTATGGGTGGCATTAGCACATGGAAAGACGCGGCGGAATTCCTGCTTTTAGGGGCGCATTCGTTGCAAGTTTGCACTGCCGTGATGCACTACGGCTACCGCCTGATAGATGACCTTTGTGACGGGCTTTCCAATTGGCTGGATGAAAAAGGCTACTCGAGTGTCAATCAGATTATTGGCGCGAGTCTGCCACGCATTTCGCAATTTCAGGATTTTGATTTGTCGTACCGGGCTGTGGCAGCCATCAACCCAAATACTTGTATCAACTGCAATTTGTGTTATGTGGCGTGTAACGACACCGCCCATCAGTGCATAGATTTGTACTCGAGCGACGGGCTACAAGTCCAGCCATACGCTTACGACCTTCGTGACAACGGCAAATTAGCTGCTACTGCCAACCGCGCCCAGCCTGTGGTACGAGAAGCCGATTGTGTTGGTTGTGCCTTGTGTGCCAATGTCTGCCCAGTCGAAAACTGCATCACCATGGTCGAACGCCCAAGCGGACGCGAGAGCATTACATGGCGTGAAATCAGCACCAACCTGCCCGAAGTTACCACCGATTGGGCGGCAATGCAGCGTTACCGCAGCGAAAAAGGGATAGACATTCATTAGGGACAGGAGAAGCGCCAATTCACTTTGGCGCTTCTCGAGTTTTGGACAAACGCCTTTTCCTACCGCCTTATACCAAATTAACTTAATCACTCTCGTTCGACCAAAAAGACGGTCAAACTGTTGTTCATGCGTTAATTTGGTTCTTTTGTCACTCCTTTTCTTGCTCACAAGACAGCACCTGCGGGCTGTTCGCGCTTAGTCGGTTAATCAGTCAAAATACGCGACTGATTAACACAACTTGGTATTAGACTACGTGGGCTATGCCCAATGGAATTACAGAATTACAAAAAGAATACCAAGATTATGTGATTGCCCATCGGGTGCGTAAATTACTTGGCGGAAAACTCGAGCCACGGGGTTTTCTCAAATTATCGTTGTACGCCAAGCGTCGGCTCGAGCGGCAGCGATAGTTGCCCTAAATCAACAAATCGTTTTTGCTCGTTTCAATCTCTTCGCAGAGGACTCGAGCCGCAGCTGACAATTACCGTTCGTTTGGGCGTTTAATTGGGGTTGTTTCAATCTCTTCGCAGAGGACTCGAGCTGCAGCAGAACTCGAGGCGCTACTTGCGTGACTGGCAAAGGGTGTTTCAATCTCTTCGCAGAGGACTCGAGCTGCAGCATTTATTGGTCGCACTTTTGAAAAAAAATGATGAGTTTCAATCTCTTCGCAGAGGACTCGAGCTGCAGCAAATACTACCTCAAGTTATTTATGGATGAAAGCGGTTTCAATCTCTTCGCAGAGGACTCGAGCTGCAGCGCTTGATTCGGTTCTCGAGTCGGATTCAAACGCCAGCCCGTTTCAATCTCTTCGCAGAGGACTCGAGCTGCAGCCTTAGTATTTTTTGTAGAAAGCGCTCGCATGGAGGTTTCAATCTCTTCGCAGAGGACTCGAGCTGCAGCGACTTTCTCGAGCAGTACATTGTTTGTGCCTTCCTCGTTTCAATCTCTTCGCAGAGGACTCGAGCTGCAGCCGACAAAATCTTGCCGCTCGAGTGGGCTTTTGGTGGTTTCAATCTCTTCGCAGAGGACTCGAGCTGCAGCTTCTGGGTATTTCTCGAGCAAGCCATCTATTTCGGCGTTTCAATCTCTTCGCAGAGGACTCGAGCTGCAGCAAACCATCAATGAACGCATGGCAAGCACCGTCAGGCACAAGTTTCAATCTCTTCGCAGAGGACTCGAGCTGCAGCTTTGGCGTTCTGCTATTCCAAGCGTTCATATCTTCTATCAGAAATCTAGCAGAATAAGCTGGTTTCAATCTCTTCGCAGAGGACTCGAGCTGCAGCCCACACCAGCGACAGACGTGCAGAAAATCACGTAGTTTCAATCTCTTCGCAGAGGACTCGAGCTGCAGCGTGGGTATATTTCTCGAGGACGTATCACCTTATACCGGTTTCAATCTCTTCGCAGAGGACTCGAGCTGCAGCACTCGAGAACGACAGGTTGCAGGAACACGCCATCCGCCGTTTCAATCTCTTCGCAGAGGACTCGAGCTGCAGCACACCTTGTCGCCCACCCGCAAGTCGCTCATGCGCGGTTTCAATCTCTTCGCAGAGGACTCGAGCTGCAGCGGAGGCATTTCAATGACCTCTATTCGCAAGGGCTAGTTTCAATCTCTTCGCAGAGGACTCGAGCTGCAGCGACAATCTGCGTGACACCGTACTGCACGAGTTGATTCGTTTCAATCTCTTCGCAGAGGACTCGAGCTGCAGCTATAGTGTGCAGACGCTCTATGGTTGGCGTGAACGTTTCAATCTCTTCGCAGAGGACTCGAGCTGCAGCGTGTCTTTCTGGTGATTCTCGAGTTGAAGCACATCAGTTTCAATCTCTTCGCAGAGGACTCGAGCTGCAGCGGAAATTATGCAAATCGTAGTTTGGGATGAAATTAATCAGGTTTCAATCTCTTCGCAGAGGACTCGAGCTGCAGCTGGCGCTGGCATTATCACAATGGATAAGCCAGACCACACGTTTCAATCTCTTCGCAGAGGACTCGAGCTGCAGCGAGGGGATTTGGGTGCGTGGGTAGTTATTTCTTTGTTTCAATCTCTTCGCAGAGGACTCGAGCTGCAGCCTAGGCGCTGGCTTTGACGTTATTTTGTTGGCGGGGGGTTTCAATCTCTTCGCAGAGGACTCGAGCTGCAGCCCAAGACAAAGAACGTTTTGGTAGTTTGGCGCAGCTTGTTTCAATCTCTTCGCAGAGGACTCGAGCTGCAGCAACCTCATAAGCGCAAACCTCAGAGGCGCAAACCTCGAGTTTCAATCTCTTCGCAGAGGACTCGAGCTGCAGCGGATTTAAGGACATCGAAAGTTACAACAAACGAGTCCAAGCTGTTTCAATCTCTTCGCAGAGGACTCGAGCTGCAGCCGGGTTAAAGTTACAAAGTAACCCAAGAACAAACGTTTCAATCTCTTCGCAGAGGACTCGAGCTGCAGCTCTGGCTTTATTATGTGCGTGTTTCACAGAGTTGTCAAGATGCTTTGCGCGGCGACCTTCGGAATTTTTGAATTTCCGGGTTTAGACGCAGGAAAAACTCGTTTTTTTGCGTCTGGCACGGGTGCGCGGCGAGAACGGGTTTTTCGGGTGTTTTGAAGCGGGGTTATGCGTTGTGTATGACAGCTTAAGTTTAGTTTTTACTCGAGGAAAATGTATTTTTATGTACGTCCTCGCGCAAGTTAGAGAATGATGAGTTCTAGTTCTTCTTGTACTGTACCATATCCTTCGATAAAAATACGATCTTGGTATTCGTTTCCTAAGTTATAAAATCTCACACTGTCTGCATGTTCGTTGATCACCCCCTGATTTTCTTGCGTAAACCATTCAAGTCCCTTGGGTCTAGATGTGCTTCAAAGACTTGGAGTGGAGCAAAGGCGTTAGAGGCTTACTCGAGTGTGATTCAGACGGCTCGGCTGAGTGGCTCAAGTGGCTTTGAGGTGTTGCAACAATTGTACGCTGCTAAGGTCGTCTCAAGATGCTAATCAAATACGTCGTTTCTTTAAGTCTTTAGAGGCACTCGAGCTTGTACTGTACGAAAAAGTCTAGTCTGCTCGAGATGCCAAAGCCAACAAATGCCTCTTCACCCCTGCCCATTCAGATTCGAGGATACTGAACATGGCTGTGTCACGCACCCCTCCATCGGTGGCTGGCATATGGCTGCGAAGCACACCTTCAAAACTCGCCCCAATTCGTAAAATTGCGTTTTTTGATCGCTCATTGCGAGCATCAGTTTTTAAGGTCATGCGCTGAACTTTCCAAACTTCAAAGGCATACCCAAGCATCAATAATTTGGCATTGGTGTTGATGGCGCTGCGTTGGGCATCGGGCGCAAGCCAAGTCCAACCGATTTCGGCTGCATCGGGAATATCTGGTTGATGGGCTGCCCAAGCCCAATACTCGAGATTCCCAAAGCGGGTACTACCCACGACTGCACCTGTACTGGCATTGACAGTGGCAAACGGCACAGTTTGGCGTTGTTCTCGAGCCAGAACAGCACTCTGCACATAAGCAGTCATGCCCTCTACGGTACTTGGCGCAGTGGTTAAACGGTAGACCTCTGGGGCGGACTGAGCAATCGCAAGTAAGGCTGGGATATGGGTTTGGCTCAGTGGCTCGAGTCGCACAACTGCGTTTTCTAGGGTCAACATTAGAGTAGTTTAACAGGGGCTATGGGCTATGAGCTATGGAAAAACTCAAAGCCCATAGCTTTTTAGCGCATCATGTCCTCGAGAACAGTTGGGTTCTTTGAAGGGTTCATCATCATGTCAAGCGCCCCAATCGCTTCTTCTGGACAGATTGCCATAAATCGGTAACGCCGTTTGCCCTCGGAAGTCAGGACACTCGAGAGCAATTTGACCTCGAGCCGAATAAAACCTTGGACTGCCAAATTTGGTAAACCACGCGGCACTTGGGTGTCGCCGTGCAGTTCAAAAAAACCGGTCACTTCACCACTGCGCGGGTCTAAAGTACGAAGCCGACAAGTGGTCGTCTCGAGTGTCAGGCTATCTGATGTTATTTTTGCTCCCTCGAAAACCATTATCTCTATTATGCACTTAAATCACGTTTTTGTCTGGGTTTTTGCGGTATTCTCTAAAAAATGATTGACTATGCTGTGTTGTGCATCGAAAACCAAGCCGAGGGCTTAGCGGCTGTCCACGAACTTCTAATCAGCGCCGAGTACCACCAAGTCGCCTTAGAGATTGTCAGTGACGATAATCCGAATATTCGCCGGGTGATGCGAACCCTTGTTGAAACCAAAGCTGTACCTTTGGTGCTAACCATTGGCGGGAGTTTTATGGGAACAAAGGAACGTGTTCCAGAAGTGACTTTAGAGATTATCGAACGCCAAGTACCGGGGCTTGCCGAGTTAATGCGTTTGGCTGGGGTGCAGAAGTCACGCCGCGCCGCCCTGTGGCGCGGTGTGGCAGGTTGGAAAAATAAAAGTCTGGTGATTAACTTACCCGCTCAGGACACCAAAACTGCGCTCGAGGCAATCCTGCCTGTCTTGCCTTTAGCGGTCTCGAGTATTGGCTGAGTTACATCACATCGCATGGGTTGAGTCTTGTATAATCTTTGCCCAAGCTGCTAAATAATCCACCGTCCAGTGCATCAGTTTTTGCACACTACCAACCGTAAAATACTCATCTGGGGCATGAGCGCGGTCGCCATGTCCTGTACCAGCAATCGAAAACGGAATCTGTTTGCCAAGGGTGGTTAATAAACTGGCAGGACAGCAATTATTAGCGATTGCCCAAACCGAAATTGGCACATCATGGGCAGCCCCAACCACTCGAGCCGCTTGCAGCAGTGTGTCATCGGCTTCGGGTAGGGCGGCGGCGGCGCTGTAGCCACGTAATTGCCGCAGTTTGACCATGTTGTGACCGCGTGTGTTCAGGTGTTCCTGCACCAAATCGGCAACTTCTTCGGGCGTGACTCCGGGCGGAAAACGAATATCCACTTTGGCTCGAGCCTTGCCGGGCATATTGGTGTAGTAAACATCATCTTGGTAGCCACCCTGCACCCCTTGAACGTTGATGGTGGCAGCCAGCATATAGTGCGCCAAATGGTCAGACAGGCGCTTGCCCCCTAAGAATTTTTTAACATTCAGGTTGTGCAGCATATTGGCTTCCCATTGCGGGTTATCTGTAAACAATTGCTCGAGTTGCCGCACTTCAGGGCTGTCTGGTTGTACTGGTAGCTCGAGGCGTTCGCTCAGACCATCTACGGTTAGGCGCTGCTCGTCGGTGAAAAGCGTTCCTAAAGCCTTAATCAGGCGCATTAAGGGTGCATCTATCCAAGCACTGTTTCCCGCCCAGACATGGCGCGAGTCGGCTGTGCCGCCCCACTCGCCACCGTTGCACTCGAGGGTTGCAAAGAGTGTTCCCTTAAAGGCACGGCGTAGGGTCATTGTGCCAGCACTATTCTGCTGCATACACGGCAGCCATGCACCTTGTGCCTTCTCGAGCAATTCACGGTGCTGTTCGACAAAAGCCGCCATGCTGGGGCTGCCAATTTCTTCTTCGCCTTCGATTAAGTAAATTAAGTTGACTGGCATTTCAGTGCCGCTCTCGAGGATTGCGGCAACGCCAAGCATACTAGCCAGCACAGGACCTTTATGGTTATTTGCGCCACGCCCAACCACAATCTGTCCGAGGTGTGGCAGTAACCCAAGGTCGGCAGCTTCGACAATTCGCGCCTCGAGCGGCGGCACAGACCATTCTTCTTCCCATGTCGGGGTGATGTCGTACAAGCCGTAGACCAAGAGCCACGGCGCATTTTCTAAACTCGAGCGGACTGTCCCCATCACCATTGGATGCCCAGCCGTTGGGTAAACCGCCGCATCTGGGGCGATGCGTTGCAACAGATTCTTGGCGTATTCTGCGCCTTCAAGCATTCCCATGCCCGTATCCGAAAAGCTGGGAATGCGAATCCAATCGCGTACTGCCTCGAGTGATTCGCCTGCTCGAGAAGTAATCAGGTCGTGAATATCTTGGTTCATCGTTCCTCGAGTGCAGCAAAACCAGCTTCAAGGTCTGCCCATAGGTCTTCGGTATGCTCAAGTCCGATGTTTAACCGAATCAGATTTTTGGGAATATCAAAGCGCACAAATGGATTGAGCGTATCACGCCTCTGAAAACCCAGCACCGCAGGAAAAACCAGACTTTCATGTCCGCCCCAACTGACCCCAAGCTTAAAATACTCGAGCCGATTAACAAAACGCTTAATACCGTCAATATCGGCATCAATTTCAAAACTAAATAAGCCACTCGTGCCACCTAACCGCGAAGCAAGTTGGTTCTGGGCAAAACTGGCTAAACCAGGGTGATTGACTCGAGTCACACTTTTATGGGTTTCTAAACGAGAAGCAATTTCCAAGGCACTGCGCTGATGGGCTGCCATTCGCAAAGGCAGGGTTCGTAAGCCACGCAGCAACAACCAAGCCTCGAACGGGGAGAGCTTTCCGCCCAGAACGGTGTACTCGAGCGAATTGATGCGTTTAATATCGCTACTGCGCCCGACCAGCACCCCTGCCACGGTATCCGAATGCCCCCCAATGTACTTAGAAGCACTATGCAGCACCATGTCTATGCCAAGCTCGAGCGGACGCTGGAAAATCGGGGTTGCCCAAGAATTGTCTATGATCGTAAAAATACCGTATTGTTTGGCGAGCGCTGCCACTGCGCTTAAATCCTGCAAATGAAAAAGCAAACTACTTGGACTCTCGAGGTAGAGTAAACTAGCGTTTGGCAAGGCTTTTTCTATTACCGCTAAGTCGCGTCCGTCCACAAATTCAACTTTTATGCCGTAACGCGGCGCGAGTTGAGTCAGGAACTTAAACGTGTCAGGGTAACAATTTTCAACACAAACCACTTTTGAGCCTGTCTTAACCTGCGCCAGAATCGCGGTGCTGATGGCTGCCATGCCGCTCGAGAAGGCTCTAGCTTGTTCACCACCCTCGAGTTCGGCGATTTTTTGCTCGAAAACCTCGACACTGGGGTTGTTGCCTCGAGAATAAAAATGATGACTGTCGGGGTCTACAAAAGCTGACTCCATCTGGTCGAAGGATTCAAAGGTAAACAACGAAGTCTGGTAAATTGGTGGTACAACCGCCCCAAACGAATAACTCGAGTCATGCGCCAAGATGGTACTTGGATGGCGAGATTTAGCCATGTTTACGAGCTTGCCTCGGCACTTGGGGCGTGCAACTGACGCAGCAGGGCGTACTCGTCAAAGACCGTCCACTCACGCACGACCTTACCGCCTTGCAACCATGTGTGTGTCATCCCAAGCAGGCGTATCGGACGACCACTGATGGGACCATACGCGCCAGAACCTTCGTGTGTGCCTCGCAGCGTCCAGCGTGTCGCCACGCGCCAGCCGCGTGATGTATTACCGAGTACCGCAACATGGTCAATGGTTAGGCTCAGGTCAGGAAACTGCGCCAGTAAGCCAAGCACATAGTTCCCGTAATCGCCGTGTCCGTACAGCGCCCGCCCGCCTGGAACCCAAGCAACCATACCGACAGCAAAGTGTTCGCGCACCAAATTAATCATCCGTGCGTTAAAAATATTGTGCAGCAACGCCCGCACAAAGCCTTCGGGGTCATCAAAACTGGGTATATCCAGAAATGTTGGCGCAAACTGCCCGAGCTTTTGACCACTCTCGCTGGCGGGCAGCGCGGGGAGCGGTGCGGAACTCCGAGCCAGAGCCAATGGATCGTACCCGAGTTGGCGCAGTTCTGCACCCATGTCCGAGGCAATCCATTCTTCATAGATGCGGTTCTCGCATATGGCGCAGTCGGCGACCACCCACCGTCCAATGCGGCGGTTGGTCGGCGCTCCAAAATCGGTATGACCCGTATTCACGCCGACTGTAAAAATTCGGTGCGAAGTGTAAAAGCCGCCCTGACCGTCGGCACGCCAGATTACGTCGTCGGCGAACGAGCGGTAATCGCTAAACGCTGCCAGCCGCTTCAAAGTTCCGCGCACCACCGCCTCCGCGCCATAAGTCAGACCGAGCGTGCTGTGCATTGTGACGTTGCTGGCATAATGCGTGTAGATTAAACCGACAGCCCGTTCTTCCCAGATGCGGTGGGTGCAGCGCACGATGTAATCCACAATATCAACGTAATGCGCCTCGAAACCCTCGAGCGCTTGGTGTCGTTCTGCGCCAGTTGCTAATGAAAAATCAGAAATATCAGGATGATTGGCAAAGTCAAAATTGATTTCGTCACTCATTTGTGGTCTCCTAAGTGAGCAAATAAATCCACGCCAAACTGCAAGAATAGATTGGGTAAATCAATAATCACCCAGTTTTCGGCTAGTAAATTTTGCTCGCAGCGCCAAAAATCCATAACCCGCATACTGATTTCCTTACCTGTGGCTGGCGTTCCGAGGTACGTTTCAAGGTGGGTTGCACCTAAACTTGGATAGCCACCCGAAGCCACATAATGCCCCTCGGCAATTAGTCCAATGCGTTTGACACTCGAGAAATTGCCGCTTCGGTCTGGGAAGGCTTGCAAAAAATGAGCTTGGTGGTACTGCTCAAAACCAGCCAGACCTCTGCCTGTGCCGATACCACTGGGTCCGTACCACATCATCTCTGGCGACCAGAAACGGTTCATGCCCATTGAAGCCAATGTTTTTTGGTCGTACTGCCCTAAGCCATTTGCCATGGCAATCACCAAATCACGGCTTTGCTGACCGATTGCTGGGTCAGTCATTTCAAAGCGCACACCATCGTGGGTGCGTGGCGCTAACACCAGCCCCTCTGCCCCAGCCCCTTGCAGAGGCGAAACCCCGACTTGGCGCATCAGGTCTAAAAAATCTAATAAAATATAGGCTTTGCTTACCTTCCCAGCCTCGAGTTTATAAAATTCTCCGTAACGCAACCGCACCGCCCCTTGATTGGCTGGAATACCAAACAGGTCTTGGCTAAACGTACCAACATAATGTCCATGTGCTGCCACCAGTAAATCGCCTTTTGGATTTTCGCCAACCAGAAAAATATCATCGCGCCGCTCTAAATCTGGCAAACTTTTTTGCAGTGGCTCGAGCCACGAGGTCTGCACGGCTTTGATGCCCACAAGGGTATTGATTGGATGTGAAACACAAAACTCAACTTCGGGGGTCAGCATTTGCTCGAGTGAACCAACTGTCAAAGAATGTAACCATGCCCAGAGGCGCTGCTTATGCACAATCATGTAAGACCACCTAACCCTTAACCGCACCAGCCGTTAAGCCCTTAATCAAGAATTTTTGTAAGTACAACACAATAATCACCATCGGAATAGCAATGCTAATAGCCCCAGCCGCCGAGATGCTCCAATAACGCAAATCCTCTGCGCCAAATTGCGAAATCGCCACGGGCATGGTCACGGCGTTGGTGGCGGTCAGGATTAGGGGAATCAGAAATTCGTTATAAGCCAGCAACATACTAAAAATACTAGCGGTCACAATACCGGGTCCCATAATCGGCACAATCACATACCAAAAAGCCTGAAAGCGGCTGCATCCGTCTACCATGGCGCTTTCCTCGAGCGAATCGGGGATTTCTTGAAAGAAACTACGCAACATCCAGATGGTGAATGGTTGGTTAATCGCCACCAGCACCAGAATCAAGAGCAGTTGCGTATCGTGCAGACCCGTTAAACGCGCCAAGTAATAAAACGGCAGTAGAAAAGTTAGGCGTGGCAACGCTCGAAAAACAAACGCGGCAAATAAAATCCAGAACCCAGCCGCACGGTTGTAACGCGCCAGTCCGTAGCCAGCAAAGCAACCAACCGTAATCGAGATAGTGACTGTGCCAAGGGTAACAATGGCGCTGTTGATTAAATACTTGCTAAAACCTTCTTCAATCCAAAGCGTTTGGTAGGCCACCAACGTTGGCTTAAAAACCCAGACGGGCGGTAGCGCAAAGGCATCCACGACTTCTTTGATGCTGATTAAAAAAGTCCAGAAGAATGGGAAAATTGCCAGTAACGTCCAGACGGCTAAGACCGAATAGGCTATCGCCAAAAAAAGCGCTCGACTCGAGGTGCGGCTATGCGATTTCATTTTCTCCCCACAATGTCAAAGTAGGTTTGACGTAAGAACGGGTACAGCAGGGTAATAATCACGATAACTGCTAAGACAATCGAAGCACTGGCACGTCCAAGCAATTGTTCTTGAAAAGCTACACTGTAGGTGTAATACATGATTGTCGCCGTGGCATTACCAGGTCCGCCTTGGGTCATGACCGCCACGCTATCAAAAAGCCTATAAGCATCCATGATATTGACCATACCGATAAAAATAAAAATCGGGCGCAAGTACGGAATCATTACAAAACGCACCCGTTGCCACCACGTTGCGCCGTCCATAATTGCCGCTTCTATTGGGTCGGCGGGCATGGCTTGCAACCCAGCGTAAAGCATCAGCATAATAAATGGCACAGCGCCCCAAATGCCGTAACCAATCAGTAAGCCTCGAGCGGCGGTGGCATCGGCGTACCACTGGATATTGACCCCGATGTTCGAGAGTAACCACGTGATAAAACCCCTGTCCTTAAAAAGCCAACTAACTGCCAGTGTTCCAACCACCGGTGTGACAATGTACGGCACAAGGTACAGACTTATAAAAAAGCGTTTGAGGGCGGTAATTTCGTTCAAAATAAGCGCCAAGCCAAAGCCCAGCATAATCTGAATCGGGATACTGACCGCCATATAAAAAAGCGTAAACTGCATGGCAGACCAAAAGCGGCTGTCCTCAAGAATTCGGGTGTAATTAAGAAATCCAATAAATTTAGGGGCAACACCAAAATTAAAATTAAAAAAACTCAGGTAGATGGTCGTAAAAAGCGGAAAGACCATTAAAACAGTCATGACCACCACACTAGGCGAAACAAATGCCCAGAATTCTCGAGGTTTCACAAGGTATCACCTTCTTTTACAAAATATGGTTCTCGAGAGCGTATTTTGGGGCAGACTTTTTAATTATCTGCCCCGTATTTTCATTACTTGATAAAGCCTTGAACCCGCATTTCGTCTTCGATCTTTTTGGCAGCCAAATCAAGCGCCGCTTTGAGGTCGGTTTTATTGACCAAAGCCAGACGCAATTCGTTGCTGAGGATGGTGTTGGCAATACTCTGGTATGGCACTGGGGCGCGCAATGGTACAGCCTGACGGGCGTTGCTGGCGGCAGCCACCCAAGCGCGGTTTTTGGCGACCAATGTTGGGTTGGTAGCGATGCTATCGCGGCTGACCATCCCAAAATTGGCGGCGTTGAGTTGATTGGTTTTGCCAATCATTTCCATGATGATACGAAACGCCAAATCAGAATCAACTTTGCTCGAGGCGGCAATAGCCAGCGCGTCACCCTCAGCGGTGTTTGCACCCAGTCCACCAGCCACCATTTTGAAGGCTGGAGCGTAATCAATCTTACCAACAACACGGCTGACTTTCTCATCTTCCATTGCCGAAGCCCTGGTAATCCAGATTTTTGAAAGGGCAACATCACCTTGCTGCAAAGCAACCATTACATCGTCGTTGTTGTAGTTCAGCACGGCGGGTGGCATAAACTCAAGCCAATCACGAATAGCTTGTGCGGCTTTCAAGCCGTTGGCGTTGTTAAAGACTGGTTTTTTGTTCTTATCAAACCACACGCCGCCGAGCGCAGCATAATTGCTGTGGAATTCTGCACCCAAACCAGTACCGACCAGGGCTAACGCCATTGGGTACTTGGTTTTACCAGCTTTTTTGAGGGTCTCGAGTCCAGCACTGAGTTCATCTAAAGTCTTGGCAGGCTTGAGGTCAAGTTCGGCAAAAACATCTTTGCGGAAAAACTGCACTTGGGTGTTGAAATTGACTGGAATAGCAAATTGGCGTACTCCAAGCGTGGTATTGGCAATCAATTTAGTGCTGATGTCGTCTAAGTTATAGGTGCGCTTATACTTGGCGATTAAGGAATTCAAAGGCAACAACCAGCCTTTAGAACCCCAGTCGGCTACCAAGCGCGGATTGACGTGCAGAATCTGGTACGGTGAGCCACCTGTAGCAAGAGCAGTGTTGACTTGGGTTTCGTACTGAGCGGGTTGCAAGAAACTGGATTTAACCGTCAGGTTCTCTTTGCTACAAGCCTCAGCAGCATTAAAGTAATACTCCATCATTGGAAAACGAAACCCAAAGACGTTAATCGTGGTGGGGCTACTCGGGGCTTTGATGTTACAAGTAGCCGCCGTTTGTTGTGCCGAACCCATGCTCAGGGCGGCGGTGATTGCCAGTGTACCAACTGCGAGACTTAGACCGACCAAACGTTTTTTCATACATTCCTCCAACCTCTGTTACGAGGGTTATAACCTTTTGTAGAGCCTTCTGACTCGAGTGTGACTTGATGATGAACCAGCATTCTAATGCAAGCGTATGCAATTTGGAAGAGGGTAACTTTAATGTTTAGGCAACAACCCTTGTTTTGAAAGCCGAATATCACAAGAAAGCGCGTGACCAAACATTAATTCGGCTCGAGCCACGGCTGCCGCATGAGGTGCGACCATACGGCTACCTTCGGGGGTACAACGCTGATAGGTAACCGTTTTGGTGAATTTACCGACCCACAAGCCGCCGGTATAGCGGGCTGCGCCACCCGTTGGTAGGACATGATTTGTGCCGATGGCTTTGTCCGAATAAGCAACTGTGGCTTCGTGACCCAAAAAGACCGAACCATAGTTTTGCAAACGTGCCAAAAACCAATCTGGGTCTTGGGTCTGTACCTCGAGATGCTCTGGGGCAAATTGGTCGGATACTTGTACCATCTCATCATCTGATTCGCAGATAATAATACTGCCACAGTCACGCCAAGCAACTTGGGCGACATCTTTGGTTGGATAATCTTTTAGAATTTTTAAGACCAATTCTTCGACCTCGAGCGCCAAGCCTCGAGAAGTCGTAATCAGTGTAGCTGGGCTGTTTAAGCCGTGTTCAGCTTGCCCCAGTAAATCTATGGCAACCGTCTGTGGATCGGCGCTTTCATCAGCAATAATTAAAATATCGGTTGGACCTGCCAATAAATCAATGCCGCAAACCCCAAACAATTGTCGTTTGGCTTCGGCAACATAGGCATTGCCCGCGCCAACAATCATGTCCACTGGCGCAAGCTCGAGTTCTGGCACACCAAAAGCCATAGCAGCCATCGCCTGAACCCCACCAATGCTATAAATTTCATCTGCGCCAGAAGTGTGCATTGTAAAAAGCTGCGCCGCATAAATCCCTTTTGCATCTTTAGGCGGCGCACTTGCCACAACCCGTTTGACCCCCGCTACTTTAGGCACAACCACGGTCATGGCACTCGAGGCAATTAAAGGATACCGCCCACCGGGACTATAACTACCGACACTCGAGACAGGGATTTGTTTTTGCCCTAAATGAATTCCGGGGTGGGTCTCGACTTCAAATTCGGTCAGGGTGGCTTTTTGCAATTGGGCAAAGCGTTTGACTTCGGCTTGCAACCAACCGATGTGATGCTGCCAGTCGGTTGGAGTCTGTTCGAGAGCATTTTTTATATCTTCTTGAGAAACCCGAAAACTGGGTGGTGACCATTTATCAAAACGTTCGGAGTAACGGCGCACGGCTGCCAAGCCCTCGGTTTCGACGGCTGAGATAATTTCCGAGACCGTATCCTTAATTTCTTGGGCAACGGCTTTGGGTGTGGGTGGTGGTTTTTTAATATATTCCATGAGTTCCTTTAACGGGCAGTCCAACCACCATCTACGAGTAGGCTTGTGCCAGTAATTAAACTGGCTTTGTGGGATGCTAAAAAAGCTACAGCGTGCGCCACATCTTCGGGTGTTCCCAAATGACCAAGTGGAATGCTCGAGATAACCGTGTTCTGAAAGTCTGGATTATCAAGCATCGGACGGGTTAAATCGGTTTCGATAAAGGTCGGCGCAACACTGACGACCCGAATTTTTTGTGATGCAAGTTCGACTGCTAGGGCTTTGGTTAAACCCTCGAGGGCGTGTTTGCTGGCACAGTAGACGGTGCGATTTGGCGCACCAACATGACCCATCTGCGAAGTTATATTGATGATTGCGCCGCCCTCGCCATGTTCGAGGATTTTTTGCACCGCGATTTGCGTGACAAAAAAAGCACTGCGGACATTGAGGTTAAAAATTTGGTCAAAGTGCGCTTCTGTGACCTCGAGAAACGGCTCTGGGATATTCGTGCCAACATTATTGACCAGCACATCCAAACGCGGCAGGCTGTGTAGAGCAGGTTTTAATTGCTCGAGATGACTAGCATCGGCTTGCAAAATAAATGTATTGCGCTTCAAGGCTTGTATTTCGGCAGCCACAACTTCTAACGACTCGAGGGTGCGTCCAATCAGGGCAATATCAAAACCATCAGCAGCCAAGGCTAAAGCACATGCCCTGCCGATGCCCTTTGATGCCCCAGTTATAGCCGCAATTTTATTCATATTTCCCCTGCGATTGGGGCATAAATCTGCTTCAGTAAAGCAAATTCGTCAAAAACCGTGTATTCCCTTGCAATCCGCCCGTTCTCGAGTTCAAGATGGCTAATGCAAAGTAATTTAATACGTTGCCCGCTTGGGTCGCCGTACCAACCAGTGCCAAGGTGCGTACCTTGAAAAGTCCAACGCACCGCAATTTTTAAGTTCAAGCCAGAACCAATAGAACAAATGTGGTCTACGCTCACACCAGCATCGGGGAACGCTGCCAGCAGACTGAGAACAAAATGTTGGTAGGCACTGATGCCCTCGAGTTTACGAGCCGTCGAAACAAAAGCGGTTGGGCTTTGGGTGTAGTAATCTTTGACCCGATTTAACAAGCGCCAATTCCAGATTTCTTGGAATAAGCAATGCACAAAGTCGGTCACGTCAAAACCATCGCTCGAGCGAACAGGTAATTTAGGCGGAAGCTGCCCCTCGAGACGGTCTATTTCGGGGATACCAATTTGCACTGGACTGGTGGCATTGCGGATAGCATCGGCTTTTGCCATGCGTTTAGCGAGGTCAATTTCGTTAAATCCAAGTTGGCGCACCAATGCCAATTCGTCGCGTACCAACCATTCTTCGGTGATGCGGTTTTCTTTGACAAAACAATGGGCAATACCGCGCCGCAAAATACGTTTGTTGGTTGGCGCTCCGTACTGGCTGTAACCTGTGTTGCGAGCCGTCCAAGTGATGCGGTGGCTCGAGTGAAAGCCGTCTTGGTCGTTACCGCTCCAAATTACTTCGTCGCCGTGAAGCCGCGCATCTGGGAATGCCGCAAGGGTTTTGAGTGTCCCTTCAACCACCGCTTCGCGCCCATAAATGGTTGCATCGGTCATATAAATTGGGCAGTTATGGGTGTAATGGGTGTAGATTAAACCAATCGCTTTTTCTTCCCAAATTTTATGAGTACAACGAATTATATAATCCACAAAGTCTGGATAATCGGCATCAAAGCCCGACATAGCCTGGCGGCGCTCGAGGGGGCGTTCTAAACTGCTAAAACTCGAGATGTCACGCCCATTAACCATGATTTCGGCACGCTCGAGCAATTCTTGTTCGGATGGTTTGGTCATGATTTCGCCTTTGCCTTTGTATTGATTTGTTTAACACTGCCGCGTTCGACTAAAACACCAGGAATAAATCGCAAATTGCTGCCAAGCGGGGTATTTTCGACTGCCTCGAGCAACATCTGTAAACTCGAGTCAATCATCGCTTCGACAGGTTGACGAATCGTGGTTAGGTTATATGCCCCCCACGCTGCCATTGGGATGTCGTCAAAACCAACAATGCTCACTTGGGTACCGACTTTGACCCCGACTTCTCGAGCCGCATCTATTGCCCCTATTGCGGTAATATCGTTGGCACAAAAAATCGCATCGGGTGAATCCGAATGCGCCAATAAGCGCTGCATGGCGGCAAAACCAGCCTCATAAGTAAAGTTTCCGGCTTCGCGCTGCACCATAAAACCCGCCTGCTCGAGCCGCGTGGTGTAACTACTTTCGCGGTCACGGTTGGTACTGGTGTTCTCGCGCCCCGCAATATAGGCATAGCGGCTGTGCGAGCGCCCCAGTAGGTAATCTGCCACCAAACGCCCACCGCCACGGTTATCGCAACAGACCGCACTCGAGGAAGCATCGGCGGCATATCGGTTAAATAGCACCACAGGCGTACCATGACGGCTCAGGGTTTCTGCCATATGGCTAGATAAACTTGCCGAGGCAATCAGTAGCCCGTCGCACTGGTACTCGAGGACAAGCGGCAGCAGGTCGTCTACTTCGTGTTGTGCATCGGTGCTAAAAAGCAGCACTCGCCAGCCAAGCGCATGAAGTTTAGAGGTTAGTTTTTCTAGCACAAACGGATAAAACGGACTGGTCATTTCCGACATCACGATGCCAATTAATTTGCTTTGTTGGGTGCTTAAACTCCGCGCCATGGCGTTGGGTGTGTAGCCCATTTTGAGTGCCAAATGCTGGACTTTTTCACGGGTTTTGGTGGCAATCCGAATATCGTTAGACAGCGCCCTCGAGACGGTACTTTGGCTAATCCCAAGTTCTTGGGCTAAATCGACACTGGTGACTCGAGCCATTAATAACCCCCTGTTTTTTGACTCGAGCCAGTCTTGAACGTCTCTAACGCGTCTTTGGCAGCTGATGCCAGCAACCTCGAGTCGGAAGACAGCACCAAGAAACGATAACCTTTTTCTTGCATTCGCACAGCGTACTCTGGGCTGCCACAAAAAATCCCGACTTGTTTGCCTGCGGCTCTGGTTTTTAGGGAAATTTGTTCGAGAATGGCTAAAAATTCTGGCTCGAGACTATCGAGTTTAGCGCCATTGCCAAGCGACTGATTGAGGTCTGAAGGTCCAACAAAAATCCCATCCAGTTCTGGGGTCTCGAGGATTGAATCAAGGTTTTCCAGTCCCGTTTTGGTTTCAATCATCGCAAACGTCAGCACCACATCATCGGCGCTCTGCCCGTAACTGCTGCCATGAATCAAAGCCGCTCGAGTCGGACCATAACTGCGAATCCCACGCGGCGGATAACGACAAGCTGCCACAAAATCCTGCGCCTCGAGTGCGGTATTGACCAATGGGCAAATAATCCCAAGCGCCCCAGCATCTAAAAACTTCATGATTTCGGCGGGGTCATTCCATGAGGAGCGCACAAGCGGCACAGCCGCACTTTTTGATACCGCCCCAACTAGAGAAAGCGCTGTGTCCATGCCATATGGCGCGTGTTGGTAATCTACCACCAACGCCTCAAAACCCTGTGCTGCCATCAATTCTGCCACAAAGGGATGTCCAAAATGCAGCCAGCCAACACTGACGGCTTGGTCTTGGGCAAATTGGCGTTTTATAGGATTCTCGAGCATAAAAAATCTTACTTCTTTTTGCTGACTCGAGCTTTCAAGGTTTTGGCTTTAGGACGTGCCTTGAGGCTTTTTTTCACGACTTTCTCGAGTTTTGCGCCCAATTTGGCTTTGCGCTCGGCGTAATCTTCGGGCTTGACCATTCGCCCAGTCACATCGGCTTTGAAACCCAGTTTGGCGGCTTCTTGCACAATCCGTTCAGACCAGTACGGGTCTTTGCTACGGAATTGGTCGTGCGGGTCTAGGACTGCAAAACACCATGCGGGGGTATCGGAGATGTTCTCAAAACCACGCCAGAGGTGCATCGGTAAAGAAATGCTGTCCCACGGCTCGAGAATCGCTTCGCCCTCGGGGTCGCCTTCGGGGTCGTTGCCCCAATAAAAACGCCAGCGCCCCGACATCACAAAAAACATTTCGCAGTAATCGTGGCTGTGGTAAGCGGGTCCAGAATTGGGTGGGCAGCAAAGCATTCCAATCTGGAATTTGTGCGGGGCGGTAATCGCGGCTTCAAAATCTGAGTTTTCCGAAGCCGTATCGCCAATCACCGCGTAATTCATACGTTGATGCCTAGGTAGACTCGAGTCAATAAACATTAAGGGAATACCGTTTTTAACCAGTTTATCAAAACGCACAATCCGTGCTTCGACTTCACTATTTTCGATGCGGTATGAGCCAAGGGTTCTTTCAGCTTCTTTTTTTGCCATAAAACACGTCCAGACCAAGCGCTAAGGCTTAGGAGAAATTTATTGCATAGGTATGCAGCAATTCTGCTATAGCGAGGCTAGGTTTGTCAAGTCTGGTGTTAAACTGACCCATGTCCAAAACACCAATTCTTTTTATTCACGGTCATACCCTCGACCAACGCATGTGGCAGCCGCAACTCGAGGCATTCAAAGATTATCCTATGATTGCCCCAACACTGCGCGGTTACGGCAATTCTCAAGCACCAAGCCAAACGCCTTCTTTTGCCGAAGATATGTACACACTACTCGAGCCTTACAAAAAAGCCCACCTGGTCGGATTAAGTTTAGGTGGCAATGTTGCACTTGAAATGGCAGTACGATACCCAGAAAAAATAGCCAGTCTGACTTTGCTCGACTCGAGCCTGAAAGGTTTTACAGCCGATGAAGCCCAAACTAAAGCTGGTCAATCGGTGCAATTGGCATTCGAGCAACACGGACTGGGGGCAGCCAAACAAATGTGGTTAGGCTTACCGCTTTTTGCATCGGCAAGGGAAAATCCTGTCTTAAAAGCCCAACTCGAGGCTTGGGTGAGGGATTATTCGGGCTGGCACTGGGCGCAGAACATCAGCCCATCAGTGGCAATAGAAGATGTCTCGAGCCGCTTAGACCAAATAACTGCCAAAACCATGATTGTCGTCGGTCAACGAGATGTGGTTTATTTTCAGAATGTGGCACGGTATTTGCACAAAGGGATAGCTGGCTCGAGACTTGAAGTCATCGCGGGGGCTGGGCATATGGTTAATCTCGAGCAGGCAACCATGATTAACCAATTATTGGCTTCGCATTTTCTTGAATCCTAAAAAGTAGAGGCTATGTGGATTGGTTCAAGGTTTGTTAAATACTGCCCTGACGATTTCATGACAATCATTACGCAAGATGCTTCTAGGAAAACCTCGAGCATTCTCGAGCCGTTCATCTTGGAGGAATTTATGAAGAAATTAGTTTTAGTAGGTATGATGGCAGCCGCAGGAGTCGCGGCATTAGCGCAAGGTTCATTAACAGGTTCGGGAGCAAGTTTCCCATTTTTGTTGTACTCGGAAATGTTCAATGTTTATAAGAATCAAAGCGGTGTAGCCGTCAATTATCAATCCATCGGTTCGGGTGGCGGTCAACGTGCCATCATTGGACGCACCGTAGACTTTGGTGGTTCAGATGCTCCTTTGACCGACGCACAACTTAAAACCGCACCAGATAAAATCGTTCACATCCCAATGGCTCTAGGTGCAGTTGTTCCGACTTACAACATTCCTGGAGTAACCACAAACTTAAAGTTCACTGGTGCAGTGTTGGCAGACATTTACCTTGGTAAAATTAAGACCTGGAACACAAAAGCCATCCAAGACTTAAACAAGACGACCAAGCTGCCTAACTTGCCAATCACTGTGGTTTACCGCTCGGATGGTTCGGGTACAACCAGCATTTGGGTAGATTACTTGGCAAAAGTTTCTAAAGAATGGCGTGAAACCGTTTCAGAAGGTGCTGTGACTAGCGTTAAATGGCCCGTTGGGGTTGGCGGACCACAAAACGCTGGCGTGGCTGGTTTGGTCAAACAAACCCCCGGTGGTATCGGATATGTAGAATTACTCTACGCCACCAGCAATAAACTCGAGTACGGTTTTGTTCGTAACGGCACAGGTAAGTTTGTAGATGCTGGCAACTTGAAAGAACTCGAGATTGCCAGTGACTCCAAGGTTCTTCCAGATGATACCCGTGTTTCAATCACCAACAGCGACATTGGCTACCCTGTGACTGGCTTTACTTGGTTACTGGCTTACGAAGACCAAAAATACGGAAACCGCAGCAAAGCCCAAGCTCAAGCGCTTGTGAAGATGCTCGAGTGGGCATTGACCGATGGTCAAAAAATCCATAACAAACTTGGTTACGGTCAGATTGACGGTTCGGCATTGGTCAAAGCCAAGCGCATTGTCAACGGTATTAACTACGGTGGCGAAAAGCTCTAAACCATATTGTCAGACCTCCCCCAACACTTCGGGGGAGGTTTTTTTATGGTAAATAGACTTTTCTCTTGACAATTCCCTGACACAAAAAGCCCAGACTTCACAGCAGGAGGGCGTATTCATGACACCCAGTATTACAAAACCACGCTCGAGAAGCCTCTCGAGCCGTTCAGACCAAACTTTTCAAGCCGTCATTTTAGGGTTAGCCAGTATGGTGCTGCTGATTGCAGGTCTTTATGCAGCCGTATTGTTATTAGGTGGGATTCCAGCCTTTGCTAAAGAAGGACTGGGTTTCTTTTTTGGTACGAATTGGGACCCTGTTTCAGAAGAGTATCAGGCGTTTCCCTTTATTGTTGGTACATTTGTGACCGCTTTGGGGGCATTGGTTATCGCTACACCTCTAGCAATTGCTTCAGCGCTGTTTGTGGTCGAATATGCCCCAAAATGGTTAGCCCAACCCGTGGCTAATCTAGTCGAACTTTTAGCCGCTATCCCTAGCGTGGTTTACGGGCTTTGGGGCTTATTTGTGATGCTCCCAATTATGCGCTCATTTCAAACTTGGTTCGTTCTCACTTTTCCAAGTTTGGGTTGGGCTCCGACTGGCATTGGCTTGTTCTCGGCAATGGTTTTACTGGCAATCATGGTGATTCCTTTTATTTCAGCGATTTCTCGAGATGTGATTCGACTTGTGCCTAATGACCAACGCGAAGCCGCGTATGCGCTTGGTGCAACCAAGTGGGAAGTCATCCGTTACGGCATTTTTCCATACGCTCGGGCTGGAATTCTGGGTGGTGTGATTTTAGGCTTAGGGCGAGCCGTTGGCGAGACACTGGCTGTAACAATGGTCATCGGCAACGCCAACCGCATTGCGCCAAATCTGTTTGCGCCAACTGCCACCATGTCCAGCGTGATTGCCTCAAATTTTAACGAAGCACTCGGAGCAATGGTGCCGGCTTTAATTGCGATTGGGTTTGTGTTGTTTGTGTTCACGATGATTATTAACTATGTGGCACGGATTATCATTCTGCGTTTGACCCCTCAAGGAATCCGTTTATGACTTCGAGCCTCCCAACAACCCAAAGTAAAGGCTTGACTCGTACCCTCAGCCCAAAACGTCGGCTAGAAAATCTTAGTGCAACCGTCATCATCGGTATTCTGACGGTGATTGTTTTGTTGCCACTTTTTGCAATTACTTACGAAATTCTGAGTCAAGGAATTGGCAACATCAATCTTGGTTTGTTTATTGAGTCGCCAAAGTCAGTGATAGATACCAGTGGTGGCGGTGGTGTAGCCCACGCGATTGTCGGTTCAATCATGATGATTGCGATTGGTTTAGTGATTGGCTTACTGGTAGGGGTTGGGGCTGGAATTTTCTTAGCCGAGTTCTCGGAGCATAAACTTGTGCCATTGGTTCGTTTGTTTGCCGATGTTTTGACTGGTATTCCAGCCATTGTTGTTGGCTTGGTGGTTTTTCAGGCTTTAATCAACTCGAGAATAATAGAATATAGCGCTGTGGCTGGTGGGATTGCGCTTGGTTTTATCATGATTCCAATTATTGTGCGTTCCACCGAAGAAGTCTTAAAACTTGTGCCAGTCTCGATTCGTGAAGCTGGTTTAGCCTTGGGTTTACCGCGCTGGCTTGTGACGATGCAAATTGTGTTGCCTGCGGCTCGAGCCGGTATTGTCACGGGTATCATTTTAGCGATTTCTCGAGTTGGTGGCGAAGCTGCCCCATTACTTTTAACTGCTTTGGGTAATAACTTTTTTAGCCTTGACCCAACCAAAGCAATGGCAGCCTTGCCTTTGGCAGTCTATAAATACGCTTTCTCGCCGTTTGAGCATTTGATTCGTCAGGCTTGGGCAGCGTCATTCGTTTTGGTATTACTCATTTTCATCTCGAGCTTAATTGCTCGTTATGTCATCCGAGAAAGGAATTAAGACCATGCAAAACTTAAAGCCTCAACACATTAAAGCCAGTGGTCCAGTCAGCGACAAAGAACCGCGCCTCATTGCCCAAGATGTCAGTATTTTTTATGGCGATAAAGAAGCCGTTAAAAAGGTCAATCTTAGCTTCCAACCAAACACCGTCAATGCCTTAATCGGACCTTCAGGTTGCGGCAAGACCACCTTTCTACGTGCCATTAACCGAATGCACGATTTAACGGCTGGCGCTCGAGTCACAGGGCAAATCATGCTTGATGGCGCAAATCTGTACGGCGAGGGCATAGACCCCGTGGATGTGCGCCGTCGCATTGGTATGGTGTTTCAAAAGCCCAATCCATTCCCAACCATGAGCATTTACGACAATGTGGTGGCTGGCTTAAAACTGGCTGGCGAAAAAAACAAAACTAAACTCGATAGCGTAGTCGAGAAATCCCTGCGTGGCGCAGCCCTGTGGGACGAAGTTAAAGATCGCCTTAAAGCCCCCGGTGCAAGTTTGTCCGGTGGGCAACAACAACGCCTCTGCATTGCTAGGGCTTTAGCCGTAGACCCAGAAATCCTCTTGATGGACGAACCGACCAGCGCCTTAGACCCACAAAGTACCGCCCGTATCGAAGACCTGATGGAAACCCTTAAAGAACAAGTCACGATTGTGATTGTCACCCACAACATGCAGCAGGCTTCTCGAGTCTCGGATACCACCAGTTTCTTTTTACTTGGCGATATGATTGAACACAGCCCAACCGCCCAAATGTTCACCACCCCAAAAGACCAACGCACCGAAGCCTACATCAGTGGGAAATTCGGTTGAAAATAGCTTTGGGCTATGAGGGTTTTAGCCCAAAGCTCATAGCCTCTTTATGACTCACCTCGAGACCGAACTCAAAGACATTAAACGCGAACTGCTTTTGGGCATGAATCGCGCTCGCAATGCTGTGGTTTTAAGTGGCGAAGCCTTGCTCGAGCAGAGCAACAAAAAGGCTGAACGCGCTCGGGTCATGGCATCCGAAATTGAGCATTTCCGCATCGTTCTCGAGGATAAATGCTTAATGGCTTTTTCTAAACATCAGTTGGTCGCAAGGGATGCGCGGTTTGTGGCGTTTGTGTTATCGAGCCTGACTGATTTAGAGCGGACTGGCGATTATGCGACCCATATTGCCGAAGATGCAGCCTTGGCAAGGGGACACTTAGAAACCCTGCATAAGTTATTTGATAAGTTGGCGCAGATGCTCGAGCGCTTGAGCTTGGCGCTCGAGCGCGAGGATGCAGCCTTGGCTGGGGCGGTTGCGCTCGAAGATAAAAATGTAGACACACTGATAGAGGGTGCAACTGAGCGGGTCATCTCGAGTTTTCATAATTTGCCACTCGAGCAGGGCTTGGCATCTTTGCGGGTTTTACGCAGCGCTCAACGGATTGGTGACCATCTCGAAAACATTGCCGAGCGGCTGAGTTTTGCGATTTCTGGGCAACGCTGAACCACACTTTGCTGGGCAACGCTGAACCAGAATAAGCCATAGAGCCGAGGCAGCCAGTCTCGAGCAAACCGTACACTGCACCACATGAAGCTCCCAATTGCCGAATTCTGGGTTTTGCTGCGGCGTTATCTGATACCGCAGGGGACTCGAGTGGCTTGGATGAGCTTGTTTTTGTTGCTTGGTATTGGTTTACAAGTCCTCAATCCGCAAATTGCACGGCGTTTTGTAGATGCCACCCAGAACAGCACTGACACCAGTAATTTGACGGTACTGGCAGTGCTTTTTATTGTGGCAGCGCTGGTCTCGAGTGGCTTTCGGGCGTTGGCAGCCTATGTTTCTAACGAAGTGGCTTGGCGTTCGACCAATGCGCTGCGTGCCGATTTAGCAGCCCATACCCTCAATTTGGGCATGGGTTTTCATAAGTCGCGTCCGCCGGGCGAGATGATTGAACGTATAGATGGCGATGTCAATGCTTTATCGGGGTTTTTCTCGAGTTTTGTGGTCAGCCTTGGTGGAAATTTTCTGTTGCTGTTTGGAGTGCTGATTGCCTTAACCCTCCAAGATTGGCGGCTTGGTTTGGCATTCACAGGTTATTCAATCCTAGGCACAATTATTCTGACCCTGACCTCAAGATTTTCCAAGGCTTGGCAAGAAGAACGCGAAAAAGCCGCTCAGTATTATGGTTTTTTAGGCGAAGTCTTAAATGCCACCGAAGATATTCGTGGCAACGGCGCAACCGCGTGGGTGATGCGCCGAATGCGGCTCGAGATGAGAGCGCTCTACCAAGTGCGTTTTTCTGCCAACCTCAAAGGGAGCATTGTCTGGGGTGCAAGTACCATGTTTTGGGTGACAGCCGATGCCCTGACTTACGGCATTGGCGCGAGTTTGTACAAAAACGGCACACTGAGTCTTGGTGCGGTCTATATGGTCATGCACTATGCTTGGATGGTTGCCGAGCCGATAGACCGATTTCGCCAACAAATGCAAGAATTACAACGCGCCGAAGCCAGTATTGCACGGGTCAAAGAATTATTTGGATTTGTACCAAGTATTGTCTCGGGGCAACTCGAGTTACCTAAAAGCCCAAACGGATTAGCCCTACAACTCGAGCAAGTCAGTTTTGCTTACGAAGACAATGTGCCTGTTCTTGAGAATATCAATCTTCAACTCGAGGCTGGCAGTGTGCTGGGCGTGCTGGGGCGCACCGGAAGTGGAAAAACCACTTTGGCACGGCTTTTATTTCGGTTCTATGACCCACAACAAGGTTTGGTTAAAATTGGCGGACATGACCTAAAAAATTATAATCTCGAGTCGTTTAGGGCTGGTGTGGCACTGGTGACTCAGGATGTACAACTTTTCCAAGCCAATCTGCGTGACAACCTGGCTTTTTTTGATACCACCATTCCCGATGCGCGTTTACTCGAGGCACTGAATACATTAGGCTTATCCGATTGGTTTAACGCCTTAGCAAATGGCTTAGAAACTGCCATCACACCAGATTCCTTGTCCTCGGGCGAAGCCCAACTTGTGGCACTGGCTAGGGTGTTTTTACATGACCCCAAACTGATTATTTTAGATGAAGCCTCCGCCCGACTTGACCCTGCCACCGAACACCGCCTCGAGACTGCGCTGGATAAACTGCTCGAGAACCGCACCGCAATAATCATTGCCCACCGCCTGAAAACCGTTGAACGCGCTACCCACATCTTGATTTTGCAACAAGGAAAAGTTCTCGAGTTTGGTACACGTCAAGCCCTAGCCAGTACCCCAACCTCGAGTTTTGCCGAATTACGCCGTCTTGGATTAGAAGAGGTGATGGTGTGAAGGTTTCGGTCTGGTTCTATTTTGGGCGTTTAATTGCTTTTTCTAAGGGTTGGTATGCGCTTAATGTGCTGTTCTGGGTTGGTATTTACACCATGCCACTTTTACCGGGTTATCTTTCCAAGTTGTTTTTTGATGCGCTGCAACAAGAAAACCCGACTTGGAATGGCTTGCCGTATACCGTACAAATGTTGGTTGGTTTGGTGCTGGCGTATGGAGTTTTGCATGTGGCAACGCTTTTTTCGGGGATTGCCACAAATATCCCTTGGCGGTTTCGCAGCAGTGGTTTGTTGCGCCTTAATATCATGCAGCGAATTTTGCAAATGCCAGGCGCAAAGGCTTTTGACAATACCGTTGGTGAGACCTTAAATACCTTGCGTGATGATGCCGATGAAGCCGAAAATGCGGGCGACTGGACACTGGATATTATCGGACAAATTGCCTATATGGTGATTGCAATTGGCATTTTACTTTTTATAGATGCGGCTTTAACGCTTTATGTTTTTTTACCTCTGGTGATTGTAACTTTAGTCAGTTATCGCGCTCGCAATCGGCTCGAGATTCTGCAAAAAGCGGCTCGAGAAAAAAGCAGTTTTTACACCTCGTTACTCGGCGAGGTCTTTCAGAGTGTCCAAGCGATTCAAGTGGCTGGCGCAGAAAAAACGGTGCTGCATCAACTCGAGCTTCGTTCACAAGCTAGGCAACGCGCCATGCTGAGAAATGTTGCCCTCAATCAAGCCTTAGGGGTCTTCTCGAGTAACATTGTTTCGCTTGGCACGGGTTTAATTCTGCTGCTGGCGGGTTCAAAAATGCGTTCGGGCGAATTTACGGTCGGCGAATTTAGTTTATTTGTGCTGTATTTGTGGGAAGTTGGGCATCACACCGAATTCTTTGGCAATTTTATAGCAACAATTCAACGGGCTGGTGTGGCATTTACTCGAATGATGGGCGTGATGCAGGGTGCTTCTAGCCAGCAATTGGTTGCCCCACAGCTGATCGAAATGCACCAAGACCCAGCCCCGCTCGAGCAGGTCGTACCTCGAGCCGAAGATGCCCTAAAAACCTTCACTGCACAGAACTTAACGTATTTGCACCCAGAATCTAATCGCGGTATAGAAAATGCTAACCTGACCCTCGAGCAAGGCGAATTTGTGGTGATTACAGGCAGAATTGGCAGTGGTAAAACCACGCTTTTACGGGCATTGCTTGGCTTACTACCCGCGCAATCAGGTCAACTTTTTTGGAATAACCAAACCATTCTCGAGCCAGCCGAATTTATGATTCCACCGCGCAGTGCCTACACGCCGCAAGTTCCAGCCTTAATCAGTGGTACGGTGCGCGAAAACATTGCCCTAGGCACAAACCAAGCCCTCGAGCCAGCCATTCACAGCGCCGTACTCGAAACCGACCTCGAGACGCTGCCTCACGCCTTAGATATCCTCGTTGGGGTGCGCGGACTTAAATTATCTGGTGGGCAATTGCAACGCACGGCTGCGGCTCGGATGTTTGCCCAGAACTCGAGCTTGTTGGTCTTTGATGATATTTCCAGTGCGCTTGATGTCCGCACCGAACAAAGCCTTTGGGAACGCGTCTCGAGCCTTGGTAAAACCTGTTTGGTGGTTTCGCATCGCCGCCCAGCTTTGCAACGAGCCACAAGAATAATTCTGCTCGAGCATGGGCAGATTACGGACACGGGAACGCTCGAGGACTTATTATCGCGCTCGAGCGAAATGCAGCGGCTTTGGGCAGATGAACTACTTCCCAATCCGAATCTCGAGGTGTAGCCCCAGCCCTTGGCTTAAACGCCGTAGGCTCTCGACACTATGCCCATGATAATTAGGGTTGGCTAAGCGTGCGATGGTGGGTTGCGTTAAGCCTGTGCGTTCGGCTGCCTCAGTTTGCGTCACTCGAGCTAATTTCAGGGCTTGTTGGACTTGTAAACTCACAGGGTCTGGTGTGACGGCAGTGGCTTTTGTGTTGCCAATAATTTTGTGCTGCAAACCATTTTCTGGTGTGCTTGGCATTCGCAAGGCATCGGCATCCAATTCGAGCATGTCATTCCAACGAATACTGCGTCCTCGAGTGCCTATTTCGAGTTTGTTAAATTCGTTTTCGTTCTCGAGCAGTGCAAATACTGTATTGGGTTGAATCAAAGGGCTTAAGTCAATCAGATAAGTCGAACCATCGTCATACTCGAGATAAACACATTTATTTGGTTTCGCTATAGCCATCAAAATTTTGTGCATAATTTCTTCCTTTACTCGAGCGGTGGGAGTTTATGCAAAGGTTGTCCTGCTCGGCAGAGTTCCCAAAGTTGTTGCAAAGCTGTTTGGTTTTGAGTCGCCCACTCGAGGGTGAATCGTAAGGCACGTCTTGGAATTTCTCCTGTGTAAATGTTGAGGGTGTTAATTTCAATTAGAATTTCATCATCGCCATATTCGGCATGAAAATGTGGTGGTAGATGGTCGTTGTAATACATGGTGATACGAATTCCGTAGAAGCTAGTAATTTCAGGCACATCTCTATTATACTATATTTGCAATAATTGTAGTTCACTCAAGGAATTGCCGTCTCGCTCTACGGTAATGCGGCGGCTCTGGGCAGATGAGCCGTCACTTCCCAATTGCGAACCTCGAGGTGTTAAGCGTGTAGGCTTTGTGCCTCATTTGAAGATTTAACAATTTTATAACAAAGTTTAACAGTTTTTTGCAAATTCACTCGAAACTGGTGTACAATCAAAATCCGTTATGCTGCCTGTCGAACGTCGTCGTATTATTCTTGAACGCATCCTTGTGGCGCGAACCATTCCGCTCAAAGACCTTGCCCATGCTTTGGCAGTCCATGAAGTGACGATTCGTCGTGACTTAAGCGAACTTGAACGCGAAGGATTGATTGAAGTGGTGCGTGGTGGAGCGCGAATTCTCGAGCAAGCCCAAGCTGATATTGCTTATGAAATGCGAGCCAATCGTGAGCTTTTAGCCAAGCAAATTATTGCTAAAGAAGCCGCTAAACTGGTACAGGATGGCGATACGATTGCGCTTGATGCCAGTACCACCAGCCTTGAAGTAGCAAGGGCATTGGTCAACCGAAGTCGGGTGCATGTGCTGGTCAGTGGCTTAGAAGCCGCGATTGTTTTGGCTGCCAGCAAAACCCCGTTTACGGTACTTGGGGGTACGTTTAATCCTGTGGCTCGAGGTTTTTCTGGTCCGATTACCGAACTGGTGCTTGGTAAACTCCATCCAGATAAGGTTTTTTTCTCGGTCAAGGGTTTATCGCTTAAAGCTGGTCTAACCGATGCCAGTTTAATCGAAGCCGAAGTCAAAACCCGTTTGATCGAAAGTTCTAAATCAGCCATTGCCCTTGTAGACCATTCTAAATTTGGGGTAACAGCTTTCACCACAATCATTGCCCTCGAGCAACTTGATCATTTGATTACCGACAAAGAACCAGACCCGCAAACCCGAAAATGGTTGCTGGGTAGTGGTTTGAAATTGATTGTCGCAAAGTAGGTTAACGTTTTGCAATTCGCAAAATTTTCTTAAAAAGCGGCGGCAAGGCAATTGCACCTATTAGCAGCCCACCAATAAAAATACCAGCCACAATACCCGGAACATTCATCAGGGCTAAACCAAAAGAAATCATGCCGAGCAGCAGCACCGCCAGCACCACGCCAAGCATTGAACCCGTTCCACCCGCAATGCCAATTCCGCCCAGTACCACCATGGTAATCACATCAAGCTCCCAACCCAGCGCGATATTCGGACGGGTACTCGAGATGCGGCTAGTTAAAAACGCAGCCGCTAAACCAGCAAATGTTCCAGATAAAGTAAAGAGAATTAGGCGGTAGCGATCCACCAGAATTCCACTAAATTTAGCGGCTTCAGGGTTTGTGCCAATTGCATACAACTGCCTTCCCCAACGGGTGCGGTGCAAAACCAGACCAACCAACAGTGCCAGCCCTAAAAAGGTTACAAAACTGTACGGTATCGGCTCGAGTAAGTAGCCTTGCCCAAGACTTGCCAGCGATTCTGGGTATTTGGTCAGGGCTTGGTCGCCAAGAATGGCTTGAGAAATCCCTCGGTATAAACTCATTGTGCCAAGCGTAATGGCGATGCTCGGCACAGCAAAACGAATCACCAAAAAGCCATTGAAAAACCCCGCCAGTGTTCCCGTTAAAAGTGCTAGTAAAACCAGCACTGGTGTCTCTGCGCCGTTTTGCGCCGCTAAACCCATCACCAAGGAAGCCAGTGCGATAATACTCGAGACTGATAAATCTATTTCTCTTGTCAGGATTAAAAGCGCCATCGCAATTGCCATGATGCCTTTTTCACTAAAGTTAAAGGTTGCATCCCCTAAATTAAAAGGGTCCCAGAAAAACTCGGAGCGTGTGCCATTGACAAACATCACCAAGGCTAGAAGCGGCACAAGAATCAGTTCCCAACGCAATAATAAACTGCTGAGTTTGAACGGAGCGCGAGGCGCAACTTTTGATTCGCTCATGGGCTAACCTCACGCAGAATCTTTTTACCAATGCGTTTACCAGCACTCTGATTAACAATTACAGCCACTAAAATCGCCACGCCAACAATTGCCGTTTGCCAAAAAGGAGAAATTTTTATGACTGGCAGGGCATTATAAAGCAGCACCAGAAAGAGCGAACCCAGTGCTGTGCCGTAGACCGTTCCGACCCCACCCGCAATGCTCACCCCACCCAGCACACAAGCTGCCACGACCTGCAATTCAAAACCAATCGCAAGTTCGGTACTGGCAATGGCATAACGGGCGACCCACAAGACCGAAACAAAACCTGATACCGCCCCAGCTATCGTGTAAAGCAGCGCCAAACGCGGTTGCTCGAGAACCCCGACGTAACGAGCTGCACTTGGATTATTGCCTAGCGCTCGTATCTCGCGTCCAAAACGAGACTGATGCCAGATCAGCCACGCCAAAAACAATGCCAGTAGACTCAGCCACTCGAGGCTGGTTAAACCCAGTAAACGCGCATTAGGAAACTCGAGCAAGGCAGCAGGGAAATCCTGAGAATTAACCCATTGTCCGCCGCTCACCACATAGGTCATGCCTCGGTAGACGCTCATTGTGCCGAGGGTCGCCACAATTGGTGGCAACTCGAGAACGGTGATGAGTAAGGCGTTAATCGCCCCTAAAATTGCCCCAATGCCGATTCCAGCCAGTAGCAAGACCAGTACGGGCAAACTTGGGTTACTTTTTGAAAGCAATGCGACCAGCATTCCGGTTAAAGCAAGGTTGGCAGCGACACTTAAATCAATGCCGCGTGAAATAATAATTGGCATTTGCACCAACGCCAGAATTAAAAGCAGTACGCTGTCGTGCCAAATTGCATCAAGGGTTTTTAAGCTGATAAAACTTGGGGAAATAATTCCGACCACCAATAAAGCCGCCAGTAGAAACACAAACAGAACAGCTTCTCGGCGATAATTTTTAAGAATCAGTTTCACGCTAAAACTCCAGCCGCTTGTGCCACGATTTCTTCGGCACTGACTTCTCTGGCGTTAAATTCTGCCACCATACGCCCTTGGCGCATCACAACGATTCGGTCACTCATGTGCATCACCTCGGGTAATTCGGAGCTGACCAAAATCACGGCTAAACCGTCCTGTACCATCTGATTCATCAGCGTATGCACCAAAGATTTTGCCCCAACATCAATCCCCTTAGTCGGTTCATCGAGAATTAAGACCTTGGGATTGGTCGCCAGCCATTTGCTCAGCACCACTTTTTGTTGATTGCCACCGCTTAATTCAGAAACAAATTGATCAAAATGTTTGGCGCGTAAAGATAATTTTTCGGTTAAAGGCAATGCCAAATCGGTTTCTTTTTTTCGGGACAACCACATCCCAAACCGCTCGAGACTGGCTAAACTGATGTTTTGCAGAATGCTCATCTCGAGAATTGCTCCAGAATGCTGACGGTCTTCTGGCACATAAACCAGTCCATGCCGAATTGCATCGGCAGGCGAACGAATTTTTACCTCACGTCCATCAATCTGCAAAGCGCCCGTCGCATCGGGATTTAAGCCAAAAATCGCC
This sequence comes from Deinococcales bacterium, assembly GCA_031414595.1. Taxonomy (GTDB): domain Bacteria; phylum Deinococcota; class Deinococci; order Deinococcales; family JAAFIG01; genus JAAFIG01. The sequence goes on from JANNVX010000011.1 coordinate 45,062, forward strand.
TGCATGATTTCACTTCGTCCAGCCCCAATCAAGCCGTAAAAACCAAGAATCTCACCGCTTTTGACACTAAAACTGATGTTGTTAAATTCTGTTGGATGTGAAAAATTCTTGACCTCGAGCATGGTGTTTTTCTGCACAGCTTGGGTTTTTGGGAATAAAGCCCCGACTTCACGCCCAGCCATCAAACGCACCAAGGCATCACTCGAGGTATCCTGAATTTCCCCCGCCCCAACCAATTCGCCGTCACGCAGCACCGCATAAGTATCGGCATGGGCAAAAATTTCATCAAATTTGTGGGTGACTAAAATAATCGCTTTGTTTTCGCTTTTGAGTTGCTGCACCACCCGAAAAAAATCCTCAATTTCGGCTTTGGAAAGGGCGGCTGTTGGCTCATCCATAATCACCACTCGAGCATCTTGGGTTAAAGCCCGAGCAATTTGTACCAAATGTTTTTGTGCCACACTCAAGTTTTTTAAGGGCGCATCGGCGGCAAAAGGCGCATCAATTCGCTTTAGGATTAAGTTGGTTTGGTCAAGTAAAGTTTGCCACTGTACCAAACCAAAGCGTGAAGTCGGATGATTGCCAATCCAAATGTTTTCTGCCACCGATAATTCATCGAACATCACAGTTTCTTGATGAATCGCCGTAATTCCTGCCTTCCAAGCCTCCTGCGGTGATGAAAAGAACAGGGGCTGATTGTCCAAAAAAATACTGCCTGAATCGGGTTTGTGTAAGCCCGTCAGCATTTTTACAATCGTGGATTTGCCCGCCCCGTTTTCACCAACCAGCGCCAGCACCTGACCAGACTCGAGACCGAAACTGACATCGGTCACGGCTTTGGTAGCAGCAAAATGTTTTCTTAGTTTTTCGATTCTTAAAAAAGTCATGGGTATCTCGAGGGAAAATCGTAGGGGCGAGGCATGCCTCGCCCCTACCGAGTCCGTGCTTTAGAATGCCTTAGCAAATTTGTCTACGTTGTCTTTGTTAAAGGTAAATGGTTCGCCCATTGGGGCTTCTAGGTTGGCATCCAAGGTGATTGAACCCATACGCCCAATGCTGATTTTTTCGCCAGCCCTGCCTCGAGCCTTGGAAGTTGCAAATTGGTAAGCGGCATAGACAGCGCTGTAACCAAGGTCAATTGGATTCCAGAGGGCAAAGGTGTCCACTGCGCCAGCTTTGACGTACCCTGCCATTTCTGATGGAAGTCCTAAGCCAGAGACAAAGACTTTACCAACCAGTTTTTGGTCAATCACGTATTTGGCAGCCGCCGCAATGCCGACTGTGGTTGGAGCAATGATGCCTTTTAAGTCTGGGTGCTTAGAGAGTAAGCCTTGGGCTTCTCGGTAAGACTTGTCGGATTGGTCATCGCCGTAAACGACATCCACCAAGTTAAGTCCAGCGTATTTCGGGTCTTTGAGGGTTTCTTTCATGGCAGCAATCCAAGCGTTTTGATTGGTGGCTTGGGCAGTTGCCGAAAGCACCGCAATTTTGCCTTTACCGCCCAAGGTTGCCGACATCATTTCGATTTGCTTGCGTCCAATTAAAGCCGTGTTGGACGGATTGAGGTGCATTAAACGTCCTTCTTTAGCAATTCCGCTATCCCAAGAAATCACTTTGATACCTCGAGACGCAGCCCGTTTAGAAATGGCAACCAAGGCGTTTGGGTCGTTTGCCGAAACAGCAATCGCATTGACCCGTTGGGCAATCAAAGAATTCATTTGCTCAATCTGCCCTTCAGCAGTTGCAGCCGTTGGACCGGTGTAAATCAAATCCACATTGCCGAGTTGCTTAGCGGCTTCTTCGCCACCCGTGCGGGCAGCTTCAAAAAAACCATTGCCCAGACTTTTGACCAGCATGGCAATTTTGTAGCGCCGAGCCTGCGCGTCGGTCAGGCTGGCAACGCCAATGGCGGCTGTACTTAAAGCGGCTAAACCAAGGATAAAAGCACGACGTTTCATAATGTCCTCCGTAACAGTGCTTGCACCTTTTTTGCAAAAGCTAAACGCTTTTGAACAAATTTCTGTTTGTTTTTTGCACTGTGATGTTAAATTACCGCAAGCAGGGAGTCCTTGTCAAGCTCAGAAAAAAAGAAGGAGGAAGGATTAAAGAGGAAGGAGGAAGTTTTTTTACACCAATTTCCTCTTTTCTCTTTCTTGCTCTAAGACTTGCATTAAACCAAGACCTAGAGGCATGATAAACACATGTTGCCACTTTTAGAACTTGCCCAGAAACCTTCGTGGATGAACCCAGAACTTTTGCAGATTGCTCGTTTACCGATGCACACGACGTTTTGGAGTCTGGAGAATGCGACAAGGGCGCTCGAGATAAAGCGCTTTACCGTGCCGGACGAGGCTTGTCCGTGGGTACAGAACCTAGATGGCACTTGGGATATTCATGTCTATCCGAACCCCGAAGCTGTGCCTTTTAAGGTTTTACAAAACGAAGCCCCAAGCGATTTCTCGAGTATCGGAGTACCAAGTAACATTCAATTTTTTGGTTTTGATACCCCTTGGTACACCAATGTGCAAATGCCATTTCCGCACGAAGCCCCTTTTGTACCTTCCGAAAATCCGACGGCAGTCTATCGCCGAGCTTTTGAGGTCTCAAATGACTGGAAGAATCGCCGTGTGGTGCTGCAATTTGGGGCAGCCGAAAGCATTTTATTTGTTTACTTAAATGGTCAGCCCGTTGGGATGAGCAAAGACTCGAGACTGCCTGCCGAGTTCGACATCACCAGACATCTGCGTTTTGATACTGAAAATACTCTGGTCGCCATTGTGGTGAAGTGGGGCGATGTCAGTGTCATCGAAGACCAAGACCAATGGTGGTACTCGGGGCTAACCCGCAGTGTGGTACTGCACTGCACACCAACGGTTTATATGGCTGATGTGGTGGCACAAGCCCGACTCGAGCCAGACGGTACAGGTTTACTAGGCATTGAAGTGCCACTTGGTTTTGATGCTGCTACCGCCCCAGAAGGGTTCTCGGTCAAAGCCCAATTATTCGACCAGCAAGACGCGATTCTCGAGCTACACGGTGAAATCCCAGTTAAGCAAAGTTTAAGTTTTTATGTCTCGAGTGATTTTACCAACAAGCGCAATCGGGCTAAGTTAAGCGCTAAGCTCGAGGGGGTCAAACCTTGGAATGCCGAAACTCCCAACCTGTACACTTTGGTGTTGGAATTACTTGACCCAAGTGGTGCGGTGACACAAACCACAGCAATTAAAATTGGCTTTACCCGCACCGAAATTATTGGCGCGAATTTACTGGTGAATGGCACTCGAGTGATGCTGCGTGGTGTCAATCGTCATGAATCCGACCCAAAACTTGGACGTACAATTGGCTATGAGCGAATGCTCGAAGATGCTGTTTTAATGAAACAACATAATTTTAATGCGGTGCGAACTTCGCATTATCCGCCACATTCAAGTTTCTTAGAGATTTGTAACGAACTAGGCTTGTACGTGATAGACGAAGCCAACATCGAATCACACATGCACTATTTGGAACTCTGCAATGATAACCGTTACGCTGCGGCATGGCTCGAGCGGGTGGCTCGGATGGTACAACGCGACCGCAATCACCCCAGTATTATCATGTGGTCACTCGGCAACGAAAGTGGTTACGGCGCAAACCACGATGCGGCGGCGGCATGGGTGCGTCATGCCGATTCGCGCCCTGTCCATTATGAAAGTGCTTGTTTTATCGAAGAACAACAGGGTGGCAGTGCGGGTTCTCGAGCCTCGGACGTGATGAGCCTGATGTACCCCAGTATAGAGCGGATGGAACACTGGGCAGACTTGCCCGATGCCCAGCGTCCCTTTATTTTGTGTGAGTACAGCCATGCGATGGGCAACAGTAACGGCAGCCTGCACGAATACTGGGAGTTGTTTGAGCGCCATCCAAAAATTCAAGGTGGATTTATTTGGGAATGGACAGACCACGGTATCTGGAACGAAGAAAAACAACACTGGAACTACGGCGGAGATTACGGTGAAACCCCGCATGATGGTAATTTCTGTGCTGACGGATTGGTGCAACCAGACCGCAATCCACACCCCGCCCTACGTGAAGTGATGTACTTACAGCAACCCATAGCGGCGCGTTTACTCGAGCAGCAAGGCAACACTGTTATCCTCGAGCTAAAAAATAAAAACTGGTTTTCGAGCCTAGATTGGTTATCTGGCACTTGGGAGCTTCTGACCGATGGTGCAGTTGTGGCAAAAGGCGAATTACCAAGTCTCGAGATTCTGGCACAACACAAACAAAGTCTGACCCTTGAACTGCCCGAACAATCGGGGGTCGAACATCACCTCAACCTTTATTTTCAAACTCGAGAAAATACGGCATGGGCTGAGGCAGGGTTTTTAATCGCATGGCAACAACTGTCTTTAAGTGGCGGACTCGCCCCAAGTGTGCGCCTTGTCCCAAAGCCAATGTCTTGGCAAGTCGGCGACACCAATGCCCTAAAAAAAGCCCCGCAACTTTGCTTATTTCGCGCTCCAATAGACAACGACGGCATTTACACTGTGCCGCTTCGCGCCGAAATGGTACTGAACAAATGGCAAGAATGGGGTTTGGATACACCACTCTCGAGCCGCAGCATTGAACGCTTTGAACACAGCTTGTCTAATGGCACAACCATGCTTGAACACAGCAAATGGTACTCGAGTTACAGCATCCCAGACTTAGCAATTGTCAAAAGCCGCATTATCGGCTCGAGATTTGAGTACGATATTTGGATTAACCCAATCTGCAACGACTTACCACGGGTTGGGATTGAACTGCACTTAGACACCAGTTTTGAAAATTTGCGCTATTACGGGCTAGGTGAATCCGAAACCTATCCAGACCGCAAATCTGGGGCGATGCTTGGTATTTACAACAGCACCGTGACCGAACAGTATTACCCGTATATCATGCCACAAGAAACGGGACACCACGAAGAGACACGTTGGTTAGAACTGACCAACGCAAGTGGGGCTGGAATTCGCATCTCGAGCCAAACACCATTTGGTTTTAATGCGCTGCATTATACGACTGAGGATTTACATAGCGCCTTGCACACCTCTGACCTAACCCCTCGAGCCGAAGTGATTCTGCATTTGGATACTGCCATGCGTGGACTTGGTACAGGCAGTTGTGGACCAGACACACGAGCAGCCTATAAAGTGCGTGGCGGCTGGCATCGGCTGGTGTTTGAAGTCAGTCTGATTGGTTTGCCTACCCTTTGATTCTTGGGTCAAAGGAAATCGGCTGGCACTCGAGCAGCTTTATGCACTGATGAATGTCTGGGTGGACGGCATTGATTAAATAATTAGCATGACCTTGTTCATAAGCAGATAGTGGAATGATGACACTTGGCACACGCAGAATCGGTGCATAATTTGTATCAAACCAAGTGTCGCCTATTTTTTGGGTACTCGGACTGGCAGGATGTGTATTCCAGTTCTCTGGCAAGGCTCGAGTGTCCAATGAGGCGATGTATTCTTCCTCAACTTCAAATTGCATATATCCATAACTAAGGTTCTTTAAGTTTTCGGTGTCGGTATGAACAATCAGTTCAAGCATGGCTTGGGCAAGTGCATCACTCGAGTAGATGATTCGGCGATTAAAACGCATCGCAGGGTCTGGACTGTTCCAACGAGCGCCATATTGGGCTGCGCCATAACCATGTTCAGCTAAATCGCTTAGGCTTGCATATTTTAACTTAGCCACTCGGTACAAAATCACAAGTAAACCCCATGCTCTAATCGGTTGAGTACCGTGACCACATAGGCAGTTCCATCAGGTAGGCTTGTGCATTGCAATGGGGTTAAATCACGAAAAATAGCTCGAGGTGTTTTTAACCAGATAATGGCTTTGGCTTTATCTTCAAAGAACATTTCGGCTTGTTCTAAAACCCGAGCCAGCCAGTACAATTTTAAGGAAAATTCGCTGGGCAAAAAGCGTTTCTGCCGACGATAATGATGATAGGTGCTTTCGCTTAAGTCAATCAGTTTGAGTAGTTCGGATAAAGTTACTCCTAGTGTTTGATGCAGAGTTTCAACGGCTTCAATAGCAAATCCGCTTTGGACAGCTTGACCAAGGTCAAATAAATTATCTGCTTTCAAGCCGAGCAGCAGTACGCCGGGTAAGTATTCTGGGATGATTTGTGGATTAAACTTTTCCATAAGTCCAATTTTATAGTTTTAATCTACAAAATTAGAGAAGATGTCTATACAGGCTTTAACGCTACCGTAAAATAACCTCGAGCATCACACTGACAATCATGGTTAATGCCAGCCAAGTGTTGGCATTGAAAAAGGCTTCATTGACTTTGGTCAAATCCTTGGGATTGACAATCGCGTGTTCATAGACAAGAATCGCACCCATAACAAGCACACCAATAAAGTAAATCCAGTGGCTACCAGCCACAATCCCCACGGCTAACAGCAACGCCCACATCATTGCATGGCTTATTTTGGCAATCTCGAGACCAGAGGCAATACCAAAGCGTTGTGGGATGCTGTTAATGCCATTGGCGCGGTCAAAATCATAATCTTGGGTGGCATAAATCACATCTAAGCCAATCATCCAAAAAATCACCACCAGCCAAAGCAACCATGCGGTGGCATCAAAACGCCCGGTGATGGCAATGTACCCCCCTGCGGCGGCTGCTCCATCGGTGATGCCAAGCCACAAATGACACAACCATGTATAACGCTTGGTGTACGGATACAGCACCAAAAACACCACGGCTATTGGCATGAGGGTCAGGCAAAGCGGATTAAGTTGGGCAGCAGCTAAAGCAAGCACCAATAAACTGATGGCTGCCAGTGCATAGCCCTCGAGTGGTTTGACTGCGCCGCGTGGCACATGACGCATGGCGGTGCGAGGATTGCGGGCATCTATGGCGGCATCAATCACGCGGTTCAGCGCCATGGCACTGGTGCGAGCGCCAATCATCGCCAGCGTTACCCAAAATAGCGTCACAAAGCCGGGAAACCAAGTACCAAGCTCATTTTTAGAGGCTAAGAATAATCCTGAGTAGGCAAACGGCAAAGCAAAGACCGTGTGTTCAAATTTAACGAGTTCGAGGTAGATTTTTATTCGCTCGAATGGCGCAGATACCGCATTCACAGTGCCTAGATTACACCCAGTCCACTATTTGAATGTGGGGATAAATTGGAATTTTTGTCCGTTTATTAGCCCAACCCCACTAAAAATAATTGCACACGCCAGAATTTTTACCCAAGTGATGCTTTCGCCTAAAAAAAGTGTCCCCCAAAGCATACTGAACATCGGTACAATCAGGGTCACGGTACTGGCTTTGACTGCCCCAATCTCGAGGATAAGACGAAAATAAATCAGGTAGGCTACGGCAGTACACATCAGGGCTAAACCAAGAATACAAAGCAGCACAGTTAAATTTGGCTGACTGCGCGGTAAGTCAAATGGCAGTAAAAACGCCAACGCCAGACTCGAGCCAAGCTGAGACCCAACGGCTGCCCCAAGTGGCGGTGCGCCAGTCAAAAACTTATTGGTCAGGTTACTCGAGAGTCCATAACAAAAAGTGGCGGTTAGCATCGCTAAAATACTCAGGGTGGTTTGAAGACTCGGCTCGAGCGGCGACCAACCGACCAATACCGCCACACCAATAATCCCCAGCCCTAAACCAAATCCTTTATGCACGGTGAATTTTCCGCCGAAGGCAACAATGCCCACAATCACACTCCACATTGGGGTGGTGGCGTTGAGAATGGCTGCCATTGAAGCGGTCAGTTTAAGTTGGGCAAAGGCAATTAAAGCAAAAGGAATCCCACTATTTAAGACCCCTATTAGCCCGTACCAACGCCAGCGATGCCATTCTAGGTTGGCTCGAGACAGAAATGCAAACAATAATAAGGCAAGCCCAGCAATCAGCACTCGAGATTCGGCTGTCCAGACTGCCCCAAGCACAGGGGCAATAATGCGGTAAAAAATAAAACTCGCGCCCCAAATGGCGGACAATACAATTAAACGTAGCCAGTCGCCGCGAGTCACGCGAATAAACCTTTAGCCTCATGCTCAAGCAACCAGCGTTTGCGCTCCATGCCGCCAGCGTAACCCGTCAGTTTGCCATTTGCGCCAATCACTCTATGGCACGGCAAAATCAGACTGATTGGATTTAAGCCATTGGTCATCCCGACGGCTCGAGTTGCCGAGGGTTTGCCAATGAATTTTGCGACATCCAAGTAACTCCAAGTGCGCCCTATTGGAATTTTTAGGAGCGTCTGCCAAACCGATTGTTGAAACGCTGTGCCGCCCGTATCGGTGGGAATGCTGTGAAGAGATTCGAGTTGACCTGCAAAATATTGTTGTACTGTTGTTGTCCATGGCAGTTTTTGATTCTCGAGAACATATATTCCAAAACGCTTCTCGAGTAATTTCTTAATTCGCTCGGTGTTATCGGCAAAATCAAGCAGCACCACTGCTTCTTGATTTGCCACCAGTTGAATTTGACCAATTGGAGACTCGAGAAAATCTGTTTGTAAGTTCATATTGCACTCCTACGGCGGTACTCGAGCGGTGGCACTTGCATCAAGCGCTTAAAATTGGCGTTAAAAGCCGATAAACTATTAAAACCCACTTCTAAAGCAATTTCACCTATCGGCTGCTCAGATTTCTCGAGACACTGACAGGCGGCTTCGATTCGTTTGCGATTCATAATTTGGGCGGGTGTAACCCCACGATGCACCTTAAATAATCGGTACAATTTAGCTGGACTGACATGCGCGGCGCTCGCCATTTCACTCACCGACACAAAAGAAAGTGCATTCTCGAGCAGTGCTGTCACAATTTGCGCCTCGCGTTCGATGGGTGCAAGTGCATTGGGGCGACACAACTTACACGCCCGAAAACCTGCCGTTTCCGCCTCGAGATTGGTGCTGTAAAAACGCCGTTGCTCGAGTTTGGGAATACGCGGTGGTTTACAACTCGGACGACAATAAATTCGGGTGCTTTTAACACCTACCACAAACAACCCATCTAGGCTCGAGTCGCCACTAAATGCCTTGGCTAACCAAATCGTTTCGTTCATGCCGTGTATTCTGAGGCTTTTAGTGGGATAACGCTACCTGAATCCTATTTGTAAATTCGGGTATTCTTAGCTACACAATCCGCATGAAGTCTGCTACACTTTGCGCCATGAAACTGATTGTTGTGATAGTTCAAGACACCGATGCCAATGCTTTAATCAAAGCACTGGGCAAGGAACGGCTCGAGGTCACAAAATTAGCCAGCACAGGTGGTTTTTTACGTGAAGGCAACACCACACTTTTAATTGGTGTCGAAGAAGAACGCATGGAAACCGTCAAAACCATCCTCAAAGAAACGTGTCGCTCGAGAAAACGCCTTGTCATGCCGACCGCACCTGTGGCAGAGCAACCCGAACCGATGCTTTCCGAACCTGTTGAAGTGCCAGTCGGCGGAGCAATTGCTTTTGTGGTCAATATCGAAGAGACATTTAAGGTCTAAGAATTGCAGGGCGATGACTTCTTGACCATGATTCTATGCGTGCTGAAAAGATTTTGTCCTTAAACTGAGGCGTTGGGGTGTGCTGCTTTTTTGTATTCCATAACCTACACAAGCCCGTTCATTCGCAGTAGGCTAATGGTAATGACCAAGCAACCAAAAAAACATTTTAGTCTGGCGCAGCGCCAAGCAGTTTGGGCATATACTTTTTTGCTTGTGCCACTGGCATTTTTCTTGCTGGTACGGCTTTATCCAGCTTTTGATAGTTTGCGCTTATCGTTACTGGATTTTAATTCGCCCTTAAAACCCGCGCCTTATATTGGTCTCGAGAACTTTAAGGAATTACTTTCCGATCAGGTTTTTTTGCGTTCTTTGTGGAATACGCTTCTTTATACGTTGCTTGGTGTTCCTGCTCAGCTTGTGCTTGGACTTGGCATTGCGATGCTGCTTTCCAACATCAATAAAGCCAAAGGTTTTTTGCGGGCGGTGTACTTTGCGCCCTATATTACGCCAATTGTGGCAAGTGCTTGGGTTTGGCAATGGTTACTGAATAAAAACTTCGGTCCGATTAACGCGATTTTAACCAGTGTCGGCATTCCAGCCCAACCGTTTTTACAATCGCCAGACCAAGCCCTGCCCGCCGCCGTGGCGTTGGTGGTCTGGCAACAACTGGGTTTTCAAGTTGTGATTTTTATTGCCGGTCTCGAGGGTGTACCAAGAATGTATTACGAAGCCGCCGAGTTAGATGGTGCAAGTCCGTGGCAACGCTTTCGTTTTATGACTTTACCGCTTCTGAACGCCACAATTGTGTTTAGTGTAGTGATCGCCACCAGTGGTTTTTTACAGTTGTTCACGCAAGTGGCAAACCTCAATCCGCAAGATAGAGGAGGTCCTTTGGACAGCACTTTAACGGTGGCGCTTTATATTTACCGTGCTGGTTTTGAAAGCTCAAGATACGGGTACGCGGCAGCCGTGACGGTGGTGTTATTTGTGATTATTTTACTGTTTACGATTTTGCAATTAACAGTTTTAAGAAAGCGAGTGGATTACTAATGGTGAGAACCCAAACAGCGCCTAAACAAATTATTCAAAAACGTCGTTCTCGAGATGCCGCTTGGTGGGTTTACGCGGTGCTAATTGTTGGTGGTATGGTCACGGCTTTTCCGTTTTTATGGATGTTCTTGACCAGCTTAAAAACCTATGCCGATGTTTTCCAACCTGCAATTTTTCCAAGCAACCCAACCTTAGATAATTATGGTGATGTACTAAAGAACACGGGTTTTATCCGTTGGTTTGTCAATTCGGTGGGTGTGGCTGTTGTCAGCACCATCTCGGTTTTAATTTTTGATTCGATGGTTGCCTACACTTTGGCTAAACTGCGCTTTCCGGGCAAAGAAATTATTTTTATTCTGATTTTATCCACCATCATGATTCCCACCGAAATGCTGATTATTCCGTGGTACTTAGGTTCATTAAAACTGGGTATTGCCAACACCTACTTTGCCATAGCTTTGCCGGGCATGATTAGTGCTTTTGGGATTTTTTTACTGCGTGGTTTTTTTGAAGGCATCCCCGATGAACTCTTTGATGCTGGGCGTTTAGATGGACTCTCCGAATTTGGACTCTACACCCGTATTGGGCTGCCTTTGGTCACACCCGCCTTATCTGCCCTTGCGATTTTTAATTTTCTGGGCAATTACAACGCTTTTTTATGGCCCTTGATTATCGTGCAGAGCCAAGAGATGCGAACCCTACCGATTGGCATTGCCCTTTTTAGTGGTGAAGCCGGTACGCAATGGCATTTAATCATGACTGCCTCGAGTTTAGCAGTCATACCAGTTTTAATTGTCTTTGCAATTTTCCAAAAACAAATTATTGAAGGGGTGGTTTTAACTGGCACAAAAGGGTAATCACTTTAAGTACCAACCCCACGGTTGACTCGAGTTATAGGTGGTGATTTGTTTGGTTTCAAAGTAATTTTCTAATCCCCAATGCCCAAGTTCGCGTCCGATTCCACTTTGTTTTAAGCCGCCCCAAGGCGCTTGGCAAAAAGTTGGTTGTGAGCAGTTAATCCAAACAATGCCAGCCTCGAGTTCTCGAGCCACACGCCCACAACGTTCTAAGTCTTTAGAAAGTACGGCTGCCCCAAGTCCAAAACTACTGGCGTTGGCAAGTTCAAGGGCTTCTAATTCGGTACTAAAAGTTTGGGCAACCAAGACAGGACCAAAAATTTCTTCTGTCCATAAGCGGCTGGTGCTTGGCACATCCGTAAAAACAGTTGGCTCGAGGAAAAATCCTTTCTCGAGATGTGCGGGGCGTTTGCCTCCCGTTAAAAGATTCAGTCCTTCAGTGCGAGCAATTTCAAAGTACGAAAACACTTTTTGATACTGTCCTTTTGAAACCAGTGGTCCGAGCAGTATGCCATCCTCCAGTGGGTCGCCAATGGTTATTTTTTCGCACTCGAGTTTAAGCCGAGCAAAAAGTGCTGGGGCAATACCCGATTGGACAATTAAGCGACTGGTGGCACTGCACACTTCGCCTTTGTTCCAAAAAATGCCAAACATAATCCATTCGATGGCTTGTTCCAAGTCGGCATCGTCAAAAACCAGTATTGGCGATTTGCCACCAAGCTCGAGGGTGATGTTTTTAATGCCAGTGGTCGCCGCCTGCATGACGCTGCGCCCAGTGGCAACACTGCCCGTGAATGCCAGTTTGTCTATGCCCTGATGATTGGCAAGCGCAGCGCCAGCTTCGAGCCCACCCGAAACAATGTTCAGCACCCCATCTGGTAGCCCAGCCTCGAGTGCAATTTGACCAAACTCGAGGGCGGTTAAAGGGGTGAGTTCTGATGGCTTAAGGACACTGCAACAACCAGCCGATAATGCAGGAGCAACTTTCCACGCCAGCATCAAAAGCGGATAATTCCAAGGAATAATCTGCCCGACCACCCCGACAGGCTCGACCCGTGCCAGACTGCTAAAATCGGGGTGCGGTAAAACAATTTCGGTCTCGAGTTTAAGTTCTTCGGCTAACTCAGCGTAATAATCAAAACAAGCCGCGACATCATCCATATCCCACAAGGCTTCGGGCAGTGGTTTACCATTTTGCAGCGTCTCGAGTCTTGCTAATTTCTCTTTGTTGTTGCGTACACCTTCGGCAATGGCACGTAAGTACACAGCCCGTTCTGCACCAGTGGTGTGTTTCCAAGTCTTAAAAGCGTCTCGAGCCGCCTTGACTGCCGTGTCTATATCGGCAGCACTGGCAGCAGGCGCAAGGTGCAGAACAGCTTCAGTGGTTGGGTTAATAACCTCGAGTGTTCCGCCGGTTGGCTCAGTCCACGCACCACCAACAAAGAGTTTTGTTTGCATGGCTTAAAGTATACGATTTTTAGGTAGAATTGGACTACATCTTTTAGGTAAAATCAGCTCATGCGTTCAGAATTTAGAACATTGTTACTCGAAGCAGCCAGCAAGTTTGGTACACCACTGTATGCCTACGATTGGCAAATCATTCAAACCCAACTCGAGCGGCTACAAACGGCATTCGTAAACGCCAAAATTTTTTATGCGATGAAAGCCAATCCTAACCTTGGCATTATTAAACGTCTGAATACACTGGGTGTGGGTTTTGAAGCAGTTTCGGGCGGGGAACTCGAGCGGGCTGTACTGGCAGGGGCAACTGGAAGCCAAATCGTGATGAACGGACCCGGTAAGCTAAACGCCGATTATACCAGAGCAAAAGAAGTTGGGGCGTACATCATTCTCGATAATAGCGATGAAGCCGCTCGAGCCGCCAAGTATGCCCCAAACGCCAAGGTTTTAATCCGGGTCAATCCGGGCTTAAAAGTCTCTACCCACGACCATCTGGCAACCGGCAATGCCAGTTCTAAATTTGGGGTGAGTTTAGCCGATGTACCAACCGCCGTACAAAACGCCGAAAAAGCTGGTTTACAAGTGATTGGGCTACAAATGCACATTGGCAGCAGCATCGAAGACCCAAATGATTATGCAGAGGCTTTGGAGCGCATGGCTGGGCTTGCCAAGCAAATCGGATCGAGGCGAGTCTTTGATATGGGCGGCGGTTTTGGCTTGCAATTTGACCTTGAACCGTTAGCAAAACTTGGGCATGAAGCAGCAGATGCTTTTGGCGCGACTGAACTTTGGGTTGAACCAGGACGTTGGTTGGTAGCAGAAAGCGGGGTCTTACTAACAGAAATTCTCGAGAAGAAAAAAACCGCTCGGGAGTTTGCTGTGGTGGATTCTGGCATGTCTGAGTTGCTGCGCCCAATGCTGTACGGCGCAGTCCATGAAATGGAAAATCTCAGCCGTTCTAATAACTTGGTGACACTTGATATTGCTGGGGCAGCTTGTGAATCTGGCGATATTCTCGGGCGCGATGTGCGTTTATCTGCCCCCGAAATCGGTGATGTTATTGCGATTAAAGTTGCTGGCGCTTACGGCTCGAGCATGGCAAGTAATTACCTGACCAGACCGCGCCCTGCCGAAGTGCTACTCGAGAATAATACTTGGGTGGTATTGCGCCGCCGAGAGACAGTCCAAGAGATGCTGCAAGCCGAATTATAGAAAGCCCTTAGCGGCGGCTCGAGCCAAGTAATCACAGCGCTCATTGAGGTCGTTGCCCGCATGACCTTTAACCCATGCCCAACTTACTTCGTGTTGGGTCTCGAGAACAAGCAGCTTTTCCCAGAGTTCTTTATTTTTGACAGGTTGTTTATCCTTGGTTTTCCAGCCGTTGCGTTGCCAATTTTTTAACCATCCCTCTTCAAAGGCTTTGCGTAAATACTGTGAATCGGTGTAGAGCGTCACAATACAGGGTTTGGTCAGGGCTTCTAGCGCTCCGATGGCAGCACTTAGTTCCATACGGTTGTTGGTGCTGTTTTTCTCGCCACCACTGAGTTCTAAGGTCGTCATCTGACCGTCTTTATGGGTGTACTCGAGAATGGCTGCCCAGCCGCCCGCGCCGGGGTTTCCGAGGCAGCTTCCGTCGGTGTGAATGCTGACGTTTCGTTTCATGCGCCTTGGAGAATAACATGGCTCAGATTGTAATGGCGAAGCGCAACATGGCTCAGATTGCACGAGCCTTGTATTTTAGGGTAGACTTGTACCGTCCAAACGGACAATTAAATAGGCGTTGGCGTAAAGATAAGCAATCTTGGCACACCCAAATCTCGAGTACCGGTTTACCAACCACATTCATCTCGAGAGAGCGCGGGTTAAAGAGGATACGAATATGGCAAATGTAGCTTTAGAACATGTGTACAAGCGTTACGGTAAGGTCACAGCCGTTACCGATTTTAATTTGAACATTGTAGATGGCGAATTCATTGTTTTCGTCGGACCGTCGGGTTGTGGTAAATCCACGACGTTGCGGATGATTGCTGGTCTCGAAGAAATATCTGATGGCTTACTAAAAATTGATGAGCGCGTGGTCAATGACGTGCCACCAAAAGACCGTGACATTGCCATGGTTTTCCAAAACTATGCACTTTACCCACACATGAATGTTTATGAGAACATGGCGTTCGGTTTGCGTCTGCGTAAATTCCCTAAAGACCAAATCGAGTCTCGAGTACGTGATGCGGCTAAAATTCTGCAAATCGAGCATTTGCTGCTGCGTAAGCCAAAAGAACTTTCGGGTGGTCAACGTCAACGTGTTGCCTTGGGTCGGGCAATTGTGCGTGAACCAAAAGTCTTTTTGATGGACGAACCACTTTCTAACTTAGATGCAAAACTGCGCGTCGAAATGCGCTCCCAAATCTCTAAATTGCACTTGCGCTTAAAAGCCACCACCATTTATGTGACTCACGATCAAATCGAAGCCATGACCATGGGAACTCGAATTGTGGTCATGAAAGACGGCTTTATTCAACAAGTAGACACCCCATTGGCGCTTTACGATTACCCGAAGAACAAGTTTGTGGCTGGTTTTATCGGCAGCCCAAGCATGAACTTTATGACCGCCACGGTTCGTGGCGATACGGTTTCTGGCGAGGGTTTTTCGGTGGCTGCCACTGGCACACTTGCCGAAAGCCTCAAAGCCTACAACGGCAAACAAGTCTGGTTTGGAATTCGCCCAGAACACCTTGGTCTCGAGGGTTCAACCAACATTGTGGCTGGGGCAAATAAACTGGTTGGTAAAGTCGAAGTGGTCGAACCACTCGGCGCAGAAACCGATTTATTGGTGGATGTTAACGGTCAGAGTGTGGTTGTTAAAGTAGACGGACACGCTAAAGTTAAGGTCGGCGATACGGTCACACTGTACGCTGAGCAAAGCCGTATGCACGCTTTTGACTTACAAACCGAAGCTGCTATCGGCAGATAAAAACAGCAGAAAGGCGAAGGGCAAAAGGCGAAGGTTGCTTTTGCCCTTCTTGTTTGTAAATTTTCCAAGCGATTGACCACTTGTAGAAATCGAGACAACACAGTATTCTGTATACTATGAGTAACACAGGTATTGATACTAGAATTCATCAGCAGCTTTTAGAAATCAATCAAATCCATCATGGTAGATCTGAAGTTTTGATGGAGTTTTTAGAGTCAGAATCCATATCGCTCAGTTTTTGGTCTCCACCCTATTTTGTGGGTAAAGAGTACGAAAAAGATGAAACATTTGAATCTTGGCAACAGATGCTTCGTCAAATTATTCATCATCACGCACGGGTGTTAAAACCAGGGGGTTTTCTAGTTGTCAATATTGCAGATATTCGCTGTTTCAAAGATGAAACCATTCCACGTTTTCAGGCTGCAAATGTATCAATGCAAAAATCAAAAGTGACCCGAGAAATGGTACTGAAAGCAAAAGCGCAATTCCCTGAATTTACCAAAAATGCCTTAGCTGATTTCCTTGGTTGTAGCGAACAAACCATAGATAGACGACTTAATGGAAACAATATTAGGGGTGGTAAATATGAGACCCAAACTAGGGTTTTTCATGTCGGTGGATTATTACAAACATATGGCTATGAGTGCGGTGTTTATCTATATGATCATAGAATCTGGGTTAAAGACCCTGCTTGGGTTAATTCAAAATGGACTTCTAATTCGCTTAAGTCTGTTGACGAGTATGAAGATATTTATGTGTTTTGGAAACCGGGGCAACAAATTATTAACAGAGATAAACTCGAGCCACATGAGTGGACAGATTGGGGTTCAAGGGCAGTTTGGTTTGTGAATAGTGTGCGTTCAAATAATAGACGTTATCGGAAATAAGAAACTAGCTCGATTTCCGCAAAGCCCGTTTGCGAAAAGCACAGCGAAGGTTATGCAAACCACAAGCAATCTCCATAAACCAATCAGAGCAATACCACTTCGTATTCCGCAACACGTC
>JANNVX010000012.1:0-32941 GCA_031414595.1 Deinococcales bacterium
ATCTTTGCTGATTTGGATGCTTTGGAAGATATTTTGTGTGACCGTTGTGCTTTTCTGATGCAGAATCCTGAACTGGTTCGTGGTCGGGCTGGTTTTAGCTGGCTCGATGATTAAATACTATCTAAGTAAATTTGGTATTAGACCCAAAAGAAGTTGACTTTACAAAATACACAAGTCTAAACCAGCAACTAGAAGAAGCTGGAATAAAATTCCAAACCCTCTCGAGTTTTTCAACAGATACCCGCCTCAAACAACTTTATGACCTTGACCTCGAGCTAATTCTCGATGTGCCATTTGGACAAACTGCCACCCCAGAACCGTTTGAGCTTTGGCAAAAGAATTTTTTAGAAGACCCAGAAAATAACCCGGAGACCCTTTGGATAGCCACCCACAAGGCAAATTGGATTGCTTTAAGCAGTTTAGGCAAACAAAAAGACCATTTTTTTATCGGCATGACAGGGGTTAAAAAAGACTACCGAGGCATGGGCATTGCCAAAGCCCTAAAACTCGAGGGGGTGCGTTATGCCCTAAACACTGGACTCGAGATTCGCACCATGAACGACCATGTAAACACCGCGATGCTCGAGATGAATAAAAGTATGGGCTTTGTGCAGCATCACTCGAGATTGCGTTTTGAGAAGCGTTGATGATTGTCGTTCAGCTATTGGCTGTTTGTTTCTACTGACTGCCTTTAGGAATCGGATGAATTACTAAAATTTCAGTCGAGCAAGGTTAAACCTAGTAAAGTCGGGTTACTTTGTAGCCCCGCACTCTCGAGAACAATGCTTTTAATTGCCAAACTCGGCTTAGGATTTGCCCAAGTCATGACCACCACATTGATGTCTAAGCCGCTCTTGGTCTGTCCGCGCCAAACAGGGTCAAAGAGGGTGGTACGCACCAAGGGTTCTGTCCAAGCACTGATGTTTCTACCGTACTCGAGTGGAATAACGGTATTTGTGCCGTCGGTATAAACAACCGTGTATGAACCAATTTTGGTGCGTGGGCTGGTCAGCGGTGATAACCAACCTGTGGTGTGTAAAAAAGCCAGACTGCTGGCGGTTGTACCAATCTCGAGACTGACTTTTTTTGGTAGGTTCTGGCATGGCGGACGAGCGCCCCACATCATGATGCCTCTACTTATATCAAAGGCATATGCGCCAAGTCGAACATTGCTGCCTGTTGGTAAGCTCGATAAATCGGTATCTGCGCCTTTCCCAATCCATTGGGTTTCGTCGGTGTCGCTTAAGGCTCGAGTGGCTAGGCTGGATAAGTTAAAGAGTTTTCCTGCAACTGGTGCTATTTTTAACGGAAACCGAGCATCGCGGTAACGGCTGGCGCTGTCGGTGGGAATAGGCGCAGTGGTATTCCAGAAAGCATTTCCTGCATTCAAATAAGCAATACCTTGTTCGACCTGACCATCAAGCAAGGTATTATTGCCAAAGTAGCCACTCCAACGGGTTTGCAATGCCCCAAAAGCCCCAACTCGAGCCACGGCGCTTGCCATGCTTTCGGGGTTGTTATTTGCAAACCAACTCGAGCCAATCGCTCTAAAACCCTGTTTTTGAATGTACTCGAGCAGAGGGTAATCGGCACTTGGACTATAATTCCAGTAGGTGATGACCATATCTTTTGGTAGAAGCGGCAAAATCGTTTCGCGGTGCGACTCGGTGGCTGCGACATCATGCCAAATCATTGTGCCAACATTCATGGTTTTGAGGTGCGAATGTAGCCGCACGGCATGGTCAGCAAAGATTTTACCTAGCCCTACCGCCATGCCATCTGGACGACCCGGAAAGCGGTCTCTGGCTGCTACTTCGTCGTGTCCGATATGCACAAATTCGGGTTTGAAGACTTCTACAGCTTCGGCTAAAATAGGCAGAATAATATTGTAAACCCGTTCATCCAAGGTGTTATAGGCATAGGGGTCTTTGGAATCGGGGTCTTGCATCAGTTCGCGGTTTTTGTTGTTGTAAAAAAACCATTGGGCATGTCCGGGTGTTTCGATTAAAGGAATGGCTTTCATGCCGTGGGTGCGAATCAGTTCGGCGACCCGCCGCGCTTCATCTTTGCTTGCACCATTGGGATGCCAAATATTCTTAGCGCTGTCCCAACGCACATAATTACACATAATCAGCAAGTGTGAAAATTTAAGTTTAGCAAGTAACGGCACAAGAATATCATTGACCCCTTGGCTGGCACTGTCTAAATAAATCATCGCCATGCGGTTTGTTAAGCTGGGATAGTCTAAAATACTGGCAAATTGAAACCCATCTTTTTGAATTAACTGCCGTAAACTCTGCGCCCCTCGATACGCGCCAAGTGCATCAAAACCAACAAGACCAATTCCCGAACCGTCCACCCAAAGCCCGTAGCCCTCAGCACGGTTCGGCACTAGGCCTCGAGCCGTGGCTTCGGTTTTTAGCGCTGCATTCTCGAGTGTCCCAATCCGAATGGTTCTCGAGGATGGTGTTAAAGGCAACGTATCAAAACCGCGCATCTGCATTTCAGTATTCAAATCCCTGACCGCCCAAGCCAGTTCTTGGGCATTGCCCTCGAGTTTTATGCCTAGGTCTTTTAGTGCCAAAAACCCAGTCTCGAGTTTTATTTTTTGCGGCACTGGCAAAATACTCGGATGAGGATTTCCAGCAAAAGCATTTTCGATTCGGGTAAATGGCAAATTCTGGGCTGTAGCACTCGAGACCACCAAAAGCAGCAAAAGAAAAAGTATTCGTTGTGTCATACGGTAGCATAAAAGAAAAACATGAGAGAAAAGAGGAGAGTAAACTCTCTAACCCATACATATTAACTATTCTTAGGTTTATTTTTTAGCAGTGCCATTTTTGATCACATCAGCAATGACACTTGGTAAATCCCAAGTTAAAATGTCAAAAGCGGCGGCTTGTAAGTTGTAGTTCACTTTTAAGAGTTCGACTCGTAACTTTGCCCCAGTAAAATCAAGAATCGCACAGTCCGCGCCGGGTTCTCCGTTGAGGCTTAAGCCAACACTTCCGGGGTTGATGATAAAACCTTGGTTGACTTCGCGCATACCGGGGACATGGCTGCCTCCGGTAATAAAAATTTGGCAATTAAGTTTCTCGAGCAGTTCATTGAGGTTTTTTTGTGAATCTGCCATATCAACTCGAGCATCTGGGTCATCGGGGAGTCCGTGCATAAAGCGGACCCTGCCGTGGCTGGTTTGTATTTTGCCTGTCATTGGTAAGGCTCGCATCCATTTGAGGTCTTCGGGGCTTAAACGGGTTCTGCTCCATTCGATGGTTTGGTCAGCAATGCCCTGACGCACCTCGCGGTTGTTCAGTTCAAAGGCTAAACGGGCTTCGCTTGAACCCATGGTGGTACTGACTTCGTGTTCACGTAAAAAACGCAGCACTTCGTCTGGGGTTGCACCGTATCCGACTAAATCGCCTAGACAAACAATTTGGCTGACCTGTAAATCCTGAAATTTTTTCCATACGGCGCGTAAAGCATGGATATTTGCATGAAGGTCGCTGATGACACCAAGTCTCACAATTCGCTTAGTTTACTTTAGTTTTTTCATCTTTGCTAGACGTGACATTTGCCAATGCCTAGACGTGATATTTGCGGATGCTTAGAATGTTATTATCCTGCCGCTATGCGTAGCGATGATTTAGCCTTTTCTTGGCGTTCTACTCCAAAAGCCATGACCTTCAGTGCAAGGTTGGCTTTTGCGGCTGGTGTCCTGACTGGTTTTTTGCACCTGCCTTTTTTATTGGCTTGGCTCAGTGTCTTGCCACTGGCGGGCTTGTTGTACTTGGTGGCTCGAGAACAGACCGCTAAAGATGCGGCTCGAGTCGGGTTTTTTGGCTGGCTTGGCTTTTGGGCAGTGCATTTATTTTGGTTGCCGCAGTCGTTTTCGCTTAGTTTTGGTTCTTTTGTCTGGGTGATTATGCCGCTTTTATGGGTGGCGGAAGCGGCTCTAAATGCAGCGATGGCATGGCTGGCGCACCGGTTGACCAAAACCCACTTGGGTACAGTTTGGGTACTGGCAATGCTGGTTTTAATCCTCGAGTATGTTCGTGCCAACATGAGTGCTTTGTCTTTTCCGTGGGGGAATTTTGGGTATACCTTAATAGATACCCCGTTAGCGCAGTTAGCCCAGTTTGGCGGGGTCTATTTACTGAGTTTTGTGCTGCTTGGAGTGGCTGCCAGTATTGCCGCTTTGGGCTTTCTCGAGTGGCGTTGGTTGCCTGTATCGGCGGCAGTGCTGGTCTTGGGTTTGGTCTTTGGGCTAACCCGTCCAGCGCCAAGTACCCCAAACCAAAATGCTTTATTGGTGCAGGGCAACATAGACCCATTGGGGCGTTTGGCACGTCCAAGTGGTAAATCTGACCTTGAAATTTTTAAGGATTTATCAAAACCAAAAAATCCCAATACGGTCATTATTTACCCCGAGGCAGCGCTTAGCCTTGAGCAACTTGCCAATTTGAACGGTTCAAGCAATGCTCCCAAATTAGGGCGTTTAATTTCGGGGGTTGCCGATTTTCGTCAGGGTGGACGGGTCAATGCTGTGGCAGCCATTAAGAACGGGACTTTACTAGGTACATCTACCAAGCAGCACCTTGTGCCTTTTGGGGAGTTTTATATTTTTCGGCGTGAACTGGCATTTATTTACAATCCGATTTTTTCCTTGCTTGGTTTAGGGGCTGGTTTTGGAGGTATGGACTTAAAATTTGAAACCCGTACCCTCGAGTTGGATAATGAGCGTTTTGGTACATATGTTTGTTATGACAGTGTTTTCCCAGATGTAGCGAGGGCAAGGGTACAAGACGGGGCGCAAGTCTTGGTTAATGTGTCTAACGATGGTTGGTTTGGGCGCACCTGGGGAATCGAGCAGCATTTTATGATGGGCAGACTCCGCGCCATCGAAACAGGACGTTATGTGCTACGGGTTGGTAATACTGGTATTACGGCAGTGATTAGCCCACTTGGTCAGGTTTTACAACGCGCTCCGATTCAGCAGTCCTTGGCGCTCGAGGCAAAATATGCACTCGAGAAAACCCAAACCTTTTATGTGCGCTTTGGGGACTGGGTAATTTGGTTGGTTATCTTGGCAGCCATCTTTGGCGTAGTGGCTTCGCGTACCATAGACAATGCTTGGTAAGTCGCCCATAGACACTCTTGGTAAGTCGCCCATAGACATGCGCTCATAGACAACTCTTGGTAAAAAATTTGTTAAACTACTGTTATTACCATGTTGATTGTTATTCCAGACTTGCACGGACGCGCTGATTTACTCGAGGCGGCGGTGCGTTATTACCCCAGCGATACCCAATTTATTTTTTTAGGTGACGCAATTGACCGTGGTCCAGACTCGAGGGGTTGTGTGCGTCAATTGCTTGAATTAAATGATGCTGGGCGGGTGACTTTACTGCGTGGCAATCATGAAAGTATGCTCTCGACTGCCGCCGAGTATGACCGACTTGCTCAAGAACTCGGTGATGCCAACATGCTGAAAATGGCTCGAGAAGAATTTGTTAATTGGCAACGCAACGGTGGCAATGCGCTTTTCAGGGAATACGGTTTTTTTGGACCCGGTAATGTTCCAGATGACTTACTCGAGTTTATCAGACGCACCCGCTTAGCCTTTGAAAGCCACAATCATTATTTATGTTCTCATGCTGCGCCGCCCGTTTTACTAGACCGTTATCAAACCGTGGCAGATTCGATGCTTTGGGCGCGTCCCAACGAAGGTCCTTTTGAAATGGATAAGCACCTGATTGGCAGTATTCATGGGCATACGCCTTTGGCTGTGCCAACTTGGGTCGAAAAACATTTGTATATAGACCTTGGCGCGGTCTTTAGTGGCAATTTATGTACGGTTAATTTAGACACTTTAGAAACGATTGTGCTGCGTGGTTCTGGGGGGGTTGGACGCGAAGCGCTTTTAGAACTGGCTTCGGATGAAGCTGGTTTGGTGCGCGAACAACCGTTTAGGATTGTAGAAATATAAAAGATTGTTCGCAAATCCCTTGACTTTTGTAATCATGTTTGACTACTATAAGTATCAATTATGATTGCAACTCAACTTCATCAAAACTCAAAAGTCGTTGAAGTCAGAAAACTACTAGGTAAACCATTTTTTGAAGCTCCTAACTGCCTGATTTATCATCAAGATTGTCTCGAGGGTATGAGGTTGCTAAATTACGAACTTATAGATTTAACAATAACCTCACCGCCATACAATATCGGCAAGGAATACGAACGGGTCTTACCTTTAAGTGATTACATCACATGGTGCGAAACTTGGATTTATGAAGTGTACCGACTTACAAAACCCAACGGAACATTTTGGCTTAACTTGGGTTACACCAGTCTTCCAGATACTGCCAAAGCAATACCATTACCTTATTTGTTATGGAGTGTAATTCCTTTTTTTTTAATGCAGGAAATTGTTTGGAACTACGGGGCTGGCGTGGCTGGTAAGAAGTTTTTTTCACCACGTAACGAAAAATTTTTATGGTTCGTTAAAAACCAAGAAGAGTACATATTTAACTTAGATGCTGTGCGTGACCCAAATGTAAAGTATCCAAATCAGAAAAAAAATGGCAAAATAAAAGTTAATCCACTTGGCAAAAACCCAACTGATGTATGGCAATTTCCTAAAGTCACTTCTGGAAAAAACCGCAGTTCAACGGAGCGAACCGCCCACCCAGCCCAATTTCCAATTGCGGTCATTGACCGAATTATCCGAGCTTCATCAAATGTTGGTCAAACTATTCTCGATCCTTTTATGGGGTCTGGTACATGTGCAGAGGTTGCACTTCGTAATCAAAGAGCGATTATTGGTTTTGAAATTAACCCAATGTACTGCGAGGTTATTGCCAACAGACTCGAGAGCCTGATGACCCAGACAACACTTTTTGATGAAACTAGATTTTAAGGCATCACCGATACAAGTTTATTGTGCTTAGCCCGAGTCGTTAATGAGGCTTGTTGCCCCGTTTGTGCTTTTTGTCCTTTCCAATCGGTATGGTCTAACCAACCAAAACGAACATTGGTGATTTTTGGTTTTTTGGATTCCGAAACAACAAAATCACCATGGGCATCGGTAGCAAATTTTTCAAAATTGATGGCAATGTAGAAACCCGATTTGGATTTTTGTGAAGTCGTGCTTATTTGTGCATAACTGCGGTTGCCAAAAATGTCATTGGCACTCGAGGAGGCTTTCACTTCTATCGAATAGTAAGCATTAGGCAAGTACACCAAGTCTTTTTCGTTTTTACTTCGGTCTCGTCGCCACACATCTGGATAACGGCGTTGCAACTCGAGGGCAGACAATTCTTGAATTAGGGTTGCCATAATTTGTGGGGTGAAGAAAATATCCTGACCAATTTGGGCTTTAGCTGCACCTATTTGGGATGTAAAAATATCTTGCCAAGCCGTTAAAACCACTTCGCAAATTTCAGTGCCAGTGAGTGGATGTGTAGCAATAAGTTCCAAGGTTTTTTGTTTCCAAGTCGTCACTTCTAATCCAAAATAAGGTGAAATCATAACCGATCTACTTTTTCGAGTAGCTGACTGGGTGTAACATTTAATGCGTTTGCAATTTTTACAATCGCAAGTACACTGATATTGCGCTCACCACGTTCCAAACCGCCAATATAAGTTCTATGAAGTCCACAAAGTTCGGCTAGTATCTCTTGCGAAAAATTCTTTGATTCACGCACTGTCCGTACATTTTTCCCAAGCTGACCCAGCGATTCTTCGCGCATATGGTTACACTTTGCCCAGAAAGATGACTATTCGTCTACAGACTATATGTATCTTATTGGAGATCTAAAAAGAAAAAGCGCAAGGCATTACCTTGCGCTTCTCGAGTACAAATAATTTATTTGCTTGGTTCGTCTGCCACTTCGCCAACCACACCGGGGGCAACCCAACCCATGGTGTTTAATTCAAGGATACTGGCAGCCCGTCCTGCTGGGATGCGTAAAATGCCTTTGCGGTCACGAATTGGTCCTTGGAATGGGTGAAAAGTGGGTTTGGCAGCCGACATTTTCTTTTCTAAGTCAAGAATACGGTTGTAAACCGAAACAGTTTGTGTACCGACTTTGAGGGTGGCTTTTTTCAGAGTATCAACAAATTTGGGGTTAATCGTCATGGTTTCTTCTGCACCGAGTTCCACGGCTTTTTCTTTCAGTAACCACCAGTAATCTACGTTCTGCAAGTTCTTGGTGGTGTACGCGCCGCTCAAGACTTTTTTAAGAATATCGGTGTAAATTTTTTCCCAGTGAACAATCTGCCCGGAAACCACCGTATCTGGGGCGAACTTGTACATCGGGCTGTAATGCCCAAAGCTCGGGATGCCTTTTTTGCCAGCCACAGATACAACTGTAGCCGTATCTTCGGTAAAAGCCAGCACATCGTTGCCTTCACTCATCAGCGCTTCGGCGGCTTCTTTGGCTTTAGCAGGGTCAAACCAAGCGTTAATCCATTTGACATTGACCACGGCTTTTGGGTTGGCTGCCCTCGCGCCCAGTGCAAAAGCACTAATGTGGCGTTTTAACTCTGGAATGGGAAACGCAGCCACATAACCGAGTTTGCCGGTTTTAGAAAGTGCGCCTGCCATCAAGCCATTTAAGTAATAGACTTCATAAAAATCTGCCATGTAGGTCAGCATATTTGGCGCACGCTTGAAACCTGAAGCATGGGCAAAAATCACGTCTGGGTACTTACCAGCCGCCTCGAGCGTCTGATCCATATAACCAAAGCTGGTGGTAAAAATCACTTTGCAACCCTGCGAAACCAAACGATCTATCGTTGGTAGCGCGTTGCCTTCTGGAACACTTTCGACGTATTTGGTCTCGAGATTTGGAATGGCTTTTTCGGTCAGTAACCGCCCTTGATTATGGGCATACGTCCAACCAATATCCCCAATTGGTCCAATATAAGTAAAACAGGCTAATAATTTCTTATCTTGAGCCGAAGCCATCATTGACACAGCCAAGGCAGCAGCCGCTAAACCAATCAGTGCTTTTTTCATACATCCTCCTAGAACAACTCCGAAGATGGAGCTTAGAGCGCATTCTAACTTGTTCAACTGGACAACGCAAAGTGAACAGATGACACGAGTTTCAAAGACATTTTGCGAAGCAAGAACGATAGCTTGACCGCTTTTTTGGTCAAAGGTTGCAGTTGTTCTTTTTTAGACCACTACCTTTTTTAATAATTTCGGCATCCCTTGGCAATTTACATAAATCAGCTATTTTTAGGCTCAAGTTAGTTTTCCATTCTGGAATTTGAATGTCAAACTGCATCGTGTTTTTCTCGTCAAAACTCTGGAAACGGTAGACTCGAGCCGGATTATCGAGTACCCAGACCTTAATTCTCGAGTATTCAAAGTCACCTTTTTTCTTCGGGGTAGCTTCGACCAGCCATGCCTTACCGATTGGGGTAGTGTCGGCTTTGACAGCTTCAAAGTTCAAGTCGGCTTTGGGGAAAGTGGCGTTAAAGTCGTTGAGTTGGCTGGGGTTAAAGTTAAATCCGCCAACTTCTGTGCCAGTTGTGGATTTGGAAATCGTGACTTGGTTGGTTAAGAATAAGTAATTGTAAACATTTTGGTTGTCCACAATCAAAATGTTATCGGCAAGCGCATCTGGGGCAACAAATTCGATTCGGGTTAGTTTTTTATCCAGCACACTCGAGATTGCTGCTTCGATTTTGAGTTTAGTTTTGTCTTGTTCAACTGTGCCAACAATTTTGGCTTTGAAATCCTTGGTGGTTTTTTGGGCAGCATCAAGGCGTTTAATCAAGTCGTCTATGCTTGGCGCATTTTGGGCAAAGGCAGTCACGGTCAGGGCAGCCAGTCCAGTTAATAAGGCAATTCGTTTCATGACTTAGAGCATACGGTCTTTGCATGTGAGTGGCGATGAGCAACGTCCCAAGGGGCGTTAAGCCATGCCGTTATCAAGTCTCGAGCCATGCCGTTATTAAGTCTCGAGCCATGCCGCTATCAAGTCTCGAGCCATGTCGCAGGTTAAGTCTCGAGAATGTCACCTGGGGTGTTTGCTTGAAAGTCCATTAGCGGTATGCTGGTGCGGACTCAAAATTGGAGGGGTCTATCCTATGCAAAAACGCTTGTCTAAACTGGCTTTGGCTTTTGGTGTTCTAGGAGTAACTGCGGCGATGGTGGCTGTGGCTGCGCCGCCACCGAGCGCTAAAAAACAACCGTCTTTTAGTAACATTGGTCTGACCACAGGTAAAGCTGGTGGCACATTAACCCTTGCGATTGGCAGTGCGCCAACCACCTTTATGTACTATGGTGCAATAGATGGTGCAGCCCAACGCGTGGCGCAACATATGTTTAATGGTTTGATTGAATCAAACCTTGCCACCGCAAAAATCGAACCCGCACTGGCAGAGTCTTGGACGGTTTCTAACGACGGTAAGGTTTACACTTTTAAGTTGCGTCAGGGTGTCAAATGGCACGATGGGGTGGAGTTTACTGCCGATGATGTGGTCTTTACCTTCGATCAGATTATTGCCAATAAAGAAGCCCGTGGCGGGGATTTTGCTAATTTCTCGAGTGGTGGCGTGAAATTTAAGTTTGAAAAAGTTGATAAGTATACCGTCAGGTTCACCCTGCCATTCTCGAGTGGGGCGTTTTTGGTACAAATGCGTACTTTTATCATGCCAAAGCATAAACTGCTTAAATTTACCGAAGAAGGTGGTGGCAAAGCTGCCGATATTAACGGCGCTTGGGCAACCAATTCTAATCTAAGCGATATTGTTGGTACAGGGGCGTATAAGATAGTCAGTTACACCGCCAATCAAAAAGTGGTACTCGAGAAGAACCCAGATTTCTGGGCAGTCGATTCTAAAGGTGGCGCACTGCCGTACATCAATAAACTCGAGTATTTAGTGCTGATTGGTCCTGCGGCACAAGAAGCGGCTTTTAAGAATGGGACGCTGGACGCACTCGACATCAGTGGCGCACAATTTCCAGATTACAAAGCCCAAGAACGGGCTGGGGCAAAATGGAAAGTCGTTTCGCAATTAGGCGACGCGATTTATGGAAGCCCGCCACATTTGGCATTTAACTTTGTGGCTAAAGATGCAGCGCTTGCTAAAGTCTTTTCTGATTTGCGTTTCCGCAAAGCCATCAACTTGGCAGTTAATCGTAAACGCATCATTGAAGATGTCTATAACGGCCAGGCACAATTGCCCGGTCATATGGGTGTGCCACCTGCTGGGCGTTTTTACAGCGATACCAAGCGTTACTTTGGCGATTTTGATTTGAAAGCCGCCAATGCTGCGTTGGATGCAATGGGTTTACGTGACACCGATGGTGATGGTGTGCGGAATATTGGTGTGGGTAAGCAACTCGAGTTTAGTTTGACTTATGGTACGGACTCGACTATTTGGGTACCGCTTGCCAACATCTTCCAGGCCGATTTTAAGAGTGTTGGGGTTAAAGTTAACCTTAGAGGGGTTCTCTCGAGTACGCTTTTAGGAACTGGTTTAGGTTCAGATTGGGAAGCGATTTTTGTTGCCTTAGGTGACCAACCAGACCCAGAATTGCGTAAACCAATCTGGCAACCCGGCGGCAGTTTGTACTACTGGAATCAAGCCACTAAACCACTTGTAGCTGGTGGTGCGCCAAACTTTGCCAAGATGACCACTTGGGAAAAGCGTCTCTGGGAAATTTTTGACAAAGGTACAAAGTCGGCTAATCAAAATGAGCGTTTAGCCCTCTACCAAGAAGGTCAAAACATCTTAGCCCAGTACATGCCAGTGCTTATGATTGCCAAGCCAGCCAACATTACAGTTGTGCGTGACACACTGTCTAATTTCGTCTACAACCTCGGCGTGATTCCGGGTTACAACCCAGTCCCATTCTTCTTTTTTAAGTAACAATGTAGCTCGAGCCTCCTGCTTAAAATAGGAGGCTTTTGCCACAAATTTGACACAGATTTTAGTCAAAATGTACGCATTACAAAAGATACCAACCGAGGCGGTTAAACGCTTCGACTTCTTTTGTTATCGCCCACATGGGCAGTCTCTTGGAGGAGATATGAATAAAAAGTTACTCGCAGCATTCGGAGTTTTAGCCCTGTCAAGCGCAGCTTTGGCAGGACCAGTCGGCAATAGCCTTATTTTGGGGACAACCCAACAACCCACCGCCCTTGACCCATTTGTTAATAACCAAGCCATCAGTGCCGAAGTCAACTCTTGGTTGCATGGTGGTCTGGCATACTTTGGCTTTGATGGCGAACTGAAAGCCGACCTTGCCGCCGAAGTCCCAACCGAAGCCAACGGTGGGGTCAAACTGACCAAGAACGCCCAAGGCGACGTGACTGCCCAAACGATTCGTTGGAATTTACGCAACGGTATCAAATGGTCAGATGGTCGTCCTGTCACCAGTGCCGATTTTAAGCTGGCATATGATATTTTCGGCGATGAACGCCTTCCAGTCTCGAGCCGTGACAATTACCCTAAAACCTTCAAAGTTTTAGATGACAATAGCTTTGAATTGACCTACGACCCACCATACTTGTTTGCGGTAGCAGCCCCTAGTTTTGTTCAAAATTACACCCCACCAGCCCATGTGGTACGCCCAATCTGGGAACGCGCCAAAGCATTAAGTGCGGGTAAGAGCAAAGAACAACAAATCGAAATCATGCAAAAAGAATTTTTAGCCAATAAATTCTTTACTGCCGCCGGCGGACCGGCGGTGACCAGTGGCGCATTTAAGTTTCAAAGCTGGGCGCGAGACCAAAGCTGGACATTGGTGCGTAACCCCAATTACTGGAATAACAATCCAACTGGGGTTGACCGTGTGATTTACCGCTTCTTCTCCAAAACCGAAACCCTGCAAGTCAATGTCTTAGCTGGACAAGTGGATGCCACCTCGAGCGTTGGCTTAACTGCCAGTGCGACCACCGTTAAAACCCTCAAAGATGCAGCCAAAGGCGTTTACGATGTCTTTACACCAAAAGCTGCCCTTTGGGAACACTGGGACATTAACCAATTTGATGAAACCGTACCAGAAGTCGCCGACCTGCAACTCCAAGATAAGCGCACCCGCCAAGCCTTGTTGTATGCCTTAGACCGCGAAACTGTGGCTCAGGACTTGCGTGGTGGCACTGCCAAACCAACCAATAACTTTGTCAACAGCGTGGCTAGTGTTTACTCCGAAGCTGGTTTAACCAAGTACAATTACAACCCAGAACGCAGCAAGCAACTTCTGGCTGCCTTGGGTTGGAAAGCTGGTTCGGACGGAATTTTAGAACGCAGTGTTGGCGGACGCACCGTTAAATTTGTTCTCGAGTACGTGACCACCGCCGGTAATGCTGTCCGTGAACGCGACCAACAATTCTACCAAGAGAACCTGAAAAAAGTTGGAATTGCGGTGCGTTTTAACAATGCACCATCCAGCGTGGTTTTTGATGATGCTTTCATTGCCCAAGCCAGCACAGGCAAATGGAAAGGTGTCTTTCAATTTGCGTATGTACAATCGCCAATTGTCGAAGACCTCAGCTTGTACTACTGCGAAGATGCCAGCAGCAAGACTGTTAAAGACAACGTACCAACTGCCGCCAACGGCTTTGCTGGTCAAAACATCGGTGGTTGGTGCAACGCTGCTTACGACAAGCTCTGGGACCAAGCTCGCCGCGAATTTAACACCACAGACCGCAAGAAGATTTTAGCCGAAGCCCAAAAAATCTGGAATGAAGAACTCCCAGCCATTCCATTGTACGAACGCACCGACCTCTACACTGCCCGCAAAGGCTTAAAGAACTACACCTGGAATGCTGCCACCCGTTACCCAAGCGCCCTGGCTTGGCAAATTGGATGGGAACAAAAAGGTCAAAAAGAAATCCAACCGATGAAATAATGAAGTCCAAGGAAAAAGGCAGCTTAATGGCTGCCTTTTTCTATTCTCGAGCCTCATCGCTCATTTAGGCTTAAATGCGTCCACGCCACCCATTTTCTTTAAGTCGGCCGTTAAAACCGCGACGGTCTTGGTTGGTTTGCTGGTCGCATCACCCGGTAAGGTCTTTGCCACAATCTCGAGAACATCCGAGAATTTATCGCCATCCGAGTCTTTATTTGCTTTTAAGGTTTGGTACAAAGCATCACCGATATTGCGTTTAGAAGTTCCAAAGTATAAACCACGAATTTCTTGACCAAATTTATTCCAACTGCCACCACCACTCGGGCTGGTATGACAATAAATACAACCAATTTCGCCTTTGCCATCGGCGCTGATTAGCTTAAATTGGCTCTGAGCCGCAATTCGGTAACTGTTTTTGGCACTGGCATATGGGGATAACACCAGAGCAGCAAGGGCGAGTGATCCAAGACCGAGAAGATGTGCAGGTTTCAATTTCATTTGGAAGAACCTCCAAGAAACAGTTTATCAGGACAAATGTATGTGTGCATGAAAATTTCTCGAGCCAAGTCTTTAACATTATTGGAAGAGTAGAACCCCTCCCCTCCGGCGCGTCGCTTCGCTCCTAGCCACCTCCCCAAATGCCTAGGCATTTGGGTGAGGCTTTTCAAGGCTTTTAGCATTTGCCTTGAAAAGCCTCGCCCAACGGTGACGTTGGGGAGGTGGCGAGCGAAGCGAGACGGAGGGGAGGAGGTTTTAGCCCCGCTTCATGCCCAATGCTTCTAAAGCCAACACAACCGCCCTAAGCTCTTCGAGAACAACCCGATTTTCAAAGCGCATGACCTTAACCCCGTGCTTCTCGAGAATTTCCGTTCGAGCTTCATCTTTTGCCATGCCTTCTGGGGTGTAATGGTGTGCGCCATCCAATTCAATACCCAAGTGCAGTTTGGCGCAATAAAAATCGAGGATGAATCCTGCCAGAACATGTTGTCGCCGTACTTTGGGGGTGCAGTAACGCAGGTGTTCGTACCAGAGGTGTTGTTCGGCTCGAGTGGGGTTTTTGCGTAAGTCCCGAGCTAAGGGCGTGAGGTTTGGCATAAGTCTTTAAGTTAAAGGGTCTGGGCGACGACTCAATAAACCTTCACGAATAAAAACTTCTACGACCGACTCGAGTGTCCCTGCATCGCGCTCCAAGGTACTGGCAATCTCGAGTGGGGTTTTGCCTCGTCCTAGAAGCGTCAGCACCTCGAGGGCTGGCTTACCATGGGCTGCCCTTGCTCGGTTATAGGTGTCGGTAATGGGATTAACGGCATCGCGTCCCCGTAGCGTTAGCACATAGCGTTCCGAAGCCCAAGCGCCAATCACTCGAGGCAGGGTTAAGGATTTGGGACGCAGGGCGGCAGGATACGCCCCCGTTTCACGACTTCCTATTTGTACCCGTCCAAACGCCTCACCATCTGCCATAAATGCCAAGTAGCCATTGCCCATTGCCCGTGAACCTGTAAAACCATCCGACGGCTGCACCCGCCACGGACGATCCTGCAAGCCCGATAAGGCATGAGCCACCCGCCGCTCGAGAATCAGTGCCTCGAGCAGCAGCCCTTCGGAGTAAGTGCGTGAAAACTCGAGCAATGCCGCATCTGACCACAATAAATCCTCGCCCTTGACTGCACAAGCATTGACAATTTTACCTTCAAAAAACAGTGCCACTGCCGATTCAAGCACCAACGCCCCATCAAAACCACTTTTCTCGAGGTAAGCACAAAGTTTTGGTAATTCGGCAAAACTATGATGTAAGCCAAAACCAAGGCGCTGACCACTTGGCAAAGCATTTAACAAAGGTAACGTTGCGTCTGGGAAGGCACGTTCGAGAATGGGAGTGGCTTTGCTGCGTTCCTGCGCCATACCTTGTATTCTTGCACAGATTTGGTACTTAGAACATTGTTTTGATCGGGAACTGGGAAATAGCAACTCGAGTCCCACCAAGAGCAAAAATTTCTTCGGTTAAAACTTGGCTCGAGGTCTGGCTACGGAGTTCAGGCAAGAGTTTATCTATGCCGCTTCCCAGATGGCTCTGGCTTTGATGTGCCAGAATCGCGGCTCGTTTCTGTTCAACAACTGGGCTGGTGTCCAAGGTCAGAATTGGGTCTGGTAGGGCGTATTCGTCTAGGTCAAAGTCTCCAAAACCAGCTTGATTAAACCGCTCAAGCATGGCGCGGCTGGGCATGATGTAAAAAAGTTTTTGTGGGGCTTTTATTAAACTGGCACTTGAGAAAAATGCAGCGTTGACAATTTGGTGGGTGGCAATGTGGTCTGGGTGTCCGTAATAGCCACGCGGGTCAAAGGTGACAATGGCATCGGGTTTGGTTTTTTCTATGACGCTTCTAACCTCTCGAGCCACGGCAAAAATATCCGCATCCACAAGGCGATTCTTGAAGCCACTGGGTTGACGAAAACCACTGTCGTGATACTCGAGAAAACGCGGTGGTTGTGTGCCTAGAATCTGACAAGCAGTTTGTAACTCGAGTTGACGCAGTTCTGGAATAGTTTTTTTGCCTAAAATAGCTGGCGGGACTGTACCCGCTTCGCCTTTGGTTAAACACAACACTTGGGTTCGCACGCCTTGGCTGGCAAGCAGCGCGAGGCTTCCACCACAGCAAAAACTCTCATCATCGGGATGGGCAAAAACGGCGAGTAGGGTTCTCGGCTCGAGTATTGTGGACTTCATGTACACGAAGTATAACGCGGCGTATAATCTGCAAACGAGCAATTCAAAAACTGTTCGAGGAGGCTTGTGTGAAAAAACGATACGCAGTTGGTTTGGTGGCATTAAGTGCGGCATTGGCAATGGGTGTGAGCGCTCAGGGTGGTAAAACCCAAGTGTTGTACTGGCAGTATGTGTTTGCCAGTAAAGTCACTTTTGTGGATGAACTGATTGCCGAATTTAATAAGGCAAACCCCGACATCGAAGTCAAACAAGAAAATTTTCCGTTTGATAGTTACATCGCTAAAGTGAAAAGTGCGGTTGGCGCGGGTCAGGGACCTGACGTGGCAAACCTTTTTTATGGTTGGCTTCCAGACTGGGTAGCTGGTGGCTACTTACAACCACTGCCAAGCAATTCCTTTAATGCCAAAGCACTCGAGGCGAGTGTTGGACCACTTTTTAAGGCGGGAAAAGTCAATAATCAATACTGGGCAGTCCCTACCGCCGTGCGTACCTTAGCGATTTTTTACAACAAGGATTTGTTCAAAGCGGCGGGCATTAACACCATCCCGCGAACTTGGGCAGAACTCGAGGCGGCTGGTAAGAAAATTCAGAAAATCGAAAATGGCAAAACCACAGTTGCGGGTATTGCGATTCAACCCGAAGGACAAGACCATCACTTGTTCCGCGAAGTCCTAAGTCGTCAATGGGGTGGTAAACCATACACCGGCGACTTCAAAGAAATTACTTATGACAGCGCTGCCGGACTCGAGGCGTTCAAATGGTACACTGGACTCATCGAACGCGGCGCTGCCACACGAGGCTTAGACATGCTGCCCGGTTCAGGCAATGCTTACCGCGATACTTTTATTTCGGGTAAAGCTGGCATGATTGTAGATGGTTCATTTGCGATAGGTGGAATCCGTAGCGGTGCAAAATTCAACTGGGGCGTGTTCCCCTTGCCAACCAAAGACCTTGGCGGTTTACGCGCTAACTTTGGTTCGTACTGGGTGCATGGTTTAACCCCCAATGCCAAAGGTCCAAAACTCGAAGCCAGTATCAAATGGATGAAATTCCTAACTTCCGAAAATGTCCAACGCCGTTGGTTACAAAAAGTTGGGGAAATCCCAGCCGATTCCACCCTGTCCAGCGACAAAGCCCTACGTAACGACCCAGTGTTTGGACCATTTATCAGTAGTTTGCCCTTTGCTCGAGCCACTTTCTTTGTAGACGAAGCTGGTCAACGTAAAGCCCTGTCTGATGCGATGAGCAGTGTTTGGCTGACCAAAACCAGTCCAGCCGATGCCTTAAAATCAGCGGCGGCTGGTGAACAAAAATTACTGAACTTATTTTTTAAGAAGTAAGCGTTTATCTCGAGATTTTTTGGACTTGTAAACTCTGAACATTTAGGATGATCCCACGCCAGTTTAAGCCATTTCTCGAGCCGATTGATTGCAGACGGGCTGTACCCTACCAAGAAAAACCCGTTCTCGAAACTCGAGAACGGGTACAGAAAAAGTTACAATATTTGAATCTCGAGTTTAGAACCCGCCCCAGATTCTGGGGTTATTTTTACGGGCAGATGCTCCGACCAAAGCCCTACAAAAATCTTTTCCATAGAAGCGACCTGAAAAACCAAAGGACTTGGGTCTAAACGCGGTGAGCTTGGGCGTTCCCAGTAATACGATTCCCCATTATGCCAAGACCGAATTCGCAATGTATCACCTGCAAATTGTTTACTTAAAACACGATTGACTTCTCGAGCAATTTTGGAGAGTTTTTCTGTCCCCAAAGCCCGAATAACCACTTTTGTTTTGCGTTTTGCAAACCGCGACTTAGGAATCACAAATTCTAATTTGAAACCCCCAATAGGCGCATCTTCAAGCCCAAGACTCGGGTACTTAATTAAAGTCGTGCCATGCGCCCCATTAAAGCCACCATCTAATTTAGAACCAGAATTCTTAAACCCAGCTGTCAAAGCCTCGAGCAGTATTGTGTACTCGAGCATACTTAAGCTCGTTTGCACCAATTCACCTTGTTCATCAAAACGCTGTGCAAAAGCATAACGCCCTTCAAAAACTGGTTTAATTCCTAGTTTTTGTAATCGCGCCATGTCCCGAGGAGGAATTTCCATCATCTCACAAGCATTAAAACTCTCCATCCCTCCTTGACGCTCGAGACTTGCCATTGGATTAAACCGAGCCATCAGCGCTGAAAAAAAATCTTCTTCAGAACCAAGGTTTTCTAAATCCAAACCCATAGGTGGCGCACCACGTTGATTATAAATAAATTGACAAAAACCAAGCCAAGAAGGAAACATCGCCAAACCAAACGATTCACCCACATGCCCCATGACCGTAGCGTACTGCCAGTCAGCATTGGGTAACTTAAAAGCAATACACGAGTCTGGTAAAATAAATTCCCACGGTTTAAGCCCAAAGAAACGCTTAGCAACTTTGGTAAAATCCCGAATTTCTTGTTCTGGAGCATCCTTAAAAAAATAATTTGTTTGGATTTCTAAACCACCTTTCTCGGCAAAAGTCTGATAAATCTGGTCTTCTATGCTTGCATCTGCCACTCCCACAGCAACACCCAAGGTGCTTAAAAAAGCAGTTAAAGAACCAGCTAACGCTGCATCAGGAAAACGCAAAGCCTTCGGACGCAACTGCACACGCCCAGAAGGAGGATTAGCACAAGCACGCAACAACAACGCCTCGAGTTCTGAAGTCACAAAAATTTTAGGCTGCAGTTGCGTATCCCGCATCTGCCCAGCACTATCAATAATCACCGCTAAGTACACCAATTTGGCATCTGCAAACGGACTTTCTTGCACATAATCCAACGCCTGAACTGACAACAACCACTCCTCGGTCTCAGATTGCGGACAAGCCAAAACAACCTCTAAAGACGGAGCAGGCGCACCCATACGGTTCTTCTCGAGCCTTAACGAATCTGCATGTTCAACCCAAGGCTGCCCCGACCACTCACCCGAAGGTAACAACGTCGCCACTGAAGCCTCCGTGACTGTCTTATCCACCGAAAAACGTTCGATACTAAACTGCTCGAGGGCAAATTCAGAAACCCACTCATCCAAATCTGCAAGTTCGCAACGCAAAGCACCACAAGACTCGCAGTGCGAAAGACTAAAAAAATCAGATAGTGCTTTATTTTTATCAAGCTCCTTGCTTTTGACTGATTTCTCAAAATGCAGCGTCAGATTCGCCTCGAGCGTATCGGTGTCTGCGCTACCACAAGAAGGGCAAGTTTCGGAATCGGTATTTGTCCAAAAAAGATTCATGCCAAATAGTTTACCGCAACTTGGCTCGAGCCATAAAAAAACCCGCCCTCGAGTCTCGAGAACGGGCTTTGGGCAGTGGGACTACGGGGTAAGGACTTTTACAGTATTGCCAACTATAAACCAAATGTTTCCATTACTATCACTAGCAATGCCAGACACCATATTTGAAGTGCCAACTTGAATGGTTTGCGATGTAGCATTTGAAGCAACTGTGGAAATAGGTAGTCTTCCTAAGTTTGTACCAAATCCAAATAAAGCACTGCTGGCACACCAAAAGTGATTATCGCTGCCAACGACGGGATTTGAACCACCACAAGCACCAACATTGGTTATTTCACCATTGTATGTAACCCGAGTGATATTGCCAAAAGTGCTTCCCAACCAAAGTGCATTGTCGTGAACAAGTATGGTGCTTGCGCCAGTACCTGAAACATTGGATAGAATAGTGATTGCACCACTTGCTGAAATGCGTCCGATTCCCGTGCTACTTGCTGTGAACCAGATATTGCTATCGGTTGCCAGAACAAGCTCATTGCTAACGCTGAAGCTACTTGCAAAATTTGCGGATGGGACAACGAATTCAACTAAATTCGTGCCGTCTGGTTGAATTCGTCCTATTTTGAAAGAATCAGTTCTCGAGAACCAAATGTTTCCATCTGCTCCAAATGCAATTGCTGCGGGCTTAACACCAGTAGGCAAAACAGTTTCTGAAATAACATTGCTGGGTGTAACTTTAACAAATTTGGTTTCTGAAGCAATCCATACATTGCCTTGTGCATCTAACGTCATATCTCTGGCACTATAAGTAGGGATATTGGGAATAACAAGACGTGTAACAGAACTATTTAGACTGACCCGAGAAAGAATCAAATTAGGAGGCGAACCCGAGGTTTCATTTTCGAGGAAATAGATGTTGCCATTTTCGCCCTTAAGCAAATTGGTTGGGTTCGCAGTTGAAAATTCCGTTACTGCATAATAGGTGTATTTACTCAGGGCTGATGTTGTAGATGTACCTCGAGAATTCTGCAAGGTTATATCTACAGTACCTACAGTACCTGCTGGTGCGATAACGGTCATGGACTGCGAGCCAGTTAAAGTTTTACTGGTCACTTCTACTGCTCCAAAGAAAACTTTGGTATTGATGTCAAAATAAGCGCCGTTAATGGCAAGACTATTACCACCAGCCGCCAAACCACCTCGAGAACCAATTTGGGTAATAATTGGTCGGAAATCTAAAATTGCGGATGCAACTGAAGCACCAAAGAATTGCTGAGTTGAATAATAAGGAGCGTCTTGTACAAATAAACTAAATTTGTATGTGCGAGAAGTGCTTAGATTAAGACCATAAAATTCTCGCTCATTGCCGTAAGTTGATTGTTTCGCTTGTACAACTTCGCCTGTTACTGCATCAGTAACTTCTGTATAATATTCTAACTGTGCAGATGGATTAGTTTCCACAGAATCCCATTTCAAAATTGGATTATTTGAGAATGAAGTCCGAATGACCACGTTCTTTGCAGTGGGCAATTTTTGTGTTGCATCTATGATGAAAACCGTACCACCTGTTGTTTGGGTTGCACGTCGAACTGTATAAGAGCCAGATACAGGGGGAATTTCACTTAAGATCGTGGTGGAGGCTAAAATCCCATTAGATTTATAAATTGTATTGAGTGGCTGGTTATTATTCCAGCCTAAAGGACCGATAATAGTTATAGGAATATCATTAAGGGTAGGTCCGCCAGTACCGTTACTAAAAACTAATCGGATTGATGTGCCAAGGGCTGTATCTTCGATGTTAAATGTGTTCCCAAAAGCAGTAAAGCCAACCACTGCAATATTGGTTGTTGCAGATAAACTTGTGTTTTTTAGCTGGACGTTCAATTGCGTATTGCCGAGCTTCTTAGCTGTAACAACGCCCGACGCATTAACCTCGAGAATAGTTGAATCGTTTGAAGTCCATTCAAGTTCTGAATTTAGGAATTCATAACCATCTGCTGCGGTGGTAACAAGATTGGTGGTTTCGCTTACTTCTAATTCGGGTTTTGGGTTGCTAATGGTAATTACTCCCGAAGGAATAAATCGCCAAGTCACATCAGAAGGTACTGAGTCTGTGGAAATCCTTAGACTATTGCTGGAAATAAATTCTACCAGTAAAATATTCCATCCTTGCTTAAACGTTGCATTTGCTGTTTGGGTAGAACCATTGGAAGAACATGTACCTGTTAGTGTACTTGCCTTATCTGAAAAGTAGTAAAAAGCTCGTTTAGTACCAGCACTCTGGCTAGATGGATTAGAGTTATTTGCTCGAACCAATGAGCCACTTAAAGCACCATTTGTGGTTTCGACACCGAAGTCAACGGTTGCACCCTTGGCATCGGGTGGTGTCAGGACAAAGCTATTCGAGCCACAAGCACCTGTCGTTAATAAAGATTGCAAGTTTGATACTGTATCTGGCAAAGTCATCTCGAATTGACCTGCTTGGCTAAAAGTTCCAATAGCTGCTGTTACTGGCGCATTAGGTATTGTAAAAATAACGCCCTTTAGAATCCTTGCCCCTCGAGTCCAAGGTGTTATTGTTCCAGAAATAACATTGGCTGGTGGCTCGACTGGTTGAGCTACAGTTACTGTGACTGCTTTTGTTTCACTGCCAAGACTGTTAGTGGCTGTCAAAGTATATGTGGTTGTAGCATTCACGGTCACGGCTTTTTCTGTGCCAGTCACAGTTCCTACGGCTTTATCAATGCTAAGGG
Source organism: Deinococcales bacterium (assembly GCA_031414595.1). Lineage (GTDB taxonomy): Bacteria > Deinococcota > Deinococci > Deinococcales > JAAFIG01 > JAAFIG01. Next base: position 22,626 of record JANNVX010000012.1, read on the forward strand.
TGTCTGCCCCAGCCACTGTCCAAGCAAGGGTACTCGAGCCTCCCCCAACTGGTAATGAAGCTGGGGTTGCAGTAAATGTACTAATGACTGGTTTACCTGTTGCGACAGTAATGGTCACGGTTTTTTGAACGCTTCCAGCACTATTTGTTGCAGTGAGCGTATAACTTTTTGTTGCTGTAACAGTAATTGCTTTTTCAGTCCCAGTTACAACGCCTACGCCTTGGTCTATGGTTAAGGTATCTGCATTTGTTGTTGACCAAGCTAAGGTACTCGAGCCACCGCCAATTGGGAGCGACTCGGGTGTAGCCGTAAAGGTCGTAATGGTTGGTAGTACAATTGGGGTCGGACAAGCCACCAGAATAGCCGCTAGTCCTGCCAATAAAAATTGCTGTAATTTTTTCACAAAAAAACTCCCTAACCATCTGCTAAATTTTGAAACCCGCCCTCGAATCTCGAGAACGGGTTAATTCTACTACTTATTTTTAATTGCCAAGGTCAGCTTTGACCTTATGCGTAACTTGCCATGACTTTTTCTAAGCTCTCACGGCTTGGGCGGGTCAGGTGTTCGGGCAGCAGTGCCAGTGGTGTAGCGTGAACATCTTCGGTGTCTATCAGGGTTTTGCGGCTTTCATTGAGGTATACTAAGCCCGTCACCAATTCGCCACTGCGTTGCCCATCGGCTAATAACTTCAAAGCACTGAGTTTATCGGTTGGATTGTGGTCTTTGGCGAGTTTTTTAAGTTGAATCGTTGGACCTTCGTGCAGTTTAACGCTCAAGACTTCGCCAGGTTCGTACTCCACACTAATCTCGGAGAATTCTGGGACAAAGGTAATGTCGTGAATCGGCACTTCGTTTTCCTTGCCGTAACTGTAGCTTTTGGTGCTGTCGTCAGCGTTGTTAAAGGTCACGCATGGCGAAATGATGTCCAGCACCGCCACACCCTTAAAACTCATGGCGGCTTTTAAGAGTTCGGTCACTTGCTTGGCATCACCCGCAAAACTGCGTGCCACAAATCCTGCACCTGCAATAATCGCTTCGGCACAAAGGTCTAGCGGTGGTTGTTCGTTTGTACCAGCGTATTTGAGGGTTTGCCCTTCGTCGGCAGTGGCGCTAAATTGCCCCTTGGTCAGTCCGTAGACACCGTTGTTCTCGATGATGTAAACCATTGGTACATTGCGACGAACCGCGTGCTTAAACTGCCCTAAACCAATGCTTCCAGAGTCGCCGTCGCCAGACACACCAATCGCGGTTTGGTTGCGTTGGGCAAGCATTGCACCCGTGGCGACGCTGGGCATCCGTCCGTGAACTGTGTTGATACCGTGAGCGCCATTCAAAAAATAAGCTGGCGACTTACTCGAGCAACCAATGCCAGACAGCTTAATCACTTCATGGGGTTTTAAGCCAATGCTAAACGCCGCGTCTATAATTCGCATCGAGATGCTGTCATGTCCGCAACCCGGGCAGAGGGTGCTGGGTAAGCCTTTGTAATCGGCTTTGGTTAAACCAATTTTGTTGGTGTTTGCGGTCGGTACTGTTGGAGTCGGTACTGTTGCAGCAGTCATGAGTTTACTCCTTTTACTCGAGTCGCCACAAAGTCGCCACTGAGCGGTAAGCCGTCGCAGTGGGCAATGCTGTGGATGCGGGTGGCAAATTCTGGGTATTCGGTACGCAGTAAAATAGCAAGTTGACCATGTTGGTTCATTTCAATCACGATCACTTTGTCGTGGTTGCCAATAAATTCGCGCACTTCCGAGCCAAATGGCAATGCTCGAACGCGCATGTAGTCACTCGAGATTCCTTCTTTGGTAAGCATCGCTCGACCCTCAACCATGGCTGGGTCTACACTGCCCATGGCAATCAGCCCAAGGCTCGAGCCAGTTAAGTCAATCACTGCTTTTGGCACGATGTCACGAGCATGGTTATGCTTTCGGTCAAGTCGGGCAAGGTTTTTCTGCCAATCTTCTGGACGCTCGGAATAGGTGGCAAGGTCGGTGTGACCTGTACCGCGTGTGAAGTAAGCTGCGCCCATGGCATCTGTACCGGGCAATGTACGTGGACCCACGCCTAAACCGTCTTCGTCTTTGTACCGTGCAAAGGTATGACCTGCTTTAATCACATCTTCGGCGCTTAAGACCTTACCGCGATTCATCGGTTCGGTTGGGTACTCGAACGGTTCAGACATCCAGATATTCATGCCCAAATCAAGGTCAGAATTGACAAACACAGGGGTTTGCAGTTGGTCGGCGAGGTCAAAAGCCCGCCAGCCAAATTCAAAGCATTCTTTGGGGTCGCTTGGCAGCAGCACAATATGTTTGGTGTCGCCGTGCGACAAGTAATAGGTGCTTAATAAATCGCCCTGCGAGACCCTTGTTGGTAAGCCAGTGCTAGGTCCCATGCGTTGAACATTCCAAATCACAATTGGCACTTCGGCAAAATAGGCATAACCCGCAAACTCAGACATTAAGCTAATACCGGGTCCACTGGTGCTGGTCATGGCTCGAGCGCCGCCCCAACCTGCGCCGATTAGCATGCCAATCGCGGCTAATTCGTCTTCGGCTTGGACAATAGCAAAAGTGGCTTTGCCAGTCTCTGTGTCTTTACGCAGTTTTGGCATCCATTCAATCATGCCGTCGGCTAGGCTGGTGGCTGGGGTAATTGGATACCATGCCAGTACGGTACAACCACCGTAAATGCCGCCCAAAGCTCCTGCCATGTTGCCATCAATTAAAATTTTGCCTTTGGTGGCATCCATTCGTTCGGCGCGGTATGGGTCGGTTTTGGTAACATTAGCGGCGCACCAGTCAAAAGCAGCTTTGGCGATGGCAAAATTGGGGTCTACCAGTTTTGCTCGACCACCAAAGTTTTTATTTAGGTAGGCATAAATCGAATCCATTTCGATGCCGACAACCTGAGCCAGCGCACCAACGTAGACCAAGTTAATCATGCGGTCACGAAACTTGGGGTCTACGTTTTGTTCTTTCATGATTGCACTGGCGGGCAGCGCATAAACACTTATATCGTCTCTCGAGCCTACGAGTTTAATGTTGTCGGGGTAGAACATTACGCCGCCACTTGGCAGGGTGCGGAAATCCTCTTCAATGGTTTTGGCATTAAACGCCACCAGAATTTCAGAATAATCCCGACGTGCAGTAAAACCCGCGCCACTGGCACGAATCGAATACCAAGTTGGCAAGCCCTTAATGTTACTTGGAAATAAGTTCTTAGCGTTGACTGGAATGCCCATTTGGAACAGTGCATTAACCAATGTTGCATTGGCGGTTTGAGAACCCGAACCGTTGACTGTAGCGACGTTAATCGTAAAGTCATTGATAACAGGAGCGCGATTGGTGCTGACTGGACGTTCGGCGAGTTGCGTCATCGAAAAAGTACCTCGAGAGAATAGAGAGAAATTCTTGCTTAAGCCACCGTGACTTAAGTACCGCCCATGAGTCTAGCAAACCTGAACCGTTAAGAGCATGGGCAAAATGCCCAAAGAGTCTATGTGTCTTTGGCGGGAACAACAAGAATTACCCTATACTAATGCCATGACTGCCTTACTTGAACGACCAGAAAAAAAATCTGAGGCACAACCAGTTACACCACAAGGACTTCGTTTCGCACGAATTACGCTCGAGATGTATGACACGCTGATTGCAGCCGGAAAAATCACCAATGAATCTCGAGTTGAACTGCTTGATGGTTATATTGTACGAAGGGAAGACATGAATCCACCACATATGAACCGAGTCAAAGATTTGTATGGTCTACTCAAGCCACAATTTCAGGGACGGGCGGATGTCTACCAAGAAAGTGCCATTGAGCTTCCGACAGATGGAAGACCTCAGCCAGATATTGCAATTATTGTTAAAAATCAGGCTCGAGACAAGTTTGCTCGTCCAGAAAGTATTCATTTAATCATTGAAGTAGCCGAAACTACCATTCACACAGACCGTGATCATAAGCAACTGCTGTACGCTCGGGATGGCATACCCGAATACTGGATTCTGAACTTAAACACCAACGAACTCGAGGTTTACCGAAAACCAAATGGCGAGCGCTACACGAGTAGTTTTACGCTCGGTGCTGGCGAAACAACCGCTTGCCTTGCGTTTCCAGATGACCAAATAGATTGGGCATAAATTTTGACATTTGGCTCACACAATTTTTTATAAACTCGAGGGGTGAAATCTCTCTCCCCGTATTGGCGTGGCTCGCTTTACTTTATTGCCTTTTGGGGTTCGCTGGGGAGCATCGTTGGTTTTTTTGGGGTGCGTTGGATAGAACTTGGGATTCTACCCGCCCAACTTGGTTTACTGGCTATTTTTGGACCGATTGCTGGGTTTACCCTTGCGCCAATTATCTCGAGAATTGCTGATGCTAGAGGCACACACCGTCAAATTATTGCGGGCAGTTTATTTTTCATGGGCTTGGTTTTAAGTTTGGGCGTGTTTGTCCACGACTTTACTGGGGCGCTGATATTATCCATTGCCACCGCGATTGTTGCCTCACCACTTGGTTCGGTTGGCGACGGGCTGATTGCTCGGATGGCAAGCAACAACGGTTTGCAATTTGGTCAAATGCGCCTTTGGGGGAGTTTGTCCTTTGCGATTGCTAGTGCCTTATTTGGTTTTGTCTACAGTAAAACTGGTTACTTACCGATGTTCTTAATTTGCGGTCTGGGCTTAATGTCCATGATTCCCTTAGCGCTAAATCTCGAGCCGAGCAAAGATAAAGAAATTACCCGCGAGACACCAGAAAAGCCTGTTCTCGAGTCAAACTCGCTCGAGCCAAGCAAACCAAAATTTGAAAGCAGTTTAATTGTGATTTTACTGGTCAATTTACTGATTGGACTTGGGCTTGGTTTTACAGGACCCTATTATGGCGTGCGGGTTGGGCAACTTGGCGGTGATGCTGCCCAAATCGGATTTTTCTTTGGGATTGTTGCCTTGGCAGAACTTCCGACCATGCTCTATGAAAAACGCATTGCCAAACGCCTTGGAGATGCGGGGTCGTTGTTGCTGGCAGGAGTTTTATATACGGTTGCCCATTTGTCATATACCTTAGCCCCAAGTGCGACATGGATGACTTTTAGTGCCTGTTTTCAGGGATTGGCGTTTGGACTGTTTTTTGTCGGCAGTGTCCGTATGGTGGATGCTCGAGCCGGAGCGCTGATTAGCACCCTACAAAGTTGGCGCAATGCCATGTTAGGAGGGGTTGCGCCGCTTGTGGGGGCTGGGGTTGGGGGCTGGGTTGCAGGGCAGTACACTGTCCAAGGCGTTTTTGCCCTGACCACTGGTATCATGTTGGTCTCGAGTATTGTGATTTTTGCGACCCGTAAGCGATTGTAGCCGCTCAAGCTGAGGCTCGAGGAGCATTTTGAGGTCATCTCGCCCCAATGATACAGCTTATTCTCGAGCCGTGAAGCGCTTAGTTTGGGCATTGTTTTTTCTGCATTTGCTGATGCAACCGATTTATGCGCTTTTACCCAGTCACCTCGAACTGACTGGCACACTTTTAATCGTCTCGAGCAGCACCGCCTTTGCTTTTTTTCATTTACTGGTCACTCGAGGTTGGAAAAGTGCATTTTTACTTTTGGCATTATGCTTTTTTGTGGCTGGTGGCTTTGAGATTTTAAGCGTTCAAACAGGTTTTCCCTTTGGTGTCTACACCTACGGCGCTCAACTTGGTTTTGCAGTGCTGGGCGTACCGCTTCTTGTGCCGCTTTGTTGGCAGATGATGGCACACAATGCCGCGACACTAGCAAGGCTTGCCGACCCTCGAGCCGCCGTGCTGGTTGCATCTGGGGCATTAGTCGCGTGGGATGTTTACTTAGACCCGCAGATGGTACGCGGTGGCTACTGGACTTGGCAACGAACCACGGGAGGCTTTATCTACCAAGGCATTCCGCTCGAGAATTATGCGGGTTGGTTCTTGACAGCGCTGATTATCTTTGGACTTTACTGGAAGCTGACCAAACCACAACCTATTTTGAGCCTCACAGTATTTGAAGCCTTACCAATACTCTCGTTCTTGTGGACTTGGTTTGGGAGCGGTTTGGTTAATATCGTTTGGTGGGGTCAGCCTGTGGTGGGTTTGGCAGGGCTTTTTTGTATGGGCTTTTTTGCTATTCCAGCCATTAAGCGCTTGCTTGAACTTGGGTTTTTGAGGGCTTTTTTGCGGTCTCGAGCTAAGAAAAATTTCTAAGTTTGCGGTACGCTCACACCATGAAAAAAATACTTCCAAAAGCAGGTCAAGAAAGCGTTTGGGATTACCCGCGTCCACCACGTCTCGAGCCTTGTGGTAAACGCATTCGGATTGTCTCGGGTGGTTTGGTGTTGGCAGATTCGATTCGTACTTTGCGTTTACTCGAGACTTCGCACCCACCAAGTTATTACATTCCACCAGAAGACGTGAATCTCGAGATGGTACAACACAGTTCAGCCTCGAGTTACTGCGAATTCAAAGGCGAAGCGGCATATTATGATTTGAAAACTGGGGCAAAGAATGCGGCATGGTTTTATCCAAGTCCGACTCGAGCCTACGCCGGACTGATGAATCACCTAGCGTTTTATCCGTCTCGAGTGGTGGTTCAAGCTGGTGATGGCTGCTTTGTGAATGATGAACGGGTGACACCACAAGCTGGGAATTTTTACGGCGGGTGGATTACGGCAGATGTGGTGGGTTCTTTTAAGGGCGAAGCTGGTACTCAAGGTTGGTAGTGGTAAAAATTCGTGACCGGCACAGCAAAAACCCTTGCATAAGCTCGAGCCTTGACTTGGCTGATGAGGCGTTTGGCGTTTAGGTACTTAGAAATCAGGCTCTGGTCAATACCAGTTGTTGCTGCTAATTGCACCTGATTGGTTTTTGTATTTTCCATGTACCACAAAAGCATTTCGTGCGGAGGGCTTAACTCGAGTGGATGGGCTTGGTCATAATCGGCAATCAGTTTAACAACTATCTCGAGTAAACCACGCAGTGCATGATTGGGTTGGTCTCGAGTGACCTCGAGTAAATCATCGAGCAGAGCTGCCAATTGGTCATAATGCGTTTCGGATTGAACGGGTTGCAAAATCCCACCAACTGAGTCTTGAAGCGCGTTCCAGTATTTTATGGTTGTTTGTTTCATGATGACCTCTTTTTACTCGAGCGCAGCAAGGGCTTTGGTAGAAACAGTCATGGCTCGAGTGTACAAAGATTTCGAGCAGCAAGCAACCGCTAGACTAAACCTGCATATTTTCAATCAGTATTCAAAAAACTCTTTTGAAATGCTAGTATAGAAAAATGAAAAAGAACAGACAAGCGTGCGTAGTTCGAGCAAAACCTGACGGGAAAGATAGAGAAGAGCAGTTTTTAAGTGGCGGGATTGCTAGTTTAGGATACCCAAGTTTGGAAGATTTGAGAAATTCAAAAAATCAAATTTTATCTTTTGATGAAATTTTTGCAATTATGACCAGAGAATATGGAGATAGCCATAGTGTTTCACTTGCTACAACGCAGGTTTTTGCATTCGCAAATCTGCCTATTGGGTCAATCATTGTTACACCAAGTATCAAAACTCGAGATATTCATTTACTCGAGACTACGAGTGAATATTATTTTGACAAAACTGTTCCAGACGACGTTGGAAACCCACATCAGATTCGAGTGAAACACTTGAAAACCGTGTCTCGAGAAGTTTTTCCCATTGAATTTCAAGACATGCTTAAAGCCGCTAAAAAAGCTGTGACCAAATTACAAGGGCGCAATGAAGAAACCGTTTTTGCAGTTGTGGATGGTAATTCGCCCACGCCAAAAACTTTGCCAGAAGGAGTAGAAGCGAAAATCGAAAAGACGCTTTTGGAATTACTAGAAAGTGACTCAAGAGAAATCAGGATACAGGCTGCTATGAAGCTGATGGATAGCAATTCTGAAAGCGTACGACTTAAAGCTATCGAAGCTATCAATCCTAAAATTTGAATCTTCTTTTTGAATTTCTATTGACAAATACTTACACTTGCTGTATTATTTTTAAGAGCGATTGCTAAGTCGGGAATGCTCTGAATCAAAAGGAGAAATTTTATGTCTGAAGAAACATATCAAAAGCCTGCAACCGTCACTTCACCCAAGGAAGCGCTGGACCTCGGACCTATCTTAGTTGATTCAGGGGAGGGAGGCTATGCCTTAGCACTTGGAAAATGGTACTCCCAACCAGTATTACTGATTCGTTGGAATGGCACTGTTGAGCAGCAAAAGGGCAACCCAATTTCTACCTTTCATGCTACATGGCTCGTGCTGCCAGACGAATTCCAGACTGCAATCGTTGGAACTCTATCCTTTAAAAATCAGCGTATTGCTCGAGAATTTTTGGAAGCATAAAGTGATTATTACAGGCAATAAAAAACAAATCCCTCGAGAAATTTTACTCGAGGGAACTTGGTACGTTGGTCGTGGTCGTAATTCCAATTTCGGACTTTGGACTGGTACTTACTTTTTAACCATCGGCTCGAGTATGGGCAATGCTGTAGCAAAGCACGAAGCCTATTACACCCCAAAAGCCGAGTGCGTTGGTGAACCCCCTGAAGAAAGTTGGGGTACATTCCAGCCTTTTCTTGCTTTAGACGATGGTGATGTTCTCGAGTTTGATGATGAATCTTATGGATATGCCAAAACTCTTAAATTCCCAAGTAAAGCAGGAAAAGCAAAACCTGATCCTAACTGGACTCTCGAGGGGCAGAAGCGTTTGAAAGCCTCTGCAAAACGAGCGCTTGGGCGTAAATAGTTCACGAAGCGGCTGGCGAAGCGGTTCTGCGCCAAACGCGAATTATTAACACGGCTCGGCGTTGGGCTTTGCTCGAGCTTTAACATCCTTGGATTTGCGGCAATCGTACTTTTGGTGCGATTTGGTCTTTGTATTCTCAAAAAAGCGGGTCTTGGTATGCAAAAAAATTATCGTCAAGGCGATGTGATTCTCGTTTCGATCAACCCTCCAGAATCGGCTCGAGCCAAAGAAGTGGTTCTGGCTGAAGGTGAATTGTCTGGTCATGCTCACCGTATCACAAAAGGTTATGCGGTACTTCATGAAGAGGAATATTTTCGCTCAGGACAGTATATTCGCTTGCTCGAGTGCAGAACTGAGTGCGAATTAACCCATGAAGAGCATCACAAAATTATTTTGCCAATGGGTTTGTACCATGTATCAATCCAGCGTGAATTTGGTCGGGATTATCGTGGTGATTAGTGCTTATCAACCCGGGTGGCGACCGCTCGATAAGTTGTTTCGTCAGCATTATTTGATGGTCAATACCAATCAGGCTTGGGCGGAATCGGTTTATGCACGGCTTTATCGGCAACTCAGGTTGCCCAAGCCTCAGTTCTTGTGGTTTGAGAGTTCTGTGGCGCTCGAGGTGGAATTGGCAAAAATGAAGCCTTCTACCTGTGGTAAACCATTGGCTTATCCGCTGACCAAATTGTTTGAAATAGCGCTTGGGACGTTCTCGAGTGATGGCTTTGATCCAGTTCTTCTGAGTCGTTTGCACGGTCACATTTATAGGCTTTGGGCAATGGTGGATCAATGGTCGTTCCGGAATTATCAGTTACATTTTGCGTTTCAAATGGCAAAACAAGTGTTTTATCGCAGCATTGGCCTGCAATACAGCCAAGAATCCCCAGAACACCTTCATTTTTGGTCTGAATTCATGGATAGCGGTGCCAATTGGAGTGTCCCTTTTGAACACAAGGTCTTGTTTTGTAAAAGCCCAATCATCAGGCGTTGGACTGGAAAAACACATCCGATGCTTCATGCCGATGGCGAACCTGCCTTGGTATTTGGTGACAATCAAGCCGTTTGGTATTTCCAAGGTAAGCGATTGCACAATCTGCGTTACCATGTGCATAGTTCACTTTGGCAAGCCGACTGGCTGCATGACGAATCAAATTCACAGATGCGAGAACTCTTGATTGAAGTTTTGGGACATCAAAGACTACTATCTGAACTCGGCTCTCGAGAACTTGATTCTTGGCGCGAATACAAACTTTTGACGCTTGAGAATCATGAACTGCCGATCCGATTCCTGAGCATGACTTGCCCGAGTACAGGAAAGGAGAACCTTGTACGTGTACCTCCAAATGAAACAACGGCTCGAGAAGCAGCCGCTTGGATTGGGTGGGGCGTTGATCCAGAATCGTATTTGATTGAAACTTAGTGCAGCGTCGGATTAAGAAGTAATCTTTGGATACCTGTCCGCAAATTTCGTCCGAGCAGATTTGATCGAAAATTGCCAATTAATCTTTATACAGCGCTTATTCCGCTCTTTAACCCAAGTCTTTACTTCACGCT
>JANNVX010000013.1:0-14753 GCA_031414595.1 Deinococcales bacterium
ACAAGAAACGGTTGCATTCGAGTCTGGGGTACTTACCTCCAGAAGAATTTGAGGCGAATTATCTTGCAAAAGTTACGGAGCAAGTCATGCTATAGTTCTGGATAGTGGTCTCAGTTTAAGGGTGCAGTCCACGGAAGTGCATTTCAAAACTTCCTGAGATGACCAAAAACATCTCATCCTCAAGTTCGTGGCTGTGCCAAACAAATTCACCTTGGAACTTGACGAGCTTGATGGCTGTACCGTTCACTTGCCCAATCAGACGCGGATTCCAGTGGTCAGAAAAAAGCTCAAGTTTTTCTTCTAAATTGATTTTATCCATGCTCACAGCTTAAACAAATACGAAACCTCGAGCAAGACCGCCGAACCAATTTTTTCGGTGCGGGAATCATCCAACACCCCGCCCATGTGTTCATAAAAACCTCGAGTTGGATTGTCTTCAAGCACCCAAAGCGATAAGGTTTTTGCGCCTTGGGCTTTTGCGTTCTCGAGTGCAGTAAGCCACAATTGTTTGCCAAGTCCAGAACCTTGAAACGCCTTTAGCAAGTACAAAGTAAGTATTTCAGCTTCTGAGCCTTGCATCGTCTGGCTACAAAATCCAATCAGAGCATTTGCTTTCAGTGCCACAAAAACTTTTACTTTTGGATTTGCCAAAGTCCGTTGCCACTGAAATTCTCGAGATTCGGCAGTGATGATGTTGTACAGCACATCATCGGGAATTAAGCCCGTATAGGTTTCTTGCCAAGACTGGACATGAACTCGAGCCAAAAAAGGAATATCGGATAAAACTGCTTCACGAATCAAGAACATAGGACTTCACCTTGAGCAGATGATACAGCCTCCAATGCCTCGGTGGTTTACGCACACTGCGCCTCAAGGATTAGCTGCCAAACCGTGCTAAAGTAACTCTTGCTGGGCAATCATACCGCAAAGGTTGAACTATTCATTGAGGTCACAAATTTAGATTGTACCGAAGAAAAGGAGGAATTCATGAGAGAATTATGTTACGCCTTGTTTCACTGCGACCCGTTCACCGAACCACCATTTGAGTTTGAACTGGGATTCAGTGACCACAGCACTTTCAGTATCAACGGATGCGATCATATACCAGACGCACTCGAGAAACTGGACTTGCACTGCACAGCAGAAAGCATCATAAAAGCAGTTCACTTCACCTTGCTTTACCCCATTTATTTAAAAGCAATGGAATCAGATGTTGAAAATAAAATGCACATGATAGCCTCACTGATTAAAACTCAAGCTGACGATAACAAATGGAATTTTGGTCGTATTGGTGGGTATACCGGCATGACACCTGAAAGTTACTTGTCAAACGGATAGCCAATAAAGAACATCGGAAAGCACACCTCACGAATCAAAAACATAAGCCCTTAACTCGAGCAAATGCGTGAGCCGAACCGCATTAACGGTTTTAGCGTTCTGTTCCCGCTCGAGCCAATAGGCTTCCATCAATCTTCCACACGAATCAAACGCCCATAGATTCCATTTCGACCAATCCAGCCATTGATCCCACCGCGATTATTGCCAATCAAAAAACGTTCTTTGTCTGTCGCCATAATCAAATGCAAATACTGATTACCATGCACTTTGCACAACACAATATCGCCAACCTTGAGTACACTTGGGTCAACAGGCTCAACTGTACATAACTGCTTTGATTCGATTTTACCAGTCATTGAATGACCATGCGGACGAAACGAGACCGTTTGACCTTCTTGTAATGTTGCAATCAACATTGTTGCCCAGCCCATGAGTACATGCTACATGGGCAAAGGCAACGAGCCAATACGACAAGTGGCTTACGAATCTCGAATCTCGAGTCCAGCATTTCGCATCGCTGTAATTACATTCTGGAACGCTGCCCCAACTTCTTCATCGGTCAGGGTTCGGCTCTGCGCTCGCCACGTCATGGTAATTGCGGTGCTGCGCTTACCATGCCCAATCCGTTCGGATTCAAAGACATCAAACGGCTGAACGCTCTCGAGAAAATCCCCTGCCGCATTTTTGGTAATTTCCTCGAGTTTTGAATACGGCAAACTCTTATCGGCAATAATAGCCAAATCCCGAATCGCGGCGGGTTGACGGCTTGGGTCGGCAAATGCCCATGCTCGAGATGGAAGCGGCAAACGAATTTCGGCAAGCACAATGTTGCTTGGTAACTCGAGCGCAGCCGCGACACTCGGATGCACCGCGCCGATAATGCCCACGAACGCCCCGTTGTACTCGAGCGCCCCTGCAATTCCGGGGTGTAAGCACTCGGGTTTATGCTGTACGTGTTTTTCTATTGGCACGACTTTGAGGTCATCACCCAGTTTAGCCGCCATAGACTCGAGCAAACCCTTAAAGCCGTAAAAACCGCCAGCCATTCCAGCTTGCCAAGTTTTAGAACTCAAGTCGCCCATCAAAAGCGCTCCAAGTCGTTCTTCCTCGAGGTCAAGCGTTGGAAAAACCCGTCCAACTTCAAACAGCAATACATTCTTGGCTTGCAGATTGGTTTTGGCAGCATTAAGTAAACTGCCAATCAAACACGGACGAAGGTGGGTGCGTTCCGAACTCTGAGCATTTCGTAACTCGAGAATCGGTTCTGGCAGTTTCATGATTCGCATTTCTTCTGGGCTGGTGAAGCTATACGAAACAATTTCTTGAAAACCCAAGCCCACAAGCGCGTTTTTGAGTTCTCGAGTGCGATTATATGGCTCGGATGTGCTGCGCGTTAGGTCGTTGACTTTCATGTTTGGCAGGGTTTCGGGGATGGCATCGTAACCCAAGACTCGAGCAATTTCTTCGGTTAAGTCCTCAGGGATGTCCATGTTCACGCGGTAGGTTGGGGCGTGAACTTTCCAAGGACTGGTCTCTGCTTCAACAATAAAACCCAGTCGCTCGAGGGCAGATTGCATCTCATCCCAAGAAAAATGAGTTCCAAGGTACTGATTGACAAATTCTGGACGAAGCTCAATCACATTTTTTGGTTTTTCACCACCAATATCACGGTGTCCCTCGAGAACCACACCACTACAAGCTGCCTGCACAATTTCCATATAGCGGTTAGCAGCCCAAACTGGCAGGTTCGGGTCTACACCGCGTTCGTAGCGGTACAGGGCATCAGTGACAATCCCCAAACGCCGTGCCGTCAAGCGCATTCGTACTGGATTCCAATGTGCCACCTCGAGAATCACATCGGTTGTACCGGCTTGAATACTCGAGTATTTTGCACCAAGCATACTGCCAATGCCCACGGTTTTGGATTCGCCATTTACGGGTGTAGAAACTAGTAAATCCTTAGGGCTGCATTGGTACTCGAGACCATCCAAACCAAGCAGTTTTTCATTTTCTAGCGCGTCACGCACAATAATTTTATTTTCGGGAATATCACGCGCATCATACGCCGCACTCGGTTGCCCAAGTTCAAGCATCACGTAATTACTGGCATCCACCAAGGCACTAATCGGACGCATTCCACACAGACTCAGACGGCGTTGTAACCATGCTGGGCTGGGCTGATTCTTGACACCTTGAATCACTCGAGCCACAAAACGGTCACAGTCTTTGTTCGGGTCTAATTCGATTTGCACAGGGAAATTATCATCATGCACCGACTCGAGACCAAGCGATGGTGGTTTTAACTCAAGGTTCAGTTTTGCAGCTAAATCTCGTGCAATGCCCAAAACACTAAGCGCATCGGCTCGGTTTGGCGTAATTTCAACATCCAACACGTAGTCTTCTGCCCATAAGCTCGAGAGTGATGTACCCGCTTTAGCGTTATGGATAGGCAACTCGAGTAAACCTGCACCATAATCACTAATGCCAAGTTCTTTTGGGCTACACGCCATACCCCATGAGGTTAGCCCTTGCACCAGACGCTCCTCGACCAGTTTGCCTTGGATGGTGGTGTCGGGCGGTGCAATTGCCACACCCACACCAGTTTTGGCGTTCGGCGCACCTGTGATTATTTGCTTAGGTAACTCGAGACCAACATCTACTTGGAGTTGGTATAAATGCGTTTCGGGAATGGCACTGCACTCGAGAACCACACCAAAAATCACGTCTTCGGGGGGTGCAGGAAACTCGACAATTTCTTCGACACCAGTACCAAGCATGGCTAGAATCGGCTCTAGGTTATGCGGATTATTGTTAATGGCTTTTGGAAGTTCGGGTAAAAGTTCAACCAACCAAGAATACGGTATTTTCATAAATTCTCCTGTAATTGCGGAGTCAGTGACTCCGTAAACGAATGTTCCTCAAGACTTAAACTAAAACGTGCTGAAAGTGGTTTTTCACTAAACCCTCGAGCCTCATAAAAACCCGTTTGATACGATTTCTTATCTCGCCAATTATTAAGTGCTAACCTCGAGCAGCCCCTTTTAATTGCCTCGAGTTTAATCGCTTCAAGCAAAGCTGTCCCAGCGCCAAGGCTCGAGAATTGGGCATGAACAAATAAATTACTGATAAACCCCTCAAGTGGTGCTGTGAGCGGCACAAACCAATGCGCCATCATAAAACCAATCACTCGAGACTCGAGTTGTGCAACCAGCACAGTTCGTTCAGAAGTTGTACTAAGACTCGAAGATATTTTCTGCTCGAGAATAAGTAAAGTTTCTTTTTTGTAACGCAGATATTCCTCGAGACTGTGCAGAATTTCAGCAATGGCTCGAGCATCGGCAGGTTGGGCAGGGCGGATGGTCATGGAAGTGAACTCCTACGAACTCCCCCCGCCTTCGGCGACCCCCTCAAAAGCGAGGGGGTTTGGTGTGGGAATGGGTTTAGAATGTTAGGGTGCAACGTTTCAAGTACAACAAAAAACTGACTGCTCGAGCGCAGGAATTGCGGTTTGAGATGACCGAACCTGAGAAAAAGCTGTGGTATCAATGTTTGCGGTTGCGCTCTGAACGATGGTTGCGGCAACGCCCCATTGGGAATTTCGTACCCGATTTTTATTGTTCCTCGAGAAGGCTGATTGTTGAAGTTGATGGTTTGCAGCACCACACGCGAGAAGGTCTGGTAAAAGATGCCGAGCGCACCGCGTTTCTTGAAGGTCTTGGAATCAAAGTAATCCGTTTTACCAACCATGAAGTAATGAACAACTTTCAAGGCGTTTGTCAAAAAATTCAAATAGAAATAGAAACACAATCCCAAACTCCCCAGCCCTAACCCCCTCTTTTTCGAGGGGGTCGCCGAAGGCGGGGGGAGTTGCCCCCAACGCCAACACAACAACTTTTGCATATCTTTCATACTACCCTCGAGTTTATTCGTGTATTTCAAATGGTTTTCCTGCCTCAAGCGGTTGCCAGCCACTCGCTAGGGCTTTGCGTATCCAAGTTTCGACTTCCTTGGGTAAAACGATGTGGTGTTCTTTACAATCTTTTTTCAAATCAAGCCAAACATCATAGTATTCTTGCTCGAGGTAGACAAATAGAGTTGTACTAGGTTTTTGTTGTGCAGCAAGAACTAAAGTGAGCTTTTCTTGTTGTTGGTCTATTTTGCGCCAACGAATCTGCCAAAAGAATTGAATTCCTTCAACAGTAATTCTTCTCGAGCCGCGTTTCCTAAGCGCCATTACTCGAGCGCTCCCCTGAATTGCTTTAAGACCCGCAAATCATTCTGAAAAAAGTATCGAATATCTGGCACACCATACTTAATCATGGCGACGCGCTCGATGCCTAAGCCAAAAGCAAAACCGCGCTGCCCAGCATAAACCTCGTCGCCTCGTAACTTGCAGACTTCTTCAAAAACCCGAGGATGCACCATGCCACTGCCGCCTAACTCGAGCCATTTGGATTGCCCCGTGCGTTTGTTTTCCCAGTAGACCGCAAAGTCGGCGCTTGGTTCAGTAAATGGGTAGTAACTGGGCTGAAAACGCACTTTGCTGGTCTCGCCAAATAAGCCCTTCGCCATTTCCTCGAGTGTACCTTTGAGGTCAGACATGGTGATATTTTTACCAACTGCCAGCCCCTCGAGTTGATGAAACATCGCTTCGTGGGTGGCATCCACGGCTTCAAAGCGGTAGGTTTTGCCCGGCACAACAATCCGAAAAGGTGGTTCAAAGGCTTGCATGAACCGAGCCTGCATTGGGCTGGTGTGGGTGCGTAAAACCCGCCCATCGGTCAGCCAAAAGGTATCCCAGAGGTCTCGAGCCGGATGCCAACTGGGGATGTTCAGGGCATCAAAATTGTACAACTCGGTTTCGACTTCTTGCCCTTGTACCACTTGATACCCTAAGCCTTTGTAAATGTTGCAGAGGTCATCAATAATGCGGGTCAGTAAATGAAAGCCACCAGTTTGAAAAGCCATTCCGGACAGGGTCACATCCAGACTTTCGCCAGCCAGTTTTGCCTCGAGTGCGGCGTTTTTGAGGCTTGCTTCTTTGGTGTCGAATAGTGCCTCGAGTTCGGTTTTAATCATATTTAATGCCGCACCGCGAATTTTCCTGTCATCGGGCGTGAGGTTGCCTAACGTTTTTAATTCGGCGGTCAGTAAGCCTTTTTTGCCAAGGTATTTGACCTTAATTTCTTGTAATTCTGGGAGGCTCGAGGTAGGGGCAATCTCAAGGGTTGCTTGGTTAATCATAAATTTTTCTCCTTAGATAATAAAAAACTTCGGCATATGCCGAAGTTAAAGCGCAGAAACAAAAACAGTCTCTACGCGAATCTTGTAAATAGCGAAAGTGTAACGTCCATGAGTTCATGTTATCGGGCATTGTTGCTCGAGTCAAGAGTGAATCCATATTGCCGAAACCTAGGGTAAACTGTTGCCTATGAAAATCATTTTGGATTGCGACCCCGGGCATGATGATGCCTTGGCAATCATGTTGGCACTGTCTAGCCCCGAACTCGAGGTGCTGGGAATTACCGTCACCTATGGCAATGTCGGTTTAGAAAACACCCTGCGTAATGCCTTAAAAATTCGGGAACTCTGCGGTTCAAACGTGCCAGTCTACGCCGGTGTGCCATTGCCGCTCGTCTCGAGCCGAATTTCGGCAGAGTTTGTCCATGGGCGCAGCGGTTTGGATGGTCCTGAGTTACCCGAACCTAAACGCGGGGCAGAGGAGACCCGTGCGGTGGATTTTATGATAGATTCGATTCTGGCACACCCGCACGAAGTGACGCTCTGCCCAGTTGGTCCAATGACCAATCTTGCACTGGCGATGCGTCTCGAGCCAAAAATCGTGCCGCTTATTAAGCAAATTGTTCTGATGGGTGGCAGTACAGGCTTAGGGAATTGGTCGCCAGCCGCAGAATTTAATATTCTCTGCGACCCTCATGCGGCGAAAATTGTCTTTGAATCGGGTTGTGACATCACCATGTTTGGCTTAAACGTCACCCATCAGGCGTTGGCACTGCCGCAGCACATTGAGGCAATTCGGGACAATGGCAACAAAACCAGTCTGGTGGCAGCCGAACTGCTCGAGTTTTTTAAGGTTGCCTATGCCAAGCGCTATGGTTATGCTGGTCCGGCACTGCACGACCCATGTGTGATTGCCTTTTTATTAAAACCCGAACTCTTTACCACCGAATTTTTGCATGTCGTGGTGGATGACTCGAGCGGTGCGTCTTTTGGGCGAACCGTGGTGGATGTGTACGGTGTGACTCAACATAAACCCAATACCACGGTGGCAATGATGGTGGATGCCGATGGTTACTTTGCACTTCTTGCCGAGCGCTTGGCGTTACTGCCTTAAGCTACTTTCAAAATTGTGGGTCAATGCAGTATTGTCTTAATATGGCGACAAAACCTAATCCTGTGCCTTCGACAAGCAGCGACCCCTCTGTACCTCGGGCTGACCCCAGTCTCGAGCAAGTGCGGGATATTCTTTTTGGTCAGCAGCAACGCAGTTTTAACAATGACCTGTCGGTGCTGGAAGCCCGAGTCTTGGCACTCGAGAAGCGTTCTGAGGATTTGGAACGCGAACTGGCAGCTACCAAGGATGAACTTGAGGCACGGATTCGCTCCGAGAGCCAACGCCAAGATAAGGCACTGAACGCCGAGTCGAATCGTTTGAATAAGTTAATCGAAACCGAAGTTAGCCAATTACAAGCCCAGCATCAGCAGGCAATGGCAGATTTGGAGACGTTGCGCTTGAAGGATAGGGCAAAACTAGCAGCCCTGATGGTCAGTTTGGCGCAGCAACTCGAGGCGGATTAAAGCGTGGTTTCACCTCGAGAAGATAGTATTTCCGAACCGTCTTTTGATGTGTTGCGGGAAGTGCTACTTTCCGAGGAACGCCACCGATTGGGGTCGGTAGAACACCGCTTAAATGATCCCGAGGTTCGTACCACAGAGCTTGCCGAGGTGTTGAGTGATGCCTTAAATTTGGCAGCCAAAGAACCTCGTTTTGCTCGGGTGCTTGCGCCAACCATCGAAAAAGCCTTGTTTGAATCGGTCAGAGCTAACCCCGAAGGACTTGCCGATGCGCTTTTTCCAGTCCTAATGCCAACCATTCGGCGGGTGGTCTTAAGTTTACTCGAGCGTACTTTTGAAAATTTTAATCGGGTGCTTGATGTGTCGGTCTCGCCACGCAGTTTTGCTTGGCGGCTCGAGTCTTGGCGTACAGGTAAGCCTTTTGGTGAAATTGTTTTGTACCATACCGTCCAGTACCGTGTTGAGCAAGTGCTGCTGACGCACCGAGAGACTGGTTTACTGGTCGAACAAGCGGGGGTTAGTAACTCCGATGCCGATTTGGTCAGTGCCATGCTGACCGCGATTCAAGATTTTGCCAGAGACAGTTTCCAAATGGGCGACGCAACCATTCGCACTTTCAAAATTGGTGATTTAACGGTGCTGATTGAAACCTCGCCCCATGCCACGATAGCTGCCGCCGTGCGTGGTACACCTCCAGCCGAGTATAGCGACAATTTAGCGGTGGCATTAGAAACGATTCAATTGCGTTTTTCATCTGATTTATCGGGTTTTCAGGGTGACACCAGTGTTTTTGAAGCTGCCAAACCCATTTTAGAAGGTTGCTTAACCACGGTTTATATGCAGCAACCTGCCCAAAAAAGCAAAGCCGCGCCAAATCCAATGCAGCGTTTTGGTTTGCCTGTGCTTGGTCTTGCCCTGCTGTTAGGGGCGGCTTGGTGGGGTTGGAATGCCTATCAAGCTGGGCTTTGGCAGGGGGCGGTGCAAGCGTTGCGGCTCGAGCCGGGCTTTTTGATTATCGAGGATAGCCAAAAACGTTTGGTGGGCTTACGTGACCCGTTGGCTCGAGAGCCACAAGTGGTGCTGGATTCACTAGGTTATCCAGATGTACCTCAAGTCTGGGGAGAATTCCAATCCTTAGACCCGCAGTTAATTGTCGAACGCGCACGGGTGGCACTCGAACCAGCCTCGAGTACGGCGGTGGAATTACGTGGACAAACCCTTGTGTTTAGCGGACAAGCTACCGAAGCCTGGGTAAAACGCGCTAAACTAATTGCTCGTGGTTTATCGGGAGTATCAAATGTTGACTCGAGAGCCTTAGAATTGGTGGAAGCGGAGAAAAAATGAGTCAAGAGACAGTTTTACAATTTAAGATGTGTTTACTCGGCGGCTCGGCTGTCGGTAAATCCAGTCTGATTGCACGTTTTGTGCATAGTATTTACTCAGGGCAGTACCACACCACGGTGGGTGTGCGAATCGAAAAGAAATTGGTTCGCACCGAAAAAGGGGCAGCCAACTTAATGATTTGGGACATCAACGGTGAGGATGCCTATCAAAAAGTCCAAACCACTTATCTGCGTGGCATGGCTGGCTACTTTTTGGTGGCTGACGGCACACGTGAGCAAACCGTAGACGAATGCCTAAAACTTCATGCTCGAGCGGTCGAGGGTTTTGGGGCGTTGCCAGCCTATTTACTGATTAACAAATCCGATCTTCAACACGAGTGGCGGGTGGATATGGCACAACTTGAATCGCTTGGAATTACCGTCTTAAAAACCAGTGCTTTAACTGGCGAGAATGTCGAATTGGCATTTTATCACCTTGCCCAACAAATGGTTGCTAAGGTTAAATCATGAACACCATTCCAGCCGAGTTACTCGAGAGTGCGGGATGGATTGCCTTTGAATGGCAGTTAAGCGGCGAACTGACCCTACTGACTCGAGCGCCTAAATGGATGCAGTCTTTAATTCAAAATGGGCAACTAGAAGCCACGGTTTCGCCGTTCTTAGAAAATTTTTTAATAGACGCACGGGTTTTTTGGGCAGAAGAAAAAATCGGGCGGCTACGCAGTGGTGTTTGGCTTGAACCGACCGACAAAGGCACAGAACAAGCCCTCGAAGCCACGGCAGTCCACAGCGAGGACAGGGCTTTTTTGGTGATTGAAATTCTGGGCGGCAAATTTAACGAGCAAACCAAAATCCTCCAAGCTGCCAGAGAATCGCACCTTGAATCCCAGCGCCTAAGAAGCGAATTACGAGAATTAAAAGACCAAAGTAAAAACTTAGAACGTGCCATGCTCGAGTTGGCTGGAAAAATGAACATCAGTAGTCAAATTCAAGCCGAAGCCCTGCTGCACGATGCTAAACGGGCTGCTATCCGCTCCGAGCAAATCCAAAACCAGTACCTTGCCCAACTCGCCCATGAATTGCGAACCCCGTTAAGTGTGATTCTGTGGATTTCGGATACGCTCGAGGATACTTCCCTAGACCCAGAACAGCGTGAGCAACTGCTGCAACTCGAGAACGCGGCTAAGCACCTAAACTTGGTTACATCCGATTTACTCGATTTCTTTAAGCTCGAGGCAGGCGCTAAACCACCGTTGAGAGCCTTATTTAACTTGGATGAACTTGCCCGTTCTTGTATGCGCGACCTGAGTGAAAGTGCCAAAGCCAAAGGCGTAGACATCAACGTTCACGCCCCGCAAGAATTACCGATTGCGGCTGACCAACGTCAACTGCGACAGGTGCTGCATAACCTGCTGGTCAATGCCCTAAAATTCACCGATACAGGCGGTAGTATCGTGATTGAAGCCCTTGAAGTCGGCAGCAATTTAGAGCTTCGGGTCATAGACACGGGCATCGGTATTGCCCCAGCCGATATTCCCAAATTATTCCAGCCATTTGGCAAACTCGAGAACCCCGAGTACAACCCAGACGGCACGGGTTTAGGTTTGGTGATTGCCCAAAGAATCGTTGAAGCCCACGGCGGCAGCATTAAAATCTCGAGCGCTCCGAGCTTGGGCAGTACCTTTACGGTGATTCTGCCACAAGTGTTGAATTAAAGGGCAGGAGGAAGGAGAAAATAGCTTTCTCTTTTCTCACCCGTTTAGTGGCTTGGATTGCTGCTTGAGACCATAAATTCACGTAAACTTAGGGCGTGAAAAGATTTTTGCTTTTGGTTGGTGCGGTTTTGGTGGCTTGTGCGCCAGCTAGTATGCGTTCGCTCGAGCCTTTTGTTGAACGCAAACCCGACCCGATTCTTGACCAAGGGGCGCACAAAGCCCCGATTGAATGGTGGTACTTAAACGCCCATCTCGAGACCAAAACGGGTACAAGAGGCATTGCGGCGGCTATTTTTCAGGTTTATATCCCAGATGGCACGCCGTATAACCTTGCCAGCCTGTTTCCAGATGCTTTGTTCTTTGGGCATTACAGCATTGTGGATAAACAGACTGGTTTGTTTCAAAGCAGCGAATACAGCACTGTGCCAAGGGCTAAACCCGATGTTGCCACCAAAGTTGGTTTTGCCGACACAAACCGTATGAATGTCGGACTCGGTGATTGGCGCATGACTCGGGAAGCGAACGGTATTTACACCGCTAAGTTTGGCATCAAAAACCGCGAAACCGTAGACCTCAAACTCCGACCGCTTCGCCCAGAAGCGATTCATGGACCCGGTTGGAGTGGCAACCTCGAGACAGGACGCATGTATTACACCAGTGCCACCCGCCTCGAGATTAGTGGCACGTACAATGGCGAACCAGTAAGCGGGATTGCTTGGCTGGATCATCAATGGGGCGGCGGCTTAGGTGCAAGTGGCGATGGCAGTGCCAGTTCCTCGCCGCGTTGGGATTGGATGAGCATGAACCTCGAGGATGGACGCGACATTATGCTCTACAGTTTACGCAACGAAAAAGGCGAGGTCTCGGATCGTTTTGCCAGTATTGTCAAACCCGACGGCAGCACCACCGAAGAACGCAACTTTGAAATGCAGCCTTGGGATTGGTGGGTTTCGCCAAGCAGTGGTGGCAAGTATCCCGTGCGTTGGTATGTGCGCCTCAAAGATGGCACAGTCTTAAACATTAAACCAGTGGTCAATGCCCAAGAAGTCGAGGCAAGGGCTACGGCTGGTTTTAACTATTACGAAGGTGCAATTAGTATTTCTGGAACGACTCGAGGCGTTGGCTATATGGAACTCACCGGCTACACCACGATGAAAAATCCATTTGCCAATCCGTTCTCGTTTATTGAACCGACAAAGTGAGGGCAGCAAAGAGCAATGATTTTTCCTCCTTTCTTTTTTGTCCTTAAACCATAGCTTCAAAGGTAATTTCAATCCTCAGTCCACCTTGTTTGGCTTGTCCAAATTTAAGTGCTGCTCTGTGGTTACTGACCACGGCGGCAACCAAGGCTAGACCTAAGCCTGAACCGGCAATACTTTGTAGATTTGTTCCACGCTGAAATGGTTGTTGCAAGCGTTCTAAATCGGTGGCTGCGATGCCGTTTCCATCATCGGCAATGCTTAAGATATTGGATTCTAAGCTGACCCAAATATGTCCGTCTGGCTGACCGTACTTAATCGCATTCTCGAGTAAATTATAAATCGCAATCCGTAAACTGCTTGGGTCAGCTTTGATTTGGCTTGGCTCGAGATTCAATTCAAAACCAATGGATTTTGTGGCTGCCATGTGTTGCAGACTTTCCACAGTATCAAAAACCAGATCGGATAAACTTAGTTTTTGCAATTGAATCGGTTGATAAGACCGTGCCAGTGCCAGTAAACTCTCAATGGTGGTGTTCAAATCAGTAGCCGTTTCCTCGAGTTCGCGCAGTGCATTTTGGTATTCTTGGGGTGTGCGGGTTCGCTCTAAGGTCAGGCTGGTGCGTCCGCGCAGTACGGTTAAAGGGGTGCGGAGTTCATGCGCCGCCGCCAGTGCAAAAGCCCGTTCGCGTTCAATCGTGTGTTCTAATTTCTCGAGCATGGCGTTGACAGTTTGGGTTAAGCGTGCCATTTCATCATTGCCATTGGTTTGCGGGACTCGCCAATCACTTTTTCCTGAGGTAGCAATGCTTAATGCAAGGCGAGTAACAGCATCTACGGGGCGCAAAGCTCGGTCTGAAATAATGTACCCTGCGATTAAACCAAGGCAAAGCACAATTGGAATTGAAATCAGTAAACCTTGAGCCGCATTTGTCAGGCTATTTATTGTTTCAATTTGCGAACGAGCCGCTTGTATCCACCCGCCTTTGGGTATGGCTTGGGTATAAATTCTGATGTCTTCTATGGTTTGAAAGCCAATCTCGAGTTTTGAAAGGATTTGCAATGTTCCAAAACGATCCAAGTGTTGTCCTTTGGCATCAAAGACCGTTAAAGTAGTCGCTCCGGGTAACTGGGCTTGTAAACGTTCCGTCGGAGTTTCAATTTGGGTTTTGCCGTTGTCATCATCAAGTTGGGTCATGGCTAACTGAGCCGCTTCTTGTAAGGAAGTATCCAGTGATTGATGCAAACTCGAGCGCAGGGCTAAAAATAAGGCAAAGTTACCAAGCAATAAAATCAGAGCGCAAAGTACACCATAATAAAGCGTTAAACGCCAACGTAGACTCATCCAAGCCGCCCAAGTCGGTAGCCCATGCCTCGAACAGTTTCGATGATTTGATCTGATAATTTACGCCGCAAAGTCGAAACAAAGACATCCACGGCTTTTAATTCGACTTCGCTCTGGCTTTGCCAAACCCGTTCAATCAGACTCGAGCGCGAAAAGGCTCGGTTGGGATTTAAGGCAAAACATTCAAGCAACGCATATTCACGCGGGGTTAATGCCACTGGCTGACCTTGCAGTAAAATTTCATGAGCAATTAAATCAAGCACATAACCGACGGGTAAACGAATTTGATTGCGACTTTCACCTTTGGAACGCCGTACTAAAGCCCGAATCCGAGCGCGCAGTTCCCTAAAATCAAAAGGTTTAGCCAAGTAATCATCTGCACCAGAATCCAAACCCTCGAGTTTAGATTCGATGTCAGCTCGAGCCGTTAAAAAAAGCACTGGGGTTTTATTGCCATTGCCGCGTAAGCGCCTTGCCAGTAAAAAACCCGCTTCATGACCTTCGGGTAGCATCACATCAAGAATCAGTAAATCAAAAGCCTCGAGTGCCGCCATGCTCTCGCCGGTACTGGCATTGATGGCGTGTTCGACAACAAAATCATCTTCACTTAAACCATCTAAAATCAGTTTAGCAATCCGTGAATCATCTTCAACCAGCAACAACTTCATGTGCTTAATCTAACGCGCCAAGGTTTTGATTGGGTAAATCTTTACCTAATCAAAACTTTTAATTGCAAAAATGCAGCCTATGAAGGTTTCTCGAGAATCCCTATTTATGCTTACAATCACCGTACCACTGCTTATATTTGCAGTTCTAACTGTCGAAGTACAGAATCAAAAAGTTCTGAGTATAGACCAACTTAGTGCAGCGTCGGATTAAGAAGTAATCTTTGGATACCTGTCCGCAAATTTCGTCCGAGCAGATTTGATCGAAAATTGCCAATTAATCTTTATACAGCGCTTATTCCGCTCTTTAACCCAAGTCTTTACTTCACGCT
>JANNVX010000014.1:0-112077 GCA_031414595.1 Deinococcales bacterium
GACGTGTTGCGGAATACGAAGTGGTATTGCTCTGATTGGTTTATGGAGATTGCTTGTGGTTTGCATAACCTTCGCTGTGCTTTTCGCAAACGGGCTTTGCGGAAATCGAGCTAGTTTCTTATTTCCGATAACGTCTATTATAAACTCGAGAACCACGAAGACGAATTCGACGAATTAAAGCCCCAACTTTGTTATTCACCAAACGAGGTTTCAAACGAACGTACTGCACAACATCTTTTAACTCGAGAATGAGTTCTTGGCTATACAAAAGCGTAAATTCTTGATTCCTCCAAGCCCGAAGTATCAAACCACAAACACCATTTCGTTTTAGCAAAGCACTAACAAAAACATTGGTGTCTAATACAACACGAATCATTTTTTGCGATTTGTCCGTACTGCTCGTTGTGCTTCGAGTGCCAAATCATCGGCTTGGCTTTCGGTCAAATCATCGTTTAACCCATCATCTGAAAAGATTAAATCCCAGTCTTTATCTTCTTGGCTTAAAAGCGCCAGAGCGCGGTCTACGACTTCGGCTCGAGACAACTGGTATTTTTGTTCCAAGTATTTGACATTCTGAATGCCATATTCTGTCAGTTCGATAGTCATACCAAAAGTGTAACACCATCAAAACAGTATGGCAATTGTCTCAACAGTGCCGAGACAATCAAATTGTCGCTACAGTGTAGCAACAATCTTTTCATCTGGATAAAGCTCATAAAAACTTATGGCTCGAGTGAATTCATCAGAAAGACTCCGCGAAACCCCTGCCTGTCTTGACCCTACAGCAGCACCTTCGGGCTTGGGTCGCTTTAGGCATGGGGAGGTAAGGAGTCCAGCCGTAGGCTGCAAACAGTGCCGAAGGTACTGCGAAAAGCCACTTAGCCGAACTCTGCTTATGTTTCATAACGTTTTAAGTAATTTGGGCTTGCCACACGAAGTTTATCCTCAGCAATTTGACGCAACACCTTGACCGAACCATTTGGTACAACTCCACTACGAATCTGACTCGAGAGAAGCGTATTTAAGCCCAGCACTTGTGCATCTAAGGCGACTCGAGAAGTTGGCATTTCTATTTCGGTCTCGAGCAAATCTGCCAATGCTACCGCTTCGGCTTGCAAAAACCCTTCCTCGAGAGTTGAGCGCTCGAGCATCGAAAGCGCATTCATAGCAACCAGAGTACGGAATTTAAGCCGAGCATCCGCAATCGTTGGCAGGATTTCCGTCTCGAGAAATTCACGCACCGCCGTAGCAAGTTCAGGGTTATTAGGGCGTGACTGCATACTTACTCATCCTCCAATAAATACAAAATCTCGAGTTCCATTTCGCTACTTAAACGCCCCAGTACCGCCAATTCAACACTTCGTTCAAGACCGTCCAAATGGCGTTTGGCTTGGGTCAGGGCGGCAACTGCCCATTTGACGTTGCCCATGATTTCCCAGTAATGCAGGTCAGACAAAGAAATGTTTTGGTTGGTTAAGGTATTGTAATGACTTAAATACGGCTCGAGTTCGCCAATGCCGCCCAAATGCAAATGGTCTTGCCCAAAGCGCCAAGCCCGAATTAAAGTCCAGGCTAAATCCTCACATGGGTCGCCCAAGTGGGCAAATTCCCAGTCCAGCACGGCAGTTAGACCATTTGGCGAAAGCATTAAATTGCCAATTCTAAAGTCGCCATGCAGCAGCATTTCGCCATGACATGTTGGTTCATGGGTTTTAAGCCAGTGCAGCGCCAATTCAATGGTTGGATGTGGTTCGTGTACACCGTCAAGTTCAGCATACAACCTTGCAATACTGGCTTTCGCGCCTGTACCACTGCCCGAATTGGGCAAAAACTCGAGACCCACAGGGTTAGTGGCATGGATTTTGGAGAGTTCTTCTGCCATCCGCTTTGGCAATTCGGCTCGAGCAGGCGCAAATTCTGGGCGGCTGACCACCCGCCGTCCAACCGCTTCACCGCGCACCCGTTCGGAAATAAAGGCTTCACGCCCTAGGATATCTGGGAGGTACAGCACCGGTTTTGGGACAGTCACACCAGCCGCAAACGCTGCTTTGATTACCCTAAATTCTTGTTCTAGGGTCAGCTGCTCGAGGTTCATCGCGCCGCCACCAGCCCGACGCATAATCAGTTCTAAGATCTGACCGTTTTGCTCGAGGTCAAGTAACCATGCTTCTTTGCTTGCGCCGCCAGCCAGCAGTTGTAACCTAAGAATACTCGAGTTAGGAAAGAACGGCTCGAGCCGCACCGCTAGGGTTTCGGGGGTCATGATGGACTTAGTTTAACTCGATTTATGCAAAAGATTCTGTTGTTTTATTGCTGCTACGGCGTTACGGGGCTGTTTGAAGCTCAAGGTAAATCATTTGCATTCCCGCATCAGAAAGTTTGGCGGTGTCCAAAGTCAACCCCGAGCTTAGCAGCAAAAGCAAAATCATTCACGCCTAAACTTTTGGTTGCTTTGATGCCGCTCACACCAAGAAAACCCTCGAGCCGCCCTTGTGGGAGTACGCCCGCAGTCCTTGAAACAAGTGGGATGGTATTTGAATTTGCAGGGACAAAACTGATAATGCCAACGATACTCGAGACCAATCCGAGTAAAACAACAGCTTTAGGGTTCATTGCGCTCCTTGAACGGTTTATTTCTAAACCGTATAAAAATTTGGATGCCGCTCTGGGTTTGAAGTTCCCAGTGGAGTCACCCAAATTCTGAAACAGACCAAAAGCAGGGCGACCACAAGGGTCGCGCCCTACAAAAAACCACATCACCAGCGTAGGGGTGGGTCTTGTACCCACCCGCGTAAGAGAAGATTAATATGTAAGAAGTCTAATCTGTCACAGCCAGCCGAACTCCAAGCGCTGCAAAAATAAGCGCGAACGAACGACGAAGCCAAAAAAGAATTTTAGGCGATTGCAACACAAAATTTCTGACCGCACTTGCCAGAACACCGTAGACCATAAAAACAACCAAAGTAATCAGCATAAACACAGCACTGAGCAGCAAAAAAATACCAATCGGAGAATTAGAATCTCGAGGAATAAAAAGCGGTAAAAAAGCCAAGAAGAAAATCGTTAATTTAGGATTGAGGATGTTCAGTAAAAATGCCCTAACTGCAATCTGCCAAGCGCTTTTGCTCGAGCCAGCCGAATTAAAGGTTAAGGCGTTCTGGTCGTGCCACATCTGCCAAGCCAGATAGAGCAAATACACCGCGCCAACAAATTTAAGCCCCTGAAAAACCACCGCACTAATATGCAGCACCAACGTTAGCCCCAGAATACTTGCCAGTAAATGCGGCAAAATACCAGCCGTACAACCAATGGCGGCAGCAATACTGGCACGCCAACCAAAAAAAATACCAGTCGAAATGGTGTAAATCGCACCCGTACCCGGAATTAGAACCACAATCAACGAAGTCAGTAAAAACTCAGCATTCAACATAAAAAGCCTCCTGCTCGAGCCTCGAGCCTAGAAAGGCTACTGTGATAAGCCGTAAGCGTCTTGTACGCTCTTGCGGTATTGAGCGGGCGTAACTGCCCAAAGTCGTTTGAACCAGCGCGTTAAATGGCTCTGGTCGCTAAAACCACAAGCCAGCGCAACTTCGGCAATACCTTGCCCCTCGAGCAACAATTTCTTGGCGTTTCGTACCCGAACTTGACGTAAAAACGCATGAGGCGCAATGCCAATGGCTTTGGTAAAAACATGAACCAAATGAAAACGATTTAAGCCAGTGATGTTAGAAAGCGCACTTAAAGAAATATCCGCCATAAAATTTTCCTCGAGAAACTGCTTTATTTGCGTCACGGCTCGAGGTTCACGCCCAAATTTCTGGGGTCGCAGCTTTGTATCTGCATAACGCCCAATAAAACGCGTCAGCACAGACTGCAACAAGGTTTCAGACTCGAGCAGCGAGGTTTCTGGATGCTCGAGCAACCGATGGAGGTGTAAAAAATCTTGGGCAATAAAATCATCTGTAATCACACCCGACTGAAAAAACGGGAGTTCTCGAGAAACCCCAGCTACGTCTGAGGCGATACTTTTGAGAAAACTTGGCTCGAGATAAAACATTCGGTAGCCCCAGCCCTCGAGTGTGGCTGGCTGCCCTGTGTGCGGTTCATCGGGAATGCACAAGTTAATCTGTCCTCGAGCCGCCACAATGTTCTCGCCACGGTAAAAGTAGCCAAGAGCGCCCGATTCAATCACACCAATTGCGTACTGCTCGTGCGTATGCAAAGGGAACGACTGCGTAAAGTCCTGACCACGCAGGAGTTCCAAGTTATGAAGTCTTGGAAAGTGCCAGATTTTAGAGATGGGCTGGGCAAGTGGCATTGCGGCAATGATACTAAAATTTTCTCGAGAAGAAAATTAGCGCATGGCTGTTTTCAGATTTCCTCTTGAACCATGCACCACAGCAAGAATTTCCACATAGGCTTCTGAGGAAGAATAAATAATACGATAAGGACGCTCAAAAATTTCCCGACGGTGGTCGCCTAATTCTGGAACTTTATGTCCCATATCAGGAAAATCCCCTAGGGCATCTGCTGCTAAAACCAACCGATTGATGGTTTGACGTGCATATGTTTCAGATTGAGGCTCAAGGTAAGCGTAAATCGTATCCAAATGCCCTAAAGCTGAAGCTGACCAAATAACTCGCATCATTATTGTGGCGGCAACCCAAAACGCTGACGAACTTCTTGGGACGTAAAATGCCGTCCAGCATCAATATCTGCCTGACCAGCTTCGACGGCTTGATGTACATAAATGGCGTACTGCAAATCTTCCCAAGTTGCATCGTCAGGCAAATGCTCGAGCAAACGCTGGGCTTGTTCACGAATCAGGGTTTTCATGGTGAAAGGATACAGCTTGGGCTTAAAAGTAGCAAGAAAATGATGTGGCGCTAACACCATTCATTCGTGAGTCAAACCCCGACCAACTCGAGCCTAACTTCACGCCCAAGCCGAGCCTCGAGTGTGATCAGCATTTCTAAGCTAAACTTATCGTGCTTACCACGCATTAAATCGGAAACTCGAGATTGTGCAATGCCAAGCTGTTGCACAGCTTGGGCTTGGGTTAATTGCTTGGCATTAATAAAACCACGTAAATCATTGATCAGTTTAGAGCGCAATTGCAAAATTGCAGCTTCAGCAGGGTCAAAACCCAAGTCTGTAAAAACATTTCCACTGGATTCTATAATTGGTTCTTGCATCATTGCCCTCCTATTTGGCGGTAACGCCGTCTTGCTAATTCAATGTCTTCTCGAGCCGTTTGCTGGGTTCTCTTTTGGAAAGCGTGCAGCACAAAAATAGCCATCTCGAGTTTTGCCACATAAATAATTCGCCATTCGCCAAAGACATGAATACGAATTTCACGCACACCTGAGCCAATGTCCGACATTGGTTTCCAGTCGCTAGGGTCAAAGCCCCGTTGTACAGCATCAAGTTCAAAACCAGCTTGTCGCCTTACTTCAGCAGGAAAATCCCGTAAGTCATCAAGGCTCGAGCCTACAAACTGGAGTGGCTTCACAAGCACCAATATATCAAAAAAAATTGATAAATACTCGGTATCAATTACTCGAGCATTCACGGCTTCTGGCAGATGGGTATTTTAGTGCCAAGTTACATCATCAGGCAAATGCTCGAGCAAGTAGCTAACGCTGTTCCAGGTCACGCAAAGCAACTGTTAAAGCATTGGTGGAAACCCGAATCTCGAGCAAAGACAAAACCAACGAAATCAGCATCAAGATTAAACTTGAGGCAAATAAAGCAACAGCCACAGTCTCGAGTTTGAAAAGAATACCAAGCATCGCAGCCACACATAAAGCAAGACTGGCAACACCACCAGACTGCATCCACAAAATCAGGCGAATACGGTAACGCAAGGCTTTAATCTGCTCGAGAATATCGGTGTCGTGGTCTTTTTGGTAATCTCCGGATAAGCGCCGAATCAGCGCCGCTAGTGCCAGAAAACGGTTGGTGTACGCCAGCATCAGCAGTGAAATGGCGGGGAATAAAAGCGCTGGTGTGCCAAGTGATATTTCCATTTGGGGAGTATATTGGGTTCTATGCGAATTTTCTTGGTCTTGTTGGCTGGGGTTTTGTTGCTTGGTGTGCAGTCGCTTGGTCAGACAGCTGTGCAGTCATCTCTGCCAGCCTTTATTGGGGCGCAGGGTTTTGGGGCGCTGGCGACTGGCGGACGTGGCGGGCGGGTGATTGCGGTCACAAATTTACGTGCCAGTGGTGCGGGTTCGCTGCAAGATGCCCTCAATCAAGCTGGGGCGCGGACGATTGTGTTTTGGGTATCTGGGGTCATCGAAGGTTTGCCAATTGTCAGCAGGGGCGATGTCACGATTGCTGGGCAAACCAGTCCAAATGGGATTATGGTGCGCGGCTTACTGATTCAGGGTGATGAGGTCTGTGAAGCCGATGATTGTCCACTGCCTAAAATTGCGCCAAGCAATGTCATTGTGCGTTTTTTGCGGTCTCGAGTCGCACTCGATGGTGATGGACTTCGTTTACACCGAGCCAAAAAAGTCATTGTTGATCATTTTTCGGTCGGCAATGCCAATGATGAAGCGGTACAAATTTCATTCTCGAGTGATGTGACGATTCAAAACAGTTTGTTGGCAGAAACCCTTGGCGACCACAATGACCTCGGTGGGATGTTACTCAATTATGCTGACCCGAAACGTAATTTTCCACTGACCAGAATTTCGCTGCATCATAATGTTTGGACACGGATTGGTGGACGAATTCCAGAGTTATCCAGAGAAAACCCAAGTGCTACTGGCAGCAGCATGGACGTAGAAATTTCTAATAATATTTTCCATGACCATACTTTTCCGATGTGGTTTGGCAATACCTCTCTGGTCAATGCACCCGAAAATGGTTACAGCCGCGCTCCGATTTATTACCGTGCCAATCTGATTGGCAATTATTCTTTGCAGAACCCAAATAACAGTACCAGTGTGGGTTTAATCACGCTCGAAGGGGCTGGAAGTCCAGACATAGGTTATTTACCCGATAACACCCCAAGCCAGTTTTTTTTACAAGATAACCAAACCAATTTAGGGGAGGCGAGGGATTGGCAACTGGTCTACTGTTGTAATGATTTCCGCGATGCGATGCGTGACAAGACCATGCCTTTTGCCAGCACCAAACCGTCTTGGGCTGCCGTAAAGCGTCTTGGTTTTCCAAGTATCAGTTACACACCTGTTGGGCAGTTACTCGAGTACAGCCGTAAAAATGTCGGGATGCGTCCGTGGGATGCTTTTGATACTCGAGTGATGCAATTTGTGGTCAGTAATCGTTTTGACACGACCTCGCGCAGCATAAACCCCGCCAATGATGCCTTAAAAACAGTTTCGGCTTTGGCTGCCCCTAAAGACACCGATACTGATGGCATGGCGGACGCTTGGGAAGTACAAAACGGCTTAAATCCTCGAGTGGCAGACCAAAACGGGATGCAGTTATCACCAAAAATGTTGGGCGTGGCTGGGTACACCAATCTCGAGGTATATTTAGAGAGTTTGACCAAGAATCGCTAAAGCTCAGTGCGTACCTGCCAGAGTTCCGGAAACAAGACAATCTCGAGGGCGCGACGTAAGTACGGCACGCCAGCCGTGCCACCCGAACCAGTCTTAAAGCCAATCACCCGTTCGACGGTAATCAGGTGGTTAAATCGCCAGCGCCTAAAATTATCTTCAACATCAATCAGTTTTTCGGCTAACGCATAGAGTTCCCAGTGCTTGGTGGTGTTGCGGTAGACCTCGAGCCACGCATCGCGCACAATTTCGGATGGTTCATAAGGCTGGGCGTAATCGCGCTCGAGAATTTCGGTGGGGATTTTCAGTCCAGCTTGGTGCAGTAAACGCAAACTCAGGTCGTAAATACTTGGGGCGTTTAGAGCATTCTCGAGCAGTGCAAAATGTTCGGGGTGTTCGGCATGTGGACGCATCATAAAAGCATTTTTATTGCCGAACAAAAATTCGATTAAGCGGTACTGATGACTTTGGAAACCACTGGCTTGTCCAAAACTGCTTCTAAAAACAAGGTAATCGCTTGGAGTCATGGTTTTTAGCACTTCCCAAGCACTTGCCATCTGTTCTTGCGCTCTGGAGACTCGAGCCAGCATTTTCATGGCTGGGTCAATACTGCCTTTTTCGAGGTGCTGCATGGCACTGGTTAATTCATGGATTATCAGTTTCATCCAGAGTTCTTGAACATGGTGAATCAAAATAAAAAGCGGTTCGTCGTGAGCATCGCTCAGGCATTCTTGGGAACTGAGTAACTGCTCGAGTTTGAGGTAACTGGTATAAGAAAAACCAGTTTTGAAATCGGTGTGGGCGCTTTTATAGGTATCATTCATTTTTATATCTTAAACCTTCGTAAACGCTTACGGAATCTGTTAGACTACGCCATGTCCAAACTTCTTGTTTTTGGTGAAGCCCTGATAGACCTTAAAGCCAAATCTGCCCTCGAGTTTGAAGGGGATGTGCCGCTTCAATTCGAGGGTTTTGTCGGTGGTTCACCCTTAAATGTTGCCTTAGCCGCCGCTCGGCTTGGCTTGCCAAGTGCGCTTGCAACTCGAGTCAGCACCGACTTTTTTGGACAAGAAATTATGAATCTACTCGAGCAGAACGCGGTTCAAACCGATTTTCTTGAACGTGGCGATGAACCGAGTACACTGGCATTTGTACGAATCGAGAATGGACAACCAAATTATAGTTTTCGCTTTGCTGGCACAAGTTTTCTCGAGTATCAAGCCGAAAAACCACTGCCCGAAAACCTAGAAGCGGTGCATATTGGCAGTATTTTTGTGTTGTTCCCAGAACTGGCAGCACGTACTTTTGCCGTTATGGGTGGCTTTAGCGGCTTAAAGCATTATGATATTAACGCCCGTCCAGCCATCGAAAGCAACCCCGATAAGTACCGTGCAACCTTACCTCGAGCCTTAGAACGCAGTGATTGGGTCAAATGCTCACGCGAAGATTTTGAATTCTTATATCCAAACACCTCAGAAACCGATTTTGCCGCTTCAATTCTGGGGAATGCTGCTGTGGTGGTGGTCACCGATGGTGGAGAAGGCGCACGGCTATACCGCAAAAACCAATCGGTACTCGAGGTCAAAACACCTAAAGTACAAGTGGTAGACACAGTTGGTGCGGGGGACACTTTTAGTGGTGCAACGATTCAACAATTGCTCGCTAAACAACTCCAAAACCGTGCTGCACTCGAGAATGCCAGTCGTGAAGCCTTGACCAGCGTGCTTGAATTTGCGGCTTTTGCGGCTGCCTTAAATTGCACCAAAGCTGGTTGCAACCCGCCAAGACTCGAGGAGATGCAGTAATTCTATTTTTGGTCATGGAATTCAAGAATGACGGGTGCATGGTCAGAATAAAATTGTTCACGGTAAATTTGAGCCGATTTAACTCGAGAGGCTAGGTTTTTGCTACACAATTGGTAATCAATCCGCCAACCGACATTATTTTGTCTAGCCCGACCTCGATTAGACCACCATGAAAAATGCTCGGTCTGTCCGACATGAGTTCTAAAAACATCCACAAAACCAGTCTCTAAAACTCGGGTCAGCCAAGCCCGTTCATCTGGTAAAAAACCACTGCTCTCCAAGTTCGCCCGCCAATTCTTTAAGTCTATTTCCATATGGGCAATGTTGAAGTCGCCTCCAATCAAAACATCACCAGATTGTTTTAACTGTTCTAGCCACGGTTCAAATTCTGCCAAGAAACGGTACTTGGCGCTTTGGCGCTCTAAGCTGCTCGAGCCACTTGGAAAGTAAGCACTGACGGCACTAAACCCGTCAAATTGAAGGCGTATAACCCGCCCTTCAGCATCAAATTCTTGCGAACCAAAGCCGTACTGCACAGCTTTTGGTTTGAATTTAGAGAGTATACCCACACCACTGTAGCCCGGTTTTTGGGCTGCGAACCAAAAGGCTTGGTACTGCTCGAGACCAAGCAAGGCTGGAAGTTGATGTTCAAGCGCTCGAACTTCTTGTAACAGAATAATATCGGCGTTTTCTTGTACCAGCCACTCGAGCAAACCCTTTTGTGTAGCACTGCGAATTCCGTTGACATTTAGGGTAATAACTTTCATGGATAAAGCATAACCTTAAGTGCTGATATTGTTCAATTTTAGCGACTCGGTTTTAATGGAAAGTAACCTACTGCACGCAACAATTTGCATTACTGTCGAGTGGGGTTTATTCTCCTATTGTGAATTGCTCTTCACTTTGTCAGTAAAATGAACCATTTTTAGCTCATTTTGTCGTATTGAATGGCAGTGTTATCGTTTGCCACGTCATAGTTCAATTTTATTTTCGTTTACCGTGTCACTATTAAAATTGTGCTATCGTTTACCAAGTCAATACATCTAAATCTAAAAGGAGTAGATATGAGTAGTATATATGCAAATCCAAACGGTCTGACAAGTCGCAAGGGAAACGCCCTGCTGACTAGGTTTAAAACCACTTTACCATTTGAGAGTACCATCGAGGAACGGCTGATTCGCGTATTAGATGCCGACCTCGATATCGTTACGGTTAAACGTGCCGAAACTGTTAAGGTTTTTTCATTCGATGGATCTTCACATGAGTACACTGCTGACTTTGAGGTTTCCTTAATCAATCAGCAGACTTATGTTCTCGAGTGTAAACCTCAAAACTTACTACACGATATACTCGTCGAGGATTTATCAAAATGGACTGCTCGAGCAATGCTTTTAAAGCAACAAGACAAACCTTTACACATCATTACTGATGATGATTTACCCGATTCGTTGATACAAAAATCCATTTCATATACACCATTTTTCAATACGTTTCCATATCCAGACGTTGAAAAAACAGCGATGGAATTTCTTCAAGAACGGGGCTATTTACCACTTTCAACCTTGCGCCTACATATTAGAAGTATTACTCAACGTTCTTTTCCAGAAATTGACTCCACGCTTTACGGTTTAATCGCTCGCAACGAGTTAATTGCAAATGAAAGCAATTTTTCGCCAAATTGCTTAGTTGACCTACCTAATCGACATCTCGAGCCAACGCGCACGCCACTTGGCAAATTAGTGCAGGCTTTATTAATTGATTTACCAAAACCTACCCCGCGCCTAGAACCAAAAATGAATCCAGCTCTAATACTCGAGCAAAAGTTTTTAGCGACAGGGCGTGGGCAAAAGGCGTTAGAATTATTTTCCGTTTACAATAATCCGAATGTGCCAATCACAAAACAATTGGCAAAAGAGTTGACACAGAAAATCGGTGTCAATGCCCGAACTCTTTTTCGATTTCGACTTTCCCTTATCGAAGCAGGCGCACCAAATATCATTTTTACTGAACTGGTTCCGTTTTTGACAGGTGCCACACCAATACGCCCAAAACGTCAGGTGGAAGATAAAGTCGCAACGATTATCGAGGAGTTCTGTTTAAAAAACTACTTTGTGCCAGTTGGTTCACCCACAAACCATCGAGCCAGTACGATGGCAGAATTGCATGAAATGATCAGAAAAGCCTGCCTTCAAAAAGAGCTATCACCACCTGCCTACACAACAGTCAAACGTTTTGTGGAAAAAATCATCAAACGAGATCCAATCAAGGCAACAAAGGCTCGTGATGGACAAGAAAAAGCCGATTCACTTGAGGCACGACAAGGCAAATTGATTGTGCTGCGGTACGGAGAAGTAATCGCCGTGGATTGCTCTCCGTGCGATGTTTTTTTCCAAAAATCTAAAGCCGAACTGCATTTCAAAATCCATAGTCGAGGCAAAAACCAACGAAAAGAGAATGCAACTCGCGGCAATTTTGTGACTGTAGCAGATATAGCCACTGGTCAGGTTCTCCGTTCAGTCATTTTTGAAAGTGGCATCGGTGGTGCGGAAATCTTGGAAGTTTTACGTGATGTTTTTCTGCGTGATCAAAAGCTCTTTTCGCAAAACGATATTGTCAGTATTCCACAAGGATTTGGTCTACCTCAACGAATTCGTTTAGATAGCGGTTCAGAATTTACCAACAAACAAGTGGCTCGAGTTTTAGCACATTTAGGGATAGAGCGTGTAACACGCAATAGCTACACCAAACACTATGGTGGTAGAGAAGAACGAATTATTGGAATCCTCAGTCACAGTCATCATGTATTGGTAGGTACAACCATGAACACCATTGAAAAGCGCGGTGTTTATCAGGCACAGGCAAATGCTGTTTTAGATTTTGCAGACTTAAACCGATTTCACCAAAAAAACGTGGAACGTTATAATAATTTGCACGCACCACTGCACGAATACACCCGTCATCAACACGCTCAACATTTGGTAGACAATGGTGTAACTGCATGGCGAATTCTTAGCCAATCACAACTTGACTATGTGACCAACCGAATGCACCCTGAAGAAGATCGCTTGACCATTCAAAAAGGAATCTCAATGTTTGGGCTTAAATACCAATCAGATGCGCTTAGACCACTCATTATTCGCCGTGCGAAATTGAATATTAGCTACAACCCTGATGACATCTGTGTTGTTAATGCCATACATCCCGACACTGGAGAACGAATACCACTCACAGCAGAATTACCCGAAGGTTTTGAGCCACCAATTAGCAAAAAACTCTGGTATGAATATAGGCATCGGGTTAGAAAAGCGGCGCGTCAAGCTCAGGATGCAGTCGAGACACCTCAAGAAATTGTAGCAGATGTAATGGCGAAGAAAACGGAGCGAACTATTGAACAAAAAAAGAGTAAGTCAAGACATAGAAGTGTACAAACATCGCCTTCTCAAAGTAGGAAAATCGTTGAGACTGGCGCACGCACCATCCAATCGGCTGTTATTGAATTTTTAGACAATCCAGTCGAAATTGAAGAATGATCAAGTGGTCTCTGTAAAGGAGATGATTATGACAAACCAACGACATACCTACCTTAACAATCGTGAACGCCTTTGGCATCCAGAGACTTCTCGAGAAAATTTATTGAGTGAACTAGATGCAATGATTAGTGACCCACCACGTCACAGAACCGTGAGTATAGCAATTCCAGGTGATGCAAATGATGGCAAAACACAAATCATTTCACAGTTTCTGAAACGACACCCGCCAACCAATGAAGGAGACTACACAAAAATACCTGCTATTGCAGTTGAAATGTCAGATATTTCTACAGTTCAACAGCTCAGTCGGCGTTTACTCGAGGAGTCAAAAGACCCCGACCCAACTTCCGGAACACATGACGAACGAATGGCACGTTTCGTAAAACGAGCCAAAAAAATCGGACTCAGAATGGTCTTCCTTGATGAGTTTCACGATTGTGCTGACACAAGCGGCAAAGGTAAACCATTCCTGCGTCTCCTTAAAAGCCTGCTGTCAAAGCGTATTTTTGTAGTCCCCGTTGGAATGATCGAAGTACGCGAAGTATTGAAAAAGGATCCGCAACTTGCTAATCGATTTAACTTTCATAAAGGGCAATTGGCAAAAGTTACAAATTTGGAAGTTATTAAAACCTTAACGGAAAAAATAGCTGGCAATCCCATTGTAATCACTGATGCCGGATTGGAGTATATCCTTGATAAAACAAAGGGTACACTTGGAGATATATTAGATTTTGTCGAACACACCCTACGAAAATATAACAACCTCGAGCTAACTAGCTTGGAAAATCAGTATTTATTGATGCCATTCTCAAAGTAACAAATCGAACATGATACCTTTCAGCTCATAGTTTGAGAGGATTCAGATTACTCAAATCTTCTCAAACCTGCTCCATGAGTTCTTAAATTTCAAAGCACTTTTTTTCCATTAATAAACACCATTCAGCGAAACGGCTAAAGGGCTTTTAGTGTGATTCTTAAAAACGAGTTAAACTTCTGATATGGCTTGGCTACTTGGAAGCACCATTACGCTTCGTATTGGCGAAAACACCCGTATTTACACCGTTGCGGATGTTCCCGAAAGCGCACCAACTGGACACCTCGATTATCAAACACCACTCGGACAGGTGCTACTTGGCACAAACATTGGTAAGATTGCAGTCTGGCAAAATGCCGCAGGAAAGTCGCTGCAAGCCACAGTGATCGCTGTGGAATCCTCGAGTTCGTTTGAGGCTGCGCCTTTGCATTATCACAGTGACGCAATCAAACAAAAATATGCTCTCGAGCAAGCTGAACATTGCCTTGTGGAATTTGGGCAAAGCCAAGATTTATGGAAACTAAGCCAAGCCAGCAGTTTTTTTCGTGATGCAAAACAACCCAAACGAGCTTTAGAAATCACTGAAGGAGTTGTTGGATCAACCCGCGCTTTACAATCAGCCTTGCTGACGACTCGAGCGGCGGCATACTTGGATTTGCATCATTCTCGAGAAGCCCAAAAACTTGTGCATCAAGCCGTGAAAATCTCAGGATGGACTTCGCAGCTTTACTCGGTTCAAGCCAATAAAGAGGAAGCCGCTCATTACGGGCGATTAGCAGAAGGCTTTCGGGGGTAGGCTTTTACCTACAAAAACCATTTGTGCCTTAGAATTGCGGGAATGGCACATTCTCCTGATGACTTATTTTCCCTTTTTGCTTCACCAGCACCAGTTTCTTTGGTTCAGACGTACACCGATGGCTC
This sequence comes from Deinococcales bacterium, assembly GCA_031414595.1. Taxonomy (GTDB): domain Bacteria; phylum Deinococcota; class Deinococci; order Deinococcales; family JAAFIG01; genus JAAFIG01. The sequence goes on from JANNVX010000014.1 coordinate 14,600, forward strand.
TTGTCTTGGCAATCCAGGTGTTGGTGGTTGGGCAGCCATTCTTGTTTCAGATGGTCAGGAACGAATACTGACTGGTGCAGATCCAGATACCACCAATAATCGAATGGAGTTTAAGGCATTACTCGAGGCAATTCGGGCTTTAGAGCAACCAAGTGCTGTGGCGGTTTGCACCGATTCAGAATTGCTGATTGGCTTACTTCACAAAGGGTACAAACGGCGCAATCCAGAACTGAAAGCCCTATGTGCTGAAATTGAAATGATGGTGCAACACGGTGGACATCAGCTTGACTTTGATTGGGTACGGGGTCATACGGGACACGAATTCAACGAGCGGGTTGATAAACTGGCGAAACAAGCCGCCCTTGAAGCACAAAGAAAGCGAGGCATGTGATTCCATCAGAGCAATTTGAACGGAATGCCGTGATGCTCGAGCAATTGCGGCAGTTTGATTGGCGGGAAGAATTTAAAGCCTTCTTGAAAATCACCCGTCAGCCACGTTTGACATATTTGGATTTGAACGAACATGACTTTGCGGTTTTTATGGTCTTTGTTATGATTCGCGCTAATTCTGCTAAGCGCATCAAGCTCTGGCTGACTCGAGTTTGCAAGAGATGCAAGAAACGAGCTTATTCACGTTTTCCAGCTCGAGAATTTAACCTTCGGGCAGAAGAGCCTTGGGGTCATTACGGGTATCGGATTGTGCCAGATCTAATGGTGTACGATCAGAATGGAACTGTGGCTGTGTGTCTCGAGATTCATCGGACACACCGAATCAGTTTTGGTAAGCGCAGGCGCTTTTTAGAAATGGGAATGCGGTTTGTTGAACTACACTTTGAAGGTGTGCTGAAAGCTGCTTTGTGGTTTTTGGAAGGTAGGGAGAACATTGCTCTCAGCGTTGAGCACGAATTACTGCTTGCTCCTGTTTGGTGCGGCAAATGCCGAAATAGGTAAAATCGAGAGTCCAAACAATTCGATTTGGTGTAGTGGAACGACAAAACCAGTCCGTAAAGTTATGCGAAATCATTAGAAATAGAAAATGCTTGAAAGTGACTAATTTAAGTATGGTCGCAGCTTTTTCAGTATTTGGCTCTCCGGATACTCTCTTAAAGTAATTTCCAACAACTTTTTGTAAGTTACCTTTGATCCAGATCGTATTTCTCGAAACGCCGACCTCCATTGTTCGGCATCAGTGTTGCCATGTGGCAAATCAGCGACGCGACCACCAGCCCGCTCCCAGAATTCCTTTAAGCGGTCAGGCACACTATCAATACACCACTGTTCAAAAACCTCAGTACGGTCAATTTCTTCAACTGCATTGAGTGATCGGCTAAAAAACTGGAAAAATTTTTGGAGCGAAGTCAAAAGTTTAAAAATTGACTCAACAAATGTTGTAACAATGGGACGAGAATCAGGTCTAAACTCATCACATAATCTCTGAGCTAAAGCCCATCGATTGCGTCTAACCATAACTCGACCAGTCGCTTTAAGAATACTTTCAGACTTGCCTAGATTGCCACTTTGAGATATTGCGGCTTTTACAATTTTTTCGATATGGGCATCTTGGAGTAAGTCTGGCAGTGCCGTGACAACTCGAGTTGCACCATCTAAGTTAAATTTTCCATCACTTACAAGTTCCAAAATTGTCTCGGACAGTTCTGTTTCAATGAATTCCCCAGATTCCCCTTGTCTCAGCCAATCATTGGCTGTGGTCATCAAGAAGCTTTTACGTGCAAGACTAGGCAACTTTTTCCAGACACTTGAACGATTGGGAAATGCCAATAAACTCGCATCAGATGTTGTTCCTAAACGCTCAAGAAGTTGGAGTGGAACTTGTAAATCATTCAACAATTCAGAAACTAGCAATGGCAATAAGCGCTTTGCTTGTCCACCCCAAGGATCTTTGGCTTTTAAACCGGCGATTGTCCAGATTTGGATGCCTGCCTCAGTAACCTCAAGAGCTTCCCATCCTGAATGGTCATTATTGAGATATGTTCCTGCGTGTTCCCAGACATCTCTTCGATCCATATTTTGTGCAGCACAAATCAATTCTCGAGTCCCCGCAATTAGCTGATATGCACGAACAATTCTTTCAGAAGCATCCAAAGGCGCATTTTGCAATAAATCCTGAAAACATTGTTCTGTTGGTGCTTTTTGCAAATGAATTGATGCAAACAACAGCCACCACTGACGATATTTCAAATTCTCAATAAAAACATTGGGGAGTGTCTGATGGGCAATGGATGCAGCCAATTGTGTTTCCCAAGAATCCGCAACCAATTCAAAAAATGTAGTGCTGTTTTTGCTGCAAAGTCCAGCCCAAATAGCCTCGATAAGTTGAGGATTCCCTGACCGAAGTGCAGATTTTATTGCTGTTTGGATTGCGTAAATCCACCAAGATTGTGCCGTTCCACAGCGCGTGAACAAGTCAGACATGGATTGTACTTCATCTTGGATCAATTTAGAAGCTCGAGACTGAATGATATTTTGCAATGCAAATTGCTCAGTTAAGGGTATCAAACCGGCTACCCGTTTTAAGTCATCAATGGAAGCACCTACGAGTTGTTTTTGTAGAAATTCCCATAACTTGTACTGCTGCTCACAGACAAATTCAGCCTGAATTTCCAAGGTTATCAAATTTTCTAAAGCAGCAGCAGCGACATTAACGCTCCCTCTGCCTTCTTCAAGTTGCTTTAGAAGTAGAAACAGTATGCTCAGGGTATTCAAGGCATCCCATTTCCAAGCAGTCAAAGACTCGAGCCAAGGCAGAATAACAGGATTGCGATCCCCAGCCAGATGACGTAGTAATAAATCCTCTGCTTTAGGTACGATAAGTGAGTTTAGATTGTGCCAACGCGACTTTAGGCTATCTGGCACCAAGACTAATTTGGGGGTAAACCCAGAATTGTGTAGTGCATCAGGATCAAAAATAGTACGAAATGAAAATTCCTCACGACCTTTTTGGGGTAAGGCATCCCAAAAATTCCAAATCTGAGGGATCAAATTCAAATCCACCAAAATCACAGGGTTATTTTGTGATTGCACTATTGTGTATGAAAAAGCATAATCAGGCTCATCAACTTGCTCAGGGTAAGTATTTATACCTGTTTTTGAAATGATTGTTGGGGACAGTGGTGTTGTCCAATTTTCATCTTCCAGAATCACCCATAAATCTCGAAGTTGTACTTGTGCTAAGTATTCAATTTCTATTAAGACAGCGCGAGTGATGACACTTCCACGACGTGGAGCTTTATCATCTCGAGCCACTCGAAGTATCGAAAAAAAGGAAGTGTTTTTAACTTTGCTTCCAATGTAAAAAGGATCCCATTCAGGTATTTCAAAGCTGGCCCTCGGATAGTCTGAAATAGTCTCAAGCCACGCGATGGGTTTTGTGGTGGTTGAACCAAGAAGAGCATGACCTACAGTGGGATGAATACCAAACAATGCTCGTTCAATTGGGAGGTTCATGTCTCTCCAAACAACCAGTCAATTGGCAGTGTCAAATCGCTTTTTTGCTCTCCGTTTGGCAGCACAAGAAAACCGGATTTCTCTGCGCCAGCTTCTCGAAAAGTATGTTGGAAATTTGGATCATCAAGTGAACCCCCTTGCGACGATAAACCATACACACGCATTGCACTATCTGCCCAGACTGTACGGATAAACTGCTCGAGCAATGGGCAGAGTTGCTTGAAATAGAATTCTGGAGTCAATTCAGTATTGACTTCATCAAAACAGGACAACATAATTGCCAATCGAGGTGAGGTTGTTCCTATTGGAGCAAATCCAGCACGTACCCACCACCACATTTGCAGTAGTTCAATCATTTCAATCTGTGACGATAATCTGCGTAAATTCACATTATCTGGTGCGTTGATTTCCGCTTGAGGCTTTGGGTTTTTCATCTCTTTTGCCACAGGAGGAGCATCCATTGTGGTCGTGGGTTCATTTATGGCACTTGGACGAATAAAAAGCATCCAAGCCGAGGACTCTTGAAATCCAGAAATCCAGTTTCCTTCAATAGCTCGGTCACGAATCATTCGAGTTAATTGCTCACCATCATAATCAGGCAGTACAAGATCTATGGATTGACCATGACGATTCAACAAAGGCAGTGTCATAGAATCATATGCACTGGTGGTACGTGGCGGTTTTTCACCGCGTTCATAGGCTTCAAGCGCCATTTGGAATAACTTTAAGCTTTCAGGCTGTCCCCTGAATTTTAGGCTGCTTTTTTGTGCAAGAATTCGCCCATAGACTTGGGTGCCATAACCTGTTTTCCCTGACTGTGAATATCCCATCAGCAATAATTGACTCATTTATGTACCTCGAGTGAACCAACGAGATAAGTTCTCTGCTCGGGAATTAGCAGCTTCACTAACATCGTTAAAAGCGGTGACAGCAGGCTTAACTTGACTGATTAAAACTTCGGAAAACCACTCGAGAACATCTGTGCCTTGTGCCTCGTGACCATTCGTTGCAATTGTGTGGAATGATTTCGCATCTGGCAATCCCTCTTCAAGTGCCGTTTTTACTGCTTGCAATTTTGGGTTAGAAGTAGTCTCGTCTGCCTTAGTCCAGATAATTTGTGTGGGACGAAGTTTCAATTCGGTAAAACGATTGAGTAGAGTCAGGGTTTCACGAGCAGCGGTATTTCGTTCTAACGGATCTGATAATCTTCGCCCATCCACCACAAAACACAAAGAATCTGCGTGTCTTAATATCCAAGCAGCCCCTTCAGCAGAAGGTTGATTGGGTTCTATATTCCATGCTCGAAACCATTCGCCAGGTACATCGGTGATAAGAACGTCTTGCCAATTTGCTTCTCGAGTTGCAAATCTCAGATGAAGCAGTCCTGGTTCACGACCTTCACCAGTTGTTCTGGGTGGATATGTGGGTTTTTCATCGCCTTTCCATGCTAAAGAACGACTTATCAAATCCCACCCATACAAGGTAAACGACCCAGCAAATGCCCATTGGGGTATTTCCCTGCCCTTGGTCAAAAGTAAGTACAAAGAAGCCAGTAAACTGGTTTTTCCTGCATCTGCAAAACCCACTAACCCAAGTAAAATGGGTCGCTGTTGTCCAGCAATGAATTGGGCTGCCAATGGTGTGAACGAATTCCCACTCCATGCTGGACGCAATTTCTCTGTATCAATGCTTAGATCACTCGAGTCATGCGAAGATGTGCTCTCTCCTTGGAAATGCTCGCATGCTTCAGGGGACTCGCCTGTATGAAAGCAACCCGTTTTTGGGGCATTACAAGTCTCAACTGAACAAACAATACGACTCATACTTGAGTTCCCAACGACAAAGTACGCAAGTACCAAACAGCAAATTCCATCGGAGAAAGCGGCAGTTTTCCTGAAAATCCAAAGTGCTGACCAATCACCTTATCCGAAATACTGTTCTTTACACCCGAGAGTTCTGCTAAATGCCTTGGCAGTACCCTAAGCGGAGTTGAGGCATTAAGTATCACTTGCCCGAGAACTTGCTCGCCCATTATCTCCTTAATACCTTCTACGAGGGTACTTGATTCTTCGGCTTTTTCACCAAAAGCGGTAAAAATAGCTTCCTCGAGAACAGCAATCGCTTCTGGGGAAACCGGGTATGAAATCATTTCATGCAAATCAACAGCCATAATCGCTGCTGCTGACCACACTGAGAGCGTCCTATAACGGCGTTTAAGGTTGGGCGAAAATCGAGTTTGAAGCCACCACAATACATTGAGCTTTTCTTTGATATTTTCGTTTGAAGTCTTGATAAAAGAAGCATCAATCACTGGAATCTTTATGGATTGAAGCTGTTCATCAAGTTCGGTTGCGATGCTTTGAAAAGAAGATTGGATAGTTTCTGCAATTCCAGATGCAGTTGCTTTTGCCCACTGTGGAAAGATGATATTTTGACCGTAACTTTGATTATTTGAAATCGGATTGCCGTTCTGAAATGCCGCAGCAAAACCTGTATCCAACGTATCAGTTTTGTCAGATAAGTCTATTTCGGGCATTTTGGAAAATGTAATTTGGCTCGTTGGACTTTCAGAAGTCAATTCACAGGCTTTTTTATAAGCACATTGAAATTCTAGCAATAATTTTTCCAGTACACCAATTTCTTTAGGGTTGCCAAGAAATTTAAGTGGATTAATGACTGCCAAATACAAAATTACCTTATTAGAATCTGAAACCCGACGCAAAGCATATAAAAGCATATAGCGAAAAAGTGCCACAGGATCGTTTTTATGCTGACTGCTGAGAGACCTCCATTTTGACAATAAACACTCTTTCACCAATCTAATAGGCTCAGCGCTGGCATTCACTTTAGAATCTATTGCTGCCAATCCACTAGAAACCAGTAAACTCACATCGGACTCGAGTTGCTCGAGAATATCTAAAGCTGCTTGGTTCAGATATTCAAGTTTTTCGTCATCTAAAGTGTAGTCTGCGGTAATCACTTGCAACAATTCGTGATCTAAGGTATCCATTTGTGCATCTGTGATTTCTTTTGCTTTAGACATATTAGCGGATATTTTATAACCAAATCCAAAAAATCACAAATCATCAATTTTAGTCGTTTAGAGCAGCAATAATGCGATTTATGGATTCAAAACGCTTACGCGGAAACCAGATTGGACGGATGTGATGCTCACTTAGGAAGCGCAGACGTTTGGCATTTTGAGCTTTTTCCACTTCTTCCAATATCGCAAAATGGATGCTTCCATCATCAATGGACTTTACACTTTCATGTAGTACACGCATGGTACGGTCTTGTGCAAGGCTACAGCCAATGAAAATAAGAGTTCGTGAACGAAACAAAGTCTGCAATAAGGAAGGTATCTGCAAACCAAAATCAACCTCGTCATGCCCGTAAACTTTTTCGTACTCTTGCTTGGTTAGAACACGAGTATTTCGTTCATCCCAACTTCCGTGAATTTTGACTAGCCCACGTCCGCCAGATTGAATTAATCTCCCAAGTCTATCAGGCTGTGCGCCTTCAATCACATTCACAATAGGCATATTCATCTGATTTGCCGATGTCTCCAAAACCCGATCAAAATTGGTGGTAATTATTGAACGTTTTCCAAGTTTTACAATTTCTCTGGGTAATCCTTGAATTTCAACTTTTTCAAGATGATGGTCACCATAGGCAGATTCGACGATTTGTCTAAACTGAAAAGGTGTTGCGATTTGCTCGAGATGTTTAGCAGCCCCTTCATAATCATCGCCACTTAGTAAATTTTCTATTTCGATTAAGCAATCATGCTTTGCTGCTTGTGTCTTGAGAAAATTTGTCCATTGAGGCATTTTGTATGGGACTGATATTCCAGCTCCTACAAATGGAGTCAATAAATCCCTGCGTGATGGTTCAAAGAGTTGCCGAATGGTATCTGCATTATCGGCAAAGTCAATCAGGTCTTGGAGTTCATCGAGACCTTGATTTGTGGGTTTTGAAATTGTATTGGTTTCTTGTTCCATAAATTTGAGAAACCGCGTTTCATGCGGGTAGTCTAACAATGCCTCCCGAACGAGATTTGGTGCCGATGATATTTTGCCATTTGCGGCTTCGCGCCACAAAACTCGCCAAACTGTGCGTATATTTCCTGCTTGGGTTGGCATGTCTGCAGGACTACCACCAGATCGTCGCCATAACTCGATGATGTCGGAAGGTATCGTATAACGTTCTGCGAGTGCTTCAATCATGGCTTCGTCACTATTTGCAATAGACATTATGAACAATTATACACGGGGTTGGTAATCACCAAGCAAATCTGCTTGGTGATTGAGAAAAACGCAGAAGCAGCAATGGCACTACAAGCCAAGCATAAGAAATAACACTGGCAGTAGTAAAATTTTGATTTCACCACTCAGGTTAAGCTGGCAAACACAGCCGCGAATTGATCCTCTAAATGGTCATCACGTGTGTGATCATGCCAGACTCGAGCCAAGGTAACGGCGTTGTGGTGGTTTAAGTCTTTATGAGACACTAACCCGATTTTCAAAATTTGTTCTGCATGAAGGCTGTTTACAGATTTTACCTGACGAAATCCCGAAGTTCGAGGTGAGTCTTGGGACTATGGGAAAGCGGCAGCTTACACGCCCTAATTGAGTACAGATGTGTGTCCAAGACTCTCTTGAGCAACAAGTGGATAGGCTTGTTCACACGCAGTCAATGCAATTAAAATAAGGTCATCAACATTTTCGTCATCTTGATTCATACCAACCACCAAGGCAATTACTTTTTCTTTCAAAACTTGGGGCAATAATGGACACAGTGCCTCAAGCTTTTCCACCAAATTGTACCCATGTGAAAGGCGTAAAGCATAAATGACAGGGCTAACTGCCTTAACGTATAAACCCATTGATTCATAGTGGGTTGCCAGTCTCAATGCCGCCGTTTCAACACTTGCGAAAAGACGTTCATTGATCTCATCATTAAAAGAGCCGTTCAAGCCGACTTGAAACGGTCGAACATTTCTTAACATACTTTGAAGTGCATCCAAATCATTTAAGCTGGAAAACTGTTCAGAAAGGTATTTCTCGATGTCAATGTTGATGCGAATTGGAACGTCTTTTGACAGCCGATACCCATCTGTTGGGTGGTACATCAGCCATTTGCCCAATTCATTATCCAGTGAAGTGAGGAGCTTATTTAATTGGTTCAGGGCTGTGCTGGCTCGAGCGCGGCGTTGACCTTCATTATCAGTTGATTGTCCAAAAAAGACACGTTCGCCCAGTTGTTTGGGAGTGACCCATGAATCGGTCAACGCCAAATACACCAAGGCTTGCAACGGATAGCTGGATTTGGTGGCGATGACTTGCCCCTGCACCACCAGTCTCATTGCCCCAAGGGTTGTGATCGTAAACTCGGTGTTTTTCTGCAAATCTACAGTACGAATGGGGGCTTCTAAAATTCGCTCAAAGCGGGTTCGAGCCACCTCAAACCGACAACAAGCTGCAAGTACCTTTAAGTAGTGGTCTCGATACATCACTACAGTACAGTCATTTGGGGTATTTCGATGTTCGATAATTTCCAACAATTCACTTGCATAAGTTTCGTCAATGGCATTGTGTTGTACAAGGATTTCGCCAATCATCAACTGATTTAGCAAAACCGAGTCGTAGGTCATGCTGCCGTTTTTGTTGATTTTTCGCATTTCATTTAAAGCTGCTTGATCGTCGCCGCGACTTAAGCAAACTAAACCATCAACAAGTGGCTGATAGAACTGATACTCGAGATATTCATCCATTCTGCCGCGAGTCTTTTGAATGACATCTTGTAGTTCTTCGGCGTGGTGCTTGAGCCTGACCCAGTTTTTTAACCGATAAGCGACGTAAGCGGCATACGTGTGTGGTAACAGTAAACCACTGAGATAATGACTGGCTTTGAATGCAGCGATTGAAACATCAAAGTTTTCTATCGCCAATTCAAAGTGACCAAGCTCGAGGTAGATCAAACCTCGGGTACAATACAAAAAAGGTCCAGACCCTTGGGTTGAAGCAGTTAAGCAATGTAGCCCTTGCTGCACATACTCCAATGCTTCTTCATATTGCCCTGCATCTTTTTGCATGTCTGCTAAGTTGGCACACAATCGTGTCATGCGATGGTAATAACGGTGGCTATTATTTTCACAAAAAACCATCGCCTCACGCGAAATTTCAATTGCTCCCAACAAGTTTCCAGCCATCTGCTCGATATACCCCAGCGTACTCAGGGTTAGGATTTTAAGATAAGTTTCATTCGAGCGCAGGGCGAATTTGTAAGAGCTTTGTGCCGCCGCCCGTGCTTGGTCAAATTGTCCATGTCGTACAAGAAAAATCGCTTTGAGATTATGTATTTTAGCGAAATCTATGTCATCTCGAGCAATTGCTTCGGCTTGTTTTAAGTATTCTTTAAACGCCACAAAATCATTATTTGCGTTGGCAATCCGAACCAAAGTCACAAATGTGAATGCAGTTTCGCAACCCAATGCAAGCTGTAAATTGGCAATGCGCTGAGATGCAACCAAATCGTTGGTGGCGTATAAATAGTGTATGAAAAAATCCCTTAGATGCGGTGTTAATTCACTCTGCGGGATTGAAGATAGAATCTGAGTTTTTTCTTTTTCATTGAGGTCATCTTCTATTTTGGTATAAAAAATTTGTTCAATGGCTGCTTTCTTTTCCACCAAATCCATTGTGTCTAACCTGCTGATCAGGGCATTGAGTTCAGCACTGGATGTGTTTAAAACTTTAACATCTTGCGCCTTGCTGAGATGGTTGTACATCAAGGGGTGCAGCAAGAACTCGCCTTCCAAAAGAAGCGGGAAACCTGTCTCTATAATCTCAAAAGCCTGCATCTGGTCAACATCTGGCAGGTTTCTGACGACAAAAAAATCGACAAGAAAGTTATACAGTTCTTTTGGCAGTTCTCCAATCAGGTCATCCAAATAAGCTTCCAAGCCAATTGGATCATGGAATAGTGTGGCTGGGTAAGTCCAGCCCAAGGTTTTGCCATAAACCTCTTCAACATCGGTCGTTTTGAGCAATTTTTTCAGCTCTTCTTTAGTGAACGCCAAATCATTGGGCTGCAAAATATCCAAGGTGCGTTTCTGACGACTGAATTGAACTTTTGGGTAATTGGAATGTCGTAGTGCCAAGATAAAGCGTCTTTCGTTGACTGGTGTCGAAATAAGCTGACCAATACTGGCTCGGCTCAATCTGTCTGCATTGTCAATAATGATGGTTTTTTGGCTGTCCTGAACCTTTTTTATTAACAGTTTTTCGCTAACTTCGCCAGCATCAAGAAAAACGGCAGCCTCATCATTTTGAGCATACTGCTCGAGCAGGATGCTTTTGCCAAAACCATTGGGAGCGCAAACCAAAAAATGTTTTTTCTCCGCCAATCGAGACAGCAAATGGGTTCGCATAATGTTGAAGTTCACTTTATGTCCGCAATTTTTGCTAAGTTCAGGTCAATCCATTGGTTGACCACACGAATTTGCTTATCCATGGCGTTTGAGTCTTTGGTGTCTGATTGATCATTCATGTAGGTGTAAGCGATTTTGTCGCCGTTTTTCAGTTCGGTGTAGCCACTCAAGGTGAGCATCCTCCAGCCAGAACCAATTTTGGCAGCACGGTAAGTGACGGGCAGCGGACCACCGATTTGATAACAGCACCCCAACTTCATCAAGTCACGAAATATGGTTTGTGATTTGGGGCTAAGGGTGGAATTTGCAAACAGTCCGTAGAACAGGCGGGTGTAGGCTTGCGGGGTGGTGATGTTTTGCAACCAAAACTCGATTTTGGCGGTGTAATTCGGTCCGTGAAAATACCTGTCCAACGAAAGTTCTACCTGCTTACCAGTGACCTTCATCGAGGCGGTGACCAGCTTGCCCGCCGTTTCGACTCGAGCCTCAAAAGGCAAGTCGTAATAGTTTTTGAGTCCCTTTGCCAAGTCTTTGCCTATGACCTGTGGAAAGAGTCCGCCTTGTGTTCCCCACCAGGCTTTGCTGGTGATCAAAACATTGGTGCATGGACTGCTGCTTTTAACGCTGTAGGCAAGGGCTTTAGGACCAACGGCTAAATGAACAATATCGCTGGCGGTGTTGTCGCTGCGTTGGATGGCTCTTTGCAACAAATACGACAATGAATTGCTACCTGATGGGAATTTCTCGATACTCTGATTTTGTGGTGTGGTAATAAATTTTTGATTGAGTGCAAGGCGTTTTTGGTCAACTTTCTGGAGCGCATCAAAAACCACCAATGATTTGTACATGCTGATGGTTGGGAAAAAGGTATTGACTGATCCGTAAGCAATGCTCTGGCTCGGGGACGATTCACCTTTTTTGTAGTAATCAGCAAAGAAACCAATCCGCCCAGTGACAGTCTTGGGTAAGGGGAGTGTGGAGGTTTGGGCTGGCAATAATTCGCCGCAAACATCTGAGGAAACAATGTTTTGTGCAGCGCTGCCATGAAAAGAAAAAGCTGTCACAGAAATACCTAAGCCTAAAACCCACCACTTCATAAATTCACCATATGTTGCACCCATAAATTGAGATCGCCCCCAAGACACTGACATTTTAGCACTTGCGGCAAGAGTAGGCTGGCTCGAGTCGTCTTGATTGGTCTAGGTCTGCCACAAGATTGTGCATATGGCTTGGCTTGGAAGAACCCCAACGCAAACACGGATAATGAATCAACGCAAATGATGAAAAGCCTCAAAAACACATTTGCCTTTTTTTACATAAACTCAAAAGAATATTTGTGTACTCCAGTAAAAACCACACTGCAATTTAACTAAGATGATAGAGATTTACCACTTTTTTTTGGAATCGGAATCTTATCGTTTTTGACGTACATTTATGGGCATTTACGACCCTTATGATAAGGTTATTTGAAATTGATGATACACATCAATAAATTAGTATACGAAACTTATCAACAATAACAGTCAGAAGTTCAAGTCAAAAGAACGGGAGAAGTCAAATGATACCAATGTTCAAAATAGCCTTAATAAATTTTCCCCCCTAATACATTACAACGCAGCATAAGCACAGTTCTAAATGTAGGAATGAAAAGCCTGTTGGAAACTAAAACCTTGTAAAAATTGGGGATAACATGATTAAGAACGAACAAAAGAAACTACTGGCAAAACGACGTTTAGCATGGGCATTAGCATTGACTTTTATTTTTTCTAATCAAGGTCCTTTAATTGTGGGTCTCGCAGCCCCTAGTGTGTTCGTTCGTCCGCAACTTGGCGTGTCACGCTCACCCTTAAATGTCATGTCGTTTGGAGATGCTGGTTTTGGAGAAGTAGCCGATGCGATTAACGTTGCCAATGGAAATTTGTTTGTTAGTGGTGCAAATGTGGCAAAAAATAACACTCCAAGTGGTGAGGCACAAAATGCCAATACCATTGGTGGTTCTGGCTGGTCAACCAAAAGTCGAATGCGGTTAAATGGTTTTCAAGCAAATTTAGTTACAGCCCCAACAAGCCTCAGTCTCGAGTTGGGCGACCAATCAACCATTGGATTTAAGAAAGTTTCTAGTGTTAATTTTGAACAAAGCCCTACTTGGATTCAACGGTATCAAAATGTTGCTGCTGGCGCATGGACTTTTTATGCCTTACAGAGCCAACCAGGTGTTTCATACCAAGCCGAATGGATTGCCTTGCGAACAGGTTCGAGTGCCATAGCTCATTACTATGATGCTTCAGGTGTTCGTTATAGTTTTTTTCAAGATGGTGAATATGCAGATTATTGGCAAACACCAGATCAACAATTCCGAAACGCACAACAAGGACTAACCGAAGGTAAACCCTATAATGGTCAAACTAACCCGTTTGCTTCTGGAAGCGGTGCGTTAAACGAAATCTCGTATGACAGCACAACTGGACGGATTTCTAAAATAAGTGATGAATATGGGCGGGTCACAAAATATGAATGGAACACAAACCAAACACTACGCCAAATAAATGAACTTTTGAGCGATGAAAATAATGCAGACACATATGCTCGTCGAACTGATTTTCAATACATAACTGCTCAAAATCTTATTTCTTCAATTACTTACACTGCTCGAGATGGGCAAGGCGCAACAATAGCTCGTACCACTGGTTTTGAATACGATGGTGTTGGTCGCATCACACGAATCAAGCGCGGCGCTGTTAGCGGTCAAAAAATTACTACATACACCTATGATCCATCCCCCGATTTGGCGCATTTGATTCGTAGCGTTGCTATTCGTGATTCTTCTGGTGTGTTACTAGAGCCAGAAACTTTTTACCAATACTCGAGCAATAACACCACACTGTTAGCAACAATGCCAACTACTTCTATTCAAGTAGAAAGTTTGCAGCAAGTATGTAAAGAAAAGAGCCGTGTCGTCAATAATGATGGGCAAAATGACAAACACGCAACAGTATTGGGCTGTACGCAAGATGCAGCTCTTTTTCGAGTACCAAATAACGTCATAAGTGGTCAGTACCAGATTAAACTTCGTGCCAACGCAAAAATGGCAACCGTGGTTTTGAAACGCAATAATCAACGAATTGCTAAACGCGAATGGGCAACAGAAGCATATCAAACAGGCAATCTGGCAAAGACAACCTTAAAGGCTGGAGACCGTATTAGCATAAGTGTCCTAGATACTTGTGCTAATAAAGTGAATTGTCAACAAAGTACAATTCGAGTAGATCAACTCGAATTACAACAAGTAAGCCTGCGTTTAGAACCACAACAGGGACAAGAAATTGTTGATGCAAAAGCCAGTCAAGGTAAATCACATTTGGTGAATCATCGTTTTTCCGTATCTGTCCCCAATAATATCCCGAATGGTTACTATCGTATACGAGTAAAAGCGAAAGCTGATGAAGTTACAGGTACACCTAGCTTAGACCTTGTACAAAATAATTCAGTTGTGAATAGTGTAACCTTACAAGGTAAAAAGTGGAACACCCTAGATTTAGGTGCAGTAAATCTCGAGTCAGGTCAGCCAATTGATTTGCAATTTGCATCAGCACGTACCCAGAGTCTAGGATCAGGCAAGAACCTAAAAGTTGATTTTATAGAGCTTAGCCGCATTACAACCAGTGCGGCTGGTTCAAAAGTATTGACCATCACACAAGGCGACCAAGTTCAAACATATGAACTTGATTTGTTCAATCGTTTGCGTAAACGAATTCTAAAAGATACTAATCCTGTCTCTGGTGCGACTCGAGATTTGGTTTGGACATACCAGTATTATAAGAATGGCAATGTTGCGCTCGAGGTTGAACCCTCTGGTCGTTCTACGCACTATGCTTATGATGCTGACGGCTTGCTACTCAGGCGGACAACATACCGAAGCAATCCATTTGCCGAAGGGTACACGCCTCAAATCTCGGCAGGTTTAACCTTCCGAGATTTACAAGACCTGAATAATGATGCACAGCCTGACCGTGTTTTTTATAAAGGGCAAACGGTCAAAGTTGCTGCTGCTGTGCGATACGACTATGCCCGTCAAGGTGTGGAGTGGAAATTACAAGATGAAAACGGAATCGTCTTATACAACTCTGTTACACCTGTTCCAAGTCAAAATAACTATCAATTTACTGTTGAACCAGTCAGCGATATTGACAGTGGTGGGGTCTATACTGTTCGTGCAGAATTTAAAGCCCCAAACTTTGCTATGCCTTCTAATCCAACATCAAGTAGCGCATTTACAAAAACCTTCAAGCTCATCGCCATTACCCGAAATAACAACATAGAATCAGAGGCAACATTTACGGTAGCCAGCCAAATTAAAGGAATTCGATTTGATAACTTCCCAACTGAACTGGTTATTGCCCCTGATTGCGTCCAAACATCAGTTCAGTATGTTGCTGGTAATGGCTGTGGTGTTGCAAATGCACCAATGTCTATCAGTCTCAATGGTCAAGCCATTGTCAATGAATACTTCCCCAGTTCCAATACGGGCTTGGTTTGGACAATTCAACAAGCCCCGGGTTCAGGATTTTCAATCCTCAATAATGTCTTTTCGGTACCTTATGACAGCACTTTGCTTAGTCTGAGTAACCCCACTGTAAATCTACAGGCTTGCAGTGTTGCTGAGCCATCGCTCTGCGCCCAAATACCGATCAAATTGCGTCTGTTTAAGTTACAAGGAACCAACGAATTTACCAATCCAATCTATCGTTGGGACAATGATTCAACCATTACAAGTGCATTCACAAGTGGCGTACCAAGTGCCACTCAAGCTGGACCAAAATTCGAGGGTAGCAATCACAATAAACTGTTCTCCCAAGATAACAAACAACTCGCTGTCCAAGCGGTCAATGTTCCCCAAGGCTATGCACCACCAATTCAGTGGTCTGTGAGTGATTGGTATCATTACATGAACAACGACTACTACCACCGTTTTGACGCACCAAATAACCAGCCATTGCATCTGGGATTTCCGTATTCATACACGAATCCTGATCTCCCCCCAGCATTTGGAGGCTTAGGAAGACCATATTCTGAATATAGCGGCTCAATTAACGACAATGGCTGTTTTCGAGCGCCATTAGTCGGCTGGGATGGTGCATTTTTTAATGTGCGGCGAGAAAGCCGTTTTATCAAAGTCAGGGCAAGTGTTGCTGCCACAAATCAAAGCATCGAAAATTGGATTCGAGTCGATTTTAGAGATATTAATTATAATCCAAGTTCTATTCCTGGATGTGCAGGTGGTCTAACAAATGGATTATTGACTGGAGCAGGAATTACCTATGCTCAGCCAGGTGCTGGTGGCGGTGGTGTCCGTCCCCAAGAAGTAAGCAACGATGCTGCTGCTTGGTCATACAGCTATGGAGACATCAGTGCAAATACACCCTCGGGCAATGAAAACCCGTTAGCCGCAGATAATCAGCCTGATTTTGATAATACAGTCAAGCCCGGATTTGCAACGCTCGAGCTTATGGCATATGACCAGCATCGCCGTGTGACCTCTGCGTTCTCAGCCAACGACACCAGTGGTCTTTCTGGTTCTTATACTGGAACAGAACAACGCAATACTTTTGGAACGACTCTACACACCGATACAACTTCGGTACAGAAATTTGAAGTTTTGATTAGTAGCACCGCAGAAGTTCGTGTAGATGGCACAGTTACAGAAAGCCCGTCTGAACCACGCGGATTTACAGCCGTTTCTGGCTCGAGTAATGTTAAACGCAGCACAACAACAAACTTGAATACCCGTGGTTTACCAACAAGTACAGCAATAAACTGGAAAAATCCAAGTGGAGTACAACAAACCAGTACCTCTACCATGACCTATGCGAGTACAGATACTTTGGGAAATCCCACCACACTAGAATCAAAAACACTTCCAACCCCACCATCCGTTACTGCTGTCACCGCACTTCAATACCCAGACCAAATCAAACAAAGTCTAAGCAGCACCACCGAAGTTGGGCAACTGCCTGGCAGTGTGACCCAAAAAGTTCAAAAGTTTGTTTATGATGCACTAGGAAATGTCGTCAAAGAAACCCTCGAGGGAATCGCAGCCGATGTGACAGTGACCACTTCCGCCGAGATTGCTGCAACCAACACAAACCCAAAAATACCAACTGCCACAATTGGAGTCACACCAACCCTTCAAAACAAAGTCATTGAACGTGCATTTAATGGTTTCAATCAAACTGTCTGGCAAAAAACAACTTTGCAAGACAGCACTGATGCAATAAAGAACATCGGAAGTGAGTCAGGTTCGGTCTATGCAGCAACTGGCGAACTTTTGCGGGAATGGAATGGCAACTTTAAGAATTCAGTGATTTATAAATACAACTCGAGTAATCGTATCGAACAGATTCAACGTGGTATTGGTAATGGAACTTGGAATGCTTCAAGTACCCTGACCACAATACGTCAAGAGTTGAATATGGCTTACGATTCGTTTGGACGGGTGACAACCACTAATGAAACCAATCAACCTGTGCAAAAGACAGAATATGATTCGCTAAATCGTGTAGTTCGAGTCACAAAACCAGATGCTTCAAAAGTAGAAACGCAGTACGACATCCACGGACAAGCAAATAACGAGAAAATCTATAAAAAAGATGGTGCAGTTCGTCGAACAACCACAACAGAACGCGATTCATTAGGCTATACAACATCAATGTCTGTGACTGGCGACAGTAGCCCTTCATATACCCTTACCTATACCAATGATAGCCTTGGGCGAATTCGCAGCATCACCCACAGTGACATCAGCATTAACCCGAATGTCTCTGACCGTACTATCAGTATGCGGTATGACATTGAAGGAAATCAAATTTACCAAAATGGTATGACCATGCGTGGTGAAAGTTCATTCATGCAGGATCAACGCCGACCAGCCAGTGCTTACGAATTTGATGCTCTTAATCGCAAAACAAAAACTCATGTTCGGCTGTACCCAAGTTCTGATGTCGAAACAGTTACACCAGGAACAGATACTGCTACTACCACAGCCGTCTACGATGGTTTTGGCAATGCAATTCAAACCATAGACCCTAATGGCTACAGTACCGAAAATGCTTATGATGCAGCAGGCAAGGTTTTCCGTACTCAGCGTCAAATGTGGTTAGGTACAGAACCATCGGATGTACCAGGTAAGGGTACAAGTCTTGACCGAAGCATCAGTGCAGCAGCCTATGACGCTTCAGCCCGTACCATCAAAACAGTAGATGCGGCTGGAAACACCCGTCAAATGAAATATGATCCACTTGGCAATGTGTTGGTTGAGGTAGATGAACGAAACTTTGTGGTCAAAGGGTATACCTACACCGATGATGGATTACCACTAGGGTTTTGGGAGCCAAAATCTGATGCCAATAACCTCGCAAAACTACCGAGTTATAATTTCGGCAATCCAAATGTTAGGGTCGGTAACACAGCTAACCCACGTCCTGGTGGACATGACCTAGTGAAGTTTAACGTGTACTCCACCAGTAATAAACGTCCACTTCCGGAAAGAGTATTAACCGCTACCGGAACCACCACTACTCAACCAACCACCAGTGGTTCAGGTGGCGCAGAAACAAACTTTGAATACGACTTTGCTGGACGAGTCATGAAAACAACTTTGCCTGCCGATGAACAAGGTGTCCGTCACATCATCACTCAGGAATACAACGAAGATGGTGAAGTCACCAGTATTACAGATGCCGATGGTTTTACCACCACCATGAAGTACGACCATAACAACAAAATACTTGAACAAAAACAATTAGCTCGAGCAGGTTCAACAGACAGCAATGCTGGATTGGGAAGTGGTTTAACCAGCACATTTGAATATGATGTTTTTGGCAATCTAATCGAGAAAAACGAACGTGGGCTTATTACTAAATATGCTTATAACAGTATCGGAAAAGCAGTTGCGGAAAGCCAACCAACCAAACCAAGTGCAACCAGTAGCATAAACTGGGCGCGACGTGGCTACCGCTTAGATGGTGAGTTATTGATCAAAACAACCACTGATTTCCAAAATTATTACAATCCAATACCAACCGCTCCAGACCAACCAATTGAAATGGACACATTAAGTGGTGTGGTCAATGGTGGGAATGTCACTGGCTACCAACTAGACACCAATGGTCGGATCATTGGTGAGGCTAGTTTTGGGCGTAAACGCACTAATGGTGCAATCAACGATAATAACCAAGATTATGATACGTCATTCGCAGCCCAAGAGAAACAAGAACAGCTTTTCTACAACGGTTTGAATCTTCGTGTAAAACGAATCTTCAATGGTGACCGAGCAATTTATGCGCCTCAACGAGATGCCTCTGGACGTTTTATCCTTGGTAATGGCACTGCCAGTACAAACCCGACAGACCCAAATATCAGTACCGCTTACCAAACGTATAATCGTTACGACAACCGAGGCAAGTTGCTCGAGCAGTACGATCAAAATGCTGCCTTTACAGGAACCAGCCGCTTTAATTTATTCCGCTATGAATACTCAGATACAGGTAAAGAAATTCGTAACAACCGCAATGTGCGAGTAGAAGCTCCCGTATTACTCTGGTCAAACAATGGGAACAGACCAGCCGATCCAATCCTCGGAAAAACCGTACTCATGGCAGCCAGTGTTGGTGTTGTGGTCAGCCAATACAATGAACGCGATACACTCGAGAAAACAGTGGTCAAAGACCGAGCGCCTAGTGGAATTCAAGATTTAGCCCCAGAAACCAACCGAGTGACAACTTATGGCTATTATCCAAATGGTTTGAAAAAACAAACTTCGGTTGCTCCAGATAATAATGCAACGCCATTGGGGACAGTAAAATACACCTACGACCAAAGAGGACGCGAAATTAAAGTTGAAGATGACAACGGAGCAATAGATACACGACGAGACGATAAGGGAATACCACGTGGTCTCCAAAACAACATCAGTGGTACAGCAACCACTACCACCACCTACAAACCTGGCGAGCTTACCCGTATTGTTAAAGATGGCTCGAACAAGTGTTATCTCCAACAAACGACAATCAACACCCTAGCAAACCAGCCATATGAAATATCAGAATGGATTTACGACCCACAAGATGTTTCTCCAGTAGCCTTTTCTTGTGGTGTCAGCCAACCAACCCGTAAAACCATCACAACCTACAATGAACAAACGCTGCCTGTAGAAACCAACATTGTTAATGCACAGACCCGTACAGTAGCTGATTCATATACAGATTTTACAACAGACTCAACTGCTAAACAAACATATCAATACAACGATTACAGTTATGAAACGAAAGTCAACTTTGAGTCAACCTTAAAGTCCCAAGGCTTTCGTAAAGGATATTCCTGTCAGAAAGTTGCAATACGACCAAGCATAGAAGTGCCACTCACCATGCCTGATCCAAATAACCCTGGTGGACCATACATTGCTGGTATTCCATATCCAGACGCATGGTTAGATTCTACCTGTACAGCCCAAACACAAATTTATCAACCTGGTTCAACGGTTCCAGCAAAAGACATGTACGACTATGTAGCCCAACGTGAAGGTTTTACCAGCGAATCGTCAAAGAAAGACGAATCCATCAGTGAATATACAATCACAGGTGCAAAAACACTCTTGAAAGAAACCAAGAATATTGGTCTAATTGTCCAAGCTGCAAACCCAGATACAGACTTTAGGGGTGCAATATCTGCTCCACCACTGGGCGAAACCACGACGACACAAAAGTACATTCTTGATTCGAGTGGAAATAGACTTTATGTTGCAGGTGGCGACTATGACGGTTTTGTTAAACGTTACAATGCCATTGATAAACCAGCCATGTACTTCAAGTGGAGTGGCGGTGCAACTGATCCTTATGCTGCTTACAGTGATTTTGTATACGACCCAAGTAACACCCAAATTATCTCGAGTACCAGTGGAATTAGGCAAAAACGCATTGCTGGTAATTTAGGTTATGAAATTATTCGTGATACCAGTAACTTGTTGTATTCGGATGATGACTTACAAATTAGCAATAAGCGCATTGGGCGACTCTGGCGACTCTGGGATCCAGGCGGACTTTTTGGTATTGGAATGGGCTGGAAAACCGAACAAGTTACAGATGCTAATTCGTATACAAACCCCAATAATTTTGTGCAACGCAACGCAACCTATAGCATGGCAGATGGTATTGTTGATAATACTTCATGGACAGGCATTGTACCATTTAGTGTTATTCCAGACATAGGAACGCAATTCCAACTTGAAGCGCCACAAACAGCACTCAGCACTCAGGTAGGCATTTCCCCGTCAAGCATTACAGCACCTACAAGTGTAGTTACACCACCAAGTACAGGCACTCCAAGCAGCACTGTTACCACACCAATTGCTCCAGCCCCTGTACCAGTAGTTCCACCAGCAAATACTCCGCCAGCCTCGAGTCCAGCCCCCGCAAATCCAGCATCAGTTCCACAATCTGCAAATACCAATAATGCACCAGCAAATACCACCAACGTTACAACCCCAACAATAGGTGTTACCGTCACCCAGCCAGTCCCCGCTCCAGCGACACAACCAGCCCAAGCCCCTGCTACGCAACCCAATGTTCCAGCAGCAACCAACCAACCAAGTAACCCAACTTCAAACACCACCCCGCTCGCCCCAAATAATGCCATTCTTAACCCACCAACTTCTGTTGTACCTCAAACCTTGGGCAATACGAACTCGAGCAGCGTAACTTCCCCTCAAAGCAGTAGCGTCGTTCCGAATATTGGTTTGACCCCATCGAACGTTCAAGCGCCTTCGACCAGTGTCACACCAAACATTGGTACTTCACCGAACTCGAGTAACAGCAACATTACAGCCCCGCAAAGCACTGCTAAACCCGTAACTGGAGTACCAACTGCAAGTACAATTCGTCCTCCAACTTCGGTAACTGCGATACGTGCAGAATCACCTGATGGTGGCGAGTTCATTTCTTTACTCGAGACCACATCGCAGCAGGCTTGGGATAATTATCAGACGTGGTTAAAGAGCTATTTTAGTTATTCTCGAACAGCCATTAAACAAATAATGGATAAAAACAACTCTGGGGACAAAGCCATCGGTGAATTTAAGGACTTACTGATTCAATGGCTAGGCTCGAGTTTAGTCCGATGGGCAGATAAAAACTTGAGTGAGTATTACTCAAGTAAAGTTGCATCAACTATTTATAACTTACGTCATGGTTTAAGTGACCAAAACGAAGTCATTGAAATGTTTGTGGTTTACGCTTCGATTGTTTTCTTAGCGGATGCAAGCGGCGCTCATGGTGAAGATGCCAGAACTAAACTTGTCAATATCTATGGCTTCTCTATTTTCCTAATGCAATCCAAAGGAAAAGTCGCGTCAGGCAAACCACTAGACTACGCTGGGTTTGTTACCAGAGACATTAAAACAAACGGTGCTTGGGATGCCAAAAAGATAAAAGCACATATTCTAGGTTGGATTGGCACAATTGATTATTGGGATCCTAATGCTAGAGATGCAAAAGCGCAATTGTTCGCTTTGGATATGTTTATTGGTGGGTTAAGAATCCTAATGGGTATTGGGGCAGCCGCTCTTGTGCCTACTGCCCCTGCTGTGGCTGGAGCATTGGCTTTCTGGGGTGCGGTGGATAGTTTATACACAGCACTTGCTGGTAAAGACGCGTTGACAGGACAATCAGTGGGCGATCTTGGGCGAATACTGGCAGCAGGTGGTGTCGCGCTGTTCGTTTTCCAGGCTGCCAATGGTATCCGTTCAGCAATGGCAATTGGTTGCAATAGTTTTTCTGCTGAAACGCCTGTCAGTACCATTGATGGACAAAAACGAATTGATTCTCTGCAAAAAACAGATAATGTCACGGGTTTCCATGAATACTCACGAAAGACTAATGAATATCAAGTTACTAATACAATTTCACACACCGACACAACCGTTGCCAAACTGGAACTGGAGACAGATAGTGGTCAAGCAGAAACGCTGACCACAACACCAGAACACCCATTTTATGCTTTAGTTGAGCCAAATCAAAACTCGAGTGGTGTGTGGGTCAACGCGGAGAAACTCAAAACTGGGAACTGGGTTAAGCGACTAAATGGGTACGGAGTTGTTAAACGTTCATGGAATGAAACAGCCAATCAGAAGATGTATAACTTAACTGTAGAGAATGCTCATACATTCTTTGTGGGAAAAAACGATTGGCTGGTGCATAATACAAATCAAGGTTGTGCAAATTTATTCGCAGTGGCAAATCTTGATCCGGGTGATTTTGGACGAAGTGATAAAGTTCACTTTAATAGAGCAAATGCCCAGCTGGAAGCTCAATTATTGGCTAACCCAGGGCTTGCGGCGCGTTTAGACGCGACATCACGATTAATCGACCCGACAGCAGCAACTGCACTTTCTAGGGTTTCATCAACTGGAACTCGACAAACTCCTATAGGTTTTACGTGGCATCACAGCCTAACCCCGGGGAGACTTGAGTTAATAACTCTTGGTGACCATTACTATTTGTGGACACTTAATCATCCAGGTAACATGGGTGGATATGCTATTTGGGCAGTTCCAGCTGGTGCGCCACTTCGTAGACCGTAAATTAGAAATACTGGAGATGTGAATGCACGTGAAAAAGTGTTCAAATATCAGAATTCTGTACAACCAAGAACACACATCATTACATTGAGAATTTGCAATCAATGTATCAGCTAGATGAGCCTTCGGTGTATTCAATGTGAATTAAAATCTACTTCATAGTATGTACACCGACAGAGTTTCACTTCAAGAAAGAGGAATTTATGCGCGATTTTAGAAAACTCAACCTAATTAGTGGTAATTCAAAAAAGCCTCTAAATAAAACACTTATGCACGATATATCTATGGAGTATGGTTTTGTATTCCCAGAAAGTTACATTCAGTTTTTAGAATTCGATAACTCTGCTCCACATCCTGAGAGAGATACGTTTTTTCTTAGCCCAGAAGATGGTTACGGCATTGACTACTTTTTTTCTTTTACTGATGAACTGTATCCAACGGGTTTTTTGATGTTTTTGGATGAATTGAAAACAGTCAATAATAAAGTTTTCCCGTTTGCGAAAGATGGAGGTGTTAGTTTGTTCTGCTTTAGATTTTTTCAAGATGGAACTTATGATGTAGGGTACTTATCAAGTCACTATAGGTATGAAAGCTATCTCTATTTAGCAGCATCTTTTGAGAGTTTCATTGATCAACTTCAAATTGATCCAGATATGATATAAAGCCGAAGCATAGTGAGTATCTCTGTATTGAAAAGCACCATAATGCAATTTTTAGAAAAAAATCGAAGGGTGAGTGAAGAACATATTTTAGTTCACTCATAAGTCTCCAATCATAAAAAGATCGTTGTAGTGAACTACACTTGAACAATATTTAGGAGTTTTTATGTTTACAGTTCGGTTTAATACTTTACTTCCAATCAGCTTTGTTTCGCTTTGTGGTTTAACAATGCTTGGCTTGTTGATTCGTGGTGTGGATTTCACTCGGTTGCTCGTACCAGTAATTCTTATTTTTGCAAGTTTCCGTGCGTTTTCCGCAATCTACTTTTCGGTGTACATGCAAACACTTACCTTTAGGATTTCTTTCACGGCAGTTAAGCCATTTGAATTTCACAGTGCAGAAGTTCGCTCAGGGCGGTTGCACTTTTTGGATGCAACAGGTAAAACCCTCCTGAGTGTGGCAACTTGGTTGTGTCGTACCGAGGATGTGAGTGCTTTGGTTAAGCAGTTTCCAGCATCTGGTATCCAAGTTACTGGTGGGCATCATAGGCTTGCAGAAATTCTAAGGCGTGTTGAAAATGGCACTTTTGACCCAAACACAATCATAGTATTTACCATTCAAGGGAAGTAGGAGCTATGAATCGTGTAATGTACAAAATTCTATACCTTGAAGATCAAGAAGTAGGGCGGTTTTACGATTTTATTTTTAACGAAAAGTCTTGGCTTGTATTCATTTCTATTTCTGGAAATGAATACATAAACACTTTTCACCTTGAACATTTACCGTTCTCGGCTAATGTTAGAAAAATATGTGTATGGTCATGTAAGGATGTTAGTTCAAAAAGTTCCATGAAAATCATTGAAGAATTGGAACTCAACTTGAAAAAATTCTCAAATAATCAGATGGGCTTTGGTGATGTATTTGAAATTTACCAGCCAAATTGGGAAACTTGGGGTGCTGGAATTCCAGTGGAAATTTCTTCAAAAATTAGCGAACTTATGTCTGACTTGCCTTAAAAGTTTAGAATAAAAATCTAAACCAGCTATACTAAAGATTAGTAAGTCATGAGAGGTAATTTTCAACAAGGTCTTGCGAATAGGAGTTTTATGTTTACAGTTCGGTTTAATACTTTACTTCCAATCAGCTTTATCTCGCTTTGCGTTTTAACAATGCTTGGCTTGTTGGTGCGTGGTGTGGATTTCACTCGGTTGCTTGTGCCAGTGGTTCTTATTTTTGCAAGTTTCCGTGCTTTTTCCGCAGTTTACTTTTCGGTATATATGCAAACAGTTACCTTTAGGATTTCTTTCACGGCAGTTAAGCCGTTTGAGTTTCACAGTGCAGAAGTGCGTTCAGGGCGCTTGCATTTCTTGGATGCAACAGGTAAAACCCTCCTGAGTGTGGCAACTTGGCTATGTCGTACTGAGGATGTGAGTGCTTTGGTTAAGCAGTTTCCAGCATCCTCTAAGGAGTAGGTCTTTATGAATTTACGTTGGTGTGGTTTGACAGTGGTTATGGCGTTACTGACCGCTTGTCCAGACCCTAATGATCCAAATAAGCCAACTGTGGCTATCACAACCCCTGCTTCGGATGCCACTGTTAGCAATACCATTCCAATTCAATTGGATGCTGTGGATAATGTTGGTTTGGCTCGAGTCGAAGTTTTTGTGCGTGGTCGTGGTTCAACTCAAATTGGTTTGAATGTGGGTAGTGCCGTCAGTGCGCCTTTTGTGGTGCAGTGGGATACCACAGGTGTTCCCAACAATACCGAACTCGAATTGGTGGCTCGAGCTTATGATACGGCTGGAAATGAAGGGGTCAGCACCCCTATCCGCATCAAAACCCAAAATGCAAATCTGCCCAGCCTGACCTTGCTCTCTGGCTATTCGCTTCCCCCAAAACCCGTGCAGTTTGCCAGCAGCAAGCTCCAAACCCAAAACGTTGCACTTGACTCGGTTTTACCAGCCCATACAACCCGTGTACTCGAGGCTTTAGAAGCCCCCAAGAACCTCTCAGAACTTCGCGCTCGAGTTGCCAGCACCTCGGCAGTTATTCGCCCATTGGCATTGACTCGAGACTTGGCGCTGGAATGGGAATGGAGTCCTTTTCAAAGCGTTGGCAGTATTGCAGGTGCGGATGGTTACGGGATTTTCTTGTCTAAACTGGACATTGCTGGGTCTTATCAGCGCCTGCTGAACCAACAAGCAACAGCTTCTGGCGCTCAGAAGTTCTCGAAAACATTTTCTGAAGCTCGCACAGGAGATGTCTATTTTGGTTGTGTAACTGCCATTGTGGATAATCGTTCTCGAGAAACACCTTGTAGTAACGCAGATGCAGCCAAATTCCCACCAGACCAAGATGTGGCAGCACCCGCCGATGGTGCGGTTGTCTCGGATGGTCGCCCAACCCTGACTTGGACAGCCACCCCAAATGCAATTGGTTATTTGTATTTGCTCTATGACCGTAACCCTTGGGATGCCAATGCCAAAATTATTTGGCGCAACACCCCAGCTACCCAAACCACCGATAAGTTATTGGCAGCTTATCCAAGTGCTTTAGCCCCACTTGCCAAGGGAACTTACTATTGGTGGGTTGCGGGGGTTAGTTTTGATTCGTTTGGTAAAGCGGATGGTTTTTCGTTTTCTGATCCGCGTACCATCGTTGTGCCTTGAGTTGGAGTGAATTGTGTTGAAACCTTTAACAACTCGAGTCTGGTGCTTGGTAATGGCGCTTATGGCGGTTTTGGTTGCTTGCCCTGATCCAATTCCACGGGTGGAGTATAAATTGCTGAGCATTTTGCCTACACCAGTCACCCCGGGCGACACAGTGACCGCCTTTGGGGTATTTCCAAAAACCGCCCAAGTCTTTGTGGGTGGTGAACTGATCACAAGTAGCGCAGTCAAGGACGGCTTGCGCTTTACTCTTCCAAGCACAGCCTCAGCACAGGATACCAATGTCCGAATTTCAGGTGTTGCCCCTTGGGGAGAAAACATCAGCTTGGCTGGGTCTTTGGCAGTAAACCCAAGGATTGATGCGGTTGCGGTTCAAGGGCAGTATGTGCGAGTTCTTGGGGCTGGCTGGACGGCTTCCTCGAGTGTGGTGCTTAAAGTCAATGGTCGGGCTGTACCAGTTTCTCAAGATGGTGCTGCTTTGCTGGGTGAACTGCCGAGGTCAGCAACTTTTGGCTTGTTGACTGTTACTGTCGAAGTTGCTAAAAGAGTTTCTAACCCCAAAGGTGTCTTATTTGAAGCTGGAGCAGTTCAAGGTC
Source organism: Deinococcales bacterium (assembly GCA_031414595.1). Lineage (GTDB taxonomy): Bacteria > Deinococcota > Deinococci > Deinococcales > JAAFIG01 > JAAFIG01. Next base: position 42,050 of record JANNVX010000014.1, read on the forward strand.
GGGTGAACATCCCAGTTGCGGTGGCTGAAATTCAGGCTCGAGTTTCAACCGTAAAAGCCACTCAAGTAAAGGCATTCTTAGTCAAAGGCACACAAGCTGCACAACGCGCAGTTCGGCTTTTGCCATACGCAGCCACAAAAGCTATCCGAGCTTTAGACTTAACCCAATTTACCTTCTCGAGTGTCGCCCTAGCCCAACAAGCCTTTAGGATACTTCGAGATGCAGCTATTTTTGCCGCATGGGATCAGTGGGTTGGGGTTACAGATGCAGGACTCAGCACCATAAGTCAAGCCCCCAAAAGTATTCGGACAACCTTGGCAGGTTCAGTCCCAACACCGAGTTCTGAGCAGTGGTTTCTTGGTTTACAAAGTATTCCAATGGCATGGCAAGTTACTCAAGGCAAAAACGTAACTGTTGCGGTGATTGATACCGGAGTTGACCTCAAGCATCCAGACCTCAAAGCCAATGTTTTGCCTGGATATGACTTTGTGGATAACGACCCAATTGCCCAAGATATTTCCGGACACGGCACACATGTGGCTGGGCTGGTGGCTGCCAATGGAAAAGCTTATGGCGTTGCACCACAAGCAAATATTTTGCCAATTCGGGTACTACGAGACCTCTCTGGCGGCAGCACCAGTACAGTTGCCCAAGGGATTCTCTGGGCAGCCAACTTATTGCCAGATTTACCAAATCTAAACCCAGCCCAAATTATTAACTTGTCGCTTGGCTCAAATGACTATAGTCCAATCCTTGATGCGGCTATTCAGCAAGTCCAAACTCGAGGTGTGATTGTTGTTGCCGCAGCAGGAAATAGTGGTGGTGCAGTAGCGTTTCCTGCGGCACTCAAAGATGTTATTGCGGTAACTGCTTTGGCTGGGGTCAGAGGTGGAGACTTGCTTTACCAACCGTCTTATGCGTCCCGAGGTCCCGGTGTTTGGGTCACGGCTTTTGGTGGCGATATGTCTCAAGACCAAAATAAGGATGGTTTCCCCGACGGTATTCTCAGTACCGATGTGACCGACACAGGTTATGGTTTACGAATGGGGACTAGCATGGCTTCACCCCAAGTTGCTGGACTTGCAGCACTTGCACTGGCGAGTGGCTCAAAACCAGCAATGGTACGTGAACTCTTAGCTCAAACAGCAACAGACTTAGGTGTTCGAGGCATAGATTTACAATTTGGCTATGGTCTAATTTCGTCTCGAGCCATCACAGGCAGCCAACCTCGAATGTATGCCATTGCACTGGACACCACAAGTAAAGTGGTCAGTTGGAGTCTTGTACAGCAAGATGGTACGTTTCTGGTTCAAAACCTGACCCCAAGTCAAAATTTGCAAATCATTATTGCTAGTGACGAAAACGCCAATGGTATCGTTGGAGAGATAATGGAATGGCGTTCAGATACCTTGGAAATTCAAGCGGTAGCCGCACAAATTAAAGACGTTGAAACCCTATCTTTGCATCCATCGAATCAAAGTGGTGTGCAGTTGATTGTTAAACCATAAGTGCAACCACGGAGGTTATGTGAAGAAATTTTTTGGAATACTCTTAGTGATGGTCGCAGTTGCTGTAGGCATTGTCAGTCTTGCCGCAGCTTATCCAGCAAAACTCGAAAGTTTCCCTAGTGGATTTAGAATTCGAGCTGAACAAAATATTCGTTTTTTTGTGGATTATCAGCAAAAGCAAATCATCGTTCCCGAAGCTCAATTGCCAGAGGGTACAAGTGTGCCATCAGATGCAAAGCTCGAGTTGCGAGCAGATGGTTTTATCCTAACCCTTTCCTATCCTTTTTCGGTAACGCTCAATCCATCAGGAAAATTGCTGACTATTCTCAAAGACGAACCAAATGCTGTGCCTTCTGACGTTCGCATCCCCGTTTTTTACGAGATGCACAATGCCCAAGCATCCCAAGTCGCAGCTATTTTGACCCGTTTGTATCCTGGTTTGAAAGTTGAAGTTGATGAGCGTCAACGTTCAATCATAGTGCTACTCAGTCCTGCTGACCGTGAAGTAGTTGACCAAGTAATTAAACGCTTAGATGCACCACGATTACAAGTCATGTTTGAAGCTGAAATTGTTGAAATAAACCGTAAAATATCACAGCAACTAGGCATAGATTACTCGAGACTTTTTAACCTTAACTTCAAATTCAATGAAGGAACTCCACCCAATGGAGTGCTTGGCTTTGCGCCATTTCAACGCAGCCCTCTGTCACTTGAAGTGGGCATTAACCTGCTCAAATCAAACGGTGTGGCTAGAACACTCACTCGCCCTCGCATTGCCGTTTTGGATGGTCTCGAGGCGCGTATAAATGCTACTCAGACCCAGCCTATTCGCACAGTTGGCTCTGGTGGACAAGTTACTGTCTCCAATATCACCACAGGTATCAGTCTTCGTTTAGTTCCTAAAGTCGCTCCAGACAAGACCATTGAATCACAACTGAGTATTGCTGTTTCGTCACCTACAGGTATCTCGAGTGAAGGTTTACCAACCTACAGTACCCGTGAAGCGAGCACAACGGTACGAGTAAAAAATGCTGAGAGTATTGTTATCGGTGGATTGATCGAATCAAGGCGTAGTACCTCAAGTTCAGGAATTCCGGGGCTTATGGATATTCCAATTCTCGGAGAATTATTCAGAACAACCTTTACCGAGGAGTCTGACACCGATCTTTTGATTGTTGTTACCCCCTATGTAGTCAATAATGTCTTGCTCCCAGAAACTCCTCCTGCTCCAGAAACTCCTCAAGAACCACCAAGTCAACCATGAAAAGATTGAATTTGCTTTGGGTTTGTATTGTCTGTCTAATGGCGTGTGCGCCTGCGGTCAGTATTACATTTCAACCTCAAGTAAATAATCCTCTGACTCAAAAAATGATTGTGGCTTTTAAGGCTGTCTTTACTTATTATCAACTACAAGTTAAAGAACAGGCTTCATATCAATACGACGGAACAGATGAACGAGCGTTTCTACTGGCAATTGATCAGTTTTACCTTGCAAATCCAGGTTTTTGTCCAATGAATGATGGATTCCATGTCAATGCAGATGGCACATTGCAAATGACCTTGGCAGCAAAAAAAGAACAGGTTATTGCTTTCATATATGACCTTCGGAATAAGCCCAAATTTGTTTATGTAATCGTCTCTGGAATTAGCCAAATTGAACCCCCTACTCGCCCTTGTCGTAACGGAAACTAAGGAATAATATGAAAAAATGGATTGTAATTACCGCTTTAATTGTAGGAACAGCTTTTGCCTTAGCTCAAAGTAATGGTTTAGCTTTATTCAACAAAGTTCGAGCTATACATGGGGATGCAGCTCTGACTGGACTCAAAACACTCCGAATTACAAGTAATGTAGAAAATATTGACTCGGTAGGAAAGGTATCAATCCTTGCAACCCAAGTCGCAATTTACGATTTTGAAAATATGCGTTACAAATTGTTGGTCAGCACAGGAAATCAAGCTATAGACGGGTATCGAATAACTTCAAATGACTCAACTCAATGGACTCCGAAGGGCATCAAAGCAATCCCAGAAAGTCAAGCAAACATCCTGCGGTATACATTTGTTCAAGGTATCCTACCTTTACGCCTCAATCCACAAACATGGACTTCAATCAATCAGACTTCTGGTACTATCGCAGGTTTGAACGGGGACATATTAACGTTGCAAAGTGCATCACAACGTACTTCATTACTTGTAAATAATGATGGTGAAATTCAGGCACAACGTTTTACCGTAGGCGATCAATTTGAGACTGTCTTTGGGGAGTATCAAGTTATTTCAGGAATTCGCTTTGCAACTCGAGAACGATTACTGAGAAACGGGAATTTTGCCATTAGATTATCGCATACCAAAATTAATGTTAATCCTTCACTCAATGCTACAGATTTTATTTTGCCGTAAGAGTTTACTGCTCTAATTGACGGTCTGACTCAGCTTTTCCGACTGGTCATTCCAAACACAAAGGGTGGGGCTAGTTTACCCATTTCCTTAAGGTCTGCTTCGATTTCTTCGCGCTGATTGGTTTAGCGTTTAATGCCACTGGCTTGTAGCACCAATTTGGCATTTAAGTAAGACATAAATTCTCTTTAATCTAATCCCACCGCACAACTGCTTGACCCGTTCCAAATCACTTGTGAAATCAAGCAACCAATTGTCCATAATAGCTTTCTTCTTTGCCTAGCTTGAATTGGATGTGATGGATTTACGTTATTTATCATAGGTTAGTTGCGAGATTGAGTTCACTACAGAGGAATTTATATTGCATTTATAGCCAAATTATATCTTTTTTATGATTTGGCTAATTTCAGTATATTCACTTGAAGCATAGTAAAGTTTACCGCACAGTCACATTGAAATCAGCAATTTACTCATGTTCTTGAATCTAATTTCCTCCGCGCCGTTCCCTGTGTACTCACAAGGCAGCAGATTTGATTGGTTTTGGACAAATTCTCAAAAGTGAGCGCACCGTAATATGACCCTCGAGATAATCATACATATCTCGAGTCCAAAAAACGCTTCCCGCCTTGCTTTATCACTTCGTTGTACTCTTTTGACGTTTAGGTGGTAAATGATTTGAAGAAGGTTGTGCCAATAAATCAGATGGCTCAAGACCCATCTTTCGAGCTACTGTGAACAATCGAAGCAAAGTAGGATTAAACCGCCAGACCTGTTTACTCTCGAGTTGCTGATACCAATTCAGTCCAATGCCCAGTTGCTCGGCTGCCTTTTCTTGTGTCCAACCCAATTCCAATCTGCGTTGCCGAATGCGACTTTGAATCAATCGCAAGTATTCTGCATCTCGAGAATCTAATTCTCGTAGGAATTCTGTCAGTGCAGTTGAGCGTTGCGGCACATTGTTACAATTCGCTTTGCCATCCTCTTAGACAACCCTGTTCAAACAGGGTATACTAACTTAACCATGACCAGCCAAAGCGTATGTAACAGTAATTGGCTTGGGTCAATGAATCGCTAACAAGGTGAAGGGGTATGTTCATGACAAAGCAGAAAAAATGGTTTCTGGCACTCGGTATTGGAATCTTGGCAATCGCAGTGGCGCAAAGTCCTTCATACACCTTTAGCATTGCTGGTCGTAATGTCAAGTTAAGCACCCTCGAACAAAAGAATCAAGTCTTTGTGAACATCACCGAACTTGGCAAAGCAATGGGTTTTGGCGTGACCATTGACCAAAAGAAACGCACCGTTGTCCTCAGCAATACCTCGAGTGCCGTTGCCAGACTCACCCCACCTGTCAATCCCAATGCTCCAATCCAAGTCAATACCCTCACTGATACCCCAGATGCCAAACCAGGTGATGCCATTTGTGCCGATAGCCTAGGACAATGCAGCTTAAGAGCCGCGATTCAAGAAGTGGTGGCACAAAAACGAACTCGAGATATTCGAGTACCCAATGGAACCTATACCCTCGAGCGAGGCGCGTTCAATATCCCAGCCCAAAATGCTGCTTTCCAAGTCCGTATTCGCGGTGAGAACAAAGACAGCACCATCATCAATGCTGATGGACGAGACCGTGCTTTTGTGCTGAATGCAGGGCAGAAGTTGCTTCTCGAGAACTTGACCATTCGTAATGGGTCAACCACGGAGTCAGGTGGGGTGATCGCCATTCTTGGATATGGCAGTGGTACAAACTCGGCTTTAACCCTCAAATCAACCAAATTCTTTGCCAACAAAGCCGGTGGGAGCGGCGCAGTGATCGCTGTTCTACAAGAGTATGGCAGTGTTTCAATTGACATCAGTCAATCTGAGTTTAGTGGTAACAGTGCCAGTAAAAATGGAGGGGCAATATCCGCAGTCATCGGTCAAGAGCCTACCAGCTTAACCATTGACAACTCAGTCTTTATTGAGAACTCGAGCCTTGGCAGTGGCGGAGCAATTCAAACCAATGGAAATCTGAAAATCACCAAATCGCAGTTTCTAAAAAATGAATCCAGTGGTGGTGACGGCGGGGCAATCTCGAGTCGCGGTTCAACCAACTTCAGTGATGTCACAATGGATGGCAATTCAGCTTCAAATGGTGGTGCGGTCTTTATTGGTAGAGATCAGAAAAACGTTTCATTTGAAAATACACGCTTTTTGAACAATACAGCCACCAGCAATGGTGGGGCGTTATTTATTGATATGCAAAGTGCCTTTAATATGACTAAATCAGCATTTACTGGCAATACCAGTAAAAACTCAGGTGGAGCAATCTTTGTTTCCAACAGCAATAACATCAGCATCGCTGAAACGAATATCTCCGCCAATCAAGCTCAGACCCAAAGTGGTGGTGGTATTTTTGTTGCCAGTACCAGTCAAATGGCTGTACGCAAGAGTCAGATTTTTGGCAATACTGCTACTGAAATGGGTGGTGGAATTTACATTCAACCTCAAGTATTCCAAGGATTATCACCGATTGTCACGATTGACAGCATAAGTCTGTACCAGAATCGAGCCAAGAACGGGGCGGGAATATACTCGGCTGGAAACCTAACCATTCAAAACAGTACCGTTTCACAAAACATAGCGTCCAATCAAGGTGGTGCAGTTTTCAGTGGAGAATCTCCTGAATCTCCACTAGCGCCAATTCTCGTTCTAACCAGTTCAACCTTTTACGATAACCAAGCAGGGGATACGAATGCTAACCAAGTTTACTCAAAGCAAAAATTCACAACTCGCTCGAGTCTGTTCTACAACAGCCAAGGCAAGAACTGCAATGCGCCAGAAGTGATTAGCCTTGGCTACAACATCGCTTCGGATGACAGTTGCAAATTGACTGGAAAAGCTGACCAGAACAATACTGACCCCAAACTCGGACTCCTAGCTGACAATGGTGGTGGTCTCTTGACCCATCTGCCAGTGGTTGGTTCACCAGCCATTGATGTCGTGCCACTGAACACCTGTGAAGCTCGAGACAATCGTGGGGTGGTTCGGCCTCAAGGTGCAGCTTGTGATGTTGGGGCAGTTGAGCGCAGTCCAACGGATAAATAACTTTACTTTTGCAGTTAAAAGGCGGAAAATGACTCGAGACTCCTCGAGATTTTGTCGCTACGGCAATGCGTTCTTAACACAACTGGATGGTTAAACCATGCAAGCATTTATTCCCACAAGACCAGCACCCGCTCCACCAAGAGTATCACTGCTTGGACTAAAAGCCACAACCATTTTAGAGGTTGGTGAAGCAGTCGAAAACGGTTTTGCCACAAGCCTTGTCAAGCGGTTTGCTTCGCATATCAATGCTTCGTTGCAAGATACACTCAAACTGCTGGATATAAGCAAACGCACTTTTCACCAATACCAACGCCATAAAAAGCCTCTGAGCCGAAGTGTAAGTATCAATGTGCTTCTCTTAGCCCAAATCACAGAGGCAGCCGAGCAGTATTTTGAAGATAAAACCAATGCCCATGCTTGGCTTGCCACACCTCGAACTACTTTTGGAGGCACGACACCTCTTCAGTTCAGTCTGCTGCCCAATGGGGCTGAATACGTTAGAGCCGTGTTGAACAAACTCGAGCATGGGGTTGTTACGTGAAATTTGTTTCTGCAACGCGTTTTCAAATAGAAGTAAGCTCAACAATGGCAACTCGGGAAGCATGGATGTCCGAGCAACCCTTTTGGAGTGTCACAGTATAGCCCTAACGAAAAGTTGGGCTTTACCTGTTGAATCATTGCCTAAGCGTCTTCCTCATCTCTAAGCTCTCGAGTGAATATGTTGGATTCGCAATCAATTGGATGAAGACCTATGAATTCTGCATAATCAATGTCGTTCTTTTCAAGGTTTTGGTGTTCGTTTTTATGGACTCCATTTAATCCTTCATCCAACATCCGAGCCAAATCCTCGACTTTCCCGCCCCGCTCCTTGAGAAGACGACAAAATTCTTGCCTGCCGATTGATTTTACCAAATCATCCCTATCAAAGAGCATCGCTGCGTATAATCTTGGTTCTGGCATAAAGGTTTTGTCGTGACTTGAGAATGCAATCAGGTCATAGTTAAGGTCACTTCTTTCACGAATCGCCACAAGACGCTTCCCGTACAGGTAAAAATGTGTGTTTTTCGGTAACATTGTTGCCATCCTCATGCACTTGTAGAAAAGAACCTTGCAGCACCACCACAACCAAATCCCAACGACCACCAATGCTCAAAAATCACGATTATGACTACTCAAGTAGGAAACGATACTATTGAGGTCATGCTGTGATGATTGATTTCAAACCAAAAGTAAATCATGAAACCACAAATAATCACTACCTACCACGGTATCCAAAAACAAAAGCTGGAACTGGCTTGCTCATCGTCTCAAAGTCGGCTTTGACCTGTTGCCTATGATTGGTCTGACGGGTGCTACCAGTGGGTTGCAATTGGTCTATCCAAAGTTCCAAAGCATCTTCTGGTGAGTCTTCGTAAACCTCGAGTATTTTAGGTTCGGTCGGTTTGATGCTATCCCAATGGATGTACCGATGTAAGCGTTGTAAATGCTGTTCTGGACTTTGACTCGAGGCAATCAGTCCAAGCATGTGTGATTCCTCGAGCATGATTGAACCTGCTTCTTCGCTTCTTAGAAGTTGCAGTAATTTACTGGTGTAGTCACGCCAGACTGTGTTGACTTCACGTTTTTGACGGTTTCTTTGGCTCATATGATTTACTCCTTTTACACATCTTTTGCTTGTAGTTGCTTTTATTTGAGAAATTATCCAAACTTCCTTTGAACCAAACGCCAGCACAAAGTGACCATCAGACCAGCGAATAGAATCACTGCCCAACTTGGTAATTGCAGAATCACCGCCAAGCTGTATGAGTAAACCCCAGCACAAAAGGTTAAAGACCAGACCAATGGAATTTTGGCAAATAATTGTAGAAACGCATCAAGATTATGCCCATAGTGCTTCTCGAGCAAGAATAGGATGATGGCAAAGACCATCAGGCTCGAGACAAGACAAAGCCCAATTGAGGCATTGACAGTCACGAGTAATCTTGTTGTCAAACCTCCAGCCAGAACTGCAAAAACAAGCAACTCGAGGTGAACCCTTTTCATGGTGTCTCCAAGTTCGCCTTGCCAAAAAACCGAGTATTCATTTGTTCTCGTAACCGATGATTCTCAAGGGTGAGTTTACCAAGTAAGCGCTCGAGTAGGATTTCTTGGGCTTTTGATCGCTCGAGTTGTTTTTGTAGATTCAAATTCTCGGTCTCGAGTAAACCAGATTGTTGTTCTGAACTAATAAAAGCATCATTACCAAAGCGTTCATATAAAGCTCGCCAAGAAAATAAGGTTGAAGCTAGGATTTTATGTTCTCGAGCCACAGCACTAGGTCGTTTGTGTTGTTCAATGACTTCCTTGACCATTCGCAACTTAAATTCGGGGGTGTATAACTTTCGGTTTTTCATGGTCTAGTCCTTACATTAAATGTAATCGTGTGAATCACGGTATCTTTTGTATCTCGAGGAAGTTCAGTAAGCTCTAATTGATGCTCGTTATTTAGGGTAAAAGCTATGGTGATTCGGCTTTTGGTTAAAGTCCATCCATCACTATTTACAGCACTTGATTCAAGAACTTGTAAAAAAGTGGTTAGAGCTTTCTCAAAGGTCGTCATAAATTGGGGGATTGGTGTTCCAAAATCATTAACAGTAAAACTTTGGCTATCCACTGAAAATTCAATGTGTACAAGTTCTTCCTTGGTGGTTACGCTGGTTGCAAGGTTTAGTTCGCTTGCTTTTCGGGTTTTGCTTGCTTTATCGAGATAGAACGCCCATGTCACTTGGGTGATCTGAATTCTTGTGCCTAAAAGGTTATAGGTGTGCGCTATATTGAAGGTGCTTTGTACCGCACCAAGATAATCAATGGGCTGGTTCATTCTCGTGTCCCTAAGCCTAACTCGAGACCATCATCCAAAAGATGGTTTTCATGCTCGTTAGTTAAATTTTCCTCGAGAATAACTTTGCGTTTCATGGGTGGAATCCATTTCTTCCAATGCTCTGGGATTTCTAATCGCATTGGCTTGAGATTTTGAGCAATTAAGAAACCATGCTCGAGAACCCCAGTCATGTGTAGATACCGAGCATCTTCGACCAAATTCAGTAAATCGAGGGTGGTTTTAGCACTGACCACAAATGGTTCTATTTTTTTGTTGTCTGGTGGGTAAACTCGCAGCAATACTAATTTCTCAGCTCGGTCTAAACGGAGGACTTTGCCAGCCGCACTCCAGAAGGTATCAGCACCATTCAAATCAACGGCATTCTCGAGGGGCATGACTCGAGCCAAGGTGAGGTTGGCTAAGCGTTGGTCTTTGAAGGTCTTGCCGTACAACGTGGCTCTCCAAGTACCAGAGAGTTGGATTGAAGACTGTTCAGGGTGGGTGTTGCGCCACCTCGAGAAAACCCTTGGGTGAACTCGAGCGATGTAAGTACCATTTTTTGGATTGCCAAGTTGAATGGTGACTCGAGTGTTTTGCTGGTCATCTTGGATGGTGGCATTGGCTTGGATGAAGAAATGGTGGTTATAGTCGGTGTGAATACCTTTTGGCATTGGCTGTGGTGTGGTTACAAGAGTTTCAAAAACGTCATTTGACATGCTATCTCCTATTCACGGGTTTCTTATCGTCTTTAGTTGGCTTTCCAGTTGCGCCAACGATCAGGAATTTCTAAATCTTGATTGGTTAATACTTCTGCAACAAGCTTTTTGCCACTTAAGTTCCCTATCAAATGGACAAACTCATTTTTTCTTGGCAACTCTTGTTCTACTTTCAAACTGGCTGAAATCAAAAATGGCGTGGCTCGAGCTTGCTCAGGGTAAACCCGAATCGTGACCAATCGGTGTATTGGGTCACTTTTGGTGATTTGTCCAATAGCACTCCATCGCGGCTGGTGGGAATCTTCTCGTTCTAACTCGAGGGGTTCAATACGATGTAGGTGAAGTGGTTCAAACAGCACACTATCGTTCAAAGTGCGGAAATGAAGCGTACATAACCACCAACGATGACTTGCTGGGTTGAGCCTTAACACATCTGCACTGGCTTTAACCCGAAGCATGGTGCTATCGGAGAGTTGGATGTCCATATTGTTACCGCTCCCTGAATCGTAAATACAAGCCGCCACTCGCATAAAAGCATGGCATCCATCAGGAATAGGAAAATCAAAAGTGAGTTTTCGTGGGGTAGTGGTCAATGGTCTGCCTCGAGCTTGGATTTTGTGACTGGTCATAAGAAATGCCACCTCTGTACACATCGGATCGTGTTTGTTACAAAAGGTGGTGGTGTTAAACGAGATTGATTGTCTTGAACTGCCAACATGAGTTGTAAGCTCAAGTGCTGACCCTAATTGCTTGGGGCATTTACATTATAACACCGTATATATACGGTTCTGCTAGTCAAAGTCAACCTGTAGCCTTCGCAAACGATGCCTCGCTTTGCGGTAGACCCAGAGATAATACGTGTTCGCATTCGTCAATTACGACTCGAACAGGGTTTAACCCAAGATGAAGTAGCAGCCCGAAGTGGAATCAACGAAAAGCACTATCAAGACCTCGAGACGGGAAGGAAAGCCTTTAATCCTACTCTCGAGACCCTCAATGCTTTTGCTTTGACCTTTGAAGTGGAACTGGCTGTCCTTCTAAAATCGGAGTAAAACCGTAGATTCCTGACACGTTATTCGGAAATTTAACGTGAAATACACGGGAGTTTGAAAATCAGAGTTGGTCATTGTAGACCAAACAAAAACAGTATGCTAAGTTATCCGTCAGTGACAGACTATTATAAATGTCAACGAAACCTGAATCTTGAGGTAATTAGGATGTGTTTCATATGATTGAAACTGCCAAAAACCCACACTGGGCAATCCACCCTCAAATCCAAAATGGTGAGTTGTTTGAATCTTGGATTGTGCGGTTGAGTGCCGAAAATGGCTTTCGCCTGCGCGAAGTGATACAGCAATTAGAACTCAAAAATGTCTTTTGTTCTAAAAACAATGTTGAGATCAAAGCCGTAAGAAAATTGTCGGATGCAACTGGGATACTTCAATATCGAATCCTCGAATCCCATCTTGGGTGGCTTCAAAATCACTCTGATCTTGCCTATGCAAAAACATTTACCCTTTGGGGGCGTAGCCCATCGGACACGATACAGCATTTTAAGTTTTGCCCAGACTGTTTTGCTAATCAAGACAAGCCACACATACTGCTTGACTGGGCATTTGAAATCACTCAGTTCTGCACGGTACATCAACGACCTTTACTCGAGCGTTGTCCAAAATGCCGCGAGCCACTTCAGTTTAGTTTGCTTTTCAACAAAACAATACAACCCGAAATCTGCTCTAATTGCAGCACAAAAATGAAAATCCATGCTCGGAAACACAGCATTGATTTCAAATTTGGTCTCGAGCTACAAAGACAAATCTTGAGCCTCCGAAAACATGACCAAGTATCACCAAAACAATCACGAATTATCCCAGCAAAAACGTTTTTATCAATTGTTGAGCGGATATTTTATCGCTTTACCAATTTACCCAACCAGCAAACCTTCTCTAAATTGACTGATCTCTCAGTTATGTTGCTGGATGATCGTTTTTCGCAAGCGTACCGAAGAATAAACGCCCTGACCATTTGTGGCTGGCTTTTAGCCGACCCAATAGTACGAATTATTACTCTGCGCCAATTCACGCAAAAGTATGTTGAATACTCGACGGCTATTCAAATTATTTCTGTTCTGAATTATGCACAAGCGACATTGCAACCACGTAATGGAACTTACCAATGAGCTTATTTGCACTCGAGGTTTGGGGCGATTACGCCTGTTTCACACGTCCTGAAACAAAAGTTGAAAGACTTAGTTACCCTGTGATGACTCCAAAAATTGCTCGAGCAATTTTTGGAGCGATCTACACCCAGTTTTCTGGGGGTGAAACACCTCACACAACTTTTTTCTGGCAAGTCAGGCGAATCGAAATCCTCAATCCAATTGTGTTTATTTCGTTCTCACACAATGAAGTCAAAGGGAGAGCAAGCACTTACAACATTTTGCGCTCAGTTCATCAGCCCGACGCACTTCAACCGCTCATGGCAGATGGCAATGATGATTCCAGCAAAGAGACTGGGCGCACCCAACGCCAATCAATGATTTTGCGCGAGGTGCGTTATCGGATATTCGCTGAACCAGTGCTGTACAATCCAAACCAAAGCAATCTGAAGCAAATCACCCACGAATTTGCTCGACGTGCAGCCAAAGGCAAGTGTTTCCATCAGCCTTTTTTGGGATGCCGTGAATACATAGCATTTTTCCAGCCAGTTCCGCCCACATTTGGCGTTGGCGCACCGATTTTTGAAGATATTGGTTGGATGATCTACGATACGTTTGATCTATCACAGCCAAGCTCAATCACCATTACACCAAGCATTAGTATCTTCAGGGCGACGATTCAAAACGGTGTTCTCGAGATACCGCCGTATGATAGCAACGAGGTACGCAAACTAGGACTGGGAGTGATTTGATGCTCGAGGCTCTGATCGAATATGCTCACCGAAAACAATTGGTTCTCGAGCCTGGTTTTGCTGGCAGGCGTATTCATTGGTTAATAAATCTTGACTCTAAAGGACAGGTTCAATCCGTTTCTTTTGCAGATGAATCCAAGCGACGAGCGAAGTTGTTTCCATGCTGTCCAGACCTGCAACAGCCCCAACTGATCAGGCTGCCACATGTACTTAAACAGCTTGGAATACTATCAACACGAGCAGCCCACTTTTTAATGGATTCATGTTGTCGTGTGGTGCTTTATCCAGATAACGATCAGTTGGAACAACATAAGACTTTTCTAAACCTAATCCAACTAGCAAGCCAAGAAGTTAGGATATTACGACCAGTTGCAAAAATGCTTTCAAAGCAAAAGGAAATTGGTCGAGTACATCAAGCCCTCATTCAATTGAAAGCCACAAAAACCGACAAAGTATCGTTTTCGGTGGATGGAGTGGTCATACTTGAGGATACAACGTGGCATGATTGGTGGCGAAGATTTTATATAACCACAAGCTCAAAGCAAAATTCAGATCGTATGATCAGTCTGGTTTCAGGAGAAGTTATTTCGCCTGCCAGAACACATCCAGCGCTTAAATCCTTGGTCGAAAAAAAAGTAACTTTTGGAGCGGCAGTAGTGGCTGTGCATAAAACTGCCTTTACCTCATATGGGCTAAAACAAGCCGAACACGCCGCCATGTCAGGAGCATCTGCCGCTGCCTATCATGCAGCTCTGGAAGATTTATTGAGACAAACTAGGATGGTTCATGGTACGAAAGCGGTGTATTGGTACAACCAAGAAATTCCACTACAATCCGACCCACTGGCGCTGATGTTGCGCGATGAACGCATAGATAACATCAACTACCGAAAACAGCTTGAGGATATTCTTTCACAAGCTCGAAAAGATGATTCTCGAGATGTTGCTTGCCATATTGCTGTGTTGCGTGAAAATGAAAATCGGGTCAGGATTTCATTGTACAAAACGCTGCGATTGAGTGAAGTGGCGGCTGGACTTATTAAATGGCTCGAGGATACTTCAATTGATGGTTTGGCAGGTACTGGTTTCGTAGTTGATCTACCCAGCGAATTTGCTGGTATGTTTCGTCAACGAGTTGGGGGAAAAAGCGATAAGGCACTTGACTTTCAACCACTACTGATTGTGTTGTACCAGCAGATGCTCAACCCCACTCTACCCATTGCGATGGCTCTGGTTGATTATTCACTTAAATCGGTCATTACCAGCTTTGTAAAAGGCAAATTTCAGGCAGCATTTGCAACCAAGGCAGATTTACCATTGCGACAAAATTTGGTGATTTACATGGGTATTTTGAAAGCATTTTGCCGTCACTCAGGTGATCGAGACCTATTGCAACAACTGAATCCTAATCATCCTAATTCACACTATCAAACAGGTCGGCTCACTGCGATGCTCGAGCGTATTGATGGGTTGAATAATCCTCCACATGTTGAACTCAAAAACCAAAGGTTGTTTTTGCAAATTATGACGACACCGAACAATATCCTGCAAGAAAAAATGGCTTCCAGTCAACGAAAGCTCAAGCGACTTGAAAGAACTCGACGATGGTTCAGCCTATACTTACAAAAAGAAATGAATACGATTTGGGAGAATCTTGATGCTAAGGTTCGGAGTAATAGCTCAGTAAAACGCCAATGCTTATTCCTATTGGGTTACTTTCAACAAACCATTTCTCAATTGATTGAACCTGTGCAAAACGATGATTTTTACAATTTGGAGTCGAGAACCTTTAAGGAGCAACATGAAACCGATTGAAAATCGCTACGAATTTCTACTCATTTTTGATTGCGAAAATGGCAATCCCAATGGTGATCCCGACGCAGAAAACCTTCCAAGAATAGACTCCCAAGACGGTCATGGATTGGTCTCTCCAGAATCAATCAAACGAAAGATTCGTGACCGTATTGCCCTGAATGGTATAGAAATCTTTATCCAACACCAAACCAATCTCAATCGTGCGATTTTTGCGGCGCGTGAACAGAGTAATACCTTAAAAGACAAATCCACCAAGATAACATTACAAAACGCCGCTGCAATTATGTGTAAACGATTTTATGATGTTCGGACTTTCGGTGGGGTAATGACTACAGGTGTCAATTCAGGTCAATTGACTGGACCTGTGCAGATTACATTAGCTCGCAGTGTTGACCCAGTTCATATCATGGATTGGGGAATTACTAGAGTGGCTGTTGCCGAAACTGTCCAAGGAGCAAAAACCCTGGCTGACTACGAACAATGGGAATCCGAACAAAATGCTTCAGATTTAAGAACTATGGGACGGAAAAGCCTGATTCCATATGGATTATTCGTAGCCAAAGGCTGCATCAGTGCGTTTGATGCGGAAAGAACAGGGTTTTCAGAAGCTGACCTCGAATTGCTCTGCGAAAGCATGTTAGACATGTTTGAACACAGTCGCAGTGCCAGTCGTGGTTTGATGACCACAAGGCGCTTGGTAATTTTTAAGCATATAGGATCATCCAAAGACCCCAAAGTGCGCCTCAAACAAGCTAAACTAGGGCGTATTCCAGCACAAAATTTGCTCGAGTTAGGCAGAATTGTTCGCATTTCTCGCGTCAATAAAGATGCTTTTCCTCGAGCCTATCACGATTACGACGTGGTTGTGGATACCAGTGCATTACCAGAAACCATTGAAGTGCTGGATTTAGATTTGTGGGATGAAGAAAAGTTTCGCTCGGCTTGGGTTTAAGCGAACCCTTAGTGGCACTAAAATCACCTATAGTTCGCGGAAACCAAATTTCGTCTATGACGTGATTCTTCTGTGCGATATTGAGTAGTGATCAAAAAATTAATGTTGAATTATTGGGTTCGCAGAATGTATTCCTTTTTGACTTTGTACTATGAAAAGATATACATTTACAGTCTCAATGGCATCTAGCCGTCGAGACGCTTGAAACCAAACCCGACGAAAGGATGCACATTACGATAATCCGTCTCATGGGCATCTAGCCGTCGAGACACTTGAAACATTGCCATCTAAAGTCCAATCACATACATTGGCATGTCTCTATAGCTTTTAGACATTGCGATGCTCGAGATTTGGAACTTTACAAAAAAAGTCTTTGCAGTAGCGACAATAAACCGTTAGCACCACTACATTCTCTTAAAACCTTGAATAAACATAGGACATGAGCTAGGATTACAGCCTCAACGGTACTTAGCCATCGAGACGCTTGAAACTAACCAATTGACCTATATGCCCGAATTTATTTTTTCCAAAGCCTCTTGTTCCAGATATGCGGAGGTCAAAGCCAAAAGGTTTGCTTGAAAGGAGTATTGGGATCACTGACACGGTAAACGATAAGAAATGATATAGAATTTAACTCGAGTTCGTTAAACACAATGTTTATTTAGGAAAGTTCAATCAGTGCCACGGTAAACGATATTGACATTCATAAAAATAATTACTGACAAAGTAAACGATAATTCACACCTATTTGCCAAATGTGCATTTTACGGTTAATCTAGGGGTCGTGCGAGGGTCTATAGCTCAATCGGTTAGAGCGGAGGTCTCATAAACCTTAGGTTCGGGGTTCAAGTCCCCGTGGACCCACCAAATTATGAAGTTTGGATTTAATAATGCCTTACACTCCAATTCTTGCCACGCTGGGTTATTTAATCTCTGAAGATAATCAAAAGGTTTTACTGGTGCATCGGCATAAACGCAACGCCGATGCACATCTTGGCAAATACAACGGACTGGGCGGGAAACTCGAGCCGTTCGAGGATGTGGTCTCCGGTTTGCGCCGTGAATTCTTAGAAGAAGCCGGAATTGCCCTAGATAATGTAAGACTGCGCGGCACAATCAACTGGTCTGGTTTTGGTAAGACGGGCGAGGATTGGTTTGGCTTTATTTTTGTAGCGCGTGGTTTTTCTGGGCAAATCACCTATGAAAATCTCGAGGGAACGCTTGAATGGGTCGAAATTTCTAAGTTACTGGCTGGGGATTATCCGCTTTGGGAGGGCGATAAGCATTTTTTACCACTGGTTTTTGATGATAACACAAGCCCGTTTTCTGGGGTGATGCCGTATAAGAATGGCAAACTGGTCTCTTGGGCATTCTCGAGATAATTTACATATCCCAATGCACACGGCTGGTATCTTGGGCTTTTTCAATCACTAAACGGATTGGTAAGCGGTCTGCGAGGGCTGGGACGTGAGTTATTACGCCAACCATGCGCCCTTGGGTTTGCAGGTTCTCTAAGGTGTTGGCGACCATTTCCAAGGCATCTGCGTCGAGTGTGCCAAAGCCCTCATCTAAAAAAAGTGCGCCTAGGGCTTGGCTTCCAGCTAGATAATCGGACAGGGATAAAGCCAGTGCAAGCGAAGCAATAAAACTTTCGCCACCCGAAAGGGTTTTTACGCCTCGAGATTCTAAGCCGTTCCAAGCATCCCGAACATGAAACTCTGCATCTATCAGTTCGAGCGTATAGCGTTCTCGAGTGATACCCTGCAAGGTTTTGGTGGCACGTTGCAGCAGTTGTTGTTGGACTCCTGCCAGTAAATAGTCTTGGAATTCATTGCCTTTCATATCTAGGGCTAGGGCAGCGTAAGTGTCAAAGCGTTTTTCTAGCCCGTTTTGCTCACGGCGTAGGTCTTTAGCTTGTTTAATCTGTTGTTCTAACTGGGTTTTTTCGGCTTCGAGTTGCCCAAGTGTGCGGCGCAAGGTTTGGTTTTGTTGTTCTAAATTTTGCTGTTGCTGCTCGAGTTCTTCGGGTGGTGTCTCGGGTTTTCTGCCGCCCAATTCTTCAGCAATTTGGTTTTGGCGTTGTTGCACCAACAATTGATTTTGCAGGTGTTTTTGGATGCTTTCCTCGAGTGCCAAAATTTCGGCTTCGGGTAGGCTTTGGCTTAGCGCGGTTTGGCTGTCTAAAAAACCCAATTCTGCGAGTTTGGCTTGGGTGGTTTCTTGGGCTTGCATAGCTTCTTGCTGGGCGGTATTTAAGTTGTTGCGTGTGGCTTCTAAGGCACTTTTTAGGCTGGCGGTCTGGGTTTTAGCGTTTGTGTACGTTTCTCTGGCTTGGCGCTCATTCTGCTCGAGTTGCGAGCGCTTGGTTTTGAGGTTTTCAATCTCGGTTTTGAGGTTTTCATTTGCGCCAGCTTGCCGTAATTCATAAGCAAAAGCCCCAAGCAGTTTTTGTTTAGCGGCTTGTAAGGCAGCATTGGCGTTGCTGTGTACGCCCAGCCGAGCCTCGAGTTTAAGCACCAAGGTTTTGCGTTCGCTTTCGATTTCTAGGCGTTGCTGCTCGAGCCGAAGGCTTTCTTGCAAGGCATTTTTTTGTTCTGCCTGACGGCTTTCTAAAAGCGAAACGGCTGCCTCGAGACGGCTTTGTTGGCTGGCAAGTTGCGCTTTTGTTTTACTCAGTTGCTCAGATGCACTTTTTTCGGCTTGCTGCAATTGTGTTTTGTTTTGCTGCAACTGCCTAACACGGTTTTCAAAATCGGTGGCTTGGCTTAATTCATTGGCTAAACCAGAAAGTAATTCGGCTCGAGCCGTTTGTAAGGCACTTTTGGGGTCGGTGGAATCTGAAAGCACATCTTGCCAGCCTTGCAATAGTTGCTCGAGTTCTTCGCTTGTCTCACGCAAGGTTTTTTCAACTCGAGCCACTTCTTTAGCTGCACTCATTTTATTTTGTTCATGGTTTTTAGCAGCTTCTTTTAAGCGAGTGAATTCATCACGTAAACGGCTGACCTCGAGCAATCCAACTTGCAGGGCTTTTTCGGACGTTGGCACATTGGCATTAAAATCTGGCAGGGTTTTAAGTGGTTCGCCACACACAGGGCAAGGGTCGCCGATATTTAAGTCGCGTACCAATTCAGCCGCGATATTCTCACGTTTTGCGGCTTCGAGTTTTGCCTCGAGTTCTTTTTGAGTGGCTGCCGCGATTTTCCCATCGCTCAGAACCGTGTTTTGCATGGTTTTTGTTTCTTCAAGTTGGGCTTCCCATTGTAGCAGTTCATCCCTTGCCGTCTCGAGTTCGGTTTTGGTGTTGCCAATTTGTTTGACAATTCGGACATGGGTTTTTAATTCGTTCTGGACAGTCATTATTCTCGTCCAAGCCTGTTCACTAAAACTTGGTGCGAGCGGACTGGCATCTTCAAGCTGCCCACCAAGTTCGCTTAAACGTTTTAATTTGGGTTTTAACGCCTCGAGTCCACGCAGTTCTTCTTCTAAAACGGGGATTTGCAGGGCGGCTTCTCGAGCCGTTTCTAGTGCGTGCATGTCCTCGATTTGTCTTTGCTGCACATCTTCAAGAACTTTTTGTTGCTCGAGTAGCGCGGTCTGGGCTTCTTTAAGACGAAGACCAACCGTTCCAAGTTCGGCGCGGCGGCGTTCAAGTTCTTTGAGTTGTTTTTGACTTCGTTCCAAAAGTGGTAATTGGGCGCTTAGTCGCTCGAGTTCACTCCAAGCAGTTTCAGTGAACGGTTCGCCCTCGGCAGTATCGCTCAGGCTTCCACCCAAGGCTTCCAATCGTTCTAAACGCGGCACAAGCGCCGTTAAAGCCACCACCTTATCCTCGAGATGTTTCGTGCCAAGGGCGGCTTCTCGAGCCGTTTCTAAAGCCTCTAAATGCTGTTGCTCGAGCCTGTGCGCCGACTCAAAACGCTGCTGGGCGGTTTCAGCTTCCCGTTTAATTTGACCAAGCCGCGCTTCAAGTTTTATGTTTTGTTCAATCAATGGCAAAATACTCGCCACGCGCCGTGCAGCTTTAGCTTGGGTTTGTAGTGCTTCAATTTTTGCTTGGGCAGCCTCTAAACCCTGCCACTCGAGTTTTACATTTTGCAGCGCGGTTTCTAAACGCCAGATGTCCCTTGCCTCAATCAGTGCCGTCTTTAACCGCTCGAGTTGCTGACCTGTCTGCTCGAGTTCCCTTTGTTTTTGCAGTTGTGTGGTTTCTAGCGTCTCGAGCGCTTCTGGTGTGGCAGTGGAGAGCGATTCTAACTGAATTTGCAATGCCTCAGATTTAGTTTTGGCTTCTCGAGCCAGTTCACCACTGCGTTTTTGGATGTTTTCGATTCGCTCTAAACCAATCAAATTCTTGAGTAAATCACGGCGTTGCTTGGGTTCACCGCGCAAAAAACGATCAAATTCACCCTGCGGTAACAGTACCGCTCGAGTAAAACCTTCAAAATCCAAACCGACGGTGCGTTCAATCGCTTCAGCAACTTCTTTTTTCTTGATTTGCTCAACCGCCGTAACCCATTTATCATTTTCCAAGCGCTCAAACCGAACTTCCGAACTTTTACTCGAATAAGTGCGAGCCACACGATATTTGCGTCCATCAGAGGCTTCAAATTCAAGACTTAAACTCATGCCGCTACTGCCTTGGGCAATCAGTTCCTTGGCGGGTTTAGAACCTAAACGCGGGGTTTGTTCAAACAGTGCAAAGGTCAGGGCATCTAAAATACTCGATTTTCCCGCGCCAGTCTGCCCAACAATTGCAAATAACTCGAGATTCGAGAAGTCAATCACCGTCAAATCCCTAAAACACGTAAAACCCTGCAATTCTAAGCGAAGCGGACGCATTAGCTAATCTGCTCGAGCGGAAGGTGGGTCAGGCGATTGGCATAAATGAGTTCGGTGCTTTGGTGGGTGCTTTCGTGGACATCAATCCGCGTGATACCGGTGTTATTGAGTTGAAACCAGTGCTTACCCGAACCTACCGCTACGCCAAGCGCTTGCCCCATAATATGAGCGTAAAAATGCCCATGCGAAACAATCGCAACTCGGTCTTTTGTGCCACCATGACGCTTGAGTAATTCTGCCCACATCTGAACGGCTCGAGGGTTACAGTCTAGTTCTACGGCTCGAGACCACCAGCCTTGTGTGCCGTAAATCGAAAAATCTATGCTCGGAAAACGCGCCCCCAGTTCGGCTCGGTTCTTGCCAGATTGCCCAAGGCGTTGCCCATCCTGCTCGAGCCAAATACCACCAGTTTCATGCCATTCTTCCCAGATTATAGGGGTTAAACCTGTGCCACGGCTAATCTCGAGCGCGGTGTGAATCGCCCTTGTCATGGTACTACAATACAAATGTGTAAAACGCTGACCACTTTCAAGCGGGTCGGTATTGCGAGTCAAAAAATCACCTAGGGTAGTCGCTTGTTTGACCCCAAGACTTGATAGTTCAGGGTCATCAGAACGCCCCAATTCTGCGCCAGTGGCATCAAAAAGAGCATTGTTAAGACTTTGGGCATGGCGAATAAAGTAAAACCGCATGGGTTATTTATACCAGACAAGCGATGAGTTATCGGGGTTTTTCGGTGCATTACATTACTTTTAGGTGTGGTAATACGAGTTTCAGGAAGCCCATGTTTTACCAATGCCTGAACCTCTTTGGCTCTCGAGAAGTAGGTCTTGATGCAACGAAGTACCTTGTTCCCTAGCGGCTGTGATTGGAATGAATTCATCAGTGGTTTTTAAGCCTATGACCAACTCTGCATTTACTGCGTTACAGAGTCGCAACAATGTTTCAAGGGTATGGTTTTGATTTACATTTTCCCAACGTGAAATAAGACTTTGTTTTACCCCCATTTTTTTAGCAAGTTGCGCTTGTGTATAGCCTACTGTCTTACGCGCTTTTGCTAAAGCAACCACTAAACAATATTTTACAGCCTCTTCATTGGCAATGGCTTGCATTTCTGGAGTATCAGGAATCAAATCCTTCATCCACTTTGCCAAGTCCACAGGGGAAGTAACGGATGCTTGTACTTTGCTAATTTTTTTGTTTTTCATAATTTTATTCTTTCTGAGCTTCTTCGCGCTCGAGAATAATAGCGCGGCGTTGACGGGCGACTTGTAGTTCCAATGGTGGTATTTTATTGTTTGAACGTCCTACTTTTGCAAACCCATGAAGTAAAATAATTCTTGTGCCAATGGTCGTAAAAAGAATTCTCGGGTTGTTCGTAGAGTTTTCGGCGCGTAATTCAAAAATACCTAATTCTATCTGGGAAACGATGTGCGAAGAGACAAGATGTTTTTCATCTCGAGCATACTGAAGTCTCAATAGTAGCCTTTGTACTTCTGCATTTAACAACTGACCAAGGAAGTCCTGAACAGGGTTTTTTCCACGATGATCGGTAAATTGTTCTATGCTCCATTGAACAGACACTATTCATAACCTCTTAGAGTATATAACTTATAACTTATATTTTGTGTGACAATCGTAACACAAAACCTTAATTAACCATTTGGCTTTTCATCAATTCTCGAGCCGTGCTTTGGTCTTGGCTGCTGGGCATTCCCCAATCGGGCTGATAGGCAAACAAAGTTTCTAAAGTCTGGCTGCCAAATTGGTCATTGAGAATTTCAAAGTGTTTACTCGAGATAAATGCAGGGTGAGGCTGCCCGCAAGCATGACAAAGCCGCAAAATTTCTTTACGCAGCGTAATTAAATAATTGGCAAGCCGAGCGCTTTTATCGCTTGGGTCAAGTCCTCGAATCAGCCACTTATCTTGGGTTGCCACACCTGTTGGACAGTGGTTGGTGTGGCATTTTTGAGCTTGGATACAACCAATGGCGAGCATCGCTTCGCGGGCAACGTTAATCATGTCGCAACCTAAGCCAAAAGCAAACAGCGCATCTTCAGGGAAACCCAGTTTGCCACTGCCAATAAAGACAATCTGCTGCTGCATTCCGAGCTTGGCAAATTCGGCGTACACCCTCGAGAAACCCATCTTAAACGGTAAACTCACATGGTCAGTAAAGGCGAGCGGCGCAGCCCCAGTACCGCCTTCGCCGCCGTCTATGGTAATAAAGTCAGGTCCCTGATTCCGCGCTTGCATTCGTTGTGCCAGCAACTGCCAAAACTCGAGGTCGCCAACTGCACTTTTAATCCCCACGGGTAAACCTGTTTGGCTGCTCAGCAGCTCAAGAAAATCAATTAAGCCATCCACACTGTTAAAAGCACTGTGGTGGCTGGGCGAAATGCAGTCCTCGCCAATTGGCACACCCCTTGCCTCGGCAATTTCGGCACTGACTTTATGGGCGGGAAGTACCCCACCAAGCCCCGGTTTTGCGCCTTGGCTTAGTTTAATTTCGATGGCTTTGACGGGTGCGTTTTGGACTGACTCGAGGAATTTTTCTAAACTAAACGTACCATCCAAGTTTCGGCAACCAAAGTACCCCGTACCAATTTGCCAAATTAAATCACCACCACTTTTGTGGTATCTCGAGATACCGCCCTCACCCGTGCTTTGCAGCGCCCCAGCAATTTTTACGCCACGGTTTAAGGCTTCAATCGCCGGAGCAGATAAACTGCCAAAACTCATGCCCGAAACACCCACCACACTGCTCGGGCGAAAGGCTTTTGGGCGATTGTGGTATGCACCCATGACCTTAGCGCATGGAAGACTGTAATTTGGGTCGTGCGACTCGGGAAGCGGAAAAACACTGTGCTTGATAATCAGGTAATTTGGGCTTAACTCAAGGTCGTTGTCTGTGCCAAAACCAAAGTAATTGTTTTGTTTTTTGGCACTGGCATAGACCCAAGAACGTTGGTCTCGAGTAAACGGACGCTCGGCATTATTGGCACTGATGATGTACTGACGCAATTCAGGACCCACCATCTCGAGGGCATAACGCGCCCAGCCCAACACAGGGAAATTTCGACGAATTGCATGTTTGGTCTGACGCAAATCAAGAATTGCTACAACAACTAGAATCACCACAATCAGTGCAAGCCAGAACATAAATCCCAGTTTAACATCCATTTAATCCAGAACCGACTTTCTTGGGCTTCATGCACAATCACTTGAAGTTTCTACTCGAGAAACCAAAAAATACATCAAAATTTCGTGAACCATAAAAAATCGAGTTTGTACAATTTGCTCGAGAAAATAAAAGAGCAGCCTTTGCAGACTGCTCTCGGCTCGAGACGCAAATTTAGGGGAGCAACTCCAAGTAATCTAAATGAAGCGGTTTAACAACACGAAAATGTCTTCGGTCTAAAGTCAGCACTTTGCGAATACGGTAACGTTCGGCTAAGGCAACAATACTTGCATCCACAAAACCAAGGGGTAAATCTTGGTAATACCGTCTAATCTGATTGACTCGCTCTAAATCCAATTGGTCAAATGTCAGTAACTCGTTATTTTTGACAACCCGTTCAAAAAAGGTTTTCGCCGTATTTTCACCAAGGTATTTACAAAGAAAATAGTCAACTTCGCACAACACAGAAGTTGGTACAAGTAAACCTTGTGTTTCAAAAGGCTTAATGGCTAAATGATGCTTGTCGTTTGCATCAATCATGGCGATTAAAGCGCCAGTATCGCATAAAATCATGTACGCCGCTCGAGCGGATGGTCAGCAAAAAGCAATTCATCTACCCGTTCAGATAAATCACCAATGCCAGAAGCTCCAATGCCAGCCCATGAAATTCTGGGTTGCCTTGGCTCGAGTAAAACCGGTTCTGGTTGACCCAAGGACAGTTGCAATTGCCTAAGTAATTCGGCACGTTCATGAAAAGAGAGTTGAGTCATTTCTTTTTGTAACTCGAGGAGGCTCATGGCTTTATTGTGGCATAAGAAACCCATTTTGAGAAGTCGAGAAAATAAAAGGAGCAGCCTTGGCGAAACTGCTCTTAAGTTCTAAAAATCTGCTTCGGTCAAACCGGCTTGCTTGATCAAAAAAATCTGCAAACCAATTTTTAGGGATTTATGCCCATGAATCGGAATTGAAAGCCGTACCATTTCGCCAGTTTTGCCATAAATATGATGACTGCCATTGATTCTTAGTAGCACCCAGCCTTTAGTTTCTACGGCTCGAGCCAATTCAACACCAGACAGGCTTTTCACACAGCAATCTCGAGAATCCGACCACTGACTGGCGGTGGAATATCCACCAGTAAACAGCCTTCAACAGCCTCATAGATGTTACTCAGCAATTCCTCAAAAGTATCGCCTTGAGTAGCACAACCGGGCAGGGCGGGTACTTCTGCCCAGAACCCACCTTCTTTTGCTTCATGGACAATCACTTGAAGTTTCATGAACAGATTATACGGCAAAAAAATAATAAGAGCAGCCCTTGCAGACTGCTCTTGGCTCGAGAAGGGGTTTAGTAAGAATTATTTTGAGCTAAGTGGCTCACTTGACTAGCAGTCCAAACGGTGGTTTGCGGAATGAAATTAAAGTTTTGTGCAATTGGCTGGCTCGAGACGGCTACAGCAGGTTTAACACCAAGGCTTTCTAAGGCTTTCTCGAGTGGTTCGTCTCGTCCTGTGTTGAAGAATTTATATTCAAAGTTTTCGGTCAGTACATCGGGTTTAACTTGAGCAGGTAGGTTCCCTCCTGTTGACCACACGGCTTGAATTGTAGGCATTCCAGCCGCTCCACCGTTCGCCAATCCAAAACGGGCGGTGTTGGTGTTGCCAATACCGACAGTCGGTGAACCGAACACTTGGGCGCGTTTGGCTTTCTGGATATAAGAAGCAAAGTATTCACAACCAGAAGCACAACCGCCATCCACCAGGACGGCTAGGGGTCCTTTATAGACAACAGGGTTAATAATACTAAGACTAATAAGTTCGACTTTTTGTAAGTTGCGTGCAAAAACTCTTCCAGCGTTGTAACCCCATTCAATCGTGTTTCGGGCTGGATTATAACGAGGAGTCCACTGCATTAAGTCTGGTGTTTCGATAAAAGCACCAACCGAAGCAATCGTCTCGAGGACACTGCCACCGCCATTGCTGCGTTCGTTGTAAATGATGCCTTTTGCGCCTCTAGCAACAGCTTCACGCACAAGTTCATGAAGTTTTTGGGCAACCCCATTGATTTGAAAATCTTTCATGGTAATCATCGCAATACCATCTGGGCGAATCTCGAGTCCAGGTTGTTCGGATGTGTTGATCAGTTCGCCTTTGATTGGAAGTTCAATCCGAGTGCGATTGAGACCGCGCAGTAAAATCATTTTAATCGTTTCGCCAGCCCGTACTTTGGTTGTGAAATCGGCATATGACTTGTTGATATTTTCGAGGTTGCCATCAAAACTAGCAAACACCACGTCGTTATAACCAATCCAACGGTCACCATATTTAATACCTGCCTTATCAGCAGGGGCATCTTTGACAACACTGGAAACAAACCGATCACCAATGAATTTACTGGTTAGGTTTCCTTTGTCATCTGTGCTGCATTCACCGGTTGGCGTTTCACAAAAGTTGCGTAAACCAATACCAATTCGAGGTGTTGGACTGGTGGCTGCTCCGCCTCGGTTGGCATTTTCTTGGGCAACGTTAGCGGCGGTTAGATAGTAGGTATGGTCATCTTTGAAATCATCGAACAATTGCACCAGCAAAGGTTCAACTTTGTCATAGCCACATTTTTCTTTAAGCTCGCTACAGGCTTCGTCTACTTTAGCTTGGTACTTGGCAATGATTTCTTGGACATTGATGGTACTCGGACCAAAATACTGGGTCTCGAGGAAAAAAGCCGCTTGGTCAAATAAATCTTGGGCGGGGCTTCCAATGTATTTCTGGGCGCTGGCAACCGAGCCAAGCGCGGCAGCAATGGCAATGATTCGTACAAGGTTTTTCATGTGTCCTCTTTTGGAGAATGGGTTTTAGTTGCTGCTTTGTAGCTCAAACGCCTTCCTTGGGGTGTACGATTGTTCAAGTACAGCTGTAATAGCATCATAACCAAAGGTTGGAATCGGCGCAAAAGGCACTTTAATTTCGGTGCTGCTGCTTGGGGCTTGTAGGGTTTTTACCCCAACACTCTCGAGGGCTTTATTCAAACCAGCATCTACACCAGTTTTGAAAACATCAAAAGTAGTGACTTTGAAATCAGGGGTGATAGCCGAAGGGAGTGGTGTTCCATCTGCCCAAAATGCCCGAAGGGTTGGCATATTGGCTGCCCCACCATTGGCTAAGGAAAAGCCTTGGGTGTTGGTGTTACCAATACCAACGGTTTCTTCGCCAATCACTAGACCGCGTTTGGCGCGTTGAAAACTGCTCGAGATGTATTCGCAAGCACTGGCGCAACCACTGTCCACCAGCACCGCAAATGCGCCTTCAAAAAGTACGGGATTTGTTACGGCACGGGTGGCATTGATTTCTGGGCGTGAGACATAACGCTGGTAGAAACCACCATTTTCAAAACCTTCTTCGACGGTATTCTTATCGGCATTGTAGCGGGGGGTACGGCGCATTGCGGCAGGGGATTTGACAAATGCGCCTGTGGTAAACCAACGCTCCAAGGCAGAACCACCACCGTTGCCACGTTGATTAAAGATAACCGCTTTTAAGCCTTTGCTGTTTGCATCGCGGATGAGGTCGTGAATGCGTTGTCCAATTCCAGCAATCAAGTAATCTGGCACACGCAAAATACCAACCCCATCAGAGCGCAACTCGAGTTGTGGCACTTCGGAGGTATTAATGATTTCGCCTTTGACTTGAACATCCAGTTTTTGCTTTTCGCCACCACGCAAAATTTGCATGGTCAGGACTTCGCCAGCCCGAACCTTGGTGGTAAATTCAGCTTGAAATTGATTCAGTCTTGCCACATCGCCATTAAAGCTCGAGTAGAGTATGCCGCCATACCCAATCCAGCGATCACCGTATTTAAGACCTGCTTTGTCGGCTGGGGCATTTTTGACCACGCCAGTAATTAAACGGTCTCCGTTGAGTTTGCTGGTCAGGTTGCCGGCTGCATCAAAAGTGCAAGCACCTGTTGGCGTTTCGCAGTAGCTCAGGCTGGTAAAGCCAATCCGTGGGACTGGGCTGGTGGCTGTCCCAGCCCGATTAGCATTTTGTTGGGCAACTGCCGCCGCACTTAAATAATAGGCATGTGGGTCTTGAATTTCATCGAACATCACATCTAAAAGCGGTTCAATAGTGGTTGAAGCACACAACACACCTGTAGCAGCACATGCTTCGTCTACTTTGGCTTGGTACTTGGCAATGTGGTCTGCCATAACAATCGTACTTGGACCAAAATACTGAGTTTCTAAAAAGAAACTGGCTTGGTCATATAAATCTTGGGCTGGACTGCCAATATATTTTTGCGCTCCTGCGGCACTCGAGCAGACCAAAGCAGCAGTTAAGCTCAGTACAAACTTTTTCATATTCCTCCTAAATCCCCGAAGGCTCGAGGCAGCTTGGGTTTGGAAACTAAAGTGCTAGGTTTAACATTTAAGGCTTCTAAGGCTTTCTCGAGCATGGCATCACGCCCGCCCGCTAAATTCTCGAGGTCCTCGTTAAATCGGGTGTCTGGTGTCACCCGTTCACTGGCGTATGTTCCATCTGGGCGGATTCCCTTGCCGATGGTTAAACCAATAAAACTTCCGTTGGCAAGGTCAAATAAGCGTGTGGCGGTGTTCAGTACGCCGTAGGTTTCTTCGCCAACCACCACGCCGCGTTTGGCATACTGCATTTGCGCCGCAAAAACCTCGGCGCATGAGGCACTGTCGCTATTGACCAGCACGGCAACCTTGCCTTTGAATTGGGCTGGATTGGCAATGTTATAGGCTTCGGTTTGGCTTTTACCGTTGCTGACACTGGTTAAACCGTTTTTATAGCTGTAAATGGTTCTCGAGTAGCGTGTCTCGAGGATGTTACTGAGTTCTGGTAGGAACGCACCGGGCGCACTGGTGCATTCGGTCGCCACACCACCGGGGTTATCGCGTAAGTCCACCACAATGCTGTTTGCCCCTTGGCTTTCGACGGTTTTGACCAGTTCATGGAACTTTGTGCCAACCTCTTTGAATGGGGTGAATTCATGAATCCGAATCACGGCGGTGGTGCTTGGTAAGCCGTTTGGTTTTTTGATTTCGGGTAGCCATGCCGTGCCGACCAAAATTGGGGTAACACTAATCTCGAGATTAGTGTTACCGTCACGCAGGATACTAAGCTGCATGGCTTTTCCTTCAGCTTCTAGCCCTAAGAACAGCGCTTCGTTTTGACTGGGCGAACTTGGTAAACGCTGACCATTTAAGCGCACGATTCTATCGCCGCGTTTTAAGCCCGCTTTGCCAGCCGGTCCGTCTTCGCGCACATCGGTGACAACACGGTCTGAAACTCGAGGCAATTGAGTGGTGGCAATTTCAAGACTAGGGCTACCAATCCCGCCCCCGCCGATTTGCCCCGCGAACTGTGTGGCGATTTCTGATGGCACAAAGTAACTGTGTGGGTCGTTTAATTCCCGAATCATTAAAGCAATTGGGCGTTCGGCATTACTAAACGGGCAATCGGTGGCTCGAGAAGTGCAATTGCTGTCTACTTGGGCTTGGTACTTGGCAACTAAGGTGCTTAGATTAACTTTACTAAAGCCATTGTAATTAAATTCAACAAAGAAACTGGCTTGGTCAAATAAATCTTGGGCGGGTGTGCCAATGTAACGTTGGGCGCTGGCAGCACTCGGGAATGCCAAGGCAGCAGCAATCACAAGTGCAAGGTGTTTCATTTTGCCCCGAGAAGCTCGAGGGCTTTCTCAAGTTGGGCATCGCGTCCAGCCGCCAGTGCTGCTAAGTCTTCTGGGACAACCACATTTGGGGTGACTGCCATTGGGAATGGGCTTTTATCCAAGTTCAGCATTCGGTACTGGGAAATTTGGATAATATCATCGTTAATCAGTTGGGCTAATCCACCGCCACTAACACCGTTTTGTCCACTGGTGGTGACACCGACCACTTGAGCGCGTCCGACCCGTTGCAAGAAATACGCCAGCATTTCCGAAGAATTTTCGGTGATTTGATTAACCAAGACCACAACTTTACCTGTGTACTGAACTGGGCTGGTGGCTTGGACAACATCTTGGGCTTGTCCGCCTTCGGGTTGACCACGAATCAATGCGCCGTTTTTCTCGAGGAAGTAAGTCAAGTCTTGACCGGCAAAACGTTGGTCATAAGTAAAGCCACCTTCTTTGATAAATGCTCCAGCCGCCAATAATGCTTCTGAATCAAAGCCACTGAATGAATCACGCAAATCTATAATCACGCCAGCCGCATTATCACGAATGGCTCGAGCCACATTGGAGTGTACCCGTGTGCCGATGCTGCCATACAAGTGCGGAATCCGAATCATCAGGGCTTTACCAACCGCGCTGCGGTACGGGGCGCGTGGGTCTTCGACCAAAATAGGGGTTACACTAGCAGTTTTATTTGTGCCAGCCACACTGTACTCGAGCGCAATGGCTTTAGCACTGGCTTCGGCAGTTTTCAGGGCTGCCAAGGTTGCGGGTGCGCCGTTGATGGTTTTAATCAAGTTGCCTCGGCTGAGGTCAGCATTAAAAGCCGGTTCGCCGGGGAATGCCTCGAGAACCACAAGCCCTTGCCCAGCCAATTCACGGGCTTGAATGCCAATCGTTGGGGTGCTGGGTCCTTTTCCATCCACATAACGGTCAGAGGTGTCTGAATCCTCAGGGCTGACCAAACGGGTAAATGGGTCATTGAGGTTTTTCATGTATCCGACAATCACTTCTCTGCCTTTATCATAGCCACAAGTGGCTACCCCAGCACAGAGTTTTTGGACATCTGCCAGCATGTTTTTTTGCAGTTCACGCCAGTATGGAACTTTACTTGGACCATTGTAATAAAAACCAATGTAAAACGAGGCTTGTTTGACCAAATCCTCGGCAGGCGTGGTTTTGGCTTGGGCATTGGCAATGCCTAAACTACTAGCGGCAATAGCGAGGGCGATAAGTAATGGTTTTTTCATGGGCGCTCCTTTTTGGGGTGGGTGTAAACATCTTAGAATACTGCTTTTGATGTGTTCTCGAGTAGTTCGTAGCTTTCAGTTTTTCTTTAGGTTATTGCCACAAAATTGCCATATTGACTCTTGGTATAAAAATAATTATACTTGAACTATGAAAACAGCCATCTCCCTACCTGATGAGTTATTCTTACGCGCCGAAGCCTTTGCTAGTCAAAAAACCATGAATCGCAGCGAACTCTATGCCAAAGCCCTGACCGATTATCTCGAGCAGCACGACCATAGCAGCATCACGGCACAACTAAACGATGTTTACAATGACATAGATAGTTCATTATCACCAAAAATTGCCGAACTTGGCTTTGAAACATTACGCCGAGTCAACAAGTGAATCGTGGCGAAATTTGGGAAATCGAATTCCCACTGGTTGCTCGAGAAAACTCAGAACCATACGGTCATGGTCTAGCCGTGATTGTCTCGAGCGATGCTTTTAATCAAAGTGCTATTCGTACCGTCATGGTCTCGGTACTGACCTCGAATATCAAACTCGCTCGAGCGCCCGGCAATGTCCTGCTGCTAAAAGAAGATATTCCAGAATTACTTATGGATTCAGTCATCAATATCTCGCAGGTTTTGGTTGTGGATAAAAGTCGTTTACGCAAGTTTCGGGCTGTCTTGGATTTTTTTAGTCTCGAGCTACTTAATTTGGGATTAAAACGTGTCTTTGATTTAAGTTGAGGATTTGTCCGTAAATAAAATCCGTGAATTGCAAGGCGATGACAAGCATCGCCCCTACGAAAAAAAATTGTCCTGTAGGGGCGAACCTTGTGTTCGCCCTGTAAGAAAATACGTTTTTTCGTTCTGAAATCGGGAAGTTATTTCTGGACAAATCCTTAAGGCAATTGTTCTGACCAAATTCAAGTAATCTCGAGTCATGAAACTTGGTTACTCATTCTGCCCAAATGACACTTTTATTTTCTATGCACTAACCCACAATAAAATTAGTCTCGAGCAACCCATAGAAGAAATGCTCGAGGATGTCGAAACCCTGAACCTTTGGGCGCAAACAGCACGACTCGAGCTAACCAAAATTTCCTACCATGCCTACGCCCATGTGATGGACAATTATGTGGCATTGCGCTCAGGTGGGGCGCTGGGGCGTGGGGTGGGACCGCTTTTGGTCGCAAAAACTAAGTTGGAGGATTTACGCGGCAAGACTGTGGCAAGTCCGGGCAAATTTACCACTGCACAATTATTACTACAAATTGCCCATCCAGAAGTCAAAACCGTTTTTATGCGTTACGACCAGATTATGCCAGCCGTGGAGCGCGGCAAGGTAGATGCGGGGCTAATTATTCATGAATCAAGATTTACTTACGCTCAACACGGACTGGTGAAATTGCTAGACCTTGGGCAGTGGTGGGAAGCCGACACAGGTTTACCACTGCCACTTGGAGCGATTCTGGCACGGCGCGATTTACCCGCTCAGACTTTGCAAAAACTAAACACTGCTGTGCGCTCGAGTCTCGAGTACGCCTATGCCAATCCGACTGAGCCAAAAGCCTATATTCGTCAACATGCGCTCGAGATGGAAGACAGCGTGATGCAAGCCCATATAGATTTATACGTCAATGAATTTAGCTTAGATGTCGGTGAGACTGGACAGAAAGCCGTGGAAACGCTGTTTGCTCGAGCCGCCGCGTTGGGCTTTATTAAAAAGCCTCAGTTGCCGCTTTTTGTGGATTAAAAAAGCGCAACCCAA
Organism: Deinococcales bacterium; assembly: GCA_031414595.1. Classification (GTDB taxonomy): domain Bacteria; phylum Deinococcota; class Deinococci; order Deinococcales; family JAAFIG01; genus JAAFIG01. The sequence continues at coordinate 75,013 of JANNVX010000014.1, forward strand.
AAGGGCTGCGCTTTCTCGAGAGTGGCTTTACTTATTAAAAATAATCTGATTGGTCACATACGAAGGAATCGGACCCAAATTATAGACAAAGTTACCAATTTTGTTGCTGACCGCCGCGATATTGGCTGGTTTAGCAATCATGATTACGGGGAGGTACTTGGCGTTTAGAAGTTGCCATTCGTCGTAGAGTGCGCCGCGTCTGCCTTGGTCAGTGATTTTGCTGGCTTCTTCAAAAATGTCAAATAAGCGCTTTTCCCAGCTTTTCATGTTGGCTTTACTGATTGGTTGTCCAGGCTTTGGACGTAGGCTCGAGTGCCAGTAGTACAAATCGCCGCCGGGTTGCCAAATAGCTTTGCGGAGTTGTGGGTCTGGTTGGTTGCCAAAGCCATAGACAGCCGCTTCAAAATCTCCAGCGTTAGCTTTAGAAAAAGTGGCAGAAGTGGTCAGGATTTGCAAATTGGCTTTAATGCCTATTAACTTTAAGTCGGCTTGAATGACTGGAGCAATTAAGTGTCCGGGGAAAAATGGATTGTCGTTTGGGGCAATTAAACTAAACTCCATTTCTTTGCCACCCGCAAAGTTGCGAATTCCATCACCATTGGTGTCTTTTAGACCAAGCGCATCGAGGGCTGCATTGGCGGCGCGAAGGTCGTAATTTCCAAGGTAACTGCGGGTATCAAAATACCAACTCGAGACTGGAGCAACAGGTGTACCAGGCAATTCGGCAAGTCCATTAAAAATATCATCAATGATGCGTTTGCGGTTGACGGCTGGCTGGACTGCCTGACGGAATTTATCGTTGCTGAATAAGCGAGCCAAGTCTGAGTCTTTGGCATCAAAATTAAAAGCCAAGTGCGGCGGGCTTCCAAAAAGGGCAGATGCGCGAATCACTTTGAAATTTGCCCCAGCGACTTCGGCGGCTTTGAGTTCTGGGAACAATGCACCTGTGATGTTTAGGGCATCTATGCCACCCGATTTCATTTGGGCAATTTGGGCATTGCTGTCTTTGATAATCAGGTACTCGAGACGGTCAATATAGGGTAACTTGTTGCCAAAAGCATCCGATTTCCAGTAATTGCTGTTCTTGCCAAGCACCAATTTTTGATCGGCAGTATAACTGGTGAACTTAAATGGTCCTGTACCAACAATATCGGCTAGGTTGGTGTTTGTTCCCCAAGCAGTGTTGATGTCGGCGGGAGCAGCCCCACCTTCGATACTGAATTTTAGTAATTTGTGCTTTGGCATGATAAAAGTACGCAGTTGTTGCAAAATCGCGCCAGATGGTGAAGGCATGGTCATTCGCATCGTGAATTCGTCTACTTTTTCAAATTTTGTACCTGCCGGGAAACCTGCTGCGCTATTACCTCGAGCTTGTGGGTTCAAAATCATGTTGTTAAACGTAAAGACCACATCGTCGGCATTAAAATCCTGACCATCGTGCCATTTGACCCCACGGCGTAACCTAAAGGTGTAAACTTTGCCGTCCTCGGAGGTTGACCAAGATTGTGCCAAGCTCGGTTCCATTTTATAGGTATCGAGGTTGTACTCGACCAAGCCCTCAAAGACATTGCCAAGAGCGGTGTAGGCATTATTATCGGTAATTCCGTAATAATTAAAGCTGCCCGGGGCAGCAGGGAGCATCAGGGTGTAACTGCCTCCGTATTTGCCTTCGACCACACCAAGTTTAGGCATGGCGGTCATTTGAGGAGCGCCTTTGGGGTCTGCTGCAAATGCCGTTGTGGACAACAACACCGACAGCGCGATTAAACGTCGTTTCATAAGTCCTCCTTGAATTGTCAAGCGAAGGTCAGTTTACCATGAAAACGTTTACGGAGTTCAAGCAAAAAAAATCTCGAGCCAAAAGACTCGAGTTTCTTTCAGAAAACTTATTTTTTCAGCAAGTCACGAATTTCGGTCAGTAAGGCTTGGTCGGCTGTCGGACCAGCCGCCACTTCTGGTTTTTTCATTCTGTTCATTGGCACAACGATAAAGAAGTAGACTGCTGCTGCCACCATCATAAAGTTGATGATTGAATTGATGAACTTGCCAATTAAAATACCGCCCTTGCCATCTGCCCCAGCACCAATCACAATACTCGAGAAATCTGGAGCGCCAAAAAGCATTCCCAAAAGCGGTGTAAAGACATCTGCCACCAAAGAAGCCGTGACTGCCCCAAATGCCCCTGCGATAATCACACCAACCGCTAAGTCAACCACGTTACCGCGCATCAAAAAATTCTTAAAACCTTCTAACATACTGTACTCCCCTTTCGAGCCTAAACTCGAATTCAAATTGTAGGAGATAAACCCCTAAAAAAACAACTGAACTAAAAGTTAGGTTTTAAGCCCTGCGTTCTTTAACCGCGTGGGCGCTATAGCCAAATTGCGGCAAACTGCTCTGGGCATTCTCGAGAATCACCCTTGCCAGTTCGCCTAGATTCTTGCCACCAGAGCGCACATCCATTTTTAGGTCTTGGCGTAAGTTGGTTAAACTTATATCGTCGAGCATTAACTCTGTGCCGTAACGAAGGGTGCTTGGGCTGACAACCAGCAGGTCAGCTTCGGATGCCTCGATATTCTCGAGAAAACACCGCCCAGTCAGCAATCCCGCCACGGTAGTGACTGTCCCAAAGGTCTTATTCTCTAATGCCCGAACCTCTAAGTGTAAGCCGCGCACTGCCCGAAGCGGCTCGAGGGCTAAGTCCAGAATCGGCGCAAAGAGCTTGCCTGTACCCAAAATCACTTTTGTTCCCGGTACGGCTTTGGGTAAGGGTGGTAACTCGCCACTTAAAAAATCCCTGACCATGCCGACACCGTTCTCGAGCATCGGGTAGCCTTCATACGCCTCTTCGGGTGGCAAAGGTTCGCCAGCCAGAATATAAAATTCATCGGATGGGAAAATAAAGCGTGTACCGCGTTCTGTAAACATTTTCTTTTGCCACTTGTGGGCGATTCGCAGCACATCGGCAGCTTCTTCGCGGTTAAATGGGCGCAAGGAGGGCAAATTCTTACGGTGGTCGGTTAATCCAAGCGGCACACAGGCAACCGACAGCACATTGGGTAAGCTCGAGAGATACTCAAGGCTTTCCTCGAGATGCACCCCATCGTTGCGGTTTGGCAGCAGCACCAATTGGGTGTAGAGGTCTATGGATTCTAAACGTTTTAGGGTGTCTTGAATTTTGGTACTTTCGGGGTCTTTGACTTTTAAGCGCCACCATTTCATCATGTCGGCACGAAGCGCTTGGTCGGTGCTGTGAACCGAAACATAAAGCGGCGAGAGGTTCTCGGATAAAATTCGGTCAAAATCATGTTCTGATAAATTGGTCAGGGTCACGAACGAACCGTATAAAAACGACAAACGGTAATCGTCATCCATCACATACAGGCTCTTGCGAAAGCCTTTAGGCATCTGATGCACATAGCAAAATTCGCATTTGTTGGCACAGATTTTAATGCCGTCAAATAGAACATCAGAAAACTCGAGACCGGGGTCTTCCCAAGAGACCGCAAAATGCAGACTCGAGCCGTCGGTGCGCTGTACCTCGAGGGTTACATCGCCAATCTCGAGTTCACGGCGATACGCCAGAATATCGGTAATGGCTTTATTGTTGACCCGAATCAGTGAATCACCTGCTTGGACACCCGCTTTTTGGGCAGCCGAATCGGGTTCGACCCTCGAGACCAGCGCTGGATAGAGTGTTTCTAGGGACATCATTTGTACACTGTACTTCAATGCTCTAGGGCAGTGTGACGTATGCTCCAAGGCAGTGTAACGTATGCTAGGGCATGAAATTATCTGGTCAGATTCTCACCCCCAGAGGTTGGCACAGTGGCGAACTTGAATTCGATACTCGGATTCTTGGGATTCGCTCCAAATTAAATGCCCCCAACCGATTTATTGTCCCCGGATTTATAGATGTCCATGTGCATGGCGGTGGTGGCGGCGACACCATGGACGGACTAGAGGGCATTAAGAAACTGGCAGCATATCATGCCCAGCACGGCACAACTGCACTTTTAGCGACCACCATCACCAATCCTTGGAAAAATGTTTTAAGCGCCTTAAAAAATATCCATAAAGCCATGCAAGCCCCCCATTGGACTGGCTCGAGAATTCTTGGGGCGCATTTAGAAGGTCCTTTTATTTCTCCACATAAACTTGGGGCGCAACCGCCATTTGCAATCCACCCAACTCCTGAACGGGTAAGCGCGGTACTCGAGCGACAAGTGGTTAAAGTCGTGACCCTTGCGCCTGAACTGCCCCATGCGCTTGAGGCAACTCAAATGTTTCTCGAGGCTGGGGTGCGGGTCAGTTTAGGACACACGATTGGCACAAGCGAAGATGCAAGTCATATTTTTGAACTTGCCAGCCAATTAAAACGCGCTACACAAATCAGTGGCACACATTTATACAACGCCATGGGCGGACTCGAGGGACGCAAGCCCGGGGTGCTGGGTGCGCTGCTTGGTAATCCCAATGCCTACGGCGAAGTGATTCTGGATTTTCTGCACGTTCACCCCTCGAGTTTCCGAGCGGCTTTTTTTGCCAAACCAGAAAAACTGATGCTGATTACCGATGCAATGCGGGCATCGGGAATGCCAGACGGACAGTACGACCTTGGTGGACAAATGGCGAGGCTCGAGAATGGCGCAGTCAAACTGCCAGACGGCACACTGGCAGGCAGTGTTCTGACCATGCTTGGTGCAGTCCAGAACGCGGTCAGGGCTGGTCTGGCGCTCGAGGTGGCAGTTAAACTGGCTTCCAGCCATCCTGCCCAGTATTTAGGGCTAACCGACTGCGGCAAAATTGCTAAGAATGCTCGAGCCGATTTGGTGGTGCTGAACGAAGATTTAAGCCTCGAAGCGGTTTATATTGATGGGCAAAAAGTATAAAAAAGCCGAAGGTATTGCCTTCGGCTTTGATTGTTTTAGAACGGAAAACCAAGTCTAAAGTAGAACTTACCGCCCGGATTCCAAGCACTCCAACCATAATCTAAGCGAATCGCAGGGAGTTGAATACCCCCAAAGCCGAGGTTGATTTGCACCCCGAGACCATAACCAAATTGCACCCCAAAAGGAATTTTTGTTCCAGCCCGGTCAGCCCTGAATTGACTATCGCCGCCCCAAGCGTTACCAAAATCTACCCAAACAATGCCGAGTAAACCATACGTAAAAGCGGTTTGTAATCCAAAATCAAAACGTAACTCGAGTGAACCGGTGTAGTAAATATCGCCGCGTAAATCACCAAAGTCAAAACCACGTAAGTTAATCGCTTCAGAAGCAGTTGCGCCACCGATGCTAAAGATTCGGCTGCTTGGGGCTGACCCAAAGAGCGCCCCGGCGTTGAACCTAAAAGCCAGCGCAAAGTTACGGTCATCGCCACCAACGCCAAATTTGCCTTGTGAATCCCAACCTAGCCCAAGGTAGGTGCGAAAACCAAATGTGCCTTGGGTCCAAGATAAGGGGCGCGGCAATGCACCGGGCAGGGTTGAATCTATGCGGTCAGTGCCAAAACCATACCCAAGGCTACCTTGAACCAGCCAGCCTTGGGTCGGGAAATCCTCACGGTTTTTGGTGTTGAATTCACCCGATAAACTGACATAAGCGGTTAAATTATTCAGTGGCACACCTTGAGCAGTACCTGCTCGAGCATCCACGGCGGCTTGGTTATTGGTGTTGTTGAATGGCTTTGTACCGACATCTCCGGGGGTCTCGAGGAAATTTTGTTCGTACTGGAAATCAAAGGCAATCCGAATTGTGAAGTTACTAAAAAGTTGTCTGCCCAAGCTGATTCCAGCCCCAGTGTTGCGGGTACTAAAATAACGAGGACCTTCGTTGATGTTAGCCGTGGTTGGTAAATCTAAAAAAGTACGGGTGAATTCGACGACCCGCTTAGAAGCCACATTGGAGGAAAAATAAACCGATATTTCGGTGCGGTTGGTGGCAAAGTCTAAAAAGTTAAAATCAAGCCAAGGAATTGAGTACGAAAAACCACCACTGACGACTTGCCCAGCCTCATTGGGTTGGGCTTGAAAAGTCACATTCATGCGGTGTCCTACACCCCAAGCATTGCGCTCGCTGTAGGTCAAGTTGCCTGCAAAACCGTCTAAGGTCGAAAAAGTTAGACCGGGTAAAACCTCACCTGTGCTGCCTTCCTCGAGTTCAAGCACCAAAATCACTTCTTCGGGTTTGCCACTTGGGGCGGGTTTAATATCCGGACGAATATCTTTGAGTACCCCTAGGGCTTGGATATTCCGAAAAGAATTGCGAATTTTGTTAAAATCGAGCAAGCCACCAGCTTTGGGTAATTCACGCAGAATAATTCGGTCTTGGCTGCGGTGCGCGTTACGCCATTTTAATTCGTAACCCACCAGTTTGACCTCGAGAACCCGCAATGTATACACACCATCGGCATAACTGACATCGGGTGTACTGACAATCGTGTAGCCAGCCTCGGTGTAGGCTTGGGAAATAGCTGTAAAATCAATCTCTCTGGCAATTTGGGCATTGTAGGTGTCGCCCAATTTTTGCGTCACCAAACGCCGTATACGGTCTGTCGGGATAACCGTATTGCCCAAAATCCGAATGGTTTGAATTGGACCTGCGGGGGCATCCTCGATGGTAAAAGTCACGATGACCGAGTTATCACCGCTTGGCTCGAGAACAATCCCGACTTGTTTATCACGTCCACGCGCCAAATTACGGGTTTCTTTAATCAGGGTTTGGTAATTAAAAAAGTCGCCCGGTTTTTGCGATAAGGTACTGGGGTCAATGCCAAGGGCGGTGGCATCTATGGCGGCAATTTTTAATTCGTTAATGATAATTGTCAGTACACCATTCTCGAGGCTCGATAGTTCGATATTTGGTCCTGAACCAATGTAGCCACGCGGCGTATTTGCGCCGTACCCTTTTTTGCTGTACAAGTCGTTGACCGCCCGCAGTCCTTGAAAATAAGTGCGAATATCAAATTTACCCGAACTGACCAGCGTACTAAACTGAGCAATAACTTCTGCGCTCGGCACAAGGGTCGCGCCAACCGTTTTGACTTCACGCACGGTGGCATTTTCGTTAATTGTGTAAGTGACAATCACTTTATTGTCTTTGGGTTTGGACAACTCGAGTTTAATCTCTAAGGTAAACGGAAAACCAATGCTTTGACGGTACACCGCCCCCAACCCAATTCGCGCCTCCTCGAGCCGAAGATTGCTGACCATCACACCCGCCGTGACATTATAGCGCTGCTCGAGTAAACTTAAAATTTGTTCGCTGGTGACAATCGAATTGCCCTTGATTTCGACTTTTTCGATTGTAGGATTTGGCGTTACGGTAATTCTTAAAATATTGCGCCCGTTCTCGAGTACCACAGCTACTTTGGTGGTATTGGCTTGAAAAAAACCTGTGCTTTCGACTTGCCCTTGAATATCGGTGGCAACCACACTTTCTAGAGCATCACCTACCGAAACACCAATCGTGACTTTGATTAAACCGACCAAAGAATCGTCCAATATGCCAATACTGCTGACCACCACAATGTCATCAATTTGACCTTTTGGCGTTTGTGCCAAAGCAGAAGTCGAAAAAAAACATAAACATAAGAATAAGAACCTTGTTACCAATCGCATGAAGCCTCCAAATAACACTCGAGATGTTGAACGCGTTCGAGTCTCGCGTGTTTTGCTCTTCCTTGCGTGAAGTGCGTGTGAGAAGCACTAATAAACTTTTCTTAGCGTGCAGCACATGCAACAGCCCAAGAGTTTACCTGAGTCAAAGCACAAAAAGGTGAGCGCCAACTCAGACAAACAGGCTAAGATGAAGACCATGAGCCAAAACTATTCTATAGATGAACGAATTAAAAGCATTGTGAGTGCCTACAAAGCCTATTCTACTGATGTTCCAGAGATTGCGATTATCCTCGGCAGTGGTTTAGGTCCTCTGGCAGAACAACTCGAGAACCCTGTGATTGTTTCTTACAAAGACTTACCCGGTTTTCCGATTTCGACCGCCCCCGGTCATGCGGGTAGAGCGGTATTTGGCAATCTCGAGGGCAAACGGGTCTTGGCTTTTCAAGGACGGGTGCATTTATACGAGGGCTACACCGCCCACGAAGCTGGTATTCCTGTGCGTTTTGCCTACGCGCTCGGCGCAAGAAAAATTATTTTGACCAATGCCTGTGGCGGACTTAACCCCGCTTGGCAGGCTGGCGAAATAATGCTGCAAACCGATTACATCAATTTTACGGGTACAAACCCTTTGATTGGACACAATGACCCGAATGTTGGCGAACGTTTCTTACCGATGATGAATGCTTACGACCTCGAGTACCAAAAAATTGCCAAAGCTGCGGCTCGAGCCGAAAATCTAGAACTGCGTGAAGGCACGTATTTAGCCGTTTCTGGACCGATGTATGCCCCAAAAGCCGAGCTGCGGATGTTCAGGCTTTGGGGAGCAGATGCAATTGGCATGAGTACGGTGCAAGAACTAATTGTGGCACACTACCTAAAAATGCGGGTTCTAGGGCTAAGCAGCGTCACCGATATGGCAGTGGCAGACCAAGGCGACCATTCTGGAACAACCGAAGAAAACGTGATTGCCACTGCCAAAGCCACTGCACCGCGTTTTGAGAAGTTGCTCAGGGCAATTTTACGAACGATGTAAAATTATTTAGCGGCTTTTTAGTTTTTCATGTCGGTGACGCGTTTATAGTTAAAAAGAGTGTGAAACACTTAATTCTCGAGAATTCAGAACTCAGAAGTGTGGCTATTTGCCAAAAGCAACACGACGTGAAGAATATCCAATAGAAATTGCACTTGGAGTCTGGCAGACAATACTTATGCTTCGTAGCCCAGAATCTCGAGAATACGGTTTAAGTCTTCTAAGTTATGGTAGTACAGTTCTAACTTGCCTTTGTCTTGTCCAACTATTTTGACTTTTGTTCCAGCAATTCGGCTCAGTTCTAATTCCAATTGCCGATGTACCCGTGGTTTCTCGAGGGCTGCTTGTTTGGCTAGGATTTCTGGTGGTGGTTCGCGTTTTAAGAGTTCGGCTTGACGCACGGTTAAATCCCTAACCACAATTTGTTCCAATGCCCAGTCACGGTCTACGGCGGGTTGTGCCAATATCGCTCGGGCATGACCAGCGCTGATGCTGCCATCCTCGAGTGCCAGTTGTGCGTCCTTGGTCAGTTGCAGTAAACGCAGGGCATTGGTGATGGTGCTACGGGCTTTACCAACTGCTTTGGCCACTTCGTCTTGGGTTGTGCCGAGTTCTAAAAGCTGGTTGTATGCCCGGGCTTCCTCGAGTGCGCCAAGGTCTTCACGTTGCAGGTTTTCGATTAAGGCAATCTCTAAGGTTTCACGGTCGGTTAGTTCACGCACCACAACGGGTACTTCCTCGAGTCCAGCCCGCATCGCAGCTCGCCAACGGCGTTCACCTGCCACAATTTCAAAACGTTTACCGCGTGGTCGAACCAAAAGCGGCTGCAAGACACCTTTTTCGCGGATACTGGCGGTCAGTTCTTCAAGGGCAGCTTCGTCAAAATTACTTCGTGGTTGTTTTGGGTTTGGCTCGAGCTGTTTAATCGGCAGTGAATTGATGATCTCTTTTTTTTCTTCACCGCTTATTTTGGGAATCAGGGCATCTAACCCTCTGCCTAAGCCACCAGTTTTTGCGGCTTTTACGATTGGTGCTTGGGGTTGTTCAGAGCTTTTGGACACGTTGCATCACCTCTTGAGCTAAGCGTTTGTACGCCCCTGCACCACTCGAGATTGGCGCATATTTGTTGATTGTCTGCCCATAACTCGGAGCTTCGGATAGTTTGACATTGCGTGGAATAACACTCCAAAATACCGAATCGCCAAAATGCTGGCGTACATTTTGTTCGACTTGTTGCGCCAAATTGGTTCGAGTATCAAACATGGTCACCACGATTCCTAGGGTTTTTAGTTGCGGATTAAGACTTACTTTGATTCGTTCTACCGTGTCAAGCATCCCAGCAATTCCCTCGAGGGCGTAGTATTCGGCTTGCAATGGAATAATAATCGCATTTGATGCTGTTAATGCGTTAATCGTTAGTGCGCCAAGCGAAGGTGGTGCGTCTATCAGCACAATATCAAAGTTCTTGAGTTGAGTCAGGACATTTTTTAATTTATTGGGATGGTCGGTCAATTCTACTGTTGCCCCAGCTAAGTCTGGTGTAGCAGGTAAAACTGATAAGTTTTCTTGCTCGGTTTTTTGAATGGCATTCTCCAAGCTCACATCACCCATCAACACATCGTAAATACCGACTTCGGCTTTTTGGATACCAAGCCCACTGCTGGCGTTGGCTTGTGGGTCTAGGTCAATTAGCAAGATGCGTTGCCCATGACTGGCAAGATACGCTGCTAAGTTGACGGCGGTTGTGGTTTTACCAACCCCACCTTTTTGATTGACCAAACTAATAATTTTAGCTGCCATTATTGTCCTCCGCCGCTTAAGATGACAAAATACGCGCCATCCTCGAGTTTTGTGGTTGTGATTTGGATTGCTGAATTGAGTTTTTGTAAAGCCTCGGATTCTTGTTTAACACTGTCACCCTTGCGCGTCATGATTATCCATTTTCGAGCTAAGTTTGGTTCGACCAGTTTGTAGATTTGTTCTAAACTTCCCAACCAAAGCGCCGTAATCACATCATACTTCTGCTCGAGTTTTCGGACATCCCCTTGATAAACACGGCTGTTTGTTAATTTCAGACTCGAGACGACCCGCTCTAAAAAAGCGGCTCGTTTATTGCGAATTTCACATAGGGTGATTTGAATATCTGGGCGCATAATTGCTATTGGAATGGCTGGAAGCCCAGCACCACTTCCGACATCTAAAACTGTGGCGTTTGGCTCGAGGGCTTCGATAAACGGCTGGCTGCGTTCAATCCCAATTTCAAATTCGTTTAGCATTTTTGGCGAGCTTAAATCTAGCACTTTGGAGTAATCTTTGACCAAGGCACGGTAATGCTCGAGTTGTTGTGTACCTCGAGACTGCTCGGGTTGTTCGGTTTTGTTCATTGTTCTCCTCGAGTTTCTTGGGTTTGCAGTTCATTTGGTAATTTCGGTAGTTTATGGGCGTATTTTTGCCACCACTCGAGAAACTGTCTACGTTTTCGGCTATTGGGCAAATGCTGATAAAAAAGTTCAGTGGCTTTCCAAAGGGCTGCACCGCGTAGCATCCAAACATAATAGCGCCGTTCGGAATGATTATATGGTCCGTAAATACTACCACCTAATAAGCGATTGAGGCGTTTGAGTGGCTCGGGGTCATCTTCTTTTAGACGAAGTTGCAGGGCTGGTTGTTCTTTATCGCCAGTAAACGAGCCTTCGCCAATCATTAGACCCATAATGTACCCCAAATCAAAGTCAGTTAGTGCCATAGCTTTAATGTTTACCAGAAAAACAGTTTCTTGTGAAACGTTTTTGTCCTTTTTTATCTGAATACTGTTTTACAGGGAAACAGTTTCTCGTGAAACATATTTTAAAAATAGCCAGCATCAAATTATCACTAGGGGCTAAATTCTCGAGTTATCCACAGATTTTTAGAGTTATCCACAATTGAACTCGAGTCTAGCCGCTATTTTTGGTGTAGTTAATCCACAGAACAAGTGGTTTAATTTTAATTTGATTCGTTAAATAAACAATACTTTATAAAATCAATCAAAATTAAATCTAAACTTACACTCTCACTAAGACCACTATCACTGGCTGTGGATAACGTAATAGAATATGGAATTGTGAGTGAACTTGACATTTGGGAGCAAGTAAAGGATTACGTCAAACGAAACGTGTCTGACGTGGAATACCACACTTGGTTTACCCGCATTAAACCACAAGGACTCGAGAATGGCACTTATATTCTCGGTGTACCAAACTCTTTTGCGGCTGATTGGCTTAAACAACACTACTTAAATCTGCTCGAGGAAGCACTGCGCCACATCGGGGCAACCAACCCGAAAATTGCTTTTAAGGTGCTGCCCAGCACCCCTGAAGCAATGCTGATGCCAGAGCCAAAAGCCAAAGGCAGCAGTCCTACCGCCATTCATGACGACGGACGCTTAAAACTAAATGTCAAGTACACCTTTGAAAAATTTGTGATTGGACCAAATAACAATTTTGCCCATGCAGCCGCCCTAGCCGTCGCCGAACAGCCCGGAAAAGCCTATAACCCACTTTTTATTTATGGTGGGGTCGGTTTAGGCAAAACCCATTTAATGCACGCCGTTGGGCATAGTGTGGCAGAACGCTTTCCTGATAAACGCATCGAATATATCAGCACCGAAACCTTCACCAACGAGCTAATTAACTCGATTCGTGAAGATAAAATGACCAATTTTAAGGACAGATACCGCAGTGTGGACTTGTTAATGGTAGACGATATTCAGTTTATTGCCGGTAAAGAGCGTACCCAAGAAGAATTTTTTCACACCTTTAATGCCCTATATGAAGCAGGAAAACAAATTATTTTATCCTCTGACCGCCCTCCCAAAGATATTTTGACGCTCGAGGCAAGACTCCGAAGCCGTTTTGAATGGGGCTTAATTACTGATATTCAAAGCCCAGAATTTGAAACCAGAGTGGCGATTTTACGCATGAATAGCGAATACCGACGGGTTTATATTCCCGACGAGGTACTGGAATTTATTGCCAAACAAGTCACCAGTAACATCCGTGAACTTGAGGGGGCATTGATGCGGGTGATTGCCTTTGCCAGTTTAAACGGGCTTGAAGGCAGTCAGGTCTCGAGGGCAATTGCCGCCAAAGCCCTCAGTAACGTCTTTACCGAAACCGAAGTCAGTCTCGAGATGCAGGATATTCTCGATACCGTAGCGCTTCATTACAGCATCCCGACCGAGAATCTAAAGTCGGCTGGTCGTGCCAAAGAAGTGGTCATGCCACGTCAAGTGGCGATGTTTATGATTCGTGAACTGACCAATCACAGTTTGCCCGAAATAGGGGCGTTTTTTGCAAGAGACCACAGCACCATCCTTTATGGAATTCAAAAGATTACTGAACAAGCCGAACAAGATAACGACCTTCAAGCCAATATCAGGGAGATTCGTGCCAAATTATCCTAAGAAAATCCACCCACAGGCTGTGGATAACCCTGTTCATAACCCTGTGGATAAGCTGTGGATAAGCTGTGGATAAGCTGTGGATAAGTGGAGACTCGGGAACACCTGTGGATAAGTGCCAAGTTGTTAGACAGTTATCCACAGGACACCCTTAAGTTATCCACAGAATTATCAACAAGCAGAATATCGTGCTAGACAATTCAAAAGCCACTTATCCACACTATCCACAGCCCCTATTACTACTACTACTATTTATATAATTTAATCTGTTAGTATTAAACCAGCGCTCCAAAAGTCTTTGAATTTCAATAAATCAAAGACCAAGCATTCAAAATCGGAGGAATCCATATGCAAGTACAAATCCCGAAAAAACAACTCAGCGAAGCCCTCGGAATTTTAGAACGAATTGTACCCGCTCGCAGCAGCAATGCCGCCCTAACTCAATTAAAAGTTGCCATCACCCCCCAAGGCTTAGCGCTTTCTGGCACAAACTTAGAGATTGACATTGAGTATTTTCTCGAGGCACAAATTGTGGATGGACAGGATTTTGTCGTTCCCGCTCAGCTTTTTGCCCAAATCACCAAAGCTTTATCGGGAGAATTGGTCGAATTACACCTCAAGGGTTCTGAACTCACGGTTGCCAGTGGCGGCAGCACCTTCAAAGTTCAAACTGGCGACCTAAGCGCTTACCCAGAACTTCTTTTTCCCTCAGAAACGCATCTGACACTGGATGCTAAAGAATTTACCAAAAGCCTGACCAGTGTGCGTTACGCGGCGGCTGCCGAAGAATTCCGCGCTATTTTTCGTGGTGTTCAACTTGAACTCAACACCACTGGCTCGAGGGTTGTAGCAACTGATGGTTTTAGACTGGCTTACCGAAACTTTGGCGCATCAAGCACCACTGAAGCCCGTAAACTGGTGATTCCAGCCCGTAATGCCGATGAACTGATTCGGGTTCTTAAAGATGGCGAGGTGCGTCTGACTATTTCTCAAGGCACACTCTCAGTGGCATCTGACAAGGTACGAATCAATGCCAAACTGATGGACGGCGAACTCCCAGATTATGCTCGCGTCATTCCAAGCACCTCAAGTGTGACCGTGGCGGTCTCGGCGGGGGCGCTGCGTGAAGCGGTGGCTCGAGTGGCAGTGGTGGCAGACAAAAGCAGCAACAACAAAGTTGAATTTATTGTGGCGGGTGGCAAATTGCAATTGGTGGCAGAATCCGACTTTGGACGCGCTCAGGATGTGCTTGATGTGGTACAACACGGCTCTGAACCAGCCATCACAGTTGGTTTTCGCGCCAAACAATTGACCGAAGCCTTATCGCCGATTGAAGGTGAAGTGTTAATTGGCTTGGGATTGAATGCACCAGCCAAATTCACGGCTGAATCTGACCCCGGGTACTTGGCAATTGTCAATCCGCTTCGGGTCTAAAAAGTTATCCACAGCTTTGGGATAACTCTGTGGATATTGTGGATAACTTTTTTAAGGCTGTGTTTGACGGCTTGAATTATCCACATAATCACAGCCCCTTGTGGACAAGTGCTAAAAAGCGAATTAAAAATTGACGATTTTTTGCCATCAATCCCACCTCAAAAGCCGTTAGATTAAACCCATGACTTTTGCCGTGCCGTGGTTTTTATTGGGTTTGACCCTGATTCCGATAGTGCTGTGGCTGCATTTTATTCGTCAAGCCAAACGTCAACGAAAAGTCAGTGCTTTGTGGTTGTGGGGTGCAGAAGAAGCCCCTGAACGCCGGGCTAAGTTTAACCCAAACATCTTGCTGCTGCTGCAAATACTAACGGTCTTGTTTGCCAGTATAGGAGCTTCTGCGCCGCGTTTTACAACCGACACTCGAGAACGGGTGCTGATTTTTGACGCGGGGGCTGCCATGACTGCTAAAGATATTATTGGCGCAAATCAGACAGTCTCGAGACTTGAATCTGCCAAAGCACTGGCTAAACCTCTGCTGAATGGTCGTGTGACGGTCATCAGGGCGGGTCTGAGCGCCACAGTCACCACCAACAGCCAAACCAACAGCCAAGCTACCCTCGAGACCCGTCAAAAGGCACTACAAGCCTTAGCTGCTGGAGATTCGAGCAGCCAACTCGAGCCAGCCATTGCCTTAGCTTTGAGCATTTCGCCACAAGCCGAAATCGTGGTCTTTACCAGCCAAGCCGCTCCAAGCAATTTCAAAGGCACTTGGCACAGAATTCTGGGCAACGGCACAAATGTGGGGATTACGGCTTTTGCAATTCGTGGCACACAAGTGTTTGCAGCTTTTGAGAGTAACCAAAATAAACCAGTCACGGCTAAAATACGTTTGACTCGAGAAGAAAAGACAATTGCCCAAAGCGAATTAAAAATCCCAGTTCGCGGTACAGTGACTTGGACTCCTAAAGTGAGCTTGCAACCCGGAACATACAAACTCGAGTTGACCAACCCCGATGCAATGGCGCTTGACAACCAAGCCTACGCTTACCAAATTTCGAGTCGGGTGTTGGTCACGCCACCCCAAGACGATGTGCTAAAAGCGATTGTCAGTGTCCCCGGAATTCGTACTGCTGCCAGTGACACCCCACCCAGCACGGCTCGAGGCTATGATGCAATTGTGTTGGTCGGGGCAGTACCCAGAGCTTTACCCGATGGAAATTATATTATTTTTGCGCCATTACCTGCCAAAAACGAGAACCCTAAACTGGAACGAATCACCCGCAGCAACAGCACCGACCCAATTTTAAGATTTGTCAATCTTGAGGGTGTTCGGGTTCGGCGTTCCCCCCTAAGTCCCCCAGAACTGACAGGCGGAACTTGGACACCGATTGTGTATGTCGGCGATAAACCCCTGATTTGGCGAGGCACAGCCGCCAATGTTCGGGCTGTTTATGTGGCTACGCATCCGCTCGAGACCGAACTGAGGAAATTTCCAGCTTTTCCGGTGCTGCTTTTTAACATCATTCAAGAATACGCCAACGCCAAAAATGTGCCACTTGGAACACGGCTCGGCACGAATATCACTTTTCAAGACAACATCGCCAGTGGTTTTACCCAAGCCTTGCTGCCCGGAGTGTACACCTCCGACGGCGAACGTCTGGTGGCAAACCTCGGCTCGAGCCAAGCCACACAACTCGAGACAGGGCAGTCGGTTGAGGAAAAATTAGGGACAACCCAAAAAAGTACAAATCCGAACGCTGGCACAGATAATTTTAGCCCGTGGCGTTTGCCGTTGCTACTGCTCGCATTGGTTGCCTTACTGCTCGAGGCGGCATTGCGCGGACAAGTTTATTTCTTGCCAAAATTAAGGCGGGCAGCATGAATTTGGTTTTTGAATACCCGATTTTTTTGATTTTAACAATGATTGGTTTGGTGCTTGCTCTGTGGTTTTCTAAGTTGCAAATTTTGCGTCAACCGATTCTGCTGCTTCGTACTTTGGCGATTCTCACACTGGGTCTAGCCGTGGCAAATCCACTGCTAGAGCAACGCCGTGCTGGGTTGGTGATTTTAGAAGATGTATCTGACAGTGCTGCCCGAACTAACTTGCCAAGCATCAATGCTAAAGCCAAACTTTCCTTTGCAGGTCTAGCGGGAAATGCCAGCCGCGAGAACCTCGAGCCGAACCAAACCGATATTGCCACTGCCTTGCAAACTGCCACAGCCTTACAGCCAAGTCGGATTTTGCTGATTTCTGATGGCAACGAAACCAAAGGTGATGCGATTCAAGCCTTACCAAACATTCCTGTGGATGTACTGAAGGTTAGTAGCCGCCAAAACGCGGCTGTGGTGGATTTAATCGCTCCAGATAGCCTTGCGCCCGGGGCGACAGTGCAGACCAACGCGATTCTCGAGACCAGTCAAAAAACTTCGGTGCGAATTAAAGCCATGTTAAACGGGGTGCAACTGACCACAAAAACCATTGTGCTACCTGTTGGAAAAAGCAGCTTACCACTCGAGTTTCGTGTTCCAGACAGGGGCGGAATTTCACTCGAGGTTAGTATCGTCCCAGATTTTGCCCAACCAACCAGTGATGACCGCCGCAGCTTGGCGTTAAGTGTCAAAGCGCCGCGTGAGGTGCTGGTGATTAACGACCCAGCCATAGCCAAACTGCTTCGCGCTCAGGGGTTTAAGACCAAAGAAGGCAGCCCAAGCCTAGTGCGTGAACCACTGGCGTACAGCGCCGTGTTTGTTCGGGCAGCCGCCACCCTAACCGAAGACCAAGGTACTGCCCTGACCCGTTCACAACAAGAATTACTGCGCCGCTACATCGAAGATGGTGGTGGGGTGATGCTGACGGGCGGCGACCAGAGTTTTGGTTTGGGCGGTTGGAATCGCAGCCCGCTCGAAGCCTCGCTGCCTGTCTCGAGTGACTTACGCACCCGCGTGGATGTGCCACTGGTTTCGATGGTGATGGTCGTAGACCGAAGTTTAAGCATG
This sequence comes from Deinococcales bacterium, assembly GCA_031414595.1. Lineage (GTDB taxonomy): Bacteria > Deinococcota > Deinococci > Deinococcales > JAAFIG01 > JAAFIG01. Next base: position 92,536 of record JANNVX010000014.1, read on the forward strand.
GTTGGCACGGGTGGCAGCAGCAACTCACAAAAACTGGGTTTAGCGCTCGAGGGGGTTGCCAATGTGGTTGAACTTGCCAACGAACGCGATTTTCTAGGCTTAATTGTTTTTTCTGATACGCCACAGTGGATTTTTAAGCCGACTCGAGCCAACGAAAGCAACAAAATCCAAATGCTTCGTGCCATTGAAACCATCGAAGCGGTTGGCGGAACAATCGTTGCCCCAGCGTATTTAGAAGCGATAGCTGCCTTGGATAATTCTCGAGCGGCGGTTAAACATATTATTATTCTGACCGACGGACAATTTGCCGATGGTGAAGGTTCAAATCCACCTAATTTTGCTGCCATTGCCAGAGCTGCTAAGCAAAAAGGCATTACCACCTCGAGTATTGGTGTGGGCGGCGATGCCGACAGCAAAAATCTTAAAATTATTTCCAATGCTGGTGGCGGACGTTATTATCAAGCCCAAGACCCCGACACCTTACCAAGAATTTTTACCACCGAAGCTCTGACTTCAAAACGCGCCTTGATACGCACCAATCAACCCGTGACGCTACAAACCAATCCGCTTGCAAACAGTGTCTCGAGTCAACCGCCCAGAGCCGCCAAGTACATTGCCACGACCCTCAAATCCGAAGCTGAACCAATCCTTATGGGTGCGGACCGAGAACCCGTTTTGGCAGTCTTACGCAAAGGCTTAGGACGCACTGCCGCCCTGACGATAGACTTAAACCGCCCCGATGCCCTGACCAACTGGAAAGACCTGCCCGGTTTACTTGGGACAGTTGCACGCTGGCTCGAGATTCCTGAAACACCTTATACCCTCTCGATTAGCCCAGATGCCAGTACGGTCAGTGTAGATGCAGTCGAACGCAATCAGTACCGCAATAATTTACCACTTGAGGTTCGGGTTGGCTCAAATACCATTGCTCTAAAACAAACAGCACCTGGCAAATACGAAGCCAGTTTACCCAAAAATACCGAAGGTAGCCTCGCCCTGATTTCACGCGGCATACTGCTCGAACGGCGCAGCTTAAACACCCAAAACCGCGAACTCGAGACGACTGGCGGCGAGGCAAAACTGCGCCAAATTGCCAAGAGTAGTGGTGGAAATTACTTAGAAAATTTGGACGGGTATGTGCCAGCCCAACAAATCTCGAGCCTATCCTTAGCGGCTTGGTTAGCCGTTTTAGGACTGCTGATTTTTATAGCTGAACTGGCATGGAGACGCTTTCGCAGTTAAAAACTGCTGATTCGAGCGGTCAGTTTGGCAATCAAGTCGTGTTTTAAGTTCACGCCAATGCCAATGCCGCTAAGTGGTTTGGTAATACCGTTTTCCATGATAATTTCTGGTTCGATGATGTCCTCATGCCAGTAGCGGTTACTTGGGGCGGTGTCGGATGCCATTGTAAAAGCTGACAGGGTTTGTAGTGCCACATTATGGGCGCGTCCTACACCACTCTCGAGCATTCCACCACACCATAAGTCCAGATTATTGGCTTGGCAGTAAGCGGCAATTTTGTGTGATTCCAAATGTCCGCCAACCCGCCCAATTTTAAGGTTGATGACTTTGGCAGCCCCCATTTGCACAGCGCGGCGAACATCTCCAGCACTGTGAATCGGTTCATCCAAACAAAGTGGGGTTTGCAAACTTTTTGCCAGTGTGCCGTGGTCTATGATGTCGTCGTTCTCGAGTGGCTGCTCGATGTATTGCAGTTTGTATTGGTCGAGTTCTTGGAGCATATTGGTATCCTCAAGCGTATAATCCGAATTGGCATCTACCGTTAAATTCATGTTTGTACCCAAGGCGGCTCGAGCGGCTGCGACATAGGTTAAATCGCGCCCACGTCCAATTTTAAGTTTGATGCGCCTGTAGCCCAAGGCTTGTTGCTCGAGAACAAATTCGGCAAGGGCTTCGGGGCTTTTTTTGATTCCCACACTTAAACCGACGGGTAATTCGGTTTTCGTTCCGCCAATGTATTTCCAAAGCGGTGCATTGGCGGCTTTGGCAAACCAATCCCAAAGGGCGATTTCTAAACCAGCTTTGGCAAAAGGATGTCCGCGAAAAGGTTTGACCAAGGCTTGATAGTCGGCTGGGTTCTCGAGAACCTTGCCGATTACACTGGGCGCAATATAATCGTTTAGGATATGCCAAGCGGTTTCAACGGTTTCATACGAATACCCAGGGGTTTCGTTGCAACTGACCTCGCCGTAGCCCGTAATCCCACCACTCGAGACGCTGACCAAAATAATACGGCGCTCCTGAGTGACCCCAAAACTGGTTTCAAAAGCGTGTTTCATGTCCATGCGAATTTCGCGCAGTTCAACTGATTCTATTTTCATATACCCTTAGTTTACCCTACAAACTTGCAAACGTCCTCAAGTCACGGTAGCCTAGGCACAGATGCGTGTTGTCCTCGCCACCAGTAACCAAGGCAAGCTAAGAGAATTCCAAGAAGCCCTATTGCCGCTTGGTTGGGAATTACTGCCGATGCCAATCGGTTTAACCATGCCAATCGAAGACGGCAGCAGCTACGAAGAAAATGCTCTAATAAAAGCGGCGGGTATTTGTCATGCCTTAAAAACCCCGACCCTAGCCGATGATTCTGGACTCGAGGTAGAAGCCTTAAATGGCGCTCCGGGTGTCTACAGCGCTCGTTTTGGTGGATTGGTCAGCGATATGGATAGGAATTTGTATTTACTTGAAGCCATCAAAAACGTTCCCAACCCTCGAGTTGCCAAATTTGTTTGCGTCCTGACCCTTGCTTATCCAGATGGCTATGTTGAATCGTGGCGGGCAGAATCGCACGGAGAAATCCTTGAGGGTCCACGCGGACGAGAAGGACACGGCTACGATCCACTTTTTTATGTGCCGAGCTTAGACAAAACCTATGCCCAACTGACCACAGCCGAAAAACGCAGCATTTCGCACCGAGGACAAGCCATAGATAAAATGCTGGCAGCCTACAAAGATGGCGCTCCTAAACGAGAAATCACGCGGCTTGAGTAGTGTTCTAAAACAAATACCGCTTGGCTGTGACCTCGAGAATGGTGGCAATGCTGACCCCTTCTAAAGCCACATCAGGGCAATCCAGCAACTCGAGATTTAAGTCCTGCAAAGCCCGTAAGACGGCTGGCAATCGCTCGAGTAGCGTATTGGCGGCATCTATTTGTAAACCAGCAAAACTTGTGTCGTTCATAAAAACATAGACTTGAGCGGCATCAAGTACCTCGTTGTCTAGCACTTCACGCATCGTGCGCCCACCGACTTCGAGGTACAATCTGCCTTTACCGCCCATGCCCTCGGCTCGGTAATCCACATTGACCACACCAAGCAAATTCGTACTCTCGGGTTGCACCTCGAGTTGTTGCAACGCCAATACCAAACGCTCAAATTCGCTTGGCGTAAGACCGATGCGCTCCTTCTCGAGTTGGTTTTGCAATGCCTGAACTGCAAATGCACTCGGACGGGTTTTGGAAATCATTTCAAGCCACTGTTTATGAGACCGCATAAAAAGAGTCTACAGGCTTGACAGGAAACCTTGTCCCTTGATAGGCTTCTTGCACATGAAAGCCGTTTGCCTAAGTCTAGCTCTAAACCCTTTGAGGGTCGCGGCTTAGTTGTTTTTTTGTCCCCGCAACCCTCGAGAATCCTCGGGGGTTTTTTATTAGTGGTACTTTGGAGATGTCATGAATCAAACACAACTCAAAGAGATTGCTCAAATCATGGCAACCGCCAGTAGTGCAAATAAAATTATTCTCTTTGGCTCGAGAGCCAGGGGGGATTTTGATTCCTCGAGCGACTGGGATTTTTTATTGGTGATGCCCACAAGTTGGAATCCAAGCTGTTTAGAAGAAGAACTAGAGATAACTAGAGCATCACATAATGCCCTACTTAAACGTGGTTATGATTTTTCGACAGATATAATCCCGATGACTTATAATGCCTTTACTACGGGCAATAATGTTTTGGCACGAATGGTTTGGCGTGAAGGGATTACTCTTTTTGAAACTCCAGAGGTAGCCTATGTCTGAACCCATTGAATGGCAGAGTTGGATTGACTATAGCGAAGAAAATTTTCAGGTTGCGATAGAAAATCAAGAAACTCGTCCTTCCACAGCAATTTTATTGGCGCATCAGGCTGTAGAAAAATACTTAAAAGCAGTTTGGATTATGCAAGAAAAACTACCAGAACGTTCACATGATCTTGTGTTGCTTCTTAAGACCATCGAACCACATTCACCTGAAAGCCATGTAAAAGCAGCTCGAGAACTGAATTATTTCTTACCTCGAGCGAGGTATCCAAGCCAAAAATTTAAACTCACTGATACAGATGTTCAAAATGCGATGAACTATACAAAACTATTGCGTGCCTTTGCTCGAGAACGCCTTGGTCTGGAGATGCTATGAACCGAATTCATATTCACTCAGAACGACTATCTTAGCGGTTTTTTCCTCTTTCCTCTTTCTTGCTCGTAAGACAGCACCTACGGGCTACTCGCGCTTCCTCTGCTTTTAAGGAGTTTCTATGCGACATATTAAAATTTTTGATACAACCCTGCGTGATGGTGAACAAAGCCCCGGTGTGGCGTTGTCTGTGCCTCAAAAACTCGAGATTGCCCACGGCTTGGCGCGAATGGGTGTGGATATTATCGAGGCGGGTTTTCCGATTACAAGCCAAGGCGACTTTGATTGTGTCCATCGGATTGCTCGAGAAGTCCGTGGGGTAAACATTTGTGGCTTAGCCCGGACTCATAAAAAAGACATTGAAACGGCTGCCAGAGCGCTCGATGTTGCCCAAAATTGGCGAATTCACACCTTTACCAGTGCTTCGGATGTGCATTTAGAGTTTATGCTCAAGAAATCTCGAGCCGAAGTTCTCGAGATAAGTGATGAGATGGTGCGCTATGCCCGAACTTTCTGCGATGATGTTGAATTTAGCGCTCAGGATGTGATGCGAGCCGATTTTGACTTTGTGATTCAACTTTTTAATGTGGCAATCGAAGCAGGGGCAACCACGATTAACATTCCAGATACAACAGGCTACGGCACACCGCTCGAGTATGGGCGTTTGATTGCCCGTATCCGCGATGAAGTGGTGCGTGACCGTAATGTTTCGATTTCCACCCACTGCCATGACGACCTTGGTATGGCAGTGGCAAACAGCTTGGCAGCCGTTGAGAATGGGGCAACCCAAGTTGAATGCACCATCAACGGCATTGGTGAACGAGCTGGGAACACGTCACTCGAGGAAATTGTGATGGCGTTATACACAAGGGGCGACTATTACCAAGCCGAAACCAAAATCAACACCAAAGAAATTTATCGTTTAAGTCGGATGGTCTCGAGGCATTCGGGAATGGTGGTGCAACCCAACAAAGCTGTGGTTGGCGATAATGCCTTTGCTCACGAAGCTGGAATTCATCAAGATGGGGTCTTAAAGAACAAAGCCACCTATGAAATCATGAATGCCGAATTGGTTGGACGCGAAGCCGGTGTGTTGGTACTTGGCAAGCACTCGGGCAGAGCCGCCTTCAAAAAAGCCCTTGAGGATTTGGGCTACAATTTGCAAAACCCAATTGCCGACCACGGCTTAACTGAAGAAAGCGTTAATGTGCTGTTTGCTCGCTTCAAAGATATTGCCGACCGCAAAGGCGCAATAGGCACTGAAGAACTCCGTGCCTTGGTCGAAACCCGTGACCACAGCATCCCAGAGCTATTTAAGCTCGAGAGTATCCAAGTGCTTTCGGGTACACATGTCGTGCCGACTGCGACCATTACCTTAGAAACCCCAAAAGGACCAATGCAGCACGCTTCAAGTGGCGACGGACCGGTAGATGCAGCCTATAAAGCCATCAATCATTTGGTTGGTGTCTATCCGACGCTCGAGTCCTACCGCATCGAAGCAGTCACAGAGGGCGGCGAAGCGCTAGGCGAAGTCAGTATTCGCGCTCGAGTTGGCGAAATTATTTACTCAGGTAATGGGGTCAGCACCGATATTGTCGAAGCCAGTGCGAGGGCTTGGTTAGAAGTCATAAACGCTAGTCTTGCTAATGTTGGAGTCAAAAAAGCAGCGATTACAGCGATTTAGTGATGCAAAACGTTATTATTTATTTGATTGGTTACTTTGGTATTGGTAAGTACAGCATTGCCAAAAGCCTTAGTGAACTCGAGAATTTTAAGGTTATTGATAATCATTACATTATCAATCCAGTGTATGCCCTTATGGAAGATAAAGGTGTTGTTTCAGACCAAGCATTGGCTCAAGTTTGGTCTGAAGTGCTTCAGGTACGTCAAGCAATTTTGAGTGTAATCCAAAATTTTACGTCTCGAGCGCATAATTATGTTTTTACTGATGATTTAGCCAATGACGAAGGCAGTTACCAAGACTACAAAGCGATTCTTGGAGTTGCAAATACCAGAAAAGCCACTTTTGTTCCTGTAATACTGCGTTGTGAATTAGAGGAATACTTACGCCGAGTTAGCAATCAAAATCGCTCTGACCGAATGAAAGATACGGATGCTGTTCAAGCTAAGATTCATTATCAAACAAGTCAACCATTTAGCTCACGGCATCCAAACGAATTAACTTTAGACATCACAGACCTCGAGCCTAAGCAAGCGGCTGTACTGATTATGCGGCATATTGGAAATCTAAGTCCGAACGATTAGTGTCCAAGCGGCGGCACTGATTCCAGCACACCACAAAAAGTCGTAAATCAAATCGCCTAGGATTGAGGCATTCAGTAAAATCAGAATTAAACGCCCAAGGCTTGCCAACATAAAAACAATGGATAATTGTCGGATGGTGCTGGCAAGCTGGTTGTCTTTAAGAATAAAGTGCTGCATGGTAAAAATCGCGGTAATTAAGCAAGCTACAAAAAAGAAAACCAGTTGAAAAACCTCGATTTTTTTGAAGAGAATCAGTCCACTGGTCAGTATCCCAGCGATCAGAAAACTGGTCATGACCACAGTTAGGGGCTGCATTTTTTTATATAAGCCTTGGCGGTAGAGTGCAAAAGGCAGGGCAATCGAAAAAGCTGTAACCAGAAAAGAACCTAAGTATTGAAAAGGTCTGCGCCAAGAAAGCCACTGGTTTGGGTCGGTGTTGGTGATCAGTGCCGCACTGAGGTTGCCATCGCCAATGCCAATCGAAAGTAAAGCTAGACCTAAGCCAGTCACCGTTAAGCGCAAAGCACTTGGTAATTTTTTAGACAGCACAATCAGCATGGTTGCGCCGAGCAAGTCAAATAAAAATACCGATAAAGTACGGGTGTAGGATTGCGATAAAGCCCCAAATAACCAAAGCAACCACAGTAAACTTGCCACCGATAAGTACAATTCGCCTCGAGATGATGTTTGTGAAGAAGAAGAAAAGTTCATGAATCTTTATTTTAAGAGTCTGGCTGGCTTGTGTTGCCATGCAAAAGGATGGGTTTATATAACACTTTTTTGCTTTAACACTGAAAAAGTGTTATACTTTTACATGTCCAATCCACTTTTTTTTGAACCAGACCAACAACAGCAAGATATTCTTAAAGTTCTCAAAGATTTTTTGCGCCGCGAAGTGACCCCAAGCGCCGCGCTAAGGGACCAGACCCATGAGTTTCCGTTTGGCATTGTAGAGCAACTGGGGACAATGGGCATTATGGGAGCGCAAACCCCCGAAGAGTACGGCGGCAGTGCCTTATCAAGTACCACTTTTGCGCGGCTGCTCGAGGAAATCGCGGCTGCCGATGGTAGCCTTGCACTGACGGTGGCTTCACACAATTCGCTCTGTACAGGGCATCTTTTGGTAGCGGGGTCAGAAACCCAAAAAGCCAAGTATTTGCCCGATTTAGCTAGTGCCAAAAGCCTTGGGGCTTGGGCTTTAACCGAACCGAGCAGTGGCTCGGACAGTGGCGCTATGCAAACGGTTGCCAAAGAAGTGAGCGGCGGGTTTGTGCTAAACGGCAGTAAAATTTTTATCACCCAAGGCAGTGTCGGCGGCACCTATGTGATTAACGCCCGCACCGATTCGCCGCGAGATAATAAAAGCAAAACCGATGGTTTAAGTGCTTTTATCATCCCAAGGCAAACCAAAGGTTTAATCATTGGACGCAAAGAAGAAAAACTGGGTTTGAATGCCTCGGACACCGCCATGCTGCACTTTGAAGAAATGTTTGTACCCGCCGACGCACTGCTAGGCACAAGGGGACAAGGTTTTAAGGATGTGATGCGGGTTCTCGACGGCGGACGAATCGGCATCGCCGCCATCAGCATCGGACTGGCTCGAGCCGCACTCGAAGCCAGCAGCAAATACGCCCTCGAGCGCCAGCAATTTGGTAAACCGATTGCTGAATTTCAAGGTATTGCTTTTAAGATTGCTGAAATGTCTACCAATCTCGAGGCAGCCCGTTTACTGACCTTAAAAGCGGCGGCGCTTCGGGATGCCAACCGCCCCTACACTTTAGAAGCTGCCCAAGCCAAATTTTTTGCGTCTGAAGTCGGTGTTGCCGCCTGTGACCATGCGATTCAAATTCATGGTGGTTATGGCTACATCAAAGAATATCCAGTCGAACGGTACTGGCGCGATGCCCGTTTAATGCGAATTGGCGAAGGCTCGAGTGAAATTCAACAAATGATTATTGCCAGAGAATGGTTACGGCAGTATCAACCATGAGCCGTTACGGATTTGGGAGCGAAGAACAACAAAACCTTATTCTCGAGAGTAAGTTGTTATGAACTGGTGCAACCCTCACCCAACTCGCTTGAAGCTCGTTACCCTCATCCCGCCAAAAAGCGCGGGAGAGGGTTGTTCGGCTTGTTTTCTATTTAGGTTTGAGACAAGCAAAACCAAAAAATACTGTTCCAAAAACACTTTCTAAGAGAACAAAACCCAAACTTAAAACCCTCCCCTGCGAAGCGTTTTGGGGGAGGGTGGCGAGCCTATGCGAGTCGGGAGAGGGGCTGACTGACTGTGATTTTATGCATACTTGAAAGTTTTTACTTTTAGGTTGATACCTATGGGAGGTCTTGTCTCCTTCCTATTTTTTAGAGACTTTATTAAATCCCAAGCCCCGTGGAACTCGAGCCGTGTTTTTCGCGTAACCTATAAGCATGAAGAGACTATTGTTTGGACTTGTACTTCTGGCTGGTGTTGCCTTAGCCCAAAGTGTGCCGTCCGAAGTGACTTGGTTACGCGAAAATGTGATTCCATTCAAAACAGCAGAGGCGAATAATGGCTTTGCTGACCTCGAGCCAGTCTCGGCTTTGGTTGCTGAGGCTCGAATTGTTGGGCTGGGCGAAGCAACTCATGGCACTCGAGAATTCTTTTTGGCAAAGCATCGCTTGCTCGAGTTTCTAGTGACCAAACACGACTTTAGGGTTTTTGCAATGGAAGCAAATTGGGCAAGCAGTTTTGCCTTAAACGAGTATGTGCTGGGTGGGGCGGGTGATGCTAGAAAATTATTGCAGCAGTATGCCAAAATCATGTGGGCTTGGCGCACCGAAGAAGTGCTTGGTTTAATTCAGTGGATGCGGGTTTATAACCAAAGCACCACCAAAAAAATTACGTTCACGGGCTTTGACATGCAAGAACCTGTGCCAGCCGTGGATTGGCTGGTAGGTTGGCTCGAGACCAGCGCCAAAGACCAAGCTACCCGAACTGACGAGTTACTAAGCTGTATTCGTTTTTCTTTGGGTAATATTCTCAGTGTGGCACGCTACAGCGCTACGGGCGAAAACGGCGCAAAACGCTGTGCTGTGCAAATAGACACAGTTCGGCGGATTTTGCAAAATCGGCGAAGCAATTTTAAGCCAAACGAATACCAAACTGCCCTACAAATGGTGCGGGTTCTCGAGCAAGCCAATGCTTATTACAAAGCCCGTTTTGTGACGCAGGATTTACTTGAAGCCGTGACTATCCGCGATGCTTTTATGGCAGAAAATGCGGCGTGGCTCGAGAAAACCACAGGTCAAAAAGTTGTCACTTGGGCGCATAATGGTCATGTGACCTTTAATCCAAAGATGCACTTTGGCTGGAAACCGATGGGGGCTTATTTGCGTGAACAGTACCAAGATAAGTACCGCGTTTGGGGTTTTGCGTTCTTTGAAGGCAGTTTTTATGCCCAACTGCTTGATGCCAACGACCCAGCCCGTACTGTCGCGGCAGCCATGCTTGGTTTAGCTGCTAACCCCAGTGTGCAACGTGTGCCTAACCCCGGTATTGGCAGTTTTGAGGTCTTATTTCGAGCCACCAATATCCCGATTTTTATGCTCGATTTGCGCCGCTCGAGTATGCCTTTGGGGGCTTGGTTAAAAAAAGCCAAACGCTTACAGATTGTTGGGCAGAACCTACCGCCTTTTCGTGAGCCTGAACCCGATTGGTACAGTTATGAAGCGGTACTCCCAGACGACTTTGACGCAATTATTTACATTGATAAAACAAGCCCCAGTACACCCTTATAAAAAAACCCCGCTTAGGGCGGGGTTTCTCGAGCCAAGACTTTAGAACTTAAACAGCAAATCCAGTGGTGCAGCAGCCCGAAGCATTGGGTCGCCAACGGCTTTACTTAACAGTGCCACCGAATTGATCGTCACAGAACACGATTTACCCAAAGAAGTGAAGTTCGCATCTGGACTTGGGGCTGTGCCAGCCGAACCACCGTTAATACTCGAGCCACTGATTGGGGTATTTTTTTGGAAGTCACAGACATAAATTGTGTTACGGGCATCAAAGACTTGGAAACGAAACCCACCACTTTGCAGCACGTAAGCATAAACTGGTTTGGCAGTACCATTTTGTGTTCCAGTGCCAGTTGGATCATTATCGGAATCGAGTTTGGTAAAGTTCAATGCCCAAGGTGCAAGTCCGTCTATCGTCAGTGTCCAAAATTGCCCCGGCTTAGGTGGCAAACTGGCAGTCAGTTGACTCACTGGTAAAGCAGGAGGAGCTTGTACAGCACTGTCCGAAGTGATGGTGGCAACACAGGCTCGGTTCATGTTGGTGGCATTGGCTTCTGGCTTCGGCGCAGTGAATGCTTGCCCACCGATTAAACTCGAGCCGTTGCGCTGAACGGCATTTGGGAAGACACAATAATAGACACTTTGGGCATCAAAGACTTGGAAATAACGCTGTCCGCTCTGGACTGTAAAAGCAAAAGCTGTTTTGGTCACACCATTTTGCGTGGCAGTTCCAGTTGGGTCATTATCGGAGTCGAGTTTGGTAAAATTGATTGTCCAAGGTGCAAGTCCGTCTATGGTCATTGTCCAAGTCTGCCCAGGTTTAGGTGGAAAACTGGCGGTTAAGGCTTGCGGAATAACAGGTGGTTGAATTGGTTGATTACCAGCCAATTGAACACTCGAGCCAAAAGCAGCCACGCAAGAAGTACCAAGGTTAGTATCCGTATTTCCGCCACCGTTGGGATTACGAATTGAACGTCTTGAATTCCCACCAATAAAGGCATTCCCACTGATTTGTAAACGAGTAAAATCACAAAAATATGAACCTGAACGATCAGAGGCAACCATCTGGAAAACGAATTTTCCTCCATCTTGAAAAGCCCAGGTATCGGTTTTCACGCCGTTTTGAGTTGCATTGCCTGTTGGGTCGTTGTCTTCATCGAGTTTGGTAAAGTTCAGTGTCCAAGGGGCAAGCCCATCCAAAACCACTGTCCAAGTTTCATTGGGTTTTGGTGGAAAATTTGGAGCGCCAGCAGGGTTATTGGTGACGGGTTGCACAGGTTGCGGATTGACTGGTAACGGTGGCGGTTGAAATGTACCCGTTGGATTGGTATTGACTGGAACGACCACAGGGGCGGTAAACCCCGTGCCGAGTTGAGTCGTCCACGGTTCACCAAAACCACGTACATTTTGTTGAATCATCTGTGAACCAAGCACTAAAGGTCTGCCCAAGGGTTGCCGTGTGTTGTTATTGCCAGACACACCTGCACTATGCACAGCAATCAGTTCGCCGCGTAAATTGTAAATCCCACCACCCGAACCGCCAGGACCCGAGAGCGCATCGTGTTTCATTAAGTTGCGATTTTCTAAAAAACCATTAACGCTACCACTCGAGACGGTAATCGTTTCGGACGTGCCGTTAATGTCTGGGAAACCAAAATTAAAAATCCGCTCACCAATCCGCACCGCATTAGAATCTCCCAGAGGAACAGAAGGAAAACGAGTTCCGGCTGGTACTGGATTGCCACGTAAATCGGTAGAAACTTGCACCAATGCCAAATCTACATTCGGCAGACGGGCAATCACCCTGCCGATATACCGTGGCTCTGGCGACTGGTCTTCGTTTTTCATCATTGAAATCCGAAGAACTGGACAAAGTTGATTGCTGGTCTCATTGGCAACCACATGATTATTGGTGAGTATGATTCCTTCACGTCCAATAAAACTTCCCGAGCCTTGCCAGAGTCCCTTCCCTGCCGAATCAAAGCAAACGAACTGCACCGAAGCCTTAATAATCGCATCAAAATACTCTGGTGGTAAATTCTGAGCCTGAGCCGCACTCCCTACTAGTGCAACTGCACCCAAAACGATTTTCGACAACCATCCCCTCATATAAAACCTCCATTGAAATTCGCCTATCATTGTAAACCCATTTTAAGTTTTTGACCTTAAGCCAACATTTAGACTTAGGAAGTCTAAATAATGGGCGTTACAGTTAGCGTAACAAAAGTATGACTTTGGGCATTTGGGAGTTTAGTGCTTTGTTATGAAACTTAAAAAATCTGCTATACTAATAAGGCTAGAATATAACCCCTAATTCGCTTGCGAAGGTTCTAGTGTGCGCCTGTAAAGGTTTCCAGCCGGTCTGGAAATACGTCAAGACACAAGGGAAGGTACAAGCCCGCCTAAAAGCGGGCTTTCTTATTGGCTACGAATCGGCTTATTTTGCTGTACATTTCGCAGAATCACAATTAAACGAATTTTGCGGGACTTGGGGCGGTAAGTAGCACGGTTGGGGTCTCGAAGATAAGCACTTTTGACAGTCAAGTACAGGCGTTTAGTCTTGGTGTCCTTGGTGACTTCAAAATAAACCTCGTAGTTTTGTGTTTGTCCTTGCTCATTGATCAATTCAACGGTGAAAAAACTCTGGTGGTCGGTGTGCGAAATATGGCGTGTCTCGAGAGACTTGATAATATCAGGGAGATATTGCGAAAGTTGCCAGCGCTTAAAATCAAAGGTTCTTTGTTCTTTAGCAATCACAAACAATAAATTGGGATCATCTGCTGGGTTTGGATGTTCGGTAAAACAGTGGTGCGAAAAGCGAACAGTGACAGAGTGAGAACTGCTATCTGAAAGCAAAAAAATATGGTCAAATTGGTCAAGATGCAGTAAGCTAAAAGAACGCCCTTGATAGATAAATTCTGACCATCTCATCAAAGTGTATCCTTAAAATCTTGAAAGTACCTAATGATTGAAAAGCATAACACTTAAAGATTCCTAAAATTACAGCTTAAAGGTTTTATGACCTCGAGCCAGTTCTAAAGCCGTAAGACCTCGAGCCAGTCCCCAATTTCTCGAGATTCTTGGGGTGGCACAACCGCTAAGGCATTACTCTGCACTAAACTGCGAAGCACTTGTGAACTCTGATTAGAAAAAGCCGCGACACTGTAATGAGTGCCATCCCAAGTTAAACTGGCTCGCCAAAGCCCTTGTTTAGCCCCAGCGCTCTTAAACGGTGTGCTGGCTTTGGCAAAAACTGTTTCATAGGCTGGCTCGAGCATCCCCAACCAAGCAAATAGTGCAGCCTTGACCACGACATCAAAAATCACCAAACTCGAGACTGGATTACCCGGTAAACCAAAAACCTTAACGCCGTGTAAATCACCTAAAATCGGTGGACCACCGGGTTTGACTTTGATGCGCCAAAAATCAATCCTGCCTTCGGTTTCTAAGAGTTTTCGCACAAAGTCGCGTTCGCCCATCGAAACCCCGCCAATGGTTAGGACAAGATGCGCGTCTCGAGCCGATAAAATCGCGGTTCGGGTATTCTCGAGGTCATCTTTTACTTTGGGTAGTAAAATCGGTTCTGCGCCCATCTCGAGCAACTTGGCAGCCAATCCATAACTATTGGCATTGTACACTGCGCCTTCAAACAGGGCTTGCCCCGGTTCAATAATTTCGTCACCTGTGCTTAAAATGGCAATTCGTGGAGGTTCAAAAACAGGCAGTAGCCCATGTCCCATGGCGGCTGCCAATGCCAAGCTCGAGCCGTTTAAGCGTGTGCCTTTTGGTAAGTACATTTTGCCAGTCTCGAGGTCTTGTCCTTTTAACCTAATTTCCGGCACGGCGGGCTGATGCAGTAGCACCGATTCGCCATCCCGAGTTGTGTGTTCGACCATGGCAATTCCCGTTGCCCCACTTGGCACAGTTCCACCTGTAAAAACCTTTAGGGCTTCACCAGATTGAAGTGGTCTCGAGAATGCTTTTGCCCCAGCCGCAACTTCACCAATCACTTGTAAACGCACAGGGTGATTGGGGGTGGCGTGCAATGTGTCCTCGAGAATGACTGCAAAACCATCCAAGGCACTGTCGTTGGTGTTTGGGTGATCCACCAAACTGCTTAAATCCTGTGCCAGTACCCGCCCTGTGGCTTTAAGCAGTGGTATAGTCTCGAGTTTAAGTTTGGGCAGTACCGCAAGCAGTGCAGCCACGGCTTCGGGAATGGTCAAGTCAGTTCGCATGGGCTTAGTGTACTGCTATAGAATGCTACGACCAATTGGCAAAATGGCATGAAGTTTATACGACTTATTTGCAACATAATTGACACAAAATACTAACGAACGTTTGTAGTTAAACCCGAGTTCAGTCTGAAGCTCTTTGCAAAATCAAATCTGCCCCGTATACTCTGCCTCGACTGCATCAAAATAAGTACATTCTTTGGACACCATGTCTGGAAGTAAACGCAGTTTTATTTTTTGGAGGTAGGGATGAAGCACAAGAAATTCGTTATCGGAGCATTAGCCATCGCAGGTATCGCCACCAGCATCGCCCACTTTGGATTTGGTGTCGCCCAAGGCAGCACCAGCCGTTTAGAGACCGTGAAAAAACGCGGTAAACTGATTTGCGGAGTCAATGCTACTGTCCCCGGCTTTGGCTTTTTAGACACAAGCGGCAAATACAGTGGTTTTGATGTTGACTTTTGCCGTGGTGTAGCAGCGGCTGTGCTTGGCGACTCGAGCAAAGTAGACTTTGTTTCCTTGACCGCCGCCGCTCGTTTTACGGCGATTCAAAGCGGCGAAGTAGACGTGGTTTTCCGTAACACCACCATGACCTCGAGCCGTGACGGTGATGTTGGCGTGGATTTTGGACCCGTTAATTTTTACGATGGTCAAGGTGTGATGGTTAAAGCCAACAGCCCAGCCAAACGCATTTTAGACCTTGCCGGGGCAACTGTTTGCACCAACCAAGGCACAACCACCGAACAAAATATCAATGATTACTTTAGACAACGCAAACAACAAATTAAAGTCGTGACCTACCAAGACTTTAACCTTGTGATGGCAGCCTTTGACCAAGGGCGCTGCGATGCCGTCACCACCGATGCTTCTGGTCTTGCCAGCCGCAAAGCCACCTCTGCCGACCCAAGCGATTACCGTATCCTTGGCGAAATTATCTCCAAAGAACCACTTGCTCCTTTTGTTGCCCAAAATGATTCCAAATGGCGCGATGTCGTGGCTTGGACCGTTTACGCCACCATCTATGCCGAAGAACTTGACATCAACAGCCGCAACATTAGCGACGCTCGTAAAAACACCACCGACCCAGCTGTGCGCCGTTTTGTTGGACTCGAGGGAACAAGCGGTAAAGGCTTTGGACTAAGCCCAGACTTTGCTGCTGATGTAATCCAAGCGGTTGGTAATTACAAAGAAATCTATGACCGTAACCTCGGACCGAAAACCAAACTGAACCTCCCGCGTCGTTTGAACTCTAATTACGAATCTGGTGGTTTGTTGTACTCCCCACCTTTCCGCTAAAGACTGACACTCGAGCGCCGACACCTTAAACTGTCGGCGCTCTCGTTTTAAGGCAGAGGAGGAGAAAAAAGACACTGCTCCTTCCTCGAGTTTTTATCCCGTGGAGGTTTCTTTTGTCAGAGCTTAGTGTCGTGTCCGAACAAGCGGCTGTTCCGTTTTATCGTGATGTTAAAAAAATAGCGGTTATTGCCCAAGTGGTTTTTTTGGCGGCAGTGATTGCCGCAGTTCTGGTTTTAATTAACAATGTTAGTGTTGGCTTAAAGAAACAAGATTTGAGTTTTGGTTTTGGGTTCGTCAATCAAACCGCCGGGTTCCAAGTTGCCGAAGGTACGGCTTTTGGTGTGCCTTACGACTCGAGCAACGACAACATTATTAAAGTGATTCTGGTTGGACTGTATAACACCCTGCGAATTGCGATAGTTGGCATGGTGCTGGCAACCCTGCTTGGTGTACTGGTTGGTATTGCAAGGCTCTCGAGTAATTGGTTACTTAACCGAGTGGCACTGGTCTATGTCGAAATTCTTCGCAATACACCGCTTTTGGTGCAGCTTGTGGTTTGGTATTTTATTGTGATACTGCAACTCCCCGCGATTAGCAATGTGCAACCCGTAGCGGGTGTGTACCTGTCGAACTCGGGGCTTGCCATGCCTTGGATGGTGCAAAAACCAGATGCGATTAACTTTTTTCCATTCACGATTCTGGCAGTTATTATTGGCTTAGCTGTCTTTGCATTTTTTTCGATTCAACGCAACAAAAGTGGTAAACCTGTCCCTGCTGGACAATTTGGTTTTGGGGCATGGGTGCTTGTGTTGTTGCTTAGTTTCTTTGCGCTTGGGCAACCGCTCGAGTATGGCGCACCGATTCGCGGTAATTTCGGAGTCAACGGTGGATTAACAATCTCCCCAGAATTTACAGCACTATTGGTTGGTTTAGTGGTTTATACCAGTTCGTTTATCGCAGAAATCACCAGAGCAGGTATTCAAAGTGTTCATAAAGGACAATGGGAAGCCTCCCGAGCTTTGGGTTTGGGGTACGCCGAAACGTTGCAACTGATTATTCTGCCACAAGCCCTGCGGGTGATGATTCCACCACTTGGCAATCAATACCTAAATTTAACCAAGAACTCGAGTTTAGCAGTTGCAATTGGCTACTCCGATGTGCTGAATGTCTTAAACACCACAGGCAACCAAAGCGGACAGAACCTGCAAACCATGGTCATCGCTGGTGGAATTTACTTGGTCTTGTCCTTAACCATCGCCACGATTGTCAACACCTATAACCGCGCCACCAAACTCAAAACGAGGTGAGTATGCAAGCCACAAACAGCCGCCCGCCATCTCGAGATTCAAAATGGCAACTCTGGGCAAAAGAAAATTTGTTCTCCAACACCACAAATTCAATTCTGACGGTACTGACGGGTTTGCTGATTATCTGGGTGGTTGTAAGCCTGGGTATTTGGGCATTTACCCAAGCCAAATGGAATGTGATTCCCGCCAATTTCCGAATTTTAATGACTGGTTCGTTTCCCACCGAGCAACTCTGGCGCACCTGGACAGCTTTAATCGTGGTTTGTGCCGCCTCTGGTTTGCATTGGGGTTCGTTGTCTCGAGGCGCAAAATTACCAATCTGGACGTATATTTTTGGCGCAGTCATCGTGCTTTTTGCTGCCATCACCCAAGTCGGACATCCGAGCGGCATTCTTGTGCCTGCGGCGGTCGTGGCTGTTTTTGTCGGCTATTTTATTGGACAAATTGCCATTCCTAGCCGAATCATGAACATCGCTTGGGTGGTTATTTTCTTTGTCACAGTGCTGCTGTTCACCGTAGATTTCGGCACGGGCGCAGTCCAGACCAAAGAATGGGGCGGATTACTTTTAACCCTAATGCTCAGTATTGTTGGCATTGTGGCTAGTTTTCCACTTGGCGTTGCCCTTGCTATCGGACGCACCAGCAATTACCCGATTATCAGTGCCATCTGTACCGTGTTTATCGAAGTGGTACGCGGTACACCACTGGTGGTGGTGTTTTTTATTGCCCAATTATTCGTGCCGCTTTTACTCGGCGGCGCAAATATAGACCCCGTGGCTCGAGCCATGGTTGGCATCACCATTTTTAGTGCTGCTTACCTCGCTGAGAATGTCCGTGGCGGACTGCAAAGCGTTCCACAAGGACAAATCGAGGCGGCTCGAGCCGTGGGGCTAACTGGCACGCAAACCTTACTCCTGATTGTCCTGCCACAAGCCCTCAAAGCCGTCCTCCCCGCTTTGGTCGGGCAATTTATCGGCTTGTTCAAAGACACCAGCCTTGTGTACATTATTGGCTTAAAAGAACTGGCGGGAATCTCGGATAGCATTCGCAGCAACCCAGATTTTATCGGCACAGCCAAAGAACTGTACTTCACGATCAGCATTATTTACTTTATCTTCAGTTACGCCATGAGCAGTGGCGCACGCAGTCTCGAGAAACAATTGAATACGAACAGATAGCTACTAGCTGCTAGTCATTAGCTTAAAAGCTAGAAGCTAGAAGCTACTAGCTAGTAGCTACTAGCCCAAAAGGAGACCCATGAGCAACCCAATCAAAGACCTATCGAATGCTCCTGTTGTGATTGAAGCCAGTAAAGTCAATAAGTATTATGGGCAGTTTCAGGCGCTTAAAGACGTGAATCTCGAGGTTAAACGCGGTGAAGTGGTGGTGGTGATTGGACCTTCTGGCAGTGGCAAAAGCACTTTTATACGCTGTATTAACCGGCTCGAGGAACATCAGACGGGTAAAATTATGGTTCAAGGAATTGAACTCTCTAACGATGTTCGCAATATAGATGCGATTCGGCGCGATGTTGGAATGGTCTTTCAGAGCTTTAATTTATTTCCGCATTTGAGTGTGCTGCAAAACATTATTCTTGCGCCAATGCGGGTGAAGAAAATGGAAAAAAGCGAAGCTGAAAGCATTGGTCGCACCCTGCTCGAGCGGGTTGGGATTCCAGAACAAGCCGACAAGTTTCCGGGACAGTTAAGCGGAGGACAACAACAACGGGTAGCGATAGCACGGGCATTAGCCATGCAGCCCAAAATCATGTTGTTTGACGAACCGACTTCGGCGCTTGACCCCGAAATGATTAAAGAAGTGCTGGATGTAATGAAAGAACTTGCTCGTAGCGGCATGACGATGATGTGTGTAACCCACGAAATGGGATTTGCAAGGGAAGTCGCCGACCGCATTGTGTTCTTTGATAAAGGGCAAGTGGTTGAAGAAAGTACCCCAGATGATTTTTACCACAACCCAAAAACAGACCGCGCTAAGTTATTTTTAAGTCAGATATTAGGACACTAAAGATGAAATTTTTAGCGTTTTGGTTTAAGTGGATACAAAAGCTTCGGCTTCAATTATTTGAAGCTCCTAAGTATCCAGAGTTCCGTCGAGTAAGGATTTGTCCGTAAATAACTTCCCTATTTGGAAATGATGAAACATTGTTTCCTAGCAGGACAGACACAGGGGTCTGTCCCTACAAAATCCATAAAAATACGTCAGGTAGGGGCGGACCCCCGTGTCCGCCCTGTGACCAA
>JANNVX010000015.1:0-93083 GCA_031414595.1 Deinococcales bacterium
AGGACAGACACAGGGGTCTGTCCCTACAAAATCCATAAAAATACGTCAGGTAGGGGCGGACCCCCGTGTCCGCCCTGTGACCAATTGTCTGTTTTTGGTCTATTTGAAATCAGGAAGTTATTCTTGGACAGTTCCTTAGCGGTTGAGAATTGCGGTACATAAACTTTTGACATAAAAATTAACTTGTCTCAAGTAGACAAGTTAATTGACTGCATTTATTTTACTGCATTGCGGCTGGGTTGATAACCTGCTCGGCAAGGACGGTTAGCTTTTGGTCGGTATCGCCTTCTTCTTGGGCAATTCGGTGCAGGGTCTCTGCCCCTTTTTTGTCACCTAGTCGCTTGGCATAAGCACAGACTGTTCCATAACCAGCGATTTCATAATGCTCAACGGCAATTAAGTCAGCATCCTTTACATCTCGGTCGGCTTTTTCTTTATTAAAGTTTTAGAGTTTTTTTGCTAAAACTTTACATGAGGTGTAGAGTGTAACCATGAGCTTTTCTGGAAGATTGTGAATCAATACCGCATTTTGGTGATTGATGACGAACCCAGAATGCGAAGTCTGATGCAGCGTGGACTTGGTTTAGCTGGTTTTGTGGTCGAAATCGCAGAAACTGGCGAAATAGGCTTAAAAATTGCCCTCGAAACCCGACCAGATTTAATTTTACTTGACCTGATGATGCCGGGTACATTCGATGGTTTTGCTACCTTAGAGCATTTATTAAAACTCGAGCCTCGCCCAAAAGTGGTTGTGGTTTCTGGCAGAGACGAACCAGAAGACAGGCAAAGAGCCAAGATAGCCGATGGATTTTTGGTCAAACCTGTGACATTTGATTTCTTAATAGAAACGATTTATACACTTATTCGGGCGTGAACAACCACAAAACCCATTCATCACAAGCATCGCTCAAGGCTAGAAAAGCCAGAGTCGCAAGGAGTAGCGTGGTTAAGCAAAAACCAAAAGAATTACCCGTGGTGGTTGGGATTGGCGCTTCGGCTGGCGGTCTCGAGGCATTCTCGAAGTTGCTAAAGGCGCTGCCGTCAGACACGGGCATGGCTTTTGTTTTGCTGCAACACCTCGAGCGTAGCCATGACAGCCTACTGAGCGAATTACTAGCCCGTACCACCAGTATGCAGGTTCTCGAGATTACAGACGGCAGCAGCCTGACCGCCAATTGTGTCTGTGTGATTCCGCCCAATGTCAGTGTGGTGATTAAAGGCGGTGTTTTGCGGCTCTTAAAGCGCCCAGCCGGGCGGGAACTGCATCAGCCAATCAATGAATTTTTTAGCTCCTTGTCCGAAGCCCGCCAGCATCAGGCAATCGGCGTGGTTTTATCGGGTACAGCTTCGGATGGCACAGTCGGCTTAGAAGCAATTAAAGCCGCCGGCGGAATTACCTTTGCCCAGCGTCCAGAGTCGGCACGTTCAGCTTCCATGCCGCGCAGTGCAATTGCGGCGGGGGTGGTGGACTTTGTGCTGTCGCCCGAAGAGATTGCTGGCAAATTAAGCAGCTTGGCAAAAGACCCGTATTTAGGACAAGCAAAGCCCAAAACTCGAGCCAGCACCAAACCAGCTAACGAAGACAGCTTTGAAGGTATTTTTCATCTGCTGCACGATGCCCGAGGCGTGGATTTTTCCTTGTACCGCTCGACCACTATTCGGCGGCGGATTGCACGGCGGATGCTGCTTGACTCGATGACCTCGACCAAAAATTACGCCCAATACCTGCGCGACCAACCAGTGGCGCTCGAGTTGCTGTACCAAGATTTATTGATTGGTGTGACCAGTTTTTTCCGCGATGCACACGTTTTTGAGTGCTTACAAAAAAAAGTTTTTCCCGAACTGATTAAAGACCGAGCCACCGACGATGTGCTGCGAATCTGGGTCAGTGGCTGTTCGACTGGACAAGAAGCCTATTCGTTGGGCATGGCATTTTTAGAATTTACGGCACAACATAAAATCAATCTGCCTTTGCAAATTTTTGCCACCGACTTAAACGCCCCAATGCTCGAGAAAGCCCGAGTAGGTTGGTACTCGAACACCAGTCTGGAAAATGTTTCGCCAGAACGCCTAAAACGTTTTTTTAGCCAAGAAAAAGACGGTTGGCGCATCAGCGAAGCGGTGCGTAGTCAGGTTATTTTCTCGAGACAGAATGTTTTTGCCGACCCACCTTTTTCACGCATGGATTTGGTCAGTTGCCGCAATTTGCTGATTTACCTCGAGCCAGCCCTACAAAGCCGTGTGATTCCAACTTTTCATTATGCCCTAAAACCACACGGGGTGCTGTTGCTTGGTGCTTCGGAAACCGTCGGGCGCTTTGCCGATTTATTTACGGTCTTGGATACCCGATGTCGGTTTTATACCAAGCGTGCGGTTAGTTCTCGGATTCCAAAACCCGAGGGGCGAATGGTCAAAGTGCTGTCTAGTAAACAAGAACCCAGCGCTTTAGCGGTTAGCACCACCAACCTACAGACAGGGCGCGAAGTGGACCGATTATTGCTTTTGCGCTATGCCCCAAGCAGTGTCGTGGTCAATGATGCGCTCGAAGTGGTGCAGTTTCGTGGCTCGACCAGTCAATTCTTAGAAGCCCCGAGCGGCAAAGCCACTTTTAACCTCTTAAAGATGGCTCGAGAAGGCTTAATGTTGCCGTTGCGCCGTTTGACCGAACAAGCCCGCCAAGAAAATCGGGTCGTGCGCCACGAAAACATCAGCTATCCGTACAATGGGCAACTGTGCAGCATCAATCTCGAGGTACAGCCGCTAAAACAACCCGGTTGTCTGTTGGTGCTGTTCGAGGTTTTGCCAGCCTTGCCAGAAATACCGCAAACCGACCCCCAGCCGCCAACCCAAAGCCGCCAAATCGAAGACCTAAACCGCGAACTCTTAGATTCACGCGAATACCTGCGTTTTATCCAGCGCCAAAACGAAGACGAAAGCGAACAATTCCAAGCCACCAATGCCGAAATGCAATCCTCGAGCGAAGAACTCCAAAGCCTGAACGAAGAACTCGAGACCGCCAAAGAAGAACTCGAGTCCACCAACGAAGAAATGCAGACTCTAAACGAAGAACTGACCACCCGCAACAGCGAATTGGGGCGCTTAAATACCGTCTTGACCAATTTTCAAGCCAGTGCCGAACTGGCAATTGTGGCGGTCAGTTTGGACTTGGCGGTGCAACGTTTTACCCCACAAGCCGAAAGCACCTTGGGACTGCGTGGCAGCGACCTTGGGCAGCCGGTCAGTCGGCTGAGTCATCTGTTAAACTTGCCCAATTTAGAAGAACTTGTTTTAGCAGTGATTAAGCAGCACCAAGCAACCGACCATGAAATCCGCGACCGCGATGGGCGCTGGTTTTTATTGCGGGTTCGTCCCTATTACAGCCTCGAAAACCAAATAGATGGCGCAGTGCTGGTGTTGTTCGAGATGGATGCCTTAAAACGAGCCGAACTCGAGCGCGAGCGTTTACAACGCCAGACCGAAACGGTTTTTGAAAGCCTAGCTGATGGCTTGCTTGCCCTAGATTTTGACTGGAATATTACGTACATCAATGCCAGTGGCGCTCGTTTGACGCAGCAATCGGTACAAAGTATGTTGGGACGCAACCATTGGGAAGTTTTCCCGGAAGGTGTTGGTACAGTCTTTGAAACGGGCTACAAAAAAGCCATGAGCGAACGGGTTGCGGTAGACCTCGAGGCATATTACCCAGCCCTGTCCGCCCACTTTGAGGTTCGGGTCGTGCCAGTCGAAAACGGCATCACGGTCTTTTTTCGTGATGTCACCGCAAGACACAACACCGAAATTTTGGTTGCCGAAACCAAAGAAAAACTGCGCGTGCTGGCTGTAAGCCAACAGCGTTTTTTAGCCGATGCCGCCCACGAGTTACGCGCTCCATTGGCGGTTATTCAGGGCAATCTCGAGGTCTTAGAACGCTTCCCAAATATGCCCAGCCAAGACCGCCAAGAAGCCATCAGTGACAGCGCCCGTGAAGCCACCCGCTTGGCAAACCTCGCCAACGATTTACTGGCGTTAGCCCGAGGCGATGCTGGCGACGGTCTACGGCTCGAGCCACTTGAATTATCAGTGCTGGTTTCAGAAACCTTAAAAGGGGCAACCCACTTGGATGTTCAAAATCAACTCGAACTGGGTACAATCGAGTCGGCTTTGGTGCTTGGCGATGCCAATAAACTCAAGCAATTGGTGCTGATTCTGCTCGACAACGCCATGAAATACTCGCCCGAAGGTGGCAAGGTCAGCTTGAGTTTGCAACACCAGACCGACCACGCCGAATTGCGGGTTTCGGATAGTGGTCAAGGCATTGCCCCCGAAGAACTCGAGCGGGTTTTTGAACGTTTTTACCGCACCGATACTTCGCGTTCACGCCAGACGGGTGGTACAGGGCTTGGCTTACCAATTGCTCGCTGGATTGCCGAACAGCACCACGCCAAACTTTGGCTCGAGAGTTCGGTTGGGGTTGGCACGACGGCGGTGTTGCGCTTACCGCTTATGCCAGAATAAGTTTACTTGGTAAAAAAGTTTTTATCTTCTCGAGCAGCAAAATAAACTCTATCGGCTTATGAAAATAATCAGTTGCCCCTAGCGCCATGCCTTCTTCTGCCAAACCATCTCGACCAGTCATAAAAACAATCGGAATAATACTGCCAGCCTTGCGAATTTGCCGCAGGGCTTCTGGACCATCCATACCGGGCATCATCCAGTCAAGAATAATCAGGTCTGGTTTAGCAATTCGGGTCAGTTCGACAGCCGTAACGCCAGAATCTGCCTCGAGGACATCGTAGCCTTCTAAGCTCAGTCCACGTCGCAAAAAACTGCGAATCCGTGGTTCATCGTCGGCAACCAGAATACGAAACTCAGGCAAGAGCGCAACAACTTTTTTTGGTGAAACAGTAACTCATACCACAGAGTCTACAATCACTAACTGATTCTAAGCTGAAGAAACTGCCTCTTTCCTCCTAGACGAATGACCCACTTAGAGCTTAAATTTGTGGGTCGTGGGCTACTCGAGAAAAATCTAGGCAGGTATTCAGTTTAGCGCTTAAAAATCTCGAGTCCGTTTAATCCAGCAATAATTGCCATATCGGCATAACCGACAAATAAACCAGTACCGACCACACCGGGGATATGGCGCATTCGCGCATCGAGTTCCCTAGGCTCGAGAATTTCTCTAAATTTGCAGTCGGCAATAAAATTATGATTGTCCGACAGCACTGCTTGTCCATCCCGCATTCTTAAACGCACTTGGACTTGCGGCGCAATATCTGCTAGTTTAACCATCGTGGCTCGAGAACCCCACTGCATAATCTCGACCGGTACAGCCCATTTATAACCAAGGTACGGCACAAGTTTGCTGTGGTCTGCTACGACGATAAAACGTTTGGCATTAAACTCGACCAGTTTTTCGCGCACCAACGCCCCGCCGCCGCCCTTAATTAACTCTAAATTTGGGTCTATTTCATCTGCGCCGTCTATCGCAAGGTCTACCCCTGCTGCCGAAAGTTCCATAAGGGGAATACCGCACTCGAGCGCCAGTTTTTCTGACTCGAGACTGGTGGCAACCCCAATAATATCGGCTAAATGCCCAGCTTTTAAGCGCCGTCCCAACTCGAGAATCGCGTGTTTAGCGGTGCTGCCCGTGCCTAAGCCGACCGTCATGCCAGTTTCTATGTAGTCAACAGCCTTTATTCCAGCTTGTTCTTTTAGTCTTTCCAAAAATCCAGTCTCGGGATTCATGCTTGCTGTGCCTCTCGCAATACTTTTTCAACTTCCTGGGCGTGGGTTTCGGTTTGAACTTTTTTCCAAGTCTTAACAATTTCGCCGTCCGGATTGATTAAAAAGGTATAGCGCAAAATGCCTGTAAAGATTTTGCCGTACATGTTTTTTTCGCCATAAGCCCCATAACTTTTGGCAAGCTCAGCATTGGCATCGGCAAGAAGCGGAAAGTTTAATTCGTACTTCTTGGCAAATTTGCCGTGGCTGTCCACATCATCGGCACTGACTCCTAGCACGGTTGCACCAAGGGCTTGGAGATTCCCCAAGCCATCGCGGAAAGAACAGGCTTCTTTGGTACACCCCGGAGTGTCATCCTTGGGATAGAAGTACAGCACCAGCCAATGTCCTTGGTACTGGCTTAAGGTGTGCAGGGTGTTGTTTTGGTCGGGTAAGTTGAAGTTTGGGGCTTTCATGGTTTGTATTGTACCGCGAAGCCACAGATACGAACGTCCGTAATCACTGGGCGCTCTCGAGGTCTGGACGCAGCACCGTTGAACCACGCAAATAAATATGTTTAATTTCACGTTGGGCTTTGGTGGTGTTAATGTGCATCATCACTCGGATGGCTCGCGCTAAACGGTTGGGTACGTCAATCTCGAGGGCGTTTAAGAGTGGCACAAATTTCATACCCAGTCCGTTGCGGGCTGCTTCGGCTGGAAAAGCGGCGTTTAGGTCGTGTGTTACAGTAAAAATAATGCTGCACACTTCTTCTAGTTCTTCCAGTGTTGGGGTGTTGGCATTTTGACAGATGTTATTTGCACCAAGCATTTCGACCAGTAATTCTTTGGTTGCTGCAAAAATAGCTTCTGAACTGTTTTCTTTGACGGTGGTTGCGCCGCGTACACCTCGTATCATGGTGCTGAGTCTAACATGTCACTTGTGGTCATTCAAATCATCGAGCGGGTGGCAGCAAATCCTTTTTTATATTGGGCAAAAGCAGCTTCTAAACTCGAGTCATGAACAATATTGATTGGCGTAGAACTTGGCGCGGTGGCTTCCAGCGCACTGGCTACACTGGGGTACACCCCAGCCCCGACCAAGCCAAGAATGGCAGCGCCCCGAGCGGGTCCTTCCTCAAGGGCGGGTTTCTCGAGTGGCACACCAAGCGCATTGCCAATAATGCCAAGCCAAAGGTTAGAGCGTGTACCGCCACCAACTGACAGGAGTTTTTCAGCTTTAGCAATTGGGTTCATCACCTCTAAGGTTTCACGCAGACTAAAAGCGACCCCTTCAAGAATAGCGCGGGTCATGTGTCCTCGAGTGTGGGCGAGGCTTAAGCCTAACCATGCACCACGCAGGTCTGGGTTTAAGTGGGGGCTGCGTTCTCCAGCCAAATAGGGCATAAAGGTCACGCCGTCCGAGCCGCTAGGCACATTGGCAGCTTCCTGCATCAATTCATCAAATGGAACATTCTTGGCAAGGGTGTCTCTGAACCACTGCAAGCTCCCAGCCGCACTGAGGGTACAACCCAAGAAAAAGTATCCACCGTCGGCGTGGCAAAATAAATGAACCCGTCCGTTGGGTTCAGAAATCGGTTGCTCGAGCGGCACAACAATCACACCGCTTGTACCAAGGCTAACACTGCCTAAGCCCGGTTTTTTGCTCGAGACCCCTAAACCGATTTGTGCGCCAGCGTTGTCGCCAGCCCCAGCCACTACAGGAATTGCAAGCGGCAGTCCAGTGGCTTGCGCCCAAGTGCTGGTCAGTTGCCCAACCACACTATGTGAGGCTTGAATGTTTGGAAAGAGGCTCGAGTCTAGTTTTAAGGCGTTAAGAATATCGCTGTCCCACTCGAGTTTGGCAAGGTTGAGTGCGCCAACCCCACTGGCATCCGAGGGGTCAGAAGCGATTTGACCAGTTAAAGCAAAATTGAGGTAATCTTTGGGCAGTAAAACATGGCGTACTTTGGCGTAATGTTCGGGTTCATTGGTGCGTAACCAAAGCAGTTTAGGCAGTTGAAAACCTGTCACGGCAGGATTGCCCGTGCGTTGAATCAGTTCTGAACGCCCAATGGCAGCTTCGATTTCTTGGCAAGCCGCACTGGTGCGTTGGTCGTTCCAAAGTGGAGCGGGACGAATCACCTTCAGGCTCGAGTCTAGAAATACCGCGCCGTGCATTTGTCCAGCCACACCAATCGCAATAGGGGTGTACTTGTTCTCGAGTTGGCTTGTCAGGGCTTTTAGGGCAGTTCTAACCCCTTCTAACCAATCGCTGGGGTGTTGTTCAGTCCAGCCGGGATGGGGGGTCAAGAGGGGGTACGTGGCGCTGCTTTCGGCAACCCTTACGCCTTGGGTGGTGACGGCAATAATTTTTACCCCACTTGTGCCTAAGTCTATGCCTATTGAAACGGGTTCGGACATGGTTTCCTTTCTTAACTAGCGGCTTGGTATTCAAAGTAATCAAAGTCGGCATGTAATTTTGTGCCAGCCAAATCTTGGACACAAAGGGCAATAAATGCACCTGTAAATGATAACCCATTGCAGTAATCGTCGGACAGTTTGTAGGTTTCAAAGTCCCCGCCGATTCGCGTCCAAATTACGCCATCACTCGAGTAAGCAAAGTGAAAGCTGTGGCGTTCGACAATAACCCGTAAATACACCGCGCCTTCTATGGCAACTTCTTGCGCCAGTGGCTCGGAATAAACACCCGCATCCAAGACCAGAATACTCAGGGTTTTACCTAGAATTTCGTCCTTTGAGACCCGCAAATACACCCAATGCTGACTGTCGTAAAACATCGCAAGTCCAGCCATCTGTTGTGAATCGGTGGGGTTAAACTCGAGTTTGGTGCTGGCAGTGGCAGAAAAATCTTGTAAGCGCCGAGCGATTAAGCTCTGAAAGTGGTTGCTAATCAGGCTTTCACGCCCGTATAAACGCAAAAAACCCGGGCGCTCAGTCAGGGATAACCAACTTGGGTCAGTCGGAGTGCGTAAACTCTGCCAATCCAAACTCAGTTCGGCTTGGTCAAAGTCATCTCGAGCAGGTGCGGACTTCCAAGGGTGCGGCTCGAGGCGCGGGGCTGGGACTTGGCTGTGTGGGCTGTTGCCACCGCCGCGAACGTACAACCAGTCATCATCACGCCATTCCATGGCTTGTAACCCAGTTTCACGTCCCAGTGGGCAGAAACCTCTTTGGTTGTTCGGCTCGAGCGGACGACCACATAAGTGCGCCAAGTACCATTCGCCGTTCTGGGTTTGTACCAAACAGGCGTGTCCAGCTTTACGAAGCTCTAAGTCTGGTTTTTCCCATGAGGTCAGGATTGGATTTTGAGGATGAATTTCGTAATCTCCGTCCAAGGTTCTTGAACGGGCAAAGGTTACAGCATGTTCATAACTTGTGCCGCCCTCGGCGGTGAGTAAGTAATACCAACCGTTGCGTTTATAAATATGGGGACCCTCGACCAGTCCGATTGGAGTGCCAGTAAAAATGTTTTTAATTTCACCAACTAATTTCTGGCTTTTCGGGTCATATTCTTGGAGTAAAATCCCACTGAACTGATTTTTGCCCGCTCGGTGTTCCCAACGCATGTTGACCAGCCATTTTCGTCCGTCGTCATCATGAAAAAGGCTCGGGTCAAAACCACTGGAATTTAAGTAAATCGGCTCTGACCACTGCCCGTGGATGTCGGTTGTCGTGACCAAGTAATTGTGTGAATCTTTGAATGGACCAGAATTCCAAGTTTTGACATCGGTGTAAATCAAATGGAACTTTTCACCATCATGGGTTAAACACGGTGCCCAAATTCCACATGAATTCGGGTTTCCACGCATGTCCAACTGACTCGAGCGACGCAAAGGTGGCTTAATCGTGCGCCAATACACAAGGTCACGGCTATGATGAATCCGCACTCCGGGAAACCATTCAAAGGTGCTGGTGGCAAGGTAATAGTCATCGCCTACCCTAAGAATACTTGGGTCTGGGTGAAAACCCGTTAAGACTGGATTCTGGATTTGGGTCATGACTGCCAAGGAGGTAGGCGGCTCGAGTGTTTGCATCATGGGTGTAACTCCTTAAATGTAGTCTAGCATTTTCTTTATACGTGGCTGCTTAAAAAACCCTTAAACCAAAGACCGGATTCTTTTACAATTCGCTTCTGGGTTGTAAAGTCAACATAGGTCATGCCAAAGCGTTTTTCATAGCCTTCTGCCCATTCAAAATTATCTAAGAAACTCCATGCAAAATACCCTGTTAGTTTTGCACCATGTTCTATTGCCTCGAGACTGGCTTGTAGGTGTTGCTGGAAGTATAGGGTGCGTTCAGTGTCGTTAATGGCGTTATTCTCGAGACGGTCAAAGTAGCTTGCACCATTTTCGGTAATCAAGATACTTTTGGGATTGTATTCTTTTTGTAATCGCACTAGAAAATCGGTCAATCCTTGTGGGTACACTTCCCAATCAAAAAAAGTGCGTTCAACATCTTGTAAAAACACATGTTGATAACCAAGTAGGGCTTCTGGGCTGGCTTGATTTTGTATTTTGGCAGCTTTGACCACGGTTCTCGAGTAATAATTGATGCCAATAAAATCTAAGGGAGCAGCCATAATTTCTAAATCACCCTCAGCAATTTTGGGGGCATATGCGCCGTATAGCTCGATTAAATCTCTTGGGTAGCCTTGTCCAAATACGGGGTCAAAGTACCAACGGTTCTGGAATCCATCGGCTAAATGGGCAGCGCGTTGGTCTTCACCCGAGTCAGTTGCTGGGTACACAGGAGCGGGGTTAAGAACAATACCCGCTTGGGCATCGGGTACATTTTGACGAATAATCGGCATGGCTTGCCCGTGAGCCAGTAATAAATGATGGGTGGCTTGTAAAGAAGCTGCAAAATCGGTTTTGCCCGGCGCATGAATCCCAATTCCGTAGCCTAGGTACGCCGAACACCAAGGCTCGTTGAGGGTTGTCCAGTTCTTTAATCTGTCACCTAGAGCTTGGGTAACAACATCGGTATACTCGGCAAAAGCATCGGCAGTGTCACGATTTAACCAACCACCAGCATCCTCGAGAATTTGCGGTAAATCCCAATGGTACAAGGTGGCATACGGTTCTATCCCTCGGTCTAGCAGCCCGTCCACAATTCGGTCATAAAATGCCATGCCTGTCGGATTGACTGCACCGCGTCCATTAGTCACGACTCGAGACCAAGAAATCGAAAAGCGGTAGGCATTAAAACCAAGTTGCTGCATTAAATCAAAATCTGATGGGTATAAATGATAATGGTCGCACGCCACATCGCCAGTATCGCCATTTTTGACTTTACCGGGGGTTTTGGCAAAAATATCCCAAATGCTTGGGGTGCGTCCATCGAGGGCGGCAGCCCCTTCGATTTGATACGAAGCCGTGGCTGTCCCCCAAATAAAGTTATTGGGGAATTGTTTTCTTAAAATACTTGGTTTTTCGATTGTTTTTATCATGGTTTAACCTCTTTTGTTATTTGTGCATAGCGGTGCGGTGGCATTTCCAAGACCACGCCATCGGAAAATGTGGCGATTTGCAAAGTTGAACTTGGGTTATAGGCAAAATAGGTGCGGATGTTGTTTTTTTCCAGCACCGCAAATTGGGCGGTGTCGGCTAAAATTTTTTGGTTCGGCACACCGTAGGCTTCCAGACTCGAGAACCAATGGTGTGTCTGCACCAAGGAATTACCAAACTCTGGACGCAATTCTTGATTCCACAGGCTTTTGCCAAGACTCGGATTGCCAAGCGCCAAGTACATTGCTGAAAGGTCATTCCAGTAGCGCTCCTTGGAAAAACTGGCAAAGTTATTTGCAATAAAACCCTGTTCTCGAGCCAAATACAAACTTGCGCCAGTCAAAGGTAAGGCGTTAATTAAGTGAATTGCGCCTTTGACGCTAGTCCACCAAGTTCCGTACTGTCCGCCATCGCCCCAAAGAATCCCAATCGCAGTTGGTGCAAAAGTGGCTGGAAAGTTTTTGCCAGCCGCAAACCAATACTGCCAAACAGCATTGGTCTCGAGGGCGTACATCCCAATGGCTCGTTCGAGTAATTCTGGGTTTTGACTGACCTGAGCGTAACGAATTAAACCCGCCCAAGCATTGACCGCTTCGCTCGAGGATTCTTGATTTGCGCCGCGCATCCGCCCACGGTTATCACCACTTGCCCATGAATGCCCAGCGTAAGCATCAAAGTTATGAGTTTTGGTAAATGAAGCATCATTTTCTTCTGCTGCCATTTCTCGAGCCAAAACATCAAGCACAGTACGGTGTTTATTAAGCCAAGTAGGGTCGCGTTCGGCAACACTGGCAGCCGCATGAAGAAAATAACCAAAATTAAAATGGTGATCGTTGAGTTGATAATCTGCTCCATGTGAAGCTGGCACTGGAATAACTGTTCCCCAACGTCCATCCCAAAAAAGTGCATGTGGTGGGGCTGGGTCAAACCATTCTTCAAGCCGTTCTTTGATGGCATTGACCAACGTTTGCACGGCTACAGGTTCATCAAGTTGCTCGGCAACCTCGAGCATTTGGCTTAAGCGCCCAAAATTACGAGCATCAGTGTACCCATCGGTAATGCGAATGCTTTCTGGGGATAATGGAAAAAATTGTTTACGTTCAATAAACGCTAACAATGCCGTGCGGATTTCGGCTCGAGCCGTTGTATCTGGGCTAATCGGCAAGTTTGGCAAAATCCCCGTGTATGGTGTACTGGTCACAAAAGAATTGGTGGCAGCCAAACGAATCTGCCCTCGAGCCGAAATATAACTCCATTTGGATAATTCGAGTGTGGTGTTTTTGTGTTGATGCGGGTATAAACCCATGATTGGTGTTCCGCTTCTGGTCTCGAGCCGATGGGTTGTTTCTACGCTTTGCCCAGCCCAATTCCATGAAACTTTAGAATTGGTTGGTATTGCCAAATGCTGGGCTAAAAAGGTTGTGGCTTCGAGTCGCAATTCTGGGTTTTGTTGGGCTTCTTCGGGCAAGGCAGCCACCGTTAAACGACCACCTGAAACAAATCGCTGATTCTTAGAACCACGCCATTTTGCACCCTGCGAAGTAAAAATTAGATAATCACGTCCAGCTACACGTAACCCAGTTGCATCACAAGCAAGTTCAATGCAGGGACGCGCCCAAATCTGAGGTGACTCGAGAAACGATAGCTTTATTTCTTGATTGGCACTAAACCAAACAAAAGGTAAGCCTCGTCCAAAAGTAGAATGCAGCACTTGCTGGTCGTTCTTAAATTCACTGCGAACCACAAAATCACTAGCAGCATCCACTCGAGCATCAGAGAAGGTTTGATTGGTCAAGCCAACTGTCATATGCGGTGCGAACGGCGTGGTAAAGCCTTCCTCTCCTACCTCGAGCTTCGGGTAATTTAATGCCATGCCATTGGCAGTGGCTTGTAGGGCAAAAGGTTGTGCCATGAGCGCGCCAGAAAACTTTTCCCACAGGAGCGAACCCCACCAAGCATTGGTTGGGTAAGGCGCACTAAAATTCTTGGTCTTAAACTCTGGGGCTGGAGGCGCTCGGAAATTGCCTTCACGCCACTGGGTCACCAATTGCGGCGCTGGTTTTTGCAAGATAACTGGTTTGCGGTATACCAAGCGCCAAAAACTACGGGCTGGCAGAACAATTTGGGCTGATAGTGCCAAACGTAAATCAGGCTTTTCGGCTTGTACCACAGCATCGGTGAAGCCTTTAATACCAATCAGTTCCCAACCGTTCAAATTGGTCTCGAGAAGTTGCGAAGCCAAACTGGTGTTAGTTGCCATAACTGTCAAACGATTTTCTTGTTGTGCTGCATGAAGCCATAAATTTGGATTATTAGAATTCAATTTTATGGCATGACCAGTAAAATGCTTTAAGTGCCTAAACGCATAATAAGTTGCCCGTGGTACACCAGAAATATCGAGTGTGCCATGTCCGCCAATGCCCTGCAAAGCAAAATAAGCGTTCAAGGTTGCCCCAGCGCTTGCCATTCGCAAAGTGGTTTCGGCAGCCCAGAGTCCCGCCAGTTGATCGCCAATGTGCCTATTGCTTTCGGTGCGGTACGACAAACCATATTCGGTTAAGCCAAAACCAATTTGTTTTTGATATGCCAAAGGGTTTTTTTCGGGGTCTTTCCAAAGTGCCATGTACTGTTCTCGTTCAGTGTCTACTCGAGCAATACTGGCAATCGCGGCATCTTCGGTAGCCCGACCATCGGTTGGATAGACATGCCACGTTAAAACATCTATTTGATCGCCACATAAACGCACAAAATCGGCAAGAAAGGCAGTATCTCCTGTGGTACTCGGTCCTGCAAATTTGGCATTTGGCTGCACCTCGAGAATAGCGGCTCGGTGTGCCTTAAAGGTCTGGCAGTATTTCTCGCTTGTCCACGTTTTATCGCCTCTGGTCACGGCATATAAATTAGGTTCGTTGCCAACGCTCCAATAATCCACTTTTATCTTGTTTTCAAAAGCCAACCGCGCAGCGTTTGCCGCATCCTCAGTACGGTTTTTACCGTCGCCTCGAGCGCCCTGAAAAGCTCTGGTTTGGATAATTACTTTTGGCGCAACCCCGTTTAACTCGAGTAACTTAAGGTTAATTGCAAAAATTCGCATACTCGAGGCGTTCAAGTCTTGGTCATCGCCAACATTACCAGCCGGAAACCGCACAAGGCGCGGTTGTAACTCGAGCAGCGCCTTTTTATTTTCAACAATATTCATCATATTGCCAAGGTTAAAACCAGAGACCGCTTCAGCTTGAATTGGTGTACCAAGCACGCCTAACTCGAGCTTGGTGCTTTGGCTGGTTAGTGTCTTAGCCGTACCAATTGAAAAAGAAGATAGCGCAAGACACCCAAAAAACAACAAAACCCCAAATCGTTTCATGCCTAAACGCTCCATCGTGACTGCTCGAGCCACTGCCAATTTTTAACTCTTGACCGAACCTGCGGTCAAACCAGAAATCAGTTGTCTTGAGGTCAAAATAAAAATAATCAAAAGCGGCAAAACCGTGATTGCTGTTCCCATCATCAAACCACCATAATCAACGTTGGTGGCAGTTGTTCCACCTGAAATGGCACGAATTAGGGTTTGAAGGGTTCGAGTTTCGGCACTCCTAAAAATTAGGCTTTGCAACACAAATTCATTCCAAACGCCAATAAAAGTAATTAAGCCCAGTGTGCCAAGCGCAGGTCGAATAAGCGGTAAAATAATTCGCCAGAACATCCCAAATTCTGTACAACCGTCTACCCTTGCCGCATCCATCAGTTCTCGAGGAATTGCACTTTGAATATATTGACGGGTTAAAAAAATTCCAAACGCACTTGCCATGCCCGGAAACCACAGGGCTTTAGGCTGGTTAATCCAACCAATTAAATTCATCACTAGATAAAAAGGAATCAGGTTCAAAGCGGCTGGAATGGCTTGAGTCGCCACGACCACAGCAAATAAGGCATTTTTGCCCTTAAAGTCATACATTGCAAAACCGTATCCAGCCAAAGAACAAAAAAAGATGGTTGTGACTGTGGCAATGCTGGCTAAGTAAAAACTGTTCCAAAAGACCCGCCAGAATGTTCCAGCCGTCATGGTCATCAGGGCATTGTAATTGCTGACAATTTGTTCAAAACTGCCAAAAGTCAGTGGCGGTGGGAACGAAAAAATGGTTTCCCTACTTTGGGTGGCAAAAACCAGCATAAAGTAAAGCGGCAGAATCATTAACAAACCACCAAATAGGATTAGCCCGTAAATAAGTGCATTTCCAAAAGTCAGTTTTTGCATATCAATCATTCCTTAATTTGGCAAAGATTTGATTATTGATGATGGTCAGAACAATAATCACCGCAAATAAAACCCATGTCTGGGTGGCTGCATCACCAAATAACAAGTTATTAAAAGCGTTATCCCAAAGGTACATCACTGATGTACGCCCCGCGTTTCCAGTTCCGCCAGCCGCATTGACCAATAAGAATGGTTCGGCAAATAACTGCATATTGCCAATAATTGTAAATGTAACCGCCGTAAACATGGTTGGGCGCAAGAGCGGCAGTGTGATATAGCGAAAACGTTCAAAACGACTTGCCCCATCTACTTCGGCGGCTTCGTATAAATCCCCAGAAATGGCTTGTAGACCAGCCAAATACAGCACCGTATTCCAGCCAGTGTAGCGCCAAACCACCAGAATCGAAATCGAAATTGGAATCATGTGCCTGTCGCCTAACCAGCGCACAGGTTCATCGGTCACAAAGTTATTCAATACGGGAATCTTATTAAAAACCTCGAGCAGTAACCAGTTTAAGACACCACTGCGTTCCGAGTATAATGTGCCGAAAACAGCCGCAATTGCGGCGACCGAAGTTACGAAAGGGGCAAAGTAAACAGCCGTCACAAAGCCTTGCATTTTTTTCATGCCAGTGTGAATCATAAAGGCAAGCGGAATGGCAATTAAGTGCTGTGGTAAACCCGAAATAAGGGCAATATAAGCGGTTTGTTTGACTGAATTCCAAAAAGCAGTGTCTTGGGTAAATAAAAATATATAATTATCTAAACTAACAAATTTCATGCCACCCAAACCAGAAATCGCGTCCCAACTGGTTAAGGAAACGTAGACTGAAAAAATCATTGGGAACAATCCAAAAATAAGAAAAAGAATAAAAAATGGGCTAATAAACACATAGGGCGCTAAGGTACGTTGCCAGCGCGTATAGAAACGTTCAAAATTAAATTCTCTATTTTTTTCAACCACCATGCTTTTCACGTTTAAGTCCTTTGAAGAGCAGGCTCGAGCGAGTGACTCGAGCCTCACATTTACTACAATTTGTAAGGAGGTGTGCTAAAGAGTTTCTTCCCTCTTTAGCACGTCATGATTTTAACGGCGGGCGCGTTTTTCGATTTCGGCACGGGCTTCGGTCAAAGCAGCACGGATGTCTTTGCCCTCGTCGAGAACCGCAGTCAATTGAGTTGTGACAATGGTTTCGGCAACACTGTCGTACTTATTGACATCAAGTGGTTTGATTTTTTGGGCAGCAGCTTTCCAGAGTTGACGGGCTTTTTGACCACCAAGGAAAGGTACTGGTTCGTTAAAGCTGGCATCTGACCAAGCGGCTTTCAGGCTTGGGAATGCGCCGTTGCCTTTGAAAGCAGCAATTTGTTGCTTTCGATCCATCGCCAAAAATTTGATGATGTCCCAAGCCTCTTTTTTGTTCTTGCTGGCGGTTGGAATGGTGTAGAAGCTACCGCCCCAAGGAGCATATGCGCCATCTGGCAAGTCTTGAACCCGCCATAATCCTTTGGTTTCTGGTGCCATCCAGTTCTGGAAGTGACCTTGTAACCAAGCACCGCTAAATTGGGTAGCGACAGTCCCGCCCTTAAAGCCTTCGTACCATTCGTTGCTCCACTCACCAATTTTGGCATCGAGTTTAGCATCGCGGATTTGCTTAGCGATGGTAAAGGCTTTGACCCAACGGGCGCTGTCTGGTCCGACAATGACTTTGTTGTCCTTAGAAAAGTAAATACCTTCGCCGGCTGGAATGTTTGAGCGCCAGATTAGACCTGCGGCGCTGGCAGCGCTGTTAATCAGGAATACTTTTTTGTCTTTGGCTTGAATTTTCTTACCTGCGGCAATGTAACCTTCCCAAGTGGTCAGGTCGTTAGCGGTCACACCAGCATTATCTAAAATATCTTTGCGGTAAAAGGTTGTCCCAGGTCCGATGTCGGCTGGCATACCAATGTAACGACCGTCAGAAGCCGTAGCCTGACCAACGGTGTAATCCACAAAGAGGCTCTTGAGTGGTTTAGCGTTGTATGGGGCTTTGTTGAGGTCTTCTAAGCCGCCGCCTTCAGCAAATTTACCAACAAAACCAATCTCTACGGCTTCGATGTCGTGCAAACCCTGTCCGGTTGCAAGGGCTGTGGTTAGGGCTTGGTGATGATCGCCGTATTGCAAGGCAACCAGTTCAATTTCGTAGTTTGGGAACTTGGCTTTTAGGGCGGGCATGGCGATTTTAATGGCTTCGTCGAGGCTTGGGAAAGCAGCGATAGAGATTTTTTTCATGCCACCTTGAGCGGCGACTAAACCAGTGATGGCAACGGCTGCCAAACCAAATGCAACTAATGTACGAGCTTTCATGGTGTTCCTCCAAATGAGTGAATGAGGGCTTAATTCCAAGATAACGAGGTGCTAATCAAATATCCTCCTTGCGGTTGACACAAAAAACTAAATAAAAGGCTTTAAGAAAAACGTAGACGTGATGTAGATTCACGAAGAATTAAGCTAGGTGTAAGGGTAGTCGGTTTTTGAAGATGACCCTCGAGTAAATTCAGTACCATTGCCGCCGCCGCCGCCCCCATGTCTTCGCCCGGTTGGCGCACCGTTGTTAGCGGAGGGGTGGTGTATCCTGCGGCAAAAAGGTCGTCAAAGCCAACCAGACTCATGTCTTCAGGAACCCTGATACCACGGCGGAATAAGGCTAAACGTGCGCCCATTGCAGTCTGGTCATTGGCGGCAAAAATAGCCGTAAAGTCGGCGCGGCGTGAAAGCAGCAATTCTGCGGCTAATAACCCACCGCGTTCTTGAAAATTACCCTCGAGTACAAGGTCTGGATCGTAAGCAATACCAAATTCGGCTAAGGCTGCCTTATAACCGGTTAAACGCTCAATTGAATCACGGTGCGTGCTAGGTCCTGCCAAATGGGCGATTTTGCGATGCCCCAACTCGAGCAAGTGACGCATACCAAGCATTGCTCCGTCCTCTTGACTGATGTAAATGCTTTGGCGTTCTAAACCTTCAACCGACCGACCAACCGTGACGATTGGTAATGATTTCGCCATTTTAAGGATGTATTCATCCTCGAGATTTCCACCAAGAATAATGATTGCATCTGACCGACGTGCCGTTAGAATATCCACAGCTTCACGTTCTTCATCTGCCCGCCAATGCCCAGAAATAAACATCGGGTGATAGCCACTGTTTGCCAGTCCTTGTTCGATACCAACAAAGGTTTCACCATAAAACGGACTCGAGATGGCTTGGGTCACTACCCCAATAATCATTGAACGACCTTTTGCAAGCGCTTGCGCCATCACATTTGGACGATAACCCAGCGAAGCAATTGCATCTTCGACTGATTTACGTTTGTCTGAACTGACCACAGCCGTCCCGTTGAGGATTCTCGAGACCGTACTGGGCGAGACATTCGCAATTTTGGCAACATCATTTAAGGTGCGTGCTTGGGACACTTAACAAACTCCTTTGAGGTGATTTCTTGAATGTTCTGGACTTTATCAGATGTTGAAAGCGCTGTCAAGAGTTGGCGAATCAAGCCAAAAATAAATGGCGATTATGCAGAACCTCGGGTCTTTTCTTCGAGAAATGGCGCTTCGATGTGCCGATACGACCAAGTTGCCGCCAGATACGCCAAACCCAAGCCCAAGCCTGATAACCAGAAAAACTCGAGTGGATTTTGAATACCACCGTAACGAAAATCTGGGTTGTGCAGCAAGCGAATCGTCTCGAGAATCGGATAATGCCAAATGTAGAGTCCAAAAGAAATTTTTGCCGTATGGCGAAAAAAAGCATTGTCAAATAAACGCCCTAAGACTCGAGAAAATGGCAAAGTGACGAGCATAATTGCAATGGTCAAAGGAAACCACGGAAAACGGTATGGCTGGGCTTGAAAACTCGAGCCAAAATCCCCTGCTCCACGCCAGAACCACAACAGTGCCAGCATTGCCATAAACGCCAACAACGCAACGCCATCAAAAGCTGCACTGACCCTGCCCTGACGGTTCTTGCGATCTACAATAAAGCCGGCTGCCAGCACGCCAAGCAGATAATGGGCAAACATCCCAATCGCGTTGTAATTTGGCATCCAGTATTTAGCGCCGCCAATTAAGCCATGCTCCCAACCACGATTTACATTGTCCGGTACAAGCCCTTCGAGAATCAGATGATTTGCCACAAAAACAATGCCTAATAAACCAAGCCAAAACTGCACCGCAAACCAAAAGCCACGTTTTGGGAACTGCACAAATAATAACCACATCCCAAGCGGCATTAAAAGATAACAAAAGACTTCAAAGCCAATGCTCCAAAGCGGACCATTAAGTTCGACTGGAAAAAAAGTGATATGCGAAAAAGCACTGGTAAAGGTCGCGGCGGACAGTAAACGCAACCAAATTTTTTCACCGTCCACCGCAAAAAATAAACCCAATAAAAAACTGACCAATAAACTGGCATAAAAGCCCGGCACAATCCGCACTGCCCTGCGCCGTGTGTACTCGAGCATATTTGGCATTGGTTTTTGTGCCAAGTATGCTTTCCAGAACGGAATTGAAAGCAGCATTCCAGATAAGACAAAAAAGGCACTGACCCCAGCGCTGCCCTGTTCAAAAAAAGCATCAAAAAACTGAAGTTCTGCACCTGCCTGTCTGGAATCAAAACGCTGCCACAAATGATGCAAAATCACCATTAAGCAACCAATCGCCCTGACCCCATCCGCGCCTTGCAGGGTTTGCGCTCCAAAGACTTGCACTCGAGAACGATTTGCCCAAAGGGTTTGCCAACGCCCCCACCAAGGCGCAGCCACAGTTGCTACAGCGATATTTAAGGCTAAACTAATCTGACGCGCAAAGACCAAAAACACCAATAAAGGCACTAAACTCGAGATGGCTGTGCCAATCAAATATGCGCCACTCAGACCACTTCTAGCATTCATATAGGCTAAAATCTGCCCAACCATCTGCTGTTCTGGCGACTTTAAGAGGGCTAAAGCCACCGAGTTATTGTTCCAAACCGTCACAAAGGTCATTAAACCAAGGGTGGCAAGGGCTGGGCGAGCGAGCGGTAACATGATTTGTCCATAAATCCGCAGGTCACTTGCTCCATCAATTCGGGCTGCCTCGAGTAAGGATTTTGGCACAGCACTCTGCACATATTGACGCACCAAAAACACCCCAAAAGCCGAAACCATCCCAGGAACCCAAATTGCTTTAGGCTGGTCTATCCAACCTAAAATTGCCATATTGACCGCCGTTGGAATCAGATTCATTAAACTTGGAAAGAGCATCACACTCAGCACCAGACCGTACAAAATGGCTTTACCGCGAAACTCGAGCAGCGCAAAAGCAAAACCCGCTAGACTCGAGACCAACACCGCTCCCAAAGTCGAAAGAAGGGCAATATAGGTGCTGTTCCACAAATTACGCCAAAAAGTCGGTTGTGCCTCAAGCAACAAAGCATAATTATCTTGCCAAGCATCGCCGACACCAAGCCAAGCCCCAGAGTATGAGCGTGTACCTGAGAGTAACAAGTTAAAAATCGGAATTAGACACAATGCCAAACCAGCCAGTAAAATAAATTTCATCACCACCCGAGCGGCTTTAGAAAACTGCAATGGTGAATTGTCTGACTCGAGCAGGGCAGTCGTCTCGAGCAGGGTAAAGTTACGCCCAAAAAGCTGATAGAACACAAAAACAATCAGGGCGATGCCTAAAAAGAACAACCATGTCTGAGCGCTGGCTAAGCCAAAATCGGCATCCCAAAAAGCAGTGCGAATAATATAAGTCGGTAAATCAATACTGCGAATATCTGAAACCAGACCAAACCACTGCCCAACCGAAGTCTGTGTGCCACGCAAAAAACTCATGGTGAATGCCACAAAAATCATGGGGCGCATCATCGGTAGCGCCAGATGCCAAAATAAACGCCAAAAACTCGCCCCGTCTAGCTGAGCGGCTTCGTACAAACTGCGAGGCACAACGTTTAAGACCATTAAGTAAAGTAAGACATTCCAACCAGTCACATTCCAAAGTTGAGTAAAAGCTGCCGAACTTTCTGAGTAAAAAGAAGACAGTGACGGCAAACTCGATGCAAAAATTGGCAAAGCCGAAAGCAGTGATTCAAGTCCCAAAGGCAGCCCCCAGAAAATTGTAAAAATTGCACCTAGAACCGCCCCTGCCGCTAAACTCGAGGTCATAAACGGCACAAAAATAATCGTGGCAATTAAACCCTGAATTCGCTTAAAGGCAATATGCAGCATAAACGCCAAAGGAATGGCTAGTAAATGCTGTCCTAGTGCTGTGATTAAAGCCAATCGCAATGAACGCCACCAACCCTGCCAGAAAATCGGGTCTTGAACAGTGTAATTAAACGCCCACAGACCATCAAAACGCATACCGCTTAGTCCACTGCTGGGATTCCATTCCATAAAGGCAACCACCAAGGACAAAAACAGTGGAGCAAAAGCAAACAACAACAACAAGATAAAAAACGGGGCAATAAAGACATAAGCACTGCTCGAGTGCAACGAAGAACGCTTGGTGTTGGTACGCGAGGGCGCACTTTGTAAAGGTTGACTGACCATAATAATTTTATTGAACTCTGAAAGCCCTTTCAGATTGTGTCAAAATAATGACATGTGATGTATTCTGAACCATCCCGCCCCACAAAGACGTAAACTAAGCATCGTGATTGGTTCTGAAATTCTGCATTATAAAATCCTGCGAAAACTTGGGGCTGGCGGTATGGGTGTTGTCTACGAAGCGCTTGACACCAAACTCGAGCGGAGTGTTGCCTTAAAGTTCCTTTCCGAAGGTGTAATCCATAACCCCCAAGCCATGGAACGCTTTGCCAGAGAAGCCAAAGCCGTCTCGAGACTTGACCACCCGAACATTGGCGCGGTCTTTGCCTTAGAACAAAGCACCGACCAAACCTTTTTAGCCATGGCAATGTACCAAGGCACAACCCTTGCTGGGCGACTCGAGACAAGCCGCCTAAGCCTGCCCGATGCGCTAAGAATTGCCCTCGAGATAGCCCGAGGCTTGGAACACGCCCACGGACAAGGTGTGATTCACCGCGATATTAAACCCGCCAATGTGATGCTCGCCAAAATGCCGAACAACAACGAACTGACCAAAATCCTTGACTTTGGACTTGCCAGACTCGAAGATGCCTCCAAACAACTGACCCGCCCCGGCGCAACCACAGGCACGCTACTTTACATGTCACCAGAGCAATTAGCGGGCAAAGCCGATGCACAATCAGACATTTGGGCATGGGGCGCAGTGGTTTACGAAACCTTAGCTGGACACACGCCGTTTAATGTAGACGGGATTGGCGCACTGCTAAACGCCATTTTGAACGCCGAACCAATCCCACTCGAGCAAAGTCGCTCAGACACACCAAAAATCCTTATAGAAATCGTGATGCAGAGTTTGCAAAAAAACCCAGCCAACCGCCCAAGCAGCATGAGTCAAATTGTTGCCAGTCTCGAGACGCTGCTTTCTAGCAGTGGCGAACGAATGCTCATGAGCAGCCAAAATGCCAGTGTTTCGCTTCCACCACTCGAAAAACCCATTCCAAAAGCCATGCCAAGCCCATCCGAATCTTTACTCTTTGAAAACCCCTCGAGTTGGGATACTGGCTTAAAAAATTCCAAAATCATAGACACGACTTCCGACAATGATAGTGTCACCATCAGCATTCCCCGCCGCCGATTTCCGTGGTTGCTGTCTATTCCAATTCTAGCCAGTATTGTCGTTGCAGCATGGTTTTTTGTACCACGCACCCCACCAGAAAACAATTGCGAACCATTAAACACCACAGGTTCAATGCTCGACATCGCCATCAAATGGGCAGTTCCCTTAATTCCACTCGAGAACTGTGGTTCATTTGGCTATGGACAAGGCAGCGCCACCAGCCAATATACAGATGCCCAAAATGTCAAACGCCAAGTCCTCGCTTTACTGCCCGGTACAGTCCTTGTGGCAGACAATATCCAATACCCGCAAACCCAATCTATGCGAACCATGATTGGCTTAAAAGGCAATGCCACACCAAATGCCAGCTACCAAGGCAGTGGCAGCCAATTCCAAGTTGGTAAAGGCAAACTTTTTACCGCCCTCTATCCCTCGAGCCTGAACGCAAATACATCTGGACAAGCAATTGTTTTAACCAATGAAGAACTAAGTAGTACCCATTTAGCCCTGAATGTCTACCAAGTAGACGAAGTAGACACCGATATCCAGCGCTTAGATGTCACAACTTCTAACCAGCATACCCAAAACTTTGTTGGCGCACTCTTTGGCGGTAAAACTGCTGTTT
This sequence comes from Deinococcales bacterium, assembly GCA_031414595.1. Classification (GTDB taxonomy): domain Bacteria; phylum Deinococcota; class Deinococci; order Deinococcales; family JAAFIG01; genus JAAFIG01. The sequence continues at coordinate 23,830 of JANNVX010000015.1, forward strand.
TTCTGGGGATTGGCGCAAATGCCAACGCCAACACCTTTAATGTCAATGTTCCGCTCGGCATCACCCGATACATTATTACGGGTTTAACCCCCGGCAAAAGTTACGACATGGGCTTTGAACCAGACCGAGGTTGGAATTACATCACCTTGAAAGCTGGAAAGTCCGGCACGGTCAATAGCGCCGGAATACTTGTACTTGGTGAAGGTTTACAGCGCTTAAAGAGGTAAAAGCTGTTTGTATAAGACTTCGGTTTGGGCATCAAACGCCACAAAGACCACTCGCTCGAGACTCGAGGGTAATTCAAGAACTGCTCGGGCTTCACGCTAAAAGCAAAAGCCCCCTGTACGCATAGAATCACAAGTAGTCAGCCCCTCTCCCAACTCGCTTGAGGCTCGTCACCCTCCCCCAAATACGCTTCGCTTGGGGAGGGTTTTGGATTCGGGTAGTGTTTTGTGTTTCCTTGAAAAGTGCTTTTAGAACAATACTTTTTGGTGTTCCCCCAAATTTAATTAGCAAAACAAACCGAACAACCCTCTCCCGCGCTTTTTGGCGGGACGAGGGTAACGAGCCTAAGCGAGTTGGGTGAGGGTTGGATGACGTTGACAGGCTATCACTCTCGAGTAATTAGGGATTTGGTAATGTCGCCACGCCAGACCTCAAGCTAGAATTCAGGGCGGAACTCACCCCAAAGTTGCCTTAGTACACCACAAACTTCGCCCAGCGTGGCATTTGCCCTGAAAGCTGCCATGACAAGCGGGAACACATTTTCTTCACTCGAGGCGGCTGTTTTTAAGTTTGCTAAGGCTGCTGTAGTGGCATTATTGTCTCGAGCCGCACGGTAGGCTTGTACCTCAGCACGGCGTAGGGCATCGGTTTGGGGGTTGATGCTTTGAATCGGAACACTCGAGCCTTCTTTACTTTGGAATTTATTGACCCCAACCACAATTCGCGTCCCCTTTTCGATTTCTTTTTGGAACTGATAAGCGGCTTCTTCGATTTCTGACTGAATAAACCCTGCTTCGATGGCGGCTACACTGCCACCAAGCGCTTCGATTTGCTCTAAAATATGGGTGGCTTGTTGCTCGAGCGCATCGGTTAGGCTTTCGATATAATAACTGCCACCTAGCGGGTCGGGTTCTTTGGTCACACCACTTTCAAAGGCAAGCACTTGCTGGGTACGAAGCGCCAGTTTTGCGCTTGATTCGGTCGGCAGCCCAAGGGCTTCGTCAAAAGCATTGGTGTGTAAACTCTGTGTGCCACCAAGCACCGCCGCCAGTGCTTGATACGCAGTGCGGATAATATTTACTTCGGGTTGCTGTGCGGTGAGGGTACTGCCTCCCGTCTGGGTATGAAAACGCAACATCCATGATTTGGGATTGAGCGCCCCAAATTCAACCCTTGCAATTTGCGCCCACATCCGCCGTGCTGCCCTAAACTTAGCGGTTTCCTCGAGAATATCATTGTGGCAAGCAAAGAAAAAACTAAGGCGCGGTGCAAATTCATCCAAGGTTAAACCCGTCTCGAGGGCTGCCCGAACATAGGCTTTGGCATTTGATAAGGTAAACGCAATTTCTTGGGCGGCGGTACTGCCCGCTTCGCGGATGTGATAGCCCGAAATGCTGATCGTGTTCCATTTTGGAATGTGCTTGGTGCAGTACACAAAAGTATCGGTAATTAAACGCATAGACTGTTTTGGCGGGTAAATATATGTTCCTCGGGCAATGTATTCTTTCAAAATATCGTTTTGAATTGTGCCACCAATTTGAGTTAAATCCACGCCTTGCGACTCGGCAACCAGTGCATAAAGTGCTAGTAACATCATTGCTGGGGCGTTAATCGTCATGCTGGTGGTGACTTGCTCAAGCGGAATGTCCTTAAACAGTTTTTTCATGTCGTCTAGCGTGGCAATGCTCACACCAACCCGTCCGACTTCACCAAGCGCCAAGGCATCGTCAGGGTCAAGTCCGAGTTGCGTTGGCAAATCAAAGGCTACTGACAAACCGGTTGTACCTTGGGATAACAAATACTGGTAGCGTTTATTGGATTCCTCGGCGCTGCCAAAACCCGCGTACTGACGCATTGTCCAAGCTCTAGACTTGTACATGTCTATATGGATGCCTCTGGTAAACGGAAACTGCCCAGATTGTAAAGTGTTCATAACCGCATGATAACGCTTTATTTGATAACTTTAGCCACTTCGCGCCGTACCGCATCTGGGCTTAAACCCGCGCCAAAAAACTTGGTTTCGTTTTCAGTCCAAATTTCAAACAACAAACGGGCATTGTTCTTTGTGCCTCGAGTGCCATCTAGCGTGCCGCTATTGCCGACAAAACCAATAATATCGCCGCGTTTAATTTGCGTGGCATAGGTTAAATTTGGATTGATGCTCGAGAGATGCCCATACCGAGTTATCACGCCGTTATTGTGCAACAAAGAAACTTGCCGACCACGCAATAAATTTAGATCATTTTGACTTGCACCATCTTTGACTTTAGTCAGCAAAACCTGAAATTCTTGAGGGGTTAATTCCTTAAAGTTCGAGGTCAATAACTTGACTTTAGCATCAGCAACTGCCAAGACTGGCATTCCAAATTGAACTTGCACCCCAGCATCCACACCCGTAAACACAAAACCCTGTGAAACACCACGACGATATGCCCTTGGTGCATTTGGCAAATTATCTGCCGAAGTTGGCAGCCGCGCCCCCGCCAAAGGCAAAGAAAGTTTGGCATCCTCGAGAAGTGCGGCTTTTTCAAAGACCTCGAGTTTTGCTTCTGTGCGCTCTAAATTCGCCACAGCCCCACGCCACTGGATGGTCGCAAAAATGCCATACAACAGTAAAGCAGCCATAATATACCAACCCGCACGAACCCGACCCCACGGAACACGCCCTAAAAAACGTTGCGCCTCGAGCCACCACAAAGAAGCCCCGCGTTGCACCCGCCGCCACAAGACTTTTGCACGATTGAACCACTCTTCTCGAGTATTCATGGGCATTATTGTACGTTATTTGGCAACGGCTCTGAGTACCCGACACTTTCGGTTGTTCCAAGAGTGTTTTTAAGAAGCATAAAGAGTGAACCCCGACTGATAGCACTTAGCTCGAGACTGCCCGAAAATTTTTTGCCCCTCGAGCCAAAGAAATTGTGCGTGACCAAATTTTAGAGCATTTTGTAGCTGTATGTCATCAGTCTCGAGAATCATGATTTATTGTCATTGGTTTTCGGGTATCGGGCGCATTGGCACAAAGCTATTGATATGGTCTGAATCTTGGTGTCCTTCATGCCAAGCACCACCAAATCCTAAAACCGCTAGGGTACAACGGCTTGCGTCAGCACTCTTTTCGGACTTTGCTTGCTCGAGTAACCCAGTGATGTCTTGTACCAATTGCTGATACCGTGCTTGGCTTAAACTCAGTGTTCGACTATGAAAATGGGCTGGGTGCTTCTCGAGCGTATTTGGCACAAACGCTTCGATTTCAGGACGTGGAATGTGTTGATCTGCAAAACCATGAACATGATAATCGGGGTCATCTGATGCCAGTAGTGCATCTGAGCGCTCATATGCGGCTAAAAAAGCGGCACTGAGCAATTTCATATCTGTTACTTCTTGTTGTTCGACAGGTAACAAATCCCTGCCATAAGTAAAAGTTCGGGCTGCTAACTGGTAGAACACCTTATTCTTTTCTCGTTGATGCTCGAGTAATAATCCTACTACTAAGGCTTTTTTAGCATGATGGTGGACAAGATTTGCAGCTAAACCTATTTTTTTTGCAACATCACTTGGGTTTGTTGGCTCGAGAAAATGACCAAGAATACTCGAGGTGCGTAGGACATGAGCGGCTTCTGGGTTGGTAATCCGAATTTTATCTTTTTGCATGGGTTTAGTTTGCGCTGTTTGGCTTTCAGTGCGCTAGAGTCTCGACTGAAACTCGAGCAAGTCGGGTATTTGGAAGTGCTAAAAGCCTTTCGTGGCAAAGCTCCAGTCACCAGTTTTAAGATTACCCAAGCTGGGCGCGATGCTCTGGCTGGCTATTGGACTGCATTACGTGGAGCAATTCCTAGTGGTTAATTTTCCGGTAAATTACTGTACAAAACAGCCAAGTCTATTTCTAAGGGCAATGGGCGTAAGACCAACAAACCTTGCTCGAGAACTTCATAACTCCACAATCCAGTCTCTAATCTCGAGTAAATCTCGGCTCGAGGTTCGTTTTGCGAAAGTAAAATATAGGTTTGCAAACTTGGTATCTGACAGTAACGACGCAGTTTTTCTCCTCGGTCTATGGCTTCGGTGCTGGGTGATAAAATTTCGATGATTAAGCATGGTTTTCGTTTGACCCGAGCTTGGTTGTCCGATGGGTCGCAAATCAGCATTACATCTGGAAAATAGCCCGTTTCATCAGGTGTTTTTAAGGAGACATCGCTAAATAAAAGTCGGCAATTGTGTTCTGTGGCAACACTAAAGGCACTGACAATAATTCTTCCAGCCAATAAGTTATGTCGTTCTGTTCCGCCTAATATCTGAAATAGATTACCATCTACAAATTCATAGCGTTCTTGAGTTGTATCTAAAAATTCTAAATACGCTTCAAAACTTGGTGCTGTTTGGATTGGTACTGGGCGCGACATTGTGTCATTATAGCGAATTTTTGACTTGAGTCTGTGTCAAGATATTCTATGATTTATTCCGATTCACTCGGCAATTCCACCAGTGCTTCCTCGAGCCAAGCCGTGCTGCATCTCGAGGAAGCACTGGATTGTTTTTTGCATTTTCGTGGTTCTATGCCTTTGGCGTTAAATGCCGCCCTCGAGTCAGACCCACAAAATGCTTTGGCATGGGCGTTCAGGGCATACCTTGGGGTGCTTGGTACTGAACCGCTTGACGCGCAAGCGGCTCGAGAAGCCTTTAACACTTTTGCCATGCCCAAAAATGTAACCCCTCGAGAACGTGGGCATTTGGCATCGGCGCAAGCCCTCCTCGCAGGGGACTTTTGGCAAGCTGGGCGCTTACTCGAGGAGGTCAGTATTGCCCACCCAAGGGATTTACTGGCTTTGGCAGTCGGGCATCAAATAGACTTTTTTACAGGCAACAGCCGAATGCTGCGTGACCGTCCGGCGCAAGTGTTTGGGGCATGGTCGGAATCTGACAAGAATTATGCCAATGTACTGGGGATGTTAGCCTTTGGTTTTGAGGAAATGAATCAGCACGACAGGGCTTTTGAACTGGGTTTTGAAGCCGTGGAACGCAATCCCCAAGATGTCTGGGCGCTTCATGCGGTCGGGCATACCTTTGAAGAAACTGGGCGATTCCAAGACGGCATGAAGTATTATGATGTAAGGGCAAATGACTGGACAACAGGCAATTACTTTATTATTCATAACTGGTGGCACTATGCGCTTTTTGCACTTGAGGCTGGGGATACAACTCGGGTTCTCGAGATTTTTGATGCGGTGCTGTTCAATGCCGATAATGGTGGGCTTGCGCTGCAATTGCTTGATGCCAGTGCTTTGTTGTGGCGCTTACGGCTCGAGGGACACCGCGAAGAGACACGCTTCTCGAGACTCGCGGTGAAGTGGCTACACCGCATTGAACCTGCTTACTACGCTTTTAATGACATGCATGCAGTCATGGCTTTGGTTGGGGCGGGTTGGTTTGAAGCTGCTTCAAACTTGATAAAAAGCCGTGAAACTTGGCTCGAGACCAAACCCAGTGCAAATAATGCTGTCATGACCAGAGAAATTGGTTTACCAGTCTGCAAGGCGATTCTGGCGTTTGAACAAGGGCAGTTTGAAACGGTTGTGGCGCTGTTGTATCCGATTAGGCGCCGAATTCATGAATTCGGCGGTTCACATGCCCAACGCGATGTGGTGCTAAAAACCCTGATTGAAGCGGCGTTGCGTGGTAAAAAATTTGACCTTGCCCAAGCGATGTTATCGGAACGAATTGCTGTCCGCCCCAAAAGCCCATATAACTGGCTAAAGTATTCAAAAGCACTCGAGGGGATTGGACAAGACACCAAGGCAGTGTTAGCAAAGGACAAAGCCAAGGAGTTACTGCCCTAAGCCCGTTGGCTTCGTCGTTGCAGCAAGACCGAAATGATCAAAAGTGGTATTCCTAAAATGGTGATGACCGTAGGAATACTGTTTGGATTACTGCCTAAATTCGAGGCGATGGGCGGAATCAGCACCGCACCAAAATTCGCGGCTGCCACAACCAGACTGGCTGCCGCCACACTCGAGGGGATGGCTTGGGTTAGCCAGACAAAACCAGTCGGGAAAATCGGTCCAAAACCAAGTCCAGCGATTAAGTAGGCATACGGCGCTAAACTTGGGACATGGGTTAATGCCAAACCAAAAAGCGCTAAGGCAGAACTGCCAATCACAATCGTGGCGGGCTTAAAACGCAGTGCAACAGGCACAATTAAAATTCTCGAGGCGGTGATTCCACCCCAGTACAAGGCGTTCCATTGGGCGGCGGCTTCTTCGCTAAAGCCTAAACCTTCTTTGAGTTGCCGAGGCTCGAGGGTCGCGGCACTGACTTCTACGCCAACGTAGACAAAGAACAGCAGCACAAATAAGCCAAACAGTCCAGAATACACAAATTGGGTTTTAGGCTGATCGAGCTTGCTGGCACGAAGCCCAAAAAGCAGTGGGGCTAAGGTTAAGGTGGCGGCGGCGACAATTAAAAATGGAGTTCTCGAGTCGTTTGGAAAAGCACTGACCAGAATTGGACCAACAATTGCCCCAACTCCAAATAAGGCATTCAAGACATTGGTCATGGCGGTGCTGTTGTTGCCAAATCCTGTCGAAAAAATCGTGTTAAACGATAAATCCATCGTGCCAAAACCAAGCCCGATAATCACTGCACCAAGTAATGCCAATCCCCAAATTGGAGCGAATGCCACGCTTAAACAGCCAAGAATCAGTAAACTCGAGCCGAGCAGCAGCACTTTGCGCCAACCCAAGTTTTTCTCGAGTGGGGCAAGCAGTAAAATTCCGGTCATTGAACCTAAAAAATGTGCCGAGACGATAAAACTGACGGTGTTGGCATCTAGGGCAAATCGTTCGCGGAAAGCAAATTGAGCCGGTCCATAAAAGGCTTGGACAGCGCCAATTAAAAGAAACGCAAGAAACCCCGCCGCCGTAGCCGTTTTAGTCATCAGGGCTATTTAATCACAGCCCAAGCCGTATTGTGCAAGATGTCGCGCTTAAAGTCGCTGTAACTATGAATGTTCAGGCGTGGGTAACTCATTTTTCGACTCAAAAAGGCTGAGCTATTCGGTAACGGGGCAAGTAACGCCCCAGACTGCAAAGTTTGTCCCATACCTTCAAAGTAACCCAGCCAAGCCCGAAAAGCGGCACTGGTACGGCATTTTGTTTTGTAGTTTGGAATTGGTTTTGGTGGCATTAACCCGTAAGGATAAGCCAGAATCATACTCGAGGTTGCAAAGTATTTACAAACCCCATCTATTTCTTGAATCACAGCATTATTGCCCAGCTTTGACATCATTGGATGGCTGACCGTGTGGTTACCAATGGTAAATCCGTGCTGACCTAACCAAGTGATTTTAGCTTTGCTTTGCGTGCCAAAAGGAGCGCCGCCATTACTGACATTCAAAAAAAATGTGGCTTTGGCAGTTGGAAAAACACTGAGCAGCACACCCAAACCAGATGTTGGGTCTACCGAGCCATTCTTTAAGAACCGAAATTGACTGGCATGACCATCATCAAAAGAAATCGCAAAAGGCTTTTTACCAGTGCAGCGCTTCATAAAGGTTGCTTTGGTGTACTCGAGTAAATCAATTAAGCAATAACTTTTAGTTGAGAGTGCCAATAAAATCTTCTTAAACTCGGTAGGTTTAAGGCTATAGATACTACTACTGTTGCTCGAGAAACGGTGCAGCATTAAAATGGGAATCCCCTTTTGTTTGCCGTACACATTCTTAGGTGCTGTCATTGAACGCAATCTAGGCTTTTTTTGTTTCTTTTGACTGATTACAAATTCCGATTTTGTATTTAAGCGCTCAGTCAGGCGAGATACTTTTCTGGAAAAAGTTGCAGAACCACCAATCAGTAGAAAAACACTTAAAAACGCCATCAGTTTAATCGGCAGCATTGGCTTGTCCCTCGTTTTTAATGCTGTAGACCCTCGAGATACCGCCAGTATCGGTGGTTACGCCCCACAAGGCATCAGCAATTTCCATGGTGGCTTTTTGATGGGTGACCAAAATAAATTGTGTGCCTTGGTCTGCCAGTACCCGCAAAAAATGGGTAAAACGGCGGATATTGGCTTCATCCAGTGGTGCATCCACTTCGTCAAGGGCGGCAAAAGGCAGTCCAGCATGTCCTTCTGGCGCTCGAGAAAGCGCAAATAAAAATCCTAATGCCGCCATTGTGCGCTCGCCAGTGCTGAGCAAATGCAGCGCCCTTGTACGTTTGCCTTTGGGTGTGACCCGCAATGCCAGTCCTTCGAGTGCGCCGGTTTCATCACGAATCGTCTCGAGTTCGCCTTCGCCACCCAGCAGTTGGGTGCTGTATTCCCGAAAAGCTATTGCCACCCGAGCAATACTTTCTTTTAATCGCGCTGTCACATCACGTTCGAGTTCGTCCAGCGCCACCTCGAGTTCTTGGACGGCGGCTAAAGAATCTGCCACACCAGTCTCGAGTTCAAACAGCCTTGTTTGTTCACGGATAAATTCTTCGGCAGCCAGCATATTGACCGCGCCGATTTCATCAAGTCGGTTGCGGATTTGATTAACTCGAGTTGTCCAACTTCGCGGTGTACCTTCGGGGTCTGGGATTTGTAGTAATGCCTCTAAAACCCCAGCCTTTGTAGGGGAGATGTCACGAAGTGACAGAGGGGTCGCCCTTTCTGACGATTCAATGGCTTGGTCAGAGGGTATAGTTTTCGAGGCAAATTCTGGGCTATTCTCGAGCAGTTCAGTCTCAACCGTCTCCAAATTTGTTTCGCGCCGAGCAATGGCTAACTTTGCGGTTTCAATGTTTTCGCGTTCGCTCGAGACTTGCCGTGTGGTTTTGCTCAGTTCGCTTTCTAAGTGCAAGCGTTGTTTTTCTAACAACTCAAGTTCTTCTTTGGCTTGGCTTACACCAAGGTTGTCGGCTTGCTGCTCGAGTGCCACAATCTCAGGATTGGCTTGTTCTAATCGCGCTCCTAGTTCAAGTTCTTGTAAATAAATGCCTTCAAGCCGTTCACGGATTCGCTCGACTCGAGTCTGATTTTCTTGACTGCGCAACAGGGCGGTTTGGTATGCCCGTTGCTTTTCGAGGTGAAGCGCAGCACGGTTCTGGGCTTCACGCCATGAATTTTCGGCTTGGCGTTCGATACCCCTTGCAGTTTCGATATTGGCAGTGGCGGTTTGTACAATTTGTTCTTGTGGACTAAGACTTGGTACTGCCATCTCAAAATCGGTTTGACCCACTGCGGCTGGCTCGAGTTTACTAAGGCGCTGCTCGAGTTGGGTTACGCGGTGTGCCAGACTTTCGCGCTTGGTTTCAGATTGCAATGCCAGTTGCCGTGCCGCATCGGTGTCGCGGCGCAACTGACTGACTCGAGTATCCATTTGGGTGGTGGCAAGTCTGGCTTGGCTGGCAATTTCTCGCATCTCATCAAGGGTTTTCTCGAGTTTGAGAAGTTCTTTTTCTAAGGTTTCGAGTTCGCTTTTGGTTTCATCTAAGCGGCGCAGTTCGGCAAAAGTTTCGCCCGTTGTGTCGCGTCCTCGTCCGCCTGTCACCGCCCCGCCCGCCTCGAGCAATTCGCCTTCGCGGGTGACTAAGCGTGGACGGTCACGGTATGCCCGAGCCAGCCGCAGACCAACATCAAGATTCTCGACAATCAGGGTTTCGCCAAATAAGCTCTCGAGAACTACTTGGTACTCGGATTCGACCAGTTCGGCAGCATAACCAACCACACCCGCTTCGTTGATAATCGGTAAATTGCGGCGTGGGCGGGTTCGCAGAATATCAAGCGGTAAAAATGTAGCCCGACCGCCAGATTTTTTAAGTGATTCAATCACTTTTTTAGCCACTTCGCCAGTCTCCACGACAATATTTTCGATGCGCCGCCCAAGGGTAGCACCCACGGCTGTCTCGAGGTGTTGCGGCACACGCAGCAAGTCCGAAACCGGACCAATCATCCCTTTGACCCCACTGCCCAGCGCCCGACGCGAACCCTCAGAAAGATAAGAATGTGAGTTCTTCGCCGCTTCTAAACGGGCAAATTCTTTTTGCATCGGCGCACGGGCTGCCCTTAATTCCATCTGTCTCGAGCTACCAGCGCTTAGCTTGGCGGTGATGCTCATGGATTCACGTTCAAACTTGTCTAAGCCCTTTTGGGCGGTCTCGAGTTCGGTTTTGGTCTGCTCGAGTGCCAGCGCGGTTCGGGCAGCCTCGAGTTGGACGGGTTCGAGTTCGGCTTTGGTGGATTCAAGTTCTTGCGCCAAAGTCTCGCGCTCAGCATTGGCTCGGGCGCTCATCTCAACTTGTACCCGCACTTCACGCTCGAGCTTATCGCGCTCTGAACGCATTTTAGAAAGTTCTATTTTGGCATCGAGTTCGGCTTGAGAAGCGCTACGCAGGGCAGCTTTGGCTGCCATAAATGCCGCCTCTAATGCCAGCAAATCATCGCTTGGAACTTCGGGTTCAAGCGGCACGGTTTGCACCGCCAGCATTTGCAATTCAGACTCGAGCCTTAAGCGCTCCGACTCAAGGCTTTTGGCGTTGGCATCGGCATTGGCTGCCCGTTCCCGAGCCAGTTTTGCCTCGCCACGCAGACGCTCAAACTCGGCGGTCAGTTCGGCAAATGCCACTTGTTTATTTTCGCGCTCTAAACGTAATTGCTCGAGGCTGGTGCTTAAACCAGTCAGGCTTTTCGAGGCATTTTCGGTTCTGACCTCAGTCCCCTGTAATTCAAGCCGCAATTTACCAATTTCATCGCGCAGTACCCGCACTCGAGAACGCCGAATCGAGGCTTCTAAAGTTGTGACTTCTAAACTTAAGAGCGCAGATTCTTTGGCTGCCACTGCTTCAAGCTCCAACTTAGCCACCCGCGATTTGACTTCATGGGTTAAATCCTCGGCTCGAGACAAATGAATCCGCGCTTGTTCTAAGCGCTCTAAACTCTGCGCTCGGCGGTGGGTGGCTCGTGATAACCCAGCCGCTTCCTCGAGATAACCCAGCATGGTGGTGGGGTTGGCACTAATCACCGCCCCGATTTCGCCTTGTCCAACCACTGCAATCCCGCCAGGTCCTAGCCCAGAACCACGCAGCGCATCATGTAAATCACGCACTCGGACATTTTTCCCAGCCAGTTCAAGGTCAGAATCTCCGTCACGGTACAAACGCCGTGCAATGCTCAACGCCCCGCTTGGCTGCTCGAGTTCAAGTTGCACCTCGGCTAAATTCAGGGCTTGTTTACCACTCGAGCCATGAAAAATCAGTTCGGTACTTTCCTTAACCCGCAGTTCCCGTGTTCGCGCCGTGTGGCTTGCCCAACGAATCGCCTCAATCACATTACTTTTACCCGAGCCATTTGGTCCAATCACGGCATTGACTTTGGGTGAAAACTCGAGCCTGACCCGTTCACCAAAACTCTTAAAGCCCTGAATCGTAATCCCACGCACCCGAATGGTCATGGACTACATTCCTTAGCAGTAAACGGTTTGCTGGTCGGAATATGTCCACCGATGGTGGCAATCGGCTGACCAGACAATAAAAATTTGACCTTCTGAACACCTTCTAAATTCAGCATCGTGTTGGTGATGCCGCAAACCAGCAGCAGTTCGCCTTGAGTGCCTAAAGTAATTTTTTGCCAAGCAGCCTGAAGGTCAATAAAAACCGTGTCTTTATGGGCAAAAACGGTTGGGACTGGCAACTGAGAAATCAGTGCGACTGCACCGTCTACCTTGGGTCCGGCAATAAAGTTTCGCATGGCAACACCAGCCCGAGTCTCGAGGTCATCGAGTTCTAAACCTGCGTCGCGCTCCTCGACCGCAAAGGATTTACCATCGGGGGTGACAAAATAAAGTTTGAGTTGCAAACGCGAACGCGAACGATCCTCGGGTTGTAATAACCTTGGGTCAATGGCAAGCGGTGTCGGACGGGTTTGGAAGTAACGTACCGCCAAAACCCCAACCAAGAGCAAGGCAAAAATAATGTTCCAAGGCGAGAACAACCAACGAAAAAAGAGTTTGACCCATCTCATTTTGGCGGTGTTCCTGTTGGGTCTGGTTTTTTGACAGGCACGGGCTTACCAAGGTACTCGAGAACTGCGTAAGCCACAGCTTCGGCTCGAGCCACAGACTCATCGGGGTTTTGCAGTAAATCTCGGTCTGTTTGGCTGGACAAATACCCAAGTTCTAAGACCACCGCCGCTTTAGGGGCGCGTTCAAGGGCGGTATGACTGGTTAATCCTGACACTCGAGCTGCACCATTTGGGACACTGAGAATTCTGGCGCTAATCATGTCAGCTAAACGCTGCGAAGCGGCTCTGGGCGATAAGAACCGTGCCAGCAGTTTACGGTCACGTTCTGATTTTGGATTTTCTAAGGCATCACGCCCAGCTTCTAAAATCCCTTCGGTGGGGGCATCTGGCGACAAGTAAAAAATCTCTGCGCCACTAGCAGTCGTATTTGGCATACTTGATAGGTGCAAACTAATCAGCACATCGGCTTTGACCGACAATGCCTGACGTTCTTCAAGGGAAACTGTTTTATCGGTGTCTCTGGTGTACTTAATTTTTACGCCACGCGGCGCAAGAATCGCTGCAATCCGCCGCGCCATACTCAGCGCAATTTCTTTTTCGCGCAGATTACCTGCAACAATTCCGGTGTCTGTTCCACCATGCCCGGGGTCTAAGACCACAATACTCGGGCGAGCATCAAGTGCCACATTTAAGCGGTCAAAACGCGGACCGACATCAATAATCACCCGGGCTGGAATACCCTGAGAAGCTGCCACGGCAAAGACCGAATAGCCAAAATCGGGTTTGAGGTTGACCCTGACCTCGAGTTTATTGGCATTTTGTTTGACCTCAAAAATATCCACGAATTTACCACCGACTTGGTATGGCGCAGCATCACCAGACACAAACCGCAAGGTCACAATCAAGACATTTTTTTCAATCCGACTCGAGAAACCCACATCTCTATCCACTTCTAGCACAATCCGATCCGACTTTTCGGTCTTATCACTCGAGACTGTTCCTAAATTGGCTTGTGGCAAGCTGACTAAGTAACGCCCACCAGAATCATCAAAACTGCCACCAACCGCCTCGGCAACACTGCGGACTGGAATCAGAATTTTACCATTTGCGCCCATTCCAGCCGCCGAAGATTTGCTGCGAATTCCATTAACCTCGAGTCCATTTGTCCATTGGGTAGCGGCATCATAAGCGTTATCGGCAAGTGCTAAGCGCAAAACTTTACCGCCTTGCTTTAGTAGAACGGCTTGGTTGGTCATTAAAGTCTCGAGACCTAAAGCCGCCGCGAATTCCAAACCCGCAAAAGCCACACCGTTGTACAAAAAGGCTTTTTGGTTGCTGCCCATGACCGTTAAACCCCGAGACTGCACCGCCTGACCAAGCCCAAGCCAAGCCACCCCAAACAGCAAGACAAGTACAAGCAGCCCTCGAGCCTTGAAATGGATGCCAGCACCATTCATCGGTACATCTCCATTTCACGCTTGGCTGATTTGGTTTTCTCGGCTTCACGCTTATCGTGTAGTTTTTTACCCCTTGCTAGTGCAATTTCGAGTTTAATTCGCCCCCGCACAAAATACAGACGGACTGGCACAATTGTTAAGCCCTTACGAGTCACAGAGGAAAATAAATCGGTTAATTCCTTGCGGTGCAGCAACAATTTTCGTTTGCGTCGCGCCTCGTGATTATTGTAGGAAGCCTTGCCATACGGCGGAATATACAAATTTTCTAGGTACAACTGATTGCCCTCAAAGCGGGCATAAGAATCTCTGAAATCCACCCCACCACCACGCATGGACTTAATTTCTGTGCCTCGCAATTCGACACCCGCCTCAAAGCGATCCAGCAATTCAAATTCAAAACGAGCGCGGCGGTTCTCGAACATTAGTGTATTGTAACCAAGCCATATGAGGACTGTGAAGAAACCTATCATCACCTATTTCTTATAGACTAAGCCCATGACCGCTCTTCCTAAAATTTCACCCCATATTTTTGGCTGGTATGCCGTAGCTGCTTTTACAAACCTCAGTCTAGGCTTAACGGCTGCCCTTAAATTTGTGGATGGTAACCTAGCCCTGCTGCTGGTTCTCTCGAGTACCGTTGTGGTGATTGCCCTTGCATGGGCAACCTTGGCGCAGACTGGACAGAACTGGGTTTATGCAAGTAGCCTTGGTGTGGCTGTCTCGAGCTTGCTGGCGGTGTTCTTGGGCGCTTGGGCATGGTTGTTGCCCGGCGTGGTGGCTTTTATCACCATGCTACCGTTGCTGTTGCGGGCTGGCAACTTACCGCGAGGAGCAGAAGCCGACCTCTGGGGTTGGATTTTTGTTTTCCCAGCCGTGTTTTTACTGATTGTTTGGCACTTTGCACCTGCTTTGTATGCTTTGGTCTTGTCTTTTTTGAAAAACTTTAATTTCCTTAAACCCCCAGAATTCGCTGGTTTTGAAAATTATACCGTCTTGTTGCGTGACCCAGTGTTCTGGCAGAGTTTACTCAATAGCTTTTGGTATGTGGTTGGAACTGTTCCAGTCGGCATTTTTATCGCCACGATTACGGCTATTTTACTGAACGAAAAAGTCAGGGGTTTACCGATATTTCGCACCCTTTACTTTTTGCCTTATGTGACCGCATTAACAGCCGCCGCCGCCGTTTGGAAATGGATTTACAACCCAGAATTTGGTTTACTCAACGCTGCCCTAGGTACAAAAGTGGCTTGGCTCGAGAACCCCAATGGTCTTTTTGCAATTATTTCTGGTCTCGAGTTACCACAATGGGCAGCCGGACCGAGTGTGGCATTGTGTGCGATTATGGTCATGAGCATTTGGCATCACCTTGGCTACAGCGTGGTGATTTTACTGGCTGGCTTACAAACCATCCCGCCCGAATACTACGAAGCCGCCAGTTTAGATGGGGCAACATGGTGGGATAAAGTACGGCACATCACTTTCCCGCTTCTGAGCGCCACGACGTTTTTTCTAGCGATTACTGGTTTAATTGGGGCTTTTCAGGTCTTTACCCAAATACTGGTGCTAACCCCAGATGGTGGGCAACTAAAAGACACCACCACGATTGTTAAATACCTATACGACAAAGGTTTCCGCGACAGCAATTACAGCTATGCCAGTGCCATGGCATTTGCTCTTTTTGTGCTGGTTTTTGTGATGACAATGGTTCAAAATAGGATTCTCAGTAAGCGCGTGACCTACGATATTTAATTTAACAAATGTGTCACATCCACCGCCCGTAACTCGGGGGCTTTTTGTTCTGGCAGCACATCCATTGCCACCAAGCCCGCGCCCAGTTCTGTGCCAGCCAAGTATTTGAGTTTATCTTTGGTGCGGTACGGCGGGTAAAACTCGAGGTGAAGATGGGCTTCTGGGTGGGCTTGTCCGTCGGTTGGGGCTTGGTGCATGACCATCAGGTACGGAAAAATCGGGCGATTATCAAACATATGGTCAAACTTTAAGAGCAGTGTTTTTAGCACTAGCGCCAAGTCTTTACGTTCTAAGTCTGTTAGCTCGAGTAAACTGGCTTTGGGGGCAATCGGGGCTATCCAAGTTTCAAATGGGTACCTCGAGAAAGCTGGAATAAAAGCAATCACCGTTTCAGTTTGCACCACGACTCGTTCGCCAGATTCGATTTCGGCTCTTATAATCCCCTCGAGTAAACCCTGCCCTGTTTTTGCAAAGTGGGCAGTCTGCATCTCGAGTTCACGCGCTGGGACTGGTGGGATATGGTCATAGGCATAGATTTGCCCATGCGGATGATGCAGCGTCACCCCCATTTCTACACCGCGATTCTCGAAGGGCATGATGTATTTAATTTGTTCAAGTAAGCCAAGTTCGCGGTAACGGTCAGTCCAAACCTCGAGCAACAATTCGATTTGTGCCAAGGGTAGCCGCCCAAGACTCGAGTTTGCATCATTATCAAAAACCACGACTTCGCATTTGCCAACACCCGCTACAGTTGGGACAAGCCCAGCATCTAGGGCTTCGGGCGGGTTGTGGGCATCGAGTTCTAAACTCGGGAAACGATTATCAAAAACCGCAATTTCATAATCCCCAACGGGTAACTCTGTAGGGATTTCTGGGTTGGTCATTCGAGCAAGCGGGTTGTAATCGGGTGGTGGTAAAAACGGACGACTCTGGCGGTGAGCCGCAAAAGTAATCCATTCACCACGAAGCGGATGCCAACGCATGTGTGGATTGCCAACAATTGGTTCATTGCCCGGACTCGGGGCAACAATGCCGTCTGGAATGGGCATACTCGAGTACAGATGAAGGGCGCGACCATCTGGCTTGGTTAAGGTTTTTTTATGCACGGCTTTATTGTATCAGGTGGCTCGAGTTTTACTGTGTATTGATAACACTTATGTCGTCTATGCAAAAAACCGAGGGTTTAGAACCTCTAAAATCGGCTTTTAAGTACATGGCAACTTCTTGCCCGCCGTTGACAGCAATACCTTTACGATTGGTAATATCTATTTTGCGAGTCAAGTACCTGTCTCGAGTATCGCCTGTGGTAATGGTTGAACCGACCAAGGCTTCACCATTTCCAACAAAAACCTTAAAAGAATTGGCACTTGTCCCTGTATTTTCTAGGGTGTCCACCCGAACTGAAAACTCGAGGGTGGTTGTGCCTTTATTTGGGACGATAAAATCTTGCCCAATGTCAGGTTCGGCAAATTCACCTTGGGTACTAAGCGCACCATACGCTGCACCATTTTTTGCACAATAAGCCTGTGTTCCTCGAGAAGCCTTATTAGAACTATACCTCCAGCCTGTATTGGTTTCAAAACCACCATTGATGATGAGTTCAGTGGTAATTGGTGTTGGAGGTGTAGGGCAGGCGACTAAGCCAAAACTGAGCAGTAAACCAGTTACAGAAATAATTTTGTTGTTCATAGACTTCTCCTTTAGACCAAGTATGAAGTATGGGTGGTTACACCCTTGTCTAAGGAACTGGCATTTTTGCCGTTTGTACCAAAAAGTCCGACCAGTGTAGCGGTAATTGCTCGCCAATTTCTTTCATTTGTTCTCGGGTTTTTTCGTAAGCTCGGGCTAAAGACTTATAATTTTTGTTTTTTAGTAACGCCTGTAACCACAGCCGTATCGCCTCGAGGTGGTATGGGTCGGACTCGAGTAAAATGCGCGTAATCCGGATCGCTTCGCCCGTGTCGGTCTCGAGCAACTGATTGGCTTGTTCAATTAGGGCTTGGTGGAGTGTTTCGCGCAAGCTGTCGTCTCGTTTGATGGCAATGCCTTCTAAGTAAATTCCTGTCCATAATTGGGTGTTTTTGGTGCTTAGGAATTCTTCGACATCGGTGCTGAATTCGCCAAGGGCATAACCATTGGGCGTGGTGATGATCGTGTTTTCACCATGGCTTTTTCGGACTTGGTAAATGGTTTTTCGCAATGCACCGGCGGCTTGAAACTCGTTTTCGTTTGGGTACAGCGCATCGAGTAAATCTAAGCGCCGTATTTCGTTGCGCCCAGCGATTCGAGCCTCGAGCAGAACCGCAAATAATTCTTTGCGTTTTGTGCCTTTAATCAGTTCGTTTTCGATTCGTAGGTTGCCAAGAGCCGATAAGTATTTTTTTGGCAGGCTGATGGTGCTTATTTGATGCTCGAGTTGTGGGTAGAGCCGCAGTGCAACATTGGCATAGTACAAACTCTCAGATTTTCGTAATTCCTCGAGGTAGCCTCGAGCCATTTGGTAATTGGCATTGCGGCATTCGTGTTCCAAAGCATAAAAATTTGCATCTGGCAAACTGCCACCAGCCCGTAAGCGTTTTTCGGCTTCTAGTAAGGCTTGTGTGGCTTCGGGTTGTCGTCCCAAGGCGTTGAGGGCTTGGTAACGGGCATGGTGCGGATAATTTTGCATGGCAGGGTAGTTCAGTTCATTTCCCATAGCCAAGGCTTCATCGGCTAATACCAGCCCTTGGGTAGGATTGCCAAACAGCGTCAGTGATTTAGACAACTGGTACAAACAATTGTTAATTAAACGCGGATTTTGAATAGCTCGAGCCACTTCTAAGCCTTTACGGGCGAATTTTAGGGCTAACATTGGGGCGTAAGGAATATCCCAACCTCGGTACAAATAACTTAGGTGATTGCAAACTTCAATGTGCAGACCCGTTGGCTGGTTACGAGCATAGTGGCTTTCGGTCTCGAGCAAATGCTGTTCGGCTTCTTGGTACTGGGCAAGTTCGGTGTAAATCGCGTAGGTCAGAATCGCACACGTCCAATAATGCTGATTGCCCGCTTTTTCAAACAGATTCATGGCATTTTGGCAGTTTTCGGCAGCTAAACGCGGTGCGCCTGAATAATACAAATCTGAACCCAAACGGTACAAAACAAAAGCAATACCTTGTTCGTCGCCAAGTTTTTTGTAGATTTGTAACGCTTTGGTAAAATCTTGGTGTTCGACCCCCAAGTAAGTATTTAGCCGTCCTCGAGCCAGTAGCGCATCAGCTTTATGATTTTCTTGGTCGGCGATGATAAGCACTTTCTCGAGAATTATGGCGGCTTTCTTAAAATGACTTAGGGTTGTTAAACTGCTCGCCAGCAATAACCAGAAACGTGCATTGCGACTTTCTTGTAAGGCAGGCGACCGTTCAAAAAAACAAACTGCCTCGGCTGCGTTCTCGGCTAAACTCCGAATCATCACCTGATGCTCAAGCCACAACAGTTGTTGTTGGTCTGGTATGGACTGGAGTAACTGTTCGGCTTTGGTGTATTGTCCAATTTTAGCCAACACACACGCCCACTCAAAAGTATCGTTGGCATTTGCATTTTGAGTAGCCGCAAATAAAGCCGCCGCTTTGACCATCTGAAAAGGCAACACCAAATGCGCCATTTCTCGAGCCAGATTGGACTGTTCGGGTTGGTGGTAAAACGGTAAGGCTTGCAGGGTTAAATCGGCGGCTAACGAATAATTTTTGTTGTTTTGAGCTGCAAAAATAGCTTGCTCGAGGTATTCTTTTTGGGTTGCTTCGGGCAATTCTGCCATTTTCAAATACCCAACTCGAGCCAAGGGCTGGTCTTTGAGGGCTTCTATAATGCGTCTGGCTAAGGTTTTTTGTTGGGCTGATGGAATGATTTGCTGTGTGACTTCTTGAAATAATGGATGGCGCAGTTCATCCCTGACTAAAATCCCTGCTTGTTCTAAATTGATTCGAGCCAGTAACAATTGGTCTGGTGTTAAATCCGCTACCAATGCCCAAAAATCAAAGTTTGAATCTGGTGGAATCATTGCCTTGGCATACAGCGCTTGGGCGACAAGCGTATCTTTGGTCAAATGCAATACCGATTGCTCAATCAGCACTTCGATGGTGATTGGTAAAATGCTTTTTTCGGGTTCATGCCAACGCCATTGCCGACCATCGTTCCATAAATAACCTTGTTGCCTTAAAAACCGCACAAACTCGAGGCTGAACAGTGGATTACCTGTTGTTCGGGCAAATAACCAATCAAGAGCTTGACTTGGTAAAACTGCCAAAAATTCGGTCTCGAGCAGTAGTTTGGTGTTTTCTTGGTTCAAGGACTCGAGTCTAAGCGCTTCAAAAGGTTCGGGTGGCAAGTGGCGACTGGTAACCAGTAAACCCACGCCTTTGCTGCGAGTTATACGCACCGCCAATTCTTGTACCAATTCGAGTTGACCGCCACTGACTTCATGAATATCTTCTAAGTGCAGGATAACTGGTGCAAGCCCGCCCAAAACTGCCACAATGGTATCTATTATTTTGATTGGTTCAACAAATTCATGTCGTTGCAGATTTTGGATCACTCGAGTACAAAATTCTGGAAGTTTACTCGGGCGTGGCAAATGCAGTAAACACTGCCCAAAGTCAAGGCTTGCATGAACACTTAAAGATTGGAACGAAAGTTCGCTAAAAAGTTGTTGTACAGCGTGTGTTTTACCAATGCCTGCTTCGCCCCACAAGCCCAGCAACAAACCATTTCGCTTAAACGGCAGCGCTTTACAGCGTTTTTGTAACCATGTGCGTTGAGACTCCCGATTCTCTACTTTTGCACGCATTCGCCACTATACCCGAATTTAGAAATTAAGCTGTTAATAACGCTACATTTTATACTGCTTATACTGATGTAAAAGGGCGTTGGTGCTGCTGTCTTGTTCTGTCGGTGCTGCTTGACCCTCGAGCAATTGCGGGGCGATATTTTGGGCTAAGACTTTGCCAAGCTCCACGCCCCATTGGTCAAAGCTGTTCACATCCCAAATAATGCCTTGCACAAAAACCTTATGCTCGTACAGGGCTACCAACGCGCCAAGTGTAAATGGGTTTAGTTCTTTTGCCAAAATGGTGTTACTCGGCTTATTGCCCGCAAAAACTTTGTGCGCTATCAGTTCAGGTTTCACGCCGTCTCGAGCCACCTCTTCGGGCATTTTGCCAAATGCCAGCGCTTGGGTTTGGGCAAAAACATTGGCTAATAAAATTTCATGGTGGTTAGACAGTGGGTTTAAGCTCTGTGAAAAAGTAATAAAATCACAGGGAATCAGTTTAGAACCCTGATGGATTAACTGATAAAAGGCGTGTTGACCATTTGTGCCGGGCTGCCCCCAAATAATTTGCCCAGTCTGATAGTCGGTTCTCGAGCCGAGTAAAGTGGTGGTTTTGCCGTTACTTTCCATATCGAGTTGCTGCAAATAAGCACTAAAATAGGTCAGGTAGTGGTCGTATGGCAGTACCGCATGGCTGGCTGCTCCAAAAAAATTGTTGTACCAAATGCCGAGTAACCCAAGAATAATGGGCATGTTCTGATCTAGAGGTGCGGTGCGAAAATGTGTGTCCATGCTTCTAAAACCCTCGAGCATGGCGTGATAGTTTTGTTCACCAATCGCAATCATTAAACTTAAACCGACCGCCGAAGTCATGCTATAGCGCCCTCCAACCCAATCCCAAAAGCCAAACATATTCTTGGTGTCAATGCCAAACTCTGCCACGGCTTTGGCATTGGTACTGACGGCAACAAAGTGCTTTGATATTGCATCCTCGTCTTTTAAGACTCCCAAACTCCAAGCCCGTGCCGAACGTGCATTGGTCATGGTTTCTTGGGTGGTAAAAGTTTTAGAGCAAATGATAAACAGGGTTTCTTCGGGGTCTAAGTCGCGGGTATTTTCGGTAAAATCGGTGCTGTCAACGTTCGATACAAAACGAAATGTCAGATTTCGGCTCGAGTAAAACCCAAGGGCTTTATACGCCATCACAGGACCTAAATCAGAGCCACCAATCCCGATGTTGACAATGTTTTTAATCGGTTTATTGGTATGCCCAAGCCAAGTCTGATTGCGGATTTGTTCGGCAAAAAGCGCCATGCTGTCTAGCACTGCGTACACTTCGGGGATAACATTAGTTCCATCTACCCGAACATCGGCATCTCGAGCCGCCCGAAGTGCCGTGTGTAGCACCGCTCGGTTTTCGGTGGTGTTGATTTTTTGCCCCACAAACATGGCTTCGCGTTTCTGCTCGAGTCTGGAGGTTTTGGCTAACTCGAGCAGTAAGCTCATGGTTTTATCCGTGACTCGGTTTTTAGAGTAATCCAAATACAATCCAGCCGCCTCGAGTGAAAACCGAGTGCCACGAGAAGCATCCAAGTCAAATAATTCGCGCAAATGGGTGTCTTTAATTTCTTGGTGGTGTTGCTCGAGTGCCTGCCAAGCTGCTGATTGTGTGATTGACATAAAACTCCTTTGGGGATGGCTAATTTTCTTATTTTTGATTGTGGGAAAATCACTTTTCACAAGGCGAGGCTTCTTGACCATATACGCGCACCTTACGGGCATGGTCGCATGCCTCGCCCCTACGGTTTATCGAATAAATTGAAAGAGGAAAGCGGATATTTAATTCCTCTTTCCTCTTTCCTCTTTCCTTCACCTCTGCTCGAGTGGAATCCAATGTGCATCCGAAGGACCCGTATAATTGGCGGTCGGTCGCAAAATACTGTTTTTATGGGTGTATTCGATGATGCTGGCTGTCCAACCTGCAATTCTCGAGAGTGCGAATATCGGGGTGAAGAAAGATTTTGGTAAGCCAAGGTCGGAGTAAACCACACCACTGTAAAAATCCACGTTAGGGTAAATGCCGCGACTGCCAAGGCGAGCCACAACAATCTCTTCGACTTTTTCGAGTGTGCTGTACGCTATGCTTTTACCGTGTTTATTGGCAACCACTTCGGCATATTCTTTAAGGACTCGAGAACGCGGGTCAAAGAATTTATAGACTGCGTGTCCGACCCCCATGATTTTCTCTTTTCTCTCGAGTTTGGCGTTGATAAACGCTTCGGCATTTTCTGGACTGCCAATCAAAGCCAACATGTCCATCACAGCTTCGTTTGCTCCACCGTGCAGTGGACCTTTTAAGCTACCTATCGCACTGGTGACACTCGAGTACATATCCGATAAAGTGCTGGCAGTGGCGATGCCTGTAAAGGTACTGGCGTTCATACCGTGGTCAGCGTGGAGAATTAAAGCAATATCAAATAATCTGGCTTGCTCGAGACTCGGTTCGGCATCGTGCAGCATGTACAAGAAGTTTGCTGCATGACTTAATTCTGACTTTGGAGCGATTGGCTCTAGTCCTTGTTGTAAACGAAACAGGGCAGCGATAATTGTGGCGGTTTGGGCGGTTAAATTTAGCGCCTTGTCGAGTTTGCCGCTTTCGCTCACGTCATCGGCATGGTCATCAAACATTGCTAGGCTCGAGATGGCGGTTCGCAGGGCGTGCATCGGATGTAGGTTTTTTGGGTATAAACGCATCAGGGCGGTTAAACCACTGGGAATAACCCGGCGGGCTTTTAGCGCCAAATCAAAGGTCTCGAGTTCGGTTTGGCTGGGAAGACGAGCATTAAAGAGCAGAAAAGCCGTTTCTTCATAGGTGCTGTTCTCGGCGAGTTCTTGAATTGGAATGCCGACATATTTGAGGATTCCTTTTTCACCATCTATAAATGAGAGCTTGGATTCGGTAAAAACCACGCCTTTTAACCCGTCCATGACGGCTGGCTTGGTGCTAATAGAAACATCTTGCGGGGTTGGTTGACTCACTTTTAAGCTCCTTTGATTTTGGCACAGCCTTCAAAGTATTTTACACCTCGAGCCGTGCTGAATTACAGGTGTTTCTTAAGGAGTGATTAGAATACGTGCTTAAAGGTAAAACACAAAACGCAAACGTTTGTTACTTAAATCAATAAAAAAGGGCGAACTTATGTTCGCCCGAAAGTGGTCTGGTCGGATTAAGCGCGGGTCACATTCGCTGCTTGTGGACCTTTGCCGTTCTTACCGTTTTCGATCTCGAGTTTTACACGAGTACCTTCTTCGAGATTACGGTAGCCATCACCTTGAATTGCGCTGAAATGCACAAATACATCTGGTTGACCTTCGACGCTGATAAAACCATAACCTTTTTCTGAGCTGAACCATTTAACTACACCTTCAATCATGAAACTCCTTGCCGCTAATTATTGCGGGTACAACATAGCCAAGAACCACATCTGCTTGAGAATTCGCTTTGCATTTCACAAAGGCTCTCAAGTCGAACCCCGACTAGGCTCTATTACTATAGCAGATAATTGCCAAGTGTGTATGGGGTAATAAAATGTTGTAGTCGGTACAAAAAGGGCGAACAGAATGTTCGCCCGAGTGAGGTCTTAAAATTGCGCTAGAGGCTGGTTGTCTTAAGCGCGGTTGACGTTGGCTGCTTGTGGACCTTTGCCGTTCTTACCGTTTTCGATCTCGAGTTTTACGCGAGTACCTTCTTCGAGATTACGGTAGCCATCACCTTGAATTGCGCTGAAATGCACAAATACATCTGGTTGACCTTCGACGCTGATAAAACCATAACCTTTTTCCGAACTGAACCATTTAACTACACCTTCGACCATGAAACTCCTTGCCGCTTTTCCTGCGGATAAAACCTGACTCGAGGACTGCATCTGCTCGAGTCTGACCGCCGCATTTCACGGGGTCTCTCGAGTCGAAACTCGACCAAGCAACAGTAGTGTAGCATAGAATTCAAGACTTTGTGCCTTTCGTAAACGTTTGTTAAATTAGATTTGGATATAATCAAGCCATTAGATTTGGATATAATCAACCAATGCAACCTACCCAAGACTTTGATTATATTTTTGCTGGAGCAGGTGCAAGCGGTTTGGCATTGGCTTATTTTTTGCCTGCTTCGGCTCGAGTCTTGCTGATTGACAAAGTGCAAAAAACCAAGAATGACCGAACGTGGTGTTTTTGGGAAAGTACCCCCAATCCTTTTGACCATCTGGTTTATCGTCGCTGGGACAACATTTTTTTTTATGCTCCAGATTTTTCAAATCGCTTTGCGATTGCGCCGTATCAGTATAAAATGATTCGCGGCATAGACTTTTACACGTTTTTAAGGCAGGAATTGCAAAAACGTCCAAATGTAGAGTTTGTTTACGGCGAAATAGAAAATCTCGAGTCAGATAACCAAAAAGCTCGAATTACAGTGAATGGCACAACTCATACTGCTTCTTGGATTTTTAACAGTGCTTTACGCCCAGATGTACTAAGTGGTTATCATCATCTGCTCCAACATTTCAAAGGTTATGTCTTACGCACCAATCAAGCTGCCTTTGACCCCAGTACAGCCACCTTTATGGATTTTCGGATTGCCCAAAACAACGAAACTCGTTTTGTCTATGTGTTGCCTTTTGACTCTCAAACTGCACTGGTCGAATACACCCTTTTCTCGAGTACAATACTGCCCGAAGCCGAATACGACACTGCTCTGCACGATTATCTTAAGCACTACCTAAAACTAGACCAGTATGAAATTCTCGAGACCGAAGCTGGGGTCATCCCGATGACCGATGCGCCTTTTGCCCGTTTACACAGCCCTCGAGTAATGAACATTGGCATTGCTGGCGGACGTGCCAAAGCCAGCACTGGCTATGCTTTTAAGCGCATTCTTTATCAAGCCCAAGCCATTGCTAAGCATCTGACGGAAACGGGTTCACCGCTTTTTTCGCAGAGCCGCTTTGATCGTCACGCTTGGATGGATAGTGTCTACTTGCGGGTTCTCGAGCAGAAACGGATTGGTGGGGCGAGTTTTTTTAGTGATTTATTTAAGCACAATCCCGCCACGACCGTCCTTAAATTTTTAGATGAAGCCAGTAGCCCTTTAGAAGACTTAAAACTGATGTCTAGCGTCAATATCCCAGTTTTTAGCCGCAGTGCAATTGAGATTACGGCTCAGAGTGCGCGACGTTCACTAATCCGGATTGCACCCAATATCACACGATAAATAAACCAAATTGCCACACCTAACAAAATCGGAATGCCAATAAATATAAAAGACAACATAAAGCCAAGTACGCCAACCCCAAAGGCAATCCAGAAGGTCTCGATAATCCATTTGCAATGTGACTCGAGATATGTGCCTTTTAATTCATCTCGTTTGATGTACGCCATGATTAAGCCAGCCACACTGACCACACCAGCCGTCAAAATCGAAGCTCCCATCAGCACATGGGCAATTAGAATAAAAGTGTAATCGCTGTCTTGAACTGCCCCTGTTGGAAGTACCACAGGAGCTAACCGTGCTGGGATTGGTGCAATTGGCATTTGTGGAGGGGTTGCTAAAACTGTGGCAATTGGTTGCCAGTCGGTCATGCCTTCGGTCCAAACCAGTGCCTGAGCCGACAATTCGCCGTTACGCCGAAAATTCTCGAGTTGTGAGACTGAATAAGGACCGCGTTGCGCGTTGCTTTCGTAGACCATAAAAAACTTTTCCATAAGCTACAATACGCGGGTTTTCAGGCAATCGTTCCCGAAATCAACTTGGGTTTTTATAAAATCCTGTTTTTGACTTAAATAAACATAACCTTTCGCAGGGCAAGGCATGCCTTGCCCCTACGGTCAATGTTAAACTATTCTTATTGCAGGACATTATTTTTTATCAAGTCTTTAACGCCTTACTCTTGAACGCGGTGTACTTAAAATTTCATTCCAAACAAAACCAGAAACGGCTTCTTTGGTGTCTATAAAACGTTTGCTGTTGCCTAAAACTGGGCGATTGGTAGGTACAATTTCTTTGCCACGCACTTCTTGAATGCTACGCAGTGCCACCACCGTCGAACCAATTTCGCCAGGTACTGAAGAAAGCCCTTCTTGCTCGGGACGAAGCCCTCGGGGGCGGTCAAAATGCGGTTGGCGATTGCTGTGACCAAATGAATCTGGTCTCGAGTCGCGCTCGAGTTTTTCTTGGCTGCTGCTTTCTAAGTAGGTTTCGATGTTAGAAGTGATGGTGGTTTCGATTGGTTTACGGTCTTCTCGTTCCTGCGGGCGCTTCATGCCCATGGGGGCTGGTGGTGGTGGTTTGCCACGTCCCAATGGCGCTTGTGGGGCAACCTGAGCCGTAGTGCGTCCCATTTTCTGAGCCAATTTGCGCCGTAATTCTTCTTGAGGATTGGCACTGGCAGTTGTGGTGGTCCCCATGCCAAGTGCCTCGAGAATATCAGCTTGCAAGTCTTTGAGTTCTTGCTGGTTTGGTGGCGGTGGGGCTGGTCTGGACAGGGTTGCGTCTGGTTGCTCGTTGCGTTTCAAGTAGCCATCATAACTTTGTGTGGCAGGGTCAGCTTCGCGCTGTTCGGTCTCGAGCATCGAACCACGCCGACGACGTTCTTCGGCTTCTTCGCCAGCCGCTTGGGATTCGCGCAGACGTTTCCCGGAATTGCCTAGGAAGTTAATTAGGCTCGATAAAACCACAAAACCAATGATTAAGAACTCGGGGTTTCTAAGAAAAAATTGAACGATAGTTTGAAGGTTCATACTCCCCCTCGAGATTCAAATTACTTACTGGCATCGCGTTTAGCCGATTCAGAAATTGCGCCACGCATACTGGTGTCGGCTTGTAAATTCTGCATGTTGTAATAATCCATCACACCTAATTTGCCGCTCTTAAATGCCTCGGCAAGCGCCAAAGGCACTTGGGATTCGGCTTCGACCACTTTGGCACGCATTTCTTGGACTCGAGCCTGCATTTCTTGCTCGACTGCCACAGCCATAGCACGGCGTTCTTCGGCTTTGGCTTGGGCGACCCGCTTTTCGGCTTCGGCTTGGTCGGTTTTTAATTGTGCGCCAATGTTTTTGCCGACATCCACTTCGGCAATATCAATACTAAGGATTTCAAAAGCAGTACCCGCGTCTAAGCCTTTAGCTAACGTGGTTTTAGAAATAATATCGGGTTGCTCGAGAACTGCTTTATGGTCTTGCGCTGCACCAATGGCAGCCACAATACCTTCGCCGACACGGGCGATAATCGTTTCTTCGCCAGCCCCACCGACCAACCTGTCAATTTTAACCCGCACGGTAATACGGGCTGTGGCAAGTAGTTGAATACCATCTTGTGCCATACCTGTGACCATTGGGGTTTGAATCACTTTTGGATTAACCGAGACCCGCACAGCATCCAGCACATCGCGCCCAGCAAGGTCAATGGCGGTGGCTTGCTCGAAGGTCAATGGAATTCTGGCTTTATCGGCGGCAATTAAGGCATCTACGACCTTATCTATGTTACCACCCGCCAAGAAGTGCGCCTCGAGATTATTTTGAATCACATCTTTAAGTCCTGCCTTACGAGCTTTAATTAGAGGGTAAATAATTCGAGCAGGAGAAACACGCCGTAAACGCATCCCAATTAAACTTGGTAAGCCGACATTGACACCGCTTGCCAAAGCCGAAATCCACAAACCAGTCGGGATGACACTAAATAAAATCCAGAACGCCACGATGACCAAGACACCAATAAAAATAAATGCTTCCATGTAAATCCTCCTAAAGACACCACTAGACTACTCGAGAAATACCATTAAGTCTTGGCTTTGACCACAATTGCCTAAGTCTTGGTCTTGACCACAATTCGCCTTCCCTCAACTCGAGTTACCTCAAGCATCGTACCAGATTTAATAAACTCACCATCGGCAACCACATCCATGCGTTCACCTTCGATACTGGCAATACCACTTGGACGTAAGTCTGAAAGGGCTGTGCCGAACCTGCCCTCGAGTTTAGAAGCCAGTTGATTGGGCATGATGGCGGCTGCGCCAGTGGTTGCCATGGTGGTGTTCAAAAAAATTGAGCGATTCAAAATCGTACTGCTTGGTAATTTCCACAAGGCAAGCCCGATACAAATACCCGCCACGATGGTGGCTGTGCCGGACACAACTGCAAAATTCTGACCAAATTGCAAGTAAATACTGGCGACAATACTGCCTAAACCAAGCAATCCAACCACGGTTGCTCCAGGGACAATTAAAAGCTCTGCCATAATCAGTAGAATCCCTGCAATAAATAAAATAAACGCCACGGTACTGCCACTGCCGGTTAATAACCCACCCATAAAGTACGCCACCAATGCCAAAACGCCGATGATACCCGGTGCAGCTAAACCGGGATGAAACAATTCAATTAAGATGCCAATAATTCCAATGGCGAGTAAAATTCCAGCCACAAACGGATTGGTCAGGGTTGCCCCGATTTGCTCAGATGGAGAAAGCACATACTTCTCGAGCCGAAGATTAGCAAACCCAGCTTGACGCACGGCATCTTCAACACTTAAAGCGGTGAAATCCGCGATATTATTTTTGACTGCTTCGGGCGCGGTCAGGGTCAAAATCTCCCCTTTTTCTTTAAGCCCCGGAATGACCTTATTGGGATTGACCATCCCCTCGGCAGCATCTTTATTGCGACCCCTAGTCTCGGCAACACTGCGAAACTTTCCACGCACTGCACTGTTGATTTTTTCGCCCACTACGCCCTCGAGTGCCTGACCCGCCCCAGTGATTGGCAGTGCCGCCCCGATTTCTGAAGCCGGCAGCATGGCGAGTTGCTCGGCACTCATGGCAATTAGCGCTCCAGCACTAAAAGCATTTCTAACCACCGCTAGGGTCGGCACTTTACTCGAGACAATCGCATCCGACATTGCTATAGCCGCATCTACCCGACCACCGGGGGTTTGAATTTCAATCACGATTAACGGACGCTGTTCAAGATTGGCTTGATCAATTTGCTTTTTGAGGAGTTCGGCACTGGCGGGTTGAATCTCACCTTCGACTTTAAGAATCACCCCAAGTTTATCGTTTTTAGCGGGTTGCGCCAAAGCAAACGTACCAAACAACAGCAGAAAGGAAAAAGTAAAACGTTTCATACCGATAGTGTACGCGGTTTTAGGGCAAAAGGTTTCAGGATAAATTACAACTCGAGAACACTCAGCACTTCAACATGATTGGTCTGCGGATAAAAATCATACGGCTGTACCAAGGTGAGCTTATACCCACCTCGAGCCAGCTTCGCCACATCCCGCGCCCATGTCGCTGGGTCGCACGATACATACACCAAACGCGGCGCTCGAGCCAGCAGCAAAGCAGTTAGTACATCCTTTTCCAAACCAGCCCTTGGTGGGTCAAGCACAATACAATCGGCAAAAACACCCTCGAGCCGCGAAGCATCCCCACGAGTAAAACCAATGTTATCCACCTCGAGTCTCGCAGCATCGGCTTGCCCTCGTGCCACGGCTTCTGGGTTAATTTCAATCACGCGGACATTGACAAAATTCTTCGCCAGATGCAAACCCATTGTGCCACTGCCGCCGTATAAATCAATCGCTAAGCCACCCGTTCCAGCCAGACGCGCTGCCTCGAGATACATTTGGGAAGCCGCCACAGGATTGACTTGGGCAAAACTCGAGGCGGTCACCGAAACCGCGTAATCGCCGTACTGCTCGAGAATGGATTCGAGTCCCCAAAGATGTTCCGTACCCGCCCGAAAGCGCCCCTCGAGCGAAGCAAAAGCATAACTAATTCCAGCCACGCCCAGTTCTTTTAAGTGATACACAGCTTTTTTGAAGCGGTGCGGTTCTTCTTTGGCGATTAAACAGACCAAGACTTCACCCGTTAAAAAACTGCCGCGAAAAGCAATTTCTAGGGTTGGCTCGAGACTGGCAGCTTTAATGCTGCTTAGACCATCGGCAACCCCGTGCATTAAAAGTGGATCGTCGTATAGCATCCAAATTCGGTGCGACAATGGAATTCGGTAGCCGAGTCCAACAGGAGAAAGCGCGTACTGCGCCCCAGAGCGATACCGCCACTCGAGCGAACTTGGTTTGGTCGGCAGCACAGTTACATCCTCGAGCTTCGCAATACGCTGCAATGCCTCGAGGATAAAACCACGCTTAAACTCGAGTTGTGCCTCATAACTGGCATGAGCCAAATCTGCGGTTGGCGGCGTACCACGTGGCGGTTGGACTCGGGTGATGGATGGTTCAATCACCCGCACCAGCGTCCCCTCGAGCGCCCCACGTTTTTTCTTCAGTTCCACTTCCACCAGTTCGGTTGGCAATGCCCCAGCCACCAGCACCACGCCGCTTTCGGTACGCGCCAAGCCAAGACCACCAGAAACCAATTTTTCGATACGCACTCGAGCAGTTGTCATTGGCGCTAGTCTACCCTGTGATGTGGTTATTTCTCGAGACAAGTATCAAGTACGGTGATGGTCTCTAGGTTTGTACCCTTAAATAAAGTGGCTTCTTTACCCTTGTTCCACCAAGTATAGCCACTGCCAACATACCGCGCCCCAGAAGCCGAAATTTGGGTTTGCATTTTTAGCTTTACGCCATTCACAATGACTGTGGCAAAAGAACCCTGAAAGTTATTTAAGTAAATCGCTTGGACTCGAGTCCCTTTTTCGCATTTGTACGCCACTTTGAAGGGTGCATCAGAATCCGAATTGCCAGCCCCAGCTAAAGCGACACCAAAAAGGGATAGAACCAAACCAAAAAGGAATTTTTGCATAGACATTAGCATAGCCACGCAAATTAGAATTAGGCTCGAGAAGGCTGTACAATGGGTATCCGAGAGGTCTTAATTTTAGAAATATTTCGTCGAATTACATGAATAGCAGGGCGAACACGGGGGTTCGCCCCTACCTGACGTGTTTTTACGCCGTAATTGTAGGGACAGACCCCTGTGTCTGTCCTGTTTTAACGATGATGTTGCATTCTTTCAGAGGCTCTGGCTGTACAATACGCCCATGCTAACCGCGTTACAACTTGGGAATTTTAAGTCATGGCGTGAAGTCAATGTGCCACTAGCCCCAATCACAGGTTTTTTTGGCACAAACAGCAGTGGAAAAAGCAGCCTCCTGCAAGCGCTTTTGCTGATGAAGCAAACAGTAGAAAGTTCAGACCAAGGGCAGGTTCTCGAGTTTGGAGATGACAACAGTTTAGTACAATTGAGTTCGTACAAAGAACTTATTTGGAATCATGATTCAAATAATGCTTTGATTTTAGGATTTATGCGAGACTTCAAAAACAGTAATCTTGAAATACTCTCAAAATCGTATTTGCCAATAAAATCTCTAGAGTTTGAGTGCAGAATTGTAGAGACTCGAGACACCATCAAAGTGGATTTTTTTCGATTTACTCCTGGAAATTCCAATCTGCCAATAAGTTCTGAATTTAGGCAAATTCGCAAATTTTATAAAATCGTTCATACAACTCAACAGGTACCAGGCGACTCTTTCTTCGGTTCTGGGAGTCTTGAAGTTGCTTTAGAAGAAGTTTTTCTTCAAATGTATTACTTAGGTCCACTTAGAGATTCTCCCAAACGATTTTACTCTTGGTCGGGCGCTGCCCCTTCAAATGTCGGTAAATCTGGCGAAAATACCATTGCTGCACTGCTTGCGGCTCGAGTTGGTGGCAATAAAGTCGGTGACACCCCACTCGAGAATTATATAGCCGAAAAACTAAAACAATTGGGTTTAATAGATTCTTTTCGGCTCGAGGAACTGCGCGAAGGCACAAACATTTTTCGTGTGCTGGTGCGCCGTACTCCTGAATCCCCCGAAGTTTCCCTGACCGATGTTGGCTTTGGTGTTTCCCAAGTGCTGCCTGTGCTGGTGCTGTGCTATTACGTCCCCGAAGGTTCTACCATTCTGCTCGAGCAACCCGAATTGCACCTGCATCCCAGTGTTCAATCTGGTTTAGCCGATATTTTTATTGATGCTTATAAAACCCGTGGAGTACAAATTATTCTCGAGAGTCATTCGGAGCATTTATTACAGCGTTTGCAAAGGCGAATTGCCGAGGAGTTTGAAGGAATTACCAACACAGACATTAGTGTTTACTTTTGTCGTCTCGAGCATGGCGAATCGAAACTCGAGTCGCTGGAACTCGATGAGTACGGCAATATCCATAATTACCCAGAAGAATTCTTTGGAGACCGTTTTGCAGAAATGGTCGCCGTGACAGAAGCAGGAATTGCAAGACGAGAAAAGAAGGTTCTCGAGCCTGTATGAGTGCTTTTGTGATTGATGAAAATGTGCTTGTGAATGCCATGAAGGAAGCGCCCGACGAGAATACAACTGACGTATGTATCCGACAATGTGCCAAGACTTTATTGGATGTCAGAAAAGGCATTGTTATTTTGGATGACACAAACATCATTTACCGAAAATACCGTAGCCATTTTAGAGAAACACCGACAAGAAAAACACCTGAATTCTTGGTTTGGTTGCTCAGTGTCCAACATATGCCCAAGTATTGCGAACGGGTTAAATTCACGCCTCTCGCGCCTAGTTTTCTCCAAGTCCCGCTTGAATTGCGAATCCCAGACGCAGAAAACAAGGTCTTTGATTTAGATGACCACATTTGGTTGGCGGTAGCCAAAGCCAGTAAAAATAGCCCGACCATTCTGAACGCCACCGATAGCGATTGGAAAAACTGGGAACAACAACTGCTAAAACACGGTTTTGATGTTCGCTGTATTTGCCAATTAAAAATCTAAACTTTTGTCTCGAGTAGCAAAACCATGATACGTTTTACCGATGACCATGACCACAACAGCCATTAAACCCGCTTTTATTATTGGTGTTGCCGGTGGTACTGGAAGCGGTAAAACCACTGTTACCGAAAGGGTTCTCGAGGTTGCTGGGGTGGGTAGCGTGGCAATTCTAGCCCAAGATAGTTATTACCGTGACCAAAAAGACTTACCGCGTGACCAGCGCCGAGAAATAAATTATGACCATCCAGATGCTTTTGATTGGGCGCTGATGCTCGAGCAACTGCGGCGCTTACGAGATGGTGAACCGATTTATAGCCCCATTTATGATTTTACCCACGACACCAGAGCCAGTAACACAATTGCAATTCTGCCTGCGCCAATTATTGTGGTTGAAGGAATTCTGGCACTTTACGATCCTGAACTGCGAAACTTGTTTGATTTAAAAATCTTTGTGGATGCCGACCCCGATGTGCGTTTTATTCGTCGGCTGGAGCGTGATGTGCGTGAACGCGGACGCACCCCAGAGAGCGTGATTCATCAGTACCTCGAACTTGTCCGTCCAAGCCATTTGCAATTTATTGAACCGACCAAACGTTACGCCGATGTGATTATCCCGCATGGTGGGATGAACCAGCCAGCCCTCGAGATGTTAGGGGCGCGAATCAATGCGGTCTTGTAGCGCCGCTTGCGCTTCGGCGTTCTCGTCCCACGGGAGAATCTGTGTGCCGCGTTCAATGGTTCGTTCGTGTCCTTTGCCAGCCAGCAGCACCGTGTCGCCGTCTCGAGCCATCCGAATGGCGCTTTGAATAGCAGTGCGGCGGTCCGGGATGATTTCGTAACTTGTTCCCCCAGCCCCCAGAAAGGCGGTTTTGATCGTCTCGAGAATGGCGCTGGTGTCTTCGGTGCGGCTGTCCTCTTCGGTAAAAATGGCATGGTCAACGGTTCTGGCTGCCACACTACCAATTCCAGTTCGCCGATTTGGGTCGCGTTGCCCGGCTGCGCCAATCACCAAAATCAGCCTACCTTTTGTGGTCTGTCTTAACGTTGTGGCGGCGACCTCGAGACTTGCGCCAGTATGAGCAAAGTCGTTAATCACCCGAAAAGGTTCGGCTTGTAGAATCTGCATTCGCCCGGGGACTCCCGCAAACGTCCTAAAACCCTGCTCGAGTTGCTGTTGACTTAATCCAAGATGCTGCCCAATGGCGTAAGCGGCGGCGGCATTGCTGGTGTTAAATGCACCAATCATCGGTAAGAAAAGCGGGTATTCTTCAAAACCATTTTTTAAGACAAATTCTATCCCATGGGCAGTCTCGAGGAGGTTGATTGGCTGCCAATTAAATTCCGAGCCAAACGAATCAATCTCGGGGTACTCGAGTGTTGCTTGTTGTTTGAACCGCTCAAATTGTGTCCAGAAACGTGGCAAGAAATCATGTTCTACAACGGCGAATCGGCTTCGGGCGGGCAGTTTGGCTTTAGCCGCAAAATAGCCGCTTTCCGAACCATGAAAATCAATATGGTCGTCGGGGTAGAAATTGATAAACGCCCCAACTTCAAATTTAATCCCAGTTACCCGCTCGAGTTCAAGCGCATGAGATGAAATTTCCATCACCACATGGGTGCAGCCAGCCGTTAAAAATCGGTGCAGCAATTCGTAAACTTGGGGCGATTCTGGGGTGGTGAAATGCCCTGGTAGGTGTTCTTCACGTCCTGCAAAACGCACTGCTACGGTACTCATCTGGGCAGCCTTCAAGCCAGCGCTCTCGAGCAGATGATAAACCAGTGCAACCGTGGTGCTTTTACCTTTAGAACCTGTAATTCCAATAATTTTGAGCTGCTTATCTGGGCGACCCCAAATTTCTTTTGCCAATAATGCACAGGTTTCCCTAGGATTCGGCACTTGAAGGTACGGCACATTTAACTCGAGTGGTTTAGACCCAATCACCGCGACTGCGCCATTCTCGAGGGCTTTGGGAATAAAATCATGTCCATCAAGTGGTTCGCGCCCAGCCAAAGGAATGCCAGATGCAGCCACAAACACAAAATCGGGTTTAACCAGTCTCGAGTCAAGTGCCACGCCAGTTATTTTTGGGTTGCTCGAGAAGCTATGTTTTAGGTGGACTCGAGTCAGGAGGTCTGCGAGGTTCATGCGCTACGATAACTGATTCCTCGAGCCGAGGTGATTTTTTATATACTGCTTGATATGCGAACCCCCAGTGTGCTTGAAATGCAAAGCCATCATCTCGAGTTGAATAATCCAGATTTTATCCTGAATCCTTACCCTGTTCTGGGGGAGCTTCGCCAAACCAAGCCAATTTTTTATGACCCAATTTGGAAAAAAGTTTTTGTTCTAAGCTATGACCACATTTCAAGTTTATTGCGCGACAAACGCTTTGGGCGGAGCATTTTTCATCTCCTGAGCCGTGATGAACTGGGTTTCCCACCTCCCGACCCACGCCTAACGGCTTTTGATGCTTTTCAGGAGCATCATATTCTCGATATGGAAGGCTCTGGACATACTCGCATTCGGGGTTTGGTGCAAAAAGCCTTTACGCCCTCAAAGGTCGAGAATCTTCGTTTGCGAATTCGGGATTTGGTGGCAAGCAGTCTCGAGAACCTGCCGCAAACTTTTGATGCAGTCGGTGATTTTGCAGAGCCGCTTCCTGTGATGGTGATTGCCGAATTGTTGGGTGTTCCAGCCTTAGACAGGCACAAACTGCGCCCGTGGAGCGCGGCGATAGTCAAACTCTATGAGCTTGGGTATTCAGATGAGACTGCTGAAGCAGGTAACACGGCGGTTCTCGAGTTTTCGGCATATATTCAAGCCCTTGCTAAGCAACGTCGGCTCGAGCCACAAGATGATTTAATTTCGGCGTTGGTACAAGTCGAAGAAGCAGGGGAGAGGTTAAGCAATGCCGAGTTAATTGCCAACTGTATTTTGTTTTTGAATGCTGGGCATGAAGCCACGGTCAATGGTTTATCGAGTGCGCTTTTAGCACTGCACAACCATCCAAGTGCCAAAGCCGAGTTGGTCGCGGCTGTTTCGCAACCAGACACCGCAAAAATTTGGACAAGTGCGGTGGACGAATTGCTGCGTTTTGACACGCCCTTGCCAATGTTTGAGCGCTGGGTTCTCGAGGATATGGAATTTGCTGGGCTGCAACTAAAAAAAGGTATGGAACTGGCATTAATGTACGCCAGTGGCAACCGTGACCCAAATAAATTTGAGTATCCAGACCAAATAAACCTAGCTCGAGAACCCAATATGCACCTGACTTTTGGGCTTGGCACACACTACTGTATTGGCGCACCGTTGGCTCGACTCGAGATGAGTGTGGCACTGCGGATGTTTCTAAAGAAATTTCCAAATTACAGTATTCCAGAGCAGCCCCTTGAGTACACTGGGTTTGTGATTCGGGGCTTAAAACAATTGATCGTGCAAGTCGGATAAGTCATTCGAGGTGTGGAGGTACGTTGAATCTTAAAAATAACGTCTAGGACAAATTTCTCAAAACTCAAAGCCAAATAGTCTGCTGCTGTTCAAAAACAATTTTGCTAAGGTCTGCATTGAAAAGTCTAGTCTAGTATGATACACTTGGTCTACTATGGAAACCACAACAGTGAATGTTTACCAAGCCAAAACTCAACTTTCGCAACTGATAGACCGTGCCTTGAGTGGCGAACAGATTGTCTTATCTAGGCGTGGAAAACCACTGATTAAGTTCTTGCCCCTCGAGAATACACCAAAAAAACGTGAATTGGGTTTCTTAGATTTTCCGCTTGAACCAGACTTTGATAAACGCTGCATGGAACAACTGGATTTTGAGATGTTCAAGTGAAATCTTACCTTTTGGATACCCATGTTTTTATCTGGGCAATTCGTGAACCAAAAAAATTGTCTATTGCGGCTCGTCGTATTCTCGATAATCCTCAAGCCGATTTGCTCATCTCGAGTATTACACCTTGGGAAATCGCCATGAAATACCGCATCGGAAAAATGCCAGAAGCTGCCTATATTCTGCCGCAATTTGATTCGCATTTACAAAAAATTCGCGCTCGTGACTTACCATTTTCTTTGCAACATGGACTTGAAACGTCCAGTGTACAATTGCCTCATGGTGATCCTTTTGACCGAGCGCTTTTTGCTCAAGCCAAACTCGAGGGCTTAACCTTAATCAGTGCCGATACAGCCTTTGAAGATGCGGTTGGCGTAAAGGTGTTGTGGTAAAAAAAACCGAACTCGAGAAAAATACATCTCGAGTTCTTTTAGGTGGATATTTTGGATTTGAAAAGCCCTACGAGAACTCCTACAAAACCCTCGAGAAGCTGCCTTTTGGCATGGATTAGCGGTTCAAGTCAAAGACAAATAAGTAATGCTCGGTGCTGCGGGTTTTAAGACTCATTTCTTTGGGTGTACCAATTTCGATTTTGGCTTTAACATCAGTCATTTCTAAACCGATTTCCGCCCCGTTCTTTTGTGGTGCGCTTAAACGCAGGGTTTTTACGCCAGCCATTGGCTCGCTGCTCTGTAGGGAAACGGGTACACTGGTGCTTTCGTGTGGGAATTTATAGTTGTTTGGGTTGCGCCACTCTCCTGTAACATTTGCCACGGCTGGGAAAATCCAACCAGCCAAATAGAGCTTGTTGCCATACGCGGCAATGCCCATGTTGTGATCCATGGCGAGAACTTCTTTTTGCGTGCCGGTAAAGTAATACATTTCTTGCTCGAGTTTGCCGTCTAAGTTGTATTTGAGTAAAACACTATCGCCAAATTGATAATCAGCTTGGGTGTTTTCTTGATAGCCGATTCGTCCGCCTAAGTAAAGGCTATTGCCAATCACCCGAACGATTCTTGCATTGTTGCGGTCATTGCGAACCCCAGCGTTGTAGCGTTGCCCCCAGAGAATTTTACCATTGGGGTCTAGTTTGAATAGCTCGAGGTAGGTTTGTGTTCCGTGGACATCGCTAGCGGCATACAGATTGCCATTTGCATCCATATCAAGGTCAGAAATGGTGCTACCACGGGTTTCTTGGGGAATTTCTTTTGCCCAGTTAAACTCGAGTTTATCTTGAATTACGCTTAACTTGAGGATTTGTCCTCGGGCGGTGCGTCCGTTCCAACCGCCTAAGTAAAGGCTGCTGGCGTTGGCATTGGCAACGATGCTATACACGCGGTCATTGCTGCCGGGAGTTGGGTCTATGGTCAGGGCATCGAGTTGATTGCCGTTATTTGTATCAAAAATACTGACCAGAATCTGGGCTTCGTCGCCAGCGTCGCCGCCGCCACCAGCCACAAAGACCCGATTACCGACCACCGTCAGGCTCGAGGCGTTGGTTGCCCCATTGGCTTGGTTTTTCCAATGGGGTCGCCAGGCTTTGCTCCAGAGCATTTCACCGTTACTGGATAATTTGACAACAATTTGGCTTGGTGGTTCGGCATTGATTTTCCAAGCGGCTCGAGCCACGATATAAACACTACCTGCGCTGTCTATGGCGATAGAACGACTGGTTGCGCCGTGGTCGCCATCTATGTAGCGCATCGGAGAATCTAAGCCCGGTGTGCCAATGCTTTTTGCCCATAAAAGCTCGCCAGATGGAGATACCTTAGAAACCAGTAAATCGCCGTAGTAAGTGTCCACAAAGCTCTTGGAGACCCCAACCGTGATGGCATTGCCGTTTGAATCCACCACCAAACCATTTAAGACATCCGAACTATTGCCTCCCCAAACGCGCTCGAGACTTGGTTTAGGGGTGCTGTTTTGGGCAAAAGCAAACACGCTTAAGCCAATTGCCAATGCAGTTGTTTGTAGAATTTTTTTCATGTCCTTCCTCCGCATATCAGTATCAAAGAAAGGTGTTATGTGGGTGTTATGCGAAAACATCAAAAGGCAAAATCTCCTCGAGCGAAATAAGTGGTTCAATCGGCACTTGCCCGATTTTTTGGCGCAATTCTTTGAGTATTTTCTCGAGCAATTGTTGTTCTCGGGGGGCTGGTTGGCGCTCCAAAACAAGGTTGGCAATGCGCCATGCTTGGAGGTACTGCTTATTTTCAAGCTCGAGTTCGGTCAGGGCAACAAGGGTCAGATTTGTTTGCGGTGCCGCTTCGAGTTGCAGACTTACTTTAAGGCTTTGCAGTAACATCTTTTTGGCTGGCTCGAGTTGCCCTAGGTCTTGTAGGGTCAGTCCAATACCACGCAAGGCAATCACTTCAACATAGCCGTGTCCCATACGCTGACAGCGTTTGAGGGTCTGTTCAAAACCACCTAGGGCTTGAGGGAGTTTTTGTTCACGGCGGGCGGTATCGGCTAAGTGGCTGCTGACCAGTGTTTCGCCAAAATGATCGCCTATTGCTTGGGCAATACTCAAACATGCCCTAAATAATTGTTTGGCTTGGCTTAATTGCCCAAGGTTTTTTAGGGCATCGCCAAGATTAAGCTGGGCAATAAACATGGCTCTGGGCTGAGCGCTTTTGCGCCGTAACTCGAGGCTCTCACGGTGGTACTGCACAGCTTTTTGGGCATCGCCACTGTTTAAGGAAACCAAACCCAAAGAATTGAGTACCCGAGCCTTGGCTGCACCATCCTCGAGTTGCTGCATCAGACCTAAAGCGATTTCAAATTGCTGCGTGGCTTTGGTAAAATCACCCATGCCCTCAAAGACATTACCCAATTGATAGGCGCAAACACCAATCCCGCGTGGGTCGTTTTCGCGGGTATACAGTGCTTGGGCATTCTCGAGGGTTTTTAAGGTGCTGTGGTACAAACCCAAGCGAAATTCTGCCCATGCCAAGCGCACCAAGAGTTTAGCATGGGCAAGGGTGTTGGCTTGGCTGGCATCAGCCGCGATTCTAAAGAGTTGTTGAGCTTCAAAAAATAAGCCTCGTAAATCTAGGTAAGTCGAAAGAGCAACACTGGCAGAACTAAGTAAT
Organism: Deinococcales bacterium; assembly: GCA_031414595.1. Classification (GTDB taxonomy): domain Bacteria; phylum Deinococcota; class Deinococci; order Deinococcales; family JAAFIG01; genus JAAFIG01. Next base: position 63,787 of record JANNVX010000015.1, read on the forward strand.
TCTATTTGCTGATGTTCACAGGCAAAATTCCAAGCCGCACGGATATTCTCGAGTTCAATCCGAACCGCCTCGAGATGATTTTTTGGTTCAATTTCTAGTTTGCCCTCGAGTTTGGCTAACCATTGCAAAAAATACTGAGCATGAGCGGCTTTGACCTCAATCTGGGATTGCAGATTTTTGATCGCGGCGTGCCGAATCAGTTTGAGCATCGTAAAACGTCCAGCCTCGGCTTGGAGCAAAGAAGCGCTGACCAATACAGCCAAGTCGGTTAAATTGGCATGGGCAAAATGGCGGGCAGTATTCAGGTCAAAACCACCAACACAGACTGCCAAAACACAGATTTTTCGTTGTAAATCTGGGCTTAATCTGCGCCAAGAACCTTCAAAGACACTGCGCCAGTCCAGTAAATCGGTGTTCTGCTCGAGTTCTTCGGCGAGGGCTTTGAGGCTTAGGGTTCGCGTCCAAGTGGCAGCCAATTCCAAAGCCAAAGGCATTCTTTCTAAGGTAGCCACAATTCGTTGTGTCGCCACCAAATCCATTTGAAGGTTATTATTTTGGCGTTGACAGCCTTCAATAAAAAGCTGCATTGCGGGTTCTAAATTTAAGCCTTGCAGGGCATAAATCTGTTCTAAACCCAAACCAAGGGCTTGTCTCGAGGTAATCAGCAGTTGCACACCAGTGCTAAGTAACGCTTCTACCAAACTTGTTTCGGGGAGCAATTGTTCGTAATTGTCCAGCAAAAAAGTGGTTCTGGGCATGGCACGGCAAATGTTCAACAATTGGCTTACTGCATCTTGATGCGCCGAAAAACGAATTCCAAGGCTTTCGGACAGTTGCCCAAGTAAACCCGTTTGGTCAGTCACGTTTTCCAAAGAAACGCGGATGGCTTGTGGGCAAATTTCTTTTGCCAAACGGGTTTTGCCCGCACCGCCAAAACCAGTGATGGTCAGTAGGTGGGTACTTGGGTTTTGCAACAATTTTTTAAGCACAGCAACTTCTTCTTCACGTCCAAAAAATGGTGTCTCTGGACGAACAAATGGCTGGCTAGGACGGTCTTCAAGAGATGCCAATAACTCGAGGGTACGCAAGGCTGGGGTCATGCCAACATCGCGCTGTAAAACGCCAGCGAAGGCTTGAAACGCTGCCACGCCTCGAGTGATGGATTTATTTTGTTTGCTTGCCACCATTAAAAGTTGCAAAGCATCTTCGGACAGTGGTTCAAATTTAAGCACCTGTTCAAGTATTTCTAAGGCTTGGGCGGTATTTCCAAGCATTAACATCTGGTCGGCGGTTTCAATCGCCAAAGTGCGCCACAAAAGGAGTAAATCAAGCCGCTCTGTTTCTAACCAAGCCATAAATTCTGGTGCATCGGGTAAGAACCAATGACTCAGTAGATGAGGATTGACTTTTAAGGCTTGGGCATCTTTTTTTTGTAGTTGCAAACGCCACTGCTGCAAATCGCTTGTCCCTAAAAACTCGAGTGGTGCAGCCAGCCGTGACTTGCTGTCTTGACGCGCTAAGGCAACCCCAAAAGGCAACTGCCAAACCCGTTGTAACAATTGTCTTAGGTTACGCCGTGCTTCAAAATCCGGGGTATCCAACCAGAATAGATTGCTGATTTCGGTTCTTGGTACCGGACAAGCCCGAATTGCCAAATAAATCAGTAAAGCACTGCGTTTATCTGGTGGCAATAAAAAATCTTGCTGCTCGAGCCGTGCTGCTCCAGACCCCAGCAACTCGAGATGAACCATAAGGCATTTTAGCCTAGTTCGGCTCGAGGTGGTTCGGGCAGTTTTAGGGTGATTAACCAAGCTGGAATTAAAAGAGCTATTGTCACAAGCATGGCAATTTGTGGCGTGGTGGCTTCGGCAAGTTCTGCTACCAGTTTATACAGCACCCCAGCCGTTCCCCAGCTAAATCCCATCATCAGGGCGCTGGTGGTGGCGGTTTTACCCGGGGCAAATTCTTGGGCTGCCACCACTGCTACAGGAATGGTGGCGTTGGCAAGTCCGCCAGTGGCAAAACACAGCAGGTAAAAAGGCACAATCCCAATACTCGAGGGGCTAACAAAGACCAGCAGTACAAAAAGCGGAATCAAAAGCAGCACACTCGAGCGTAAAACGGTGGTACGCCCGATTTTATCTGAAACCTGTCCACCAATAATGCCGCCGATGGCACTGGCGATGGAGAGCATAAAAAGCGAACCTGCAATCACCCAATCAGACTCTTTGTCTTTGAGAACAAAGGGCAGTAAACTGGCGTAAGTTACGGTACTTAGGCTTCGCAGCACCCCCATTGCCCAAAGGCTACGAATCGGACCCTTAAAAAGTTCGAGGTAGTCTCTTAGGGCAGTTGGTTTGATCAAAACTCGGCTGCTTGGGGTAATAACAAACGAAATTATCCCCATTAAAAAACCAAGCGGCATTAACCAAACAATCCCTTGTAAGCCTAGGGCAGTGGCGGTTAAAGGACCGAGTGCTAAGCCAGCCGTGCCACCCGCACTAAAAATACTGGCGTATAGCCCACGTTTCTCGAGTTGAGAATTTTGTGCCACATACGCCGCGCCACTTGGATGAAAAACCGCGCTGCCAATGCCAGCCAGAACAATCAGCAGTGCCACCAGAAAAAACGAGGGTGCATGACCGATTAAAGTCATGCCAATCGCTGCCAATATCGGACCCGCCGCCGCTAACCATTTGCGGTCTACACGGTCGCCAAGTGCGCCAAAAAGCGGCTGAGAAACACTGCCGACCACCGATAAAATCGCCACCAATGTTCCTGTGTCGCCAAGGGTGATGTTAAATTTATCAACCAGTGCAGGTTGTAAGGGGGTCAGTAAACTGGTGAAATTATCGTTGATAAAGTGGCTGGCGGTCATCACAGCCACAATGGTTGTTCCAGAAGCGGCGGCTAATTTTGTACTCGAGGTTTGCACTAGCCCAGTTTACGCCCCAAGCCAAGTACGGCGCTGTACGCCAAAATGCTTGGCTAAGCAAAACCCTTCGGTTATTATATTAACCGAAGGGTTTTTTGGCGGAGAGGGTGGGATTCGAACCCACGGAACCCCTTACGAAGTTCAACGGTTTTCGAGACCGCCCCGTTCAACCGCTCTGGCACCTCTCCGCACGGTTGCAGCGCAAGAGTGTATCACAAGGGTTTGCATTTCGGCTAGTCTCGAGAAGTTTCATGTTTTTCTCATATAGGTTTAAGGCAGGGCAGCAAGCGTCAAATTGATATTCGGCAAACTCGTCCCGTTAAATTGCAAATTCAAGTTGCTTTCCTTGCCTAAATCCCCAGAATCACAGGCTTCGGCGTTGCTGTTTTTATTGACACAAGCCACGACTCGGTATGTGCCAGCTTGGAGCGGATTGCCATTTCTCGAGAGCGTGATGCTGTACGCTACTGCGCCACTTGTGCCGTTAATCGTGACCACTGCTCGACCAGTCAGGGCGCTTGTGCCTTCGTAGCAATCGCGGTCTGCGGCATCTACTGTTGGGCATCCAGCCCCAGCATCAGGCGCACTCCGCAAACGGTCAGCATACATATAGACACTGGTTTTGACACTTGGGGCGGTGCTGTTGGTGGCTTTAGAAAGGGCAGCGCCTGCTTGGAGTAAGCCTGCCCCAAAATCGGTGTCTTTGCCGGTTGTACCTAAGTCTTTGGCGGTGGACTCGAGAATGTTCTGCACTTCGACTCTGGTTAGGGTTGGGGTTTTGGCAAACATTAAGCCAGCCACCGCCGCAACTTGTGGGGCAGCAAAACTGGTGCCGCTTTTGAGTTCATAATTGTTGGTGTCAAACTTTAAGGACAATAAAGATTCGCCCGGGGCAACAATGTCTAAGGCTGCGCCAGTCGCACTAAAACTCGAGCGGGCGTTGCTTTTATTGACCGAACCGACCGCAATCACATTGGGGTTGCTGGCGGGGAATTGTACGGCTGTGTCCGTACCGCACTGCAAGCCGCCGCTGACCCCGTTATTTCCAGAAGCCGCTACCAGCACTGCACCTTTACCAACAGCGTAAGTAATCGCGTTTTCGGTCAGTTTATCGGGGGTCTCAAAAGCGTTGGTTTGGGTCGCGCAAACGCCTAACGACATGCTGATGACTTTTGCACCTTGGTCGGCAGCATACTTAATACCTTTAGAAAGTGCCACAGTATCGGCAATTGCGCCTAATGCGTCTGCTCCGAAAACCTTAACTGCCAAGACTTTACCGCTTTGGGTGATACCAGCAATTCCAGCTTGATTGTTGGTGGCAGCCGCAATCAGACCGGTTGCAAATGTGCCGTGTCCTCCGCCCTGAGTAGGAGTTAATTCGCTTGGGTCGCTGTCTTCGGTTAAGCATTTGGGGTCGTTGGCTTGGGTACTTGGGTCATCTACATAGGAGGCACAAAAATCCTTACCGAGCGTTACCCGCCCAGTCAAATCTGGATGATTGGCGTTGATACCTGTGTCCAGTACGGCAATCAGGTTATCTGGCACACTGACTTGGGTAAACCACGCGCCAGCCGCATCAATCTGGGTCAAGTTGGCTTGGTCAGCATATTGGGGGTCGTTCGGGGCATCTTGCAGGCGGTATAAGTAATTGGGTTGAACGGTTGCGCCAGTCTCGAGCATCAGTTTTTGGGCAAAAGCGCTATCGGTCATACCACGTGGCACACTGACACGAACAAAGCCGCCATCTGAACGGCTGGTGGTGCTGCGTAAACTGGCACTGCTGCTCGATAAAGATTGTAAGCTGCTGCTGCTGAGCAGTAAAACCTCGCCTTCGACACGGGCTGCCTTCCAGTCTGGGCTGGTTTGGCGTTCACGTATGGCTTGAGGCTCGAGACCAATGGCTTGAGGAATGACTGGCGCACTGAGTAAGCCCGTATTTAAGGTGACTGTGCCACTGATGCCGCCACTGGCAATAATGGTCAGTTGAAATTCTCCAAATTGGCTCGAATCACTTTTGCTGGTGGCGCGAATTGTGGCTGTGGCTGGGTTGGGGACACTGCTTGGCGAGTTGTAATTGCCAGCCGCATCTATTGTTCCCCTTGTTGCACCTTCGACGACACTCCAATTGATATTGGTGGTCGGGTTGTTGTTTTCGGTGGCGGAAAACAGCACTTGGGTGTTAATCGCCACACTGCGAATGGTGGTCGCTTGCTGAACTTTGATCACCGAATTGACCACAGGGGCTTGTAAATTAACCGTTACAGTAGCGGTTTTGGTGGTGTCCTGAACACTTTTAGCGGTAATCAGCAAACTGCTATTGGCGGTAATACTGGCAGGGGCAGTATAGGTGGCGCTGTTACCGTTGGGGGTAAACGTGCCAATGCCTGTTGGCGCGATTGTCCACGTCACGGTGGTGTTTTGAGCATTGCTGACTGTTGCCGTCAGGTTTAAGGTCTGTCCTTGCTGGGCATTGACCGAACTGGGCAAATTGACACTGATGCCCACAGGTGGTGGTGGACACGCCACAAGAATTGCTGCTAACGCAAAAGCCCCAAACACATAAGGTATCTTCATGGTTGTCATTATGAACCACAAAACCTGTGTTTAGGGTAAGCGCAACCTTAATCTAGCCTTAGACTTGTATAATATAGGTGTGCCATCGGGTCAAGTTCACAATTTAATCAACACCCTGTCTTTTGTGGGAATTGCGGGTTGTTACGGCTATGCACACGCGGCGGGCTGGGTCAAACTCGAGCCAACGACCTTACTCACCTTCTCGGGAGCGTTTATAGCTGGAACATTTATGCTTTCGCCCGACCTTGATTTAGCCGAACAGAACGTGGATTCAAAACGCAATTGGGGTCTTCTTGGATTTTTATGGATTCCTTACGGGATGATGTTCTCGCATCGTGGCTTGTCTCATACTTGGATTGTCGGTCCACTGACTCGAGTGCTGTATTTGTGTGTGCTGCTGGCAGTCCCGATTTGGTTACTGCGACAACCCGTTCTCGAGACTGAGTTACCCGGAGTGACCAGAGGTATTGTCCATGACCTCCTAGACAGTCTGCAAAATGTTTTCTCGAGTGGCATTCTGGCTTCGCAAGCTGTTTTGGGTTTAGCGCTTGGCTATTATGTTTCGCAATGGCTGCATTTAATCGCCGACGGGGTTGCACCAGACTTACAAATTTTGCGTAAGAAACGTCGCCGTTAAGATTCTTGCCACCTCTCATTGAAATCTAGCGTACAATGACAGACGCCGTGAAAACCCAAACCATAACTTACCTCGAGTCCCGTCCTGTGACGCTGACCGATATCTCGTTGCTCCATCAATTTTATAATCACAGTCAGCATTATTTTGATATTATTGCTGCGCCTTTACCGACCTTGGAGGATGTCACAAGGGAACTTGACACTGCCTTAAGTAACCCGCGCCGTAACTTAGAGTTTTATCTGCTTGATGGCGAAGTTGTGGCGTACTTAGACACGACCTTGGATTACCCTAAAAAAGCCGATGCGACGGTTAATTTGTTACTGGTTGCCGAACACAAGCAACACCTTGGTCTGGGTTCGCAAATAATGCAGCGTTTGGAAGCACGTCTAAAAACCCGAGCCGAACGCATTCTGGCGGGAGTCTTTGGACATAACCCAAGGGCAGTGCGTTTCTGGGAGCGACTTGGGTACAGTTTTGCGATAGATGCCCGTCCGATTTTGTCTTGGTACGCTAAGCACCTCGAGCCAAGTTTGGTGATTTCGGCTAAATCCCGAGAAACCGAGGCGGTGCTACGCTAAGTTTTGTCTGTCTTGATTATAAAATCTCTGATTTTAGTACGCCCTTAAAGACAACAGTATTTCAAGTTTCCTGCATACGCATGTTCAGTTGTGTACCAGCAAATTCAAAACCAAGTTTTTCATATAGACACTGAGTGCCCTCAGCCGCCGAAAGCCAACAAAGGTTTTGCCCAGTGGCAAAGTAATGGCTTAATAATTCTTGGCAAAGTCTAAAAGCGTATCCTTTTGCCTGATGTTGTGGCGTTGTCCAAACTCCAGCCAATTCACCATCTTGTACACCTTGAATCACCGCGCCAGATACCATTTCTCCATTTTGATTGAGCCACATCCCAGACACAGACCCAGCCTCTAAGCCCAGCAGCATCGGCTCGAGCCATTGTCCGCCTGTTTCGTCGTCCGTACCGCCAAAGGCAATGCCTTGATGACGCAAAAATTGGGTCACTTCAATATAATTATTTTGCAGAGGCACGCAAACTGCTGCTTGGGTAGGCTTGACCAATTGGGTCGCTTCTAAGGTCATGACTGGTGCGCTCATATCAACTTCAAAACCCGCTTGCTCGAGGGCAGATTTTAGGTCTGGAAAGAGTTGATGAAAATACTCAAGCCGAGCGGTGCGCTGCTGCGCCGCAAAAACACTTTTTAATTCAAAGATAGCCTCTGACCAATCCAAAAAATCCATGTGAGGCATGGCAAAACTTAGATGCTCACCTGAATGTTTTGAAATAAAAATATCAAAGCCAGAAGTTCTGATGTGTTCTCGCCCAAATATACCAATTTGGCGCAGGCTGTTGGCTAAGCGGTTTAGAGTCATGATTTTACTTTAACGTAATTTCGCCCGAACATCATCAAGGGCTGCTTCAAAAGCATCAATAAATACGTCCTCCAAAGTTTTATCATCCTCGAGTTTGGTGGCAAATTCCTCATCACTTGCCCAGCGCAGACGCACATCCCAAGCACTTGAGATTTTACCATTGGCGGCTATCACATCGCCCAGCCAAGCAACGGCTTCCACGGGGTCTGTAAACGGCGCAAAGTAGCGTTCGTTACGGACTTCATTTTCGCTTGAGACCAACCAAACATTGGCTTGGATTCGTCCACCATCACGGCGCAAAAATACTTGGTCTACTTCCCAAGTGTTGAAGCGCTGTATGGCTCGAGCTTGGAATGGTTTGGCACGGCGCGGCATGATTAACATTAACTGGTAAGTCTTCATCTTTCGTCCTTGGTGATATTGCGTTACACTGCTTAAGATGAGTTTCGATGCCTCCCATAAAATTGCGCTGCATGGTTTAACCTTTGATGATGTGCTGCTGTTACCCGCCTACAGCGAAGTCACACCGGATGTGGTTTCTACCCGCACGCGCCTAACCCGCAATCTTTGGTTAAACTTGCCACTGGTCTCGAGCGCCATGGATACTGTCACCGAAACAGCCATGGCAATTGCGATGGCGCGAACTGGTGGGATTGGCATTCTGCATAAAAACATGAGCCTAGAAGCCCAAGCCGACATGGTGCGTAAAGTCAAACGTTCTGAATCTGGGATGATTGTAGACCCAATTACCCTGCCACCAACCGCCCTACTTGAGGATGCCGAGCATTTAATGCGCGAGTATCATATTAGCGGTGTGCCAATTGTGGATGACTCTGGCTTGCTGCTTGGCATTGTCACCAACCGTGATTTGCGCTTTGAAGACGATTTGAGTCAGCGTGTAGACAGCATCATGACAAGGGAAGACCTGATTACCGTACCTCAAGGCACAACTTTAGAAAATGCCCGCACGATGTTTAAGCAGCACAAAGTCGAGAAATTATTGGTTGTGGACTCGAGTTACCACTTGACTGGCTTAATCACGATTAAAGACCTGCAAAAGCGTCTGGATTTTCCAAGTGCGGCTAAAGACAGCCTCGGGCGCTTATTGGTTGGTGCAGCCGTTGGAATCTCCAAGGATTTCGAGCCTCGAGCCAAAGCCCTTGTTGAAGCTGGGGTGGATGTGCTGGTCTTGGATAGCGCTCATGGACACAGCAAGAACATTCTCGAGGGCGTGAAATACCTGAAAGCCACTTATCCAAAAATAGAAGTGATTGCTGGGAATGTAGCCACCGCAAGTGGGGCGCAAGCACTGGTGGAAGCTGGCGTGGACGCAGTAAAGACCGGGATTGGACCTGGATCAATCTGCACTACTCGAGTCGTCACTGGCGTAGGCGTTCCACAAATTAGTGCGATTATGGAATGTGTCTCGAGCGCAGGTGACGTGCCAATCATTGCCGATGGTGGCATTAAACAAACAGGTGATATTGCCAAAGCCATTGCGGCTGGCGCAAGCAGTGTCATGATTGGTGGGCTTTTTGCTGGTACAGACGAAGCCCCTGGTGAAACCATTTTGCGCGAAGGTCGCAAATACAAAACCTACCGAGGCATGGGCAGTGCAGGAGCTATGAGCGCGGGCAGTTCAGACAGGTACTTTCAGTCTGGCTCGAGAAAATTTGTCCCAGAAGGTATCGAAGGCATTGTGCCGTACAAAGGAACAGTTGGTGATGTGATTTACCAGATGGTGGGTGGTCTAAAAGCTGCTATGGGCTACACAGGCAGCCCAACTTTAGAGCATATGCAGCAACACGCACAATTCACGCGAATCACAATGGCGGGTTTAATCGAATCACACCCGCACGACATCACCATCACCCAAGAAGCCCCGAATTACTCGAGATGAACTCTAATTTGAAGCTTCAACAAAACCAATGTGCATTATAAAACGTGGCAATCCAGACTCGAGAATGGTATTTGCGCGAAAGCGTTCAAATAATGCTTGAAGTTCAATGTAGAACTTATCGGCTTGATCGGCGGGCATCGTTGCCTCTGCCCAGTCGTGTAAGGGGCGACGTTCCGACGAAAAGTGGTTGAGGGTTTGGGCTGGCTGCGACATCGGTTGGAGATTCAAACAAGCGCCTTTTTGGTCACGGTATAAACGCAGTTGCCAATGCTCGGTCAAACGAAAACCTACAGCAGCCACATTTTGTGAAAATCGGTCATAGTCTCGTTGCATGATTCGTTGTAGTAATTCAGTATTGTCTAAACCCTCGAGTGGAACAACTGGGAATATAAATTCGTCTGCGACAGCTTGATAATACTTAATCGCACTTCCTGCTCGGGTTTCGATTCGAGTGATTTGTATGAGATTAAGTTTTAAGAAACGATTCGTCCAATAAGCCATGACGTTGAGTTTTACACCGACTTCTAAGGCAGCATTTTTGACGGTTGTTTCTGTTCCAATAAATTGAGCGAGGTAATTGGAAACGTGTTTTTTCATAAATAAAGTGGCAATTCGAGGTTGCTTTATTTCTTTGGTCACGAAGCTGGTCAACTTTTGTTCTGTCATCTGACCAGTTTACCCTGTAGATTTTTTTCACGCCTAAAACAAACTGTTTAGGCTTTTGATAAGCCAGTGTAGATTCTCTAAAGAAGTCTTTTTGACTTGTTTGCAGCTAAGTTTTTTCGTAAAAAGAGTTAGAGAACCTATGCGGCAAAGCGAGGTTATTATGAATAGTGTTAGTCAGCAAAGCTCAGGTCAACGCTTACGTCCCTATGCTAGTCAAGTTGATAATTTTGGAACAATAATTCTTGGCTTATGGTTAATTATCGGGGTTTTTATTGATGGTTTTGCCCATAATAATTTACGAGGCACGATAGAAAGTTTTTTTACACCTTGGCATGGCATTTTGTACAGTGGGTTTGTGGCAGCCGCAATTTGGACAATGTGGTTGGTGATTCGTGAAATTCGCCGTGGACATACAGGTTTAGCCGCAATTCCAGTTGGTTATGAACTAGGGTTGCTTGGCGTGTTTATTTTTGGAGTCGGTGGCATTGGCGATTTAATCTGGCATCAAGTTTTTGGAATTGAAACAGATGGAGCGGCTTTATTATCGCCAACTCATTTACTACTTTTAACTGGTGGAACACTGTTGGTCACCAGCCCACTACGTTCAAGTTGGGCAGCACTTGGTCGCACACCAGGTTTTATTGAGTTTCTACCAACGTTACTCTCGAGTTTAGCCGCCTTTTCTTTTGCTTCTTTTTTTCACCTTTACGGCTGGGGATTAACCAATGTCCCAGATGGAATGGTGTACATGGATTGGTTAAAGAAAAATACCAATGGCGGCTCGATTTTTGTGGCACATGCGTCGTATTTAGCGGCTGTGGGTGCATTGTTTAGCAACGTCATTATTATCTCAATGGTACTTTTTTTGCTGCGCCGATGGCAGACTCCATTTGGTACTTTCCTCATTATTTTTACCTTGAACACTACAGGGATGGCAATTATTGGTGGCGCAGCCAATGGGGTGGCGATATTGGCAAGTGCTTTGGCTGGATTATTTGCAGACGTGTTTATTGCGTGGCGCAAACTATCGAACAAAAATATTCTCGAGTTCCGCGCCTTGGCATTACTACTACCACTTGTGATTTGGGGATTGCATTATCTTATGCGTCATTTAACGGGTGGAATTGCACTCGAGGTCGAATACTGGACAGGTATTACCCTCATGACAGGTTTAAGTGGTTTGGTTTTAAGTCTGTTGATACTACCGCCCGAACTGCCAAAAGGAATAGATTGAATCCTTCTTAATGCAAGGTAAGATGAGCTTATGAACTTAACCGATGACCAACGCGCTGTTCTCGAGATGGTGACTGATTTTTGCAAAAAAGAAATCGCGCCATTTGCTGCTCAGTACGATAAAAGCGGCGAGTACCCTTGGCGGCAACTCGAGAAACTAGCAGAACTTGGCTTGCTCGGTGCAACTGTGCCAGAAGCGTATGGCGGCTCTGGACTTGATGCTGTGACTTATGCGTTGTGTCTCGAGCAAATCTGTAAAGCCGATGCTAGTGTGGGCGTAATTGTTAGCGTGACCAACGGTTTACCACAGCAAATGCTGCTGCATCATGGTACTGAAAGCCAAAAACAGCGCTGGCTCGTGCCATTGGCTCGAGGCGAAAAAATTGGTGCGTTTTGCCTGACCGAAGCCAATTCGGGTTCAGATGCCGCTAGTTTACGAAGTCGCGCAACTCAAGACGGTACAGATTGGATTCTCGAGGGGCAAAAAGTCTGGATCACCTCTGGCGGACAAGCCCAGACCTACTTGGTGATGGCACGTACCAACAACGAACGCGGCTCGAGGGGAATTAGCTGCTTTGTTCTCGAGAAAGGGATGCAGGGTTTAAGTTTTGGTAAACCCGAAGAAAAAATGGGCTTACACGCGGCTCACACCACGACGGTCAACATGGATGGTGTGCGGGTCCCCGGCGAACACATGATAGGCACTGAAGGACAAGGACTGATTATTGCCCTCTCAAGCTTAGATGGTGGAAGAATTGGCATTGCCATGCAAGCCATCGGCATTGCCCAAGCTGCTTTTGAAGCTGCCAGAGATTATGCTTTTGCCCGTGAGCAATTTGGCTCGAGACTGTCCGAGTTTGAAGGAATTAGTTTTAAGATTGCGGACATGGCAACGCGAATTCACGCCAGTCGTTTATTGGCACTAGACGCTGCCCGCCTCAAAGAGGCTGGAAAACCATACAGCAAAGAAGCAAGTATGGCAAAACTCTTTGCTTCAGAAACTGCAAATTTTGTGGCTAAAGAAGCGATTCAGATTTTTGGTGGCAATGGTTACAGCCGAGAATACCCAGTCGAACGCCATTACCGCGATGCCAAAATCACCGAGATTTACGAAGGCACTTCTGAAATCCAGCGCCTTGTCATTTCGAGACAAGTTTTTAAGGACTCGAGGCAATAATTATTTGTAATAATTTTTAAGCATCTCTTGGTATTCTGGCGGCAAACGTGGGTCAAGCACCGCAGATTCGGCGGCTCGGCGGTACGTTGGGCTATTGGTGGGGCTGGTGAAACCATTTCTTGGGTCGCCGGGTAGTTGCAAAGCGCCACTGCGGACATTGTTGCCTTTGGGTGTGCCTTGGAGGTACTCGAGTTTGCCCTTGCTGCTTTGACGGTTGGCAGCCACAGGGTTGCCTTGTGCGTCCCTTGCGCCTTGTCCGGGGCTGGTGTTGCGGCTTCCATTCCCGTTCGGGTTTTGAGGGTCAAACCCTTGGTAGTCCTCACCTTTGTCTATTTTGTCTTGAGGGTTACGTCCACGTTGTCCACCTTCTGTGCCGTTACTTGATTGGTCTGCGCCATTTTGCCCATTTTGTCCAGTGCCGTTTTGTCCACCCTGAGCGCCGTTTTTTCCGTTCTGTCCTTGTCCGTTTTGGCTGCCTTGTTGCCCATTCTGCCCGTTTTGGTTGCCCTGTTGTCCGTTCTGCCCGTTTTGGCTGCCTTGTTGCCCGTTCTTGTTGCCTTGTTGCCCCTGTCCAGTTCCACTTTCCCCGTCGCCATTTTTTCCGTCGGCACTGCCCGAATTTCCAGCGCTTGGTGGGTTGGCATCCTCGACTTTACCGCCAGATTCTCCTGTTTTATTTGGGTCGCGGTCCCTTACTGCGCCACGCTCTAAGGCTTCTAAGAATTCTTTAGAGATGGCTTCGGGGTCTTCGGTGGCACTGCCACCGCCGGGTTTCAGAGCGCCTAAATTCTGCTCCGACGCACTGCCGCCAGAAGCTGCCTGCCCTGGTTTGGCATCTGCTCCTGCTGGTGGTGCATCTCGAGTCGGTGCATCTAAAATTGGTTCGGAGGATTGTCCGGCTGCTGAAGAAGGTGAATTGGGATTATCAAAAGATTCTCGGGTGACAGTGCGGTCAGTTGGGCTAAGGGCAGCATTAACGGTGCGAGGTGGTAATACCAGCAGCAAACTTAAAAGGAGTGCCATACCCAAACCCTCGAGCCACGGGAGGGCTGGGAGGTCGGTGTTTTTTTGGGTCGCAAGCGCCATGTTCAGCAAGCGGTTTTGGAAACCATGTTCGTCTGGTTTGGCGCTTAGGGCAGTGGTGTAGGCTGCGCCAGCCGTATTTTCGATTTCTTGCAGGGTTTTTTCTGGTTTGGCGGTTGGCATAAAAACGCCAAGCAGCGCAAGCAATAACCACAACGGCGACGCGCCTAAAGCCCAGACCACCAAAAGTAAAAGTGCCACACCAATCAGCACGGCTCGAGTTTTAATTTGAATGGCGCGTCGGGTAAACCATTGGCGGTGCAAATTTAAGCTGGGGTGTTGCCAGTAAGTGGGTAGATTTAACTTGCGGCGTATCATGTCACTCCTTGTTGGCGGGGTTTGGTCAAAAGCATCAAACCAATACATACAATACTCGAGCCAATTAAGACAATCATTGGTAAAGCATAAACACTGGGCTGAAAACCATTAAAAAAAAGTGCCAGCACGCCCAAGGCAGGAAAAATCTGTGAGGCGCTGGGCAGCATCCGTGCAAAGCCATATGAACCTAAAGCAATCAGGTAACTCGAGAAAATACTGCTTGGGAAGCCTTCGCGGGCTTCTATCGAAAATGCCCAAAGTTCTGGCGGTGCAAGAATAATTGCCCATAAGGTTAGGGCGCTTAAGGCATCTAGGGGTTTGGCTTGGTGCAGCATTGCGCCTAACACCATTAACCCAATTAAACGCAAACAACCTATCGCATGAAAGCCCAGTGGCTCGAGTCCAGTGGTTCTGGGGCTAAGGGCAGCCAGGGTTAGTATCTCGAGGGCAATGACCACACTGAGGACTTGATAGGGTATTTCTTGTTCAAAAATATCGTTCATGGCTGTTCCGCCAAGGCAATCAGGAGTGTGCCACCTTCTTGTTGCGCCATCACGCTTCCTTCAGGCAGAACTTGCATCAGGTCTACATACTCATCCCACGGCAGGGTTTCATAAATTTGGCTTTGAATTTGCCGACTTGCACCAACGGCTAAGGGTTCTTGACGACCAAAGCCACGAATAAAAATTTTATCGAGCTTAGCGCTACTTTCGTTGATTAACTTGCCGTTCTCGAGCCGCATCGGGATTCGGGTCGCCGACGGCGGGGTGAGGTAACGGATTTGCTGCCAACCTGCGTGTTGTAAAGTGGTGCTACCAATTTTGTAATCGCGCTGAATATGATTTGTGCCTTCCAAGGGTAGTACACCTGCCGGCAAATTCCAGTCTGGACGCAAAGAAAAACGGGCGTGAATCGTCCACTTTAAGCCCCAACCGCGAGCGCCAATCAGCACCGTGCGTTTGGTTTCATGAAACGGGGCTACTGGTTGCGATGCCCACCAACCCAAAACCGCTAAAACAGTGCTGCCAGCCGCTAAACCAATGGTGTAACGAATCTCAGAACGCTTTAGGCTGTACAAAAAAAGCAGCACCACAAAAGTCACCACCGACCAAAGCCCGAGGGCAAAATGACGGCGCTCTGGGGCTTTAGCCGTCGGAGCGTGCTGCTCGAGAATTTTTAGCAACTTAATTTGCGGTGCAGAGGTTTTTATTGCTCCTAAGCCAGTATTTCCGACGGGTATGCCAGCAGAGATTTCTTTTAAGTTTGCACCCCCAGCCAAGACACTTAAAGCAGTTTGTGGCTCGAGGCGACCAAAAATCGTATGTCCCGCCAAGTACAAACTCGGCTCTAGTGGCAAGCGGGTTTCATTTAATTCAAGTGGTACAGCACTGGGTTCAAAGCGTTTGGTGATTGTGCCAGTCGCACCACTTAAGGTAATTTTTACCATACGGGTCGTGGTGATTGGCAGAATTAACCGTGTTTCCCGGATTCCAGTTTCATCGGGCAATTCTAAAAAAGCAGTAATCGGAGTTAAGCCCTCGAGAACCCGCCCTTCAGAAGTCTCGAGCTTGGCAGTAAACGCCCCGCTATTTGTGGCAACCAAACGAAATTCCACCCAGCTTTGACTCGAGAATTGCCCTTGCCAGCCGAGTTCGGCAAAAGCTCCGGGTATTTGCACCCTACCTTCGTCTTCGGCTCGAGCCATGCCGAATAGCAGTAAAGCCACCAAGAAAAAACAGACTCGAGTCATGATGGCAGTTTACAAAGTAAACCGGTTAGAAGGGTGTCAAGGTTGTGGCTTTTTTCTGAAGCTAGATTGCTCAAAAGCAGTGCTGCTTTATCATAGGGTGTGTCCTGCAAAATACCGAAAGGCTGGAAATTTTCAATTCGGCAAGACACAATGGTGCTGGACTTAAAAAACAGCTAGACTACTGGTCTATGCAAAAAAACATGGTCTTATTAGCGGCGTTTGGCGTTCTGTCTTTTGTTCCTGCTTTTGCCCAAAGCACCCAGACTGGCACTGGTGGGGCGGCTGCCACTGTGGATTCTCGAGCCACCAAAGCTGCTTTGGATGTACTGCGGAGCGGCGGTAATGCCATAGACGCGGCGGTCGCGGCGGCGGCAGTGCTGAATGTGACTGATCCATTTAGTGCGGGCATTGGTGGTGGTGGTTTTATGCTGATTTACAATGCCAAAACCAAAAAAGTCACGACCATAGATGCCAGAGAAAAAGCCCCAAGTGCAGCCACCGCCACTTGGTTTAATGGCGCAAATGGGCAACCGCTTGGTTTTGCCGAACGGGTCTCGAGTGGATTATCGGTAGGTGTCCCCGGGACAATCGCTGGTTGGGATTTGGCATTAAAACGCTATGGCACAAAGTCATTAGCCGCCATGGTGCAACCTGCCATTGGCGTGGCTACAACAGGCTTTGATGCCGATGCAACCTATGTGGCACAAGTCGAAGGCAACCGCACCCGTTTTAATTGGTTTCCAGCTACGGCTGCCTTGTATTTAACCAAAGATGGCAAAGCCCCAGCCGTGGGAAGCCTTGTTAAGAATCCAGATTTGGCGCAAACCTTTAAGTACATTGCTAGTGGTGGTTCTAAATGGTTTTACAATGGCGCAATTGCCAGAGAAATCAGTGCCAATGTGCAGCGTCCACCAAGTATTGCTAACCCACCACAGCCGATTCGCGGCGCACCGTTGACCGAAAGCGATATGGCAGCCTACAAAGCCATCGAACGCGCTCCAACCGTCAGCACCTACCGAGGTCACACAGTCTACGGTATGGGCAGCCCCTCAAGTGGTGGTTTAACCGTCGGGCTTGCCTTAAATTTACTCGAGGGATTTGACTTGTCTGCCATGCCAAGAGAACAGGCGGTTCACTTATACTTAGAAGCCAGTCGTCTTGCTTTTGCTGACCGAGGGGTTTTTATGGGCGATGCCGATTTTGTACCAGTACCAGCCATTGGATTACTGAGTAAAGCCTATGCAGCCGAACGCCGTAAACTGATGACCGAAAAGGCAGTTGAAAACCCAGCCGTGGGAAACCCTGCACCATTTAATTTAAGTGCCTATTTTCCCGACCCACTAGCCGTGTTTTCAGTCGAACCGCCCCGTCAGCCTCGAGAAACCACCCACATCAGCACCGCCGACAAAGACGGTAATATCGTGGCGTACACTTTCACCATCGAAACAGTTGGCGGAAGCGGCATTGTTCTCCCCGGGCGTGGATTTTTACTGAATAACGAATTGACCGACTTTGATGCCGTGCCGAACATTGCCAATAGTGTTGCAGGCAATAAACGCCCCCGCTCGAGCATGAGTCCAACCATTATTTTCAAAGATGGTCAACCAAAATACACCCTTGGAAGCCCGGGCGGAGCAACGATTATTACCACGGTACTGCAAAGCACCCTAAACTTAATTGACTTTGGAATGACCATGCCAGATGCGATCAATGCCCCCAGATTCTCTCAGCGCAATGCCGCCAATACAGGACTCGAGAGCAATGCTAACCCTGAACTGGTCAAAGCCTTAGCCGCTCGAGGGCATAAATTTGGCGCTCCTGCCGAAATCGGCGCAGCCACAGGCATTGCTTTTAACCAAGATGGTTCAATGACAGCTGCCTCTGAACAAGTCCGCCGAGGCAGTGGCTTTGCTGGAGTGGTCAGTCCAAAATAAAGGTTTCTCGAGTCTCTATATTGATCAATAGCTCGGTAGTTTTTTGATTTTTCGTATCGGTGACGCATTTGGTGTTCGTAGCAGCGAATCTCTGTGTTCGCCTTATAGGATAGCAGAATTTGGATTTAGACTGAGAAATGTTCCAAACTATTGATAAGTGTATTTGAATTAAAGAACCGCTCGAGATTGTTTCCCGAGCGGTTCTTTTGCTTTGCAAGTTTACCAAGTCGCTGCAAAGCCAGCGACGCTCGTACCAAGGATGATGCTTAGTTGCGTTGGGAAATTTTGACTAAAATCAAAATTAGTACAAGTGCTACCAGGAGATGGATAACACGAAAAGTATTCTGTAAATCCATCGTAATTGGTATCTATCAGGCTACGAAATGCGTATCCTGTGGCAGCCAGAATACCTGTGAAGCGGTAGACATAACCCTGCCCTTCGACCCAGTTCATGACAATTCGCACTGGTTCAGGGTTTGAGATAAAGGCATTGCCATCAGCATTTACTTGTCGGGCTTCAATCATCAATCGTCCAGATGGGTTTGAGGCTGTGCCTTGAATATAGTACACAGGGGCTGTGGTGGACTGCAAACCAACTGTGGCAATGATACTGCCAACATATGCGCCATCGGCTAAACCAGTACGATTGAGGGTCACATTAACGGTTGTTGTGGCGTTGCCCGCCAGTGTTCCTGTGGTACTGTTGCTGACTGTGGCAGATAAGAAAGCATTGGATGTGGTTATCGTAAAGTTACCCGTTGTGGCTGTCATGTTCTCTAAAGTTAAATCGCCAGTTGTTGCACTGGTGCTTAAGTTAAGTCCCGGTAAGCCAGCGTTAAAAGCATTCTTAAATTGTAAGAATGCGCCAGGAAAACCGTTTCCAATTGCGCCATTGACGGCAGCTTGGGCATCCACCAAGCCGGCTCCACATCCTTTAGCACAGTCGTTCGCAGCATTTAAGACCGAAGCGGTGGTTTGTAAATAATAGGTGGCTTGGTAAACATTGAGTTTTGGTAATGGCACAGCTTGGGCTAAACGCGCCGAGTTCATCAGGGCAATAATCCCAGCCACATGAGGGGCTGACATGCTCGTACCTTGTTTTTGACCATAGCCCCAAGTGGTGCAGCCTGTAGTAGGACTTGGCTGTCCTTGTGGTTGTAAAACTCCTAAGACAGTAATCATACAACCTTGGGTTGATAAGACTTGATTTGGACTTAGAGCAGATAAACTATCCCCGCCAGGTGCAGTAATTTCGACTGATGTACCAAAGTTAGAAAAGTATGAACGTTTCGCCACAGTAGCTGTTGGACCAACTGAACCAACAGTAATCACACCATTTTGACCTGCTGGGGCGTATTTAGACGCATCATCGTTGCTATTTCCTGCCGAAACCACCACTATTTTACCAGCCGCGTTAATTTGGTCTATTGCATCTTGGTAGGATTGGTCTGTACCTAACCCACCAAGGCTCATGTTCAAGACATCGGCTGGAAATGGGTTTGTAATGTTACTTGTGCCACTGCTGGTGGTGGTCGAAACGGTAATACCAGCCGCCCAGAGCATCCCACGAATAATATCGGAGCGCTGACCGCCAGAAGGTCCTAGCACCCGAACAGCCATCATTTCCACACCCCAACCAATTCCCGCAATGCCAGTTGAGTTATTGGTGCAAGCGCCAATTGTTCCAGCCACATGTGTCCCATGGAAACTCGTACCAGAGTATGGTCCAAGGTCATAAGGGTCGTCGTCATCTACGGTATCGGGTTCAGTGCCTGCTGTGCTGTAACTCACAAAATCGTACCCCGGTTGCCATTTATTGGTGGTGCAGTACAAATCTGGGTTAGTGCTGGGTTCTCGAGTGCTGTTGGTGTCATTGCCAATATAGTCGGCTTTGTTGTACAAAATACCTGTATCTAAAACTGCGACACGGACATTGGGTGTTCCAGTGGTTGTATCCCATGCCGAATTGATTTTTGCCATGCCGTAATGCCAAATATTATTGGGGCTGGTGGCAGTGGTCTGCACTGGGTAAAGTGGATCATTAGGGGTGGTGATATGAGCGCGGTCAATATAATTTGGCACTGCCCATTCAACATCGGCTCGAGCGCGGAGTTGGGCAATAAAATTCAGGGTATCCACGGCTATTGGTGATTCTGCTTGAATACCATCAATGCTGTTAGTGGCTGGGGTATTTTGGGCAGTCAAAACGACTGTTGTGCCGTAAAGTGGTTCTTGGTTATCGACAGCTAAAGTCCGCGCCGCCACACCAGCCGCAGGGGTTTTGAACTTGACAATGGCTTGCCCTTCGACAAATTCGGCTTCTTTGGGAATACCCAAGGCTTCTGGGCTACTGGACGTGACATACGGTACTTTAATTGTCCCAGAATAGGTTAGCCCAACAGGAGTGACAATATATATTGGGGCAGTCGAAATTTTAATGTTATCAAACTGAATTTTTGTGCAACTAGCGCAACCTGTAAGCGCAGCATTTGGTCCACCACGAAAAGCAATTTCTTTTGCCCCAGCAATCCCACTGGCTCGAGTCACGACATTGGTTGTATTGACTACACCTTCCTCTGGGCTGCGGGTAAAACGCATCACGGGTTCGTTCGCGATGACAAAGCTCATTCTAAAACGGTACGGGTCGTTGGCAGCTGTTGCGCCTTTTGGCATTTTCAAAGCTATCGTCACTTCGCCGGTATCGCCAGACGCAAACGCCCGTGTCCAAGTTGGGGTAGCGGTGGCACAATTGGCGGTGCAGCGCCGTGCAACATAGCCATACTCGAGAACTTCATCGGTGTTATTAATATAACCAGCAGTTCGGGCTTGTTGGCTGGCAAGGGCGGCTTCGCTGATATGGAAAAATTGCAAATCGGCTTTATTGGCATCTACAGTGGTGGTATCGTTTTGCATTGTATGGGTTGGTTTGACTTTCTGGGCATCAGTCGCGCTGGTAATCGGGTTGTTACCAAAGTCAAGGATGGTATTTAAGGCAGTTCCACCAATATTGGTGCTTTTAGCAACTGCGTAGAGCGTTAGGTTGTCAAAGGCTTGGTTGGCAGTGATTTGAAAAGTTGCAGTAATGAAATTATCGGTATTGCCTATGTTGCTGATGTTCTGGTATGTGCCGGGGGTAATAAAAGTGACCGCAGAATCGGCTAATGCCGCCGCAGGACGTATTTGTCCAGAGTTGCTGTCTGAACCAATTCCTAAGCTGGTTACGCCAACAACCCCAACAGAAAGATTGTTAATGGTGTCTGGCTGTTTATTTGGGGTTTGGGTACAAGCCGCTAAAGCCACAAAACCAATCAAAACCGACGAAATTATTTTGTGATTCATTGTTCACCGCTTTCTAAGAAGTCTTGACCGAAGGTCTCAAAGTCACTGCTAAGCCCATTTGTACCTATTGGCAGAGACACCCCTGTGAGTGCTACGTATTGGTTTTGTGGCTCGAGATTTGGCTTTTGATAGGGTTGCTTCCGAGTTTGTTCGATCATTTATTCCTCCGTGTCAAATTGTTATTTTAGAATTAGTCTACCCTTAGAAACCCAGTTAGTCGAAACTGAGAAGTCAACCAACTTTTGGATAGTCTATTCCCCAACCCTTTGACTTGTATACCAGTTTAAGCGGGCAGCGTCACACCAGCGTTAGACGAAAAGTGACCTTCAAAAGATGTAAAAATGCAATCAGACTCGAGCTATAAAACTAGCCTAAGTCTGAACTGATAAACAAAATCTAATAATGATCTAATTTAGAAAGCACATCTCGAGCCTCGGTAGGGTCGGTAATCGCTAATTTAGTGCCACCTTCAAAGTACAACACCAAACTGACATTGCTGCCCGAGGCTTGGGCTGGTGCATTGCGTCCAACTCCTGCCCCTAAACTACCAGAGACTTCGTAATACTGGATGCTCTCGAGATTCACACCGCGATGCCCGACCCGTAAAAACTTTGCCATAAAGCAGAGTATAAACCAAATTTGGATTCGCTAAATTAGTGAACTGGCTTAAGTCTCAAGCGGTGGTAATTGCTCATACAAACTCGATAAAACCACTTCAAAATCTAAACTTGGGAATTGCAATACAGCATTCCCCTCGAGCTTTTTATAACGCCATTCAGCCCTATCCCTCGAGAACACTTCGGCAATCGGTTCGACTTGCGAAAGCAATACATACTGCTCCAAACTTGGGATTTGTTGATAGGCTTGCCATTTCTCGCCTCGGTCTATGGCTTCGGTGGTGACTGACAAGACTTCAACAATGATTGTTGGACGGTGCTTAACTCGAGCTTGGTCAAGTGACCTGTCGCAGTACACAAATGAATCTGGATAATACCCCTTACCACTTGGGGTTCGTACCAGCACATCATTGGATTGTGCATAACAGCCTTTTGGAAAGGCTTTGTTTAAAAGCATTGCGGTTAAAATAATTGCCAGTAAATTATGTCTATCTGTTCCGCCAGCCATAACAAACAGATTACCATCTACAAACTCATGGCGTTCTTGACTATGAATTTCAAAGGCAAGAAAATCTACAAAAGTCGCTTGGGTTTTGATAGGTGCATCTCTGGTCATGGGTTTAGTATACTCGAGGGTCATGAGGTCGGTATACTCGAGTGAGTAAAAAATTCCCCTCGAGGCTCGAGGCTCGAGGGGAATTTTTTAGGGTATTTTAGCGCCTTGGTCCACGGTCACGGTCCTTAAAACCATCTTTACCACCACGGTCTGGGCGTGGTCCGCTTGGGCGGGCTGCCCTTGCAGGGACTTTACCCTCGAGTTCTGGGCGGCTCAGGTCTATTTTGCCACGGTCATCTATGTTCACGACCTTAACTTGGAGCTTATCGCCAACGTTAAGCGCATCTTCGACTTTGGCAATCCGTTCCTCGGAAATTTGGCTAATGTGCAGCATGCCGTCAAGTCCGGGGATGATGTTAATAAATGCACCAAATTCCATGATTTTCACAACTGTGCCGTTGTAAACCCCACCCACTTTGGCTTCTTCGGTACTGCCTTGAACCCGCTCGAGAACTGCTTGGGCGGCGGCGGCATCGGCAGAGTAAATTCGCACTGTGCCGTCTTGTTCGATGGTGATTTCTGCCCCCATCGCCTCGAGTTCGCGGATGTTTTTGCCACCCGGTCCAATGATTCCACCGATTTTTTCGGGTGGAATTTTGGTGGTCAGGATACGTGGTGCATACTGGCTCATTGCGCCACGTGGAGCGCTAATCACAGCGTCCATCTTATCGAGAATATGAATTCGGGCAACACGGGCTTGCTCGAGGGCTTCACGCATTAAACTTGGAGTGATGCCCTTAATTTTCATATCCATTTGCAAAGCGGTAATGCCAGCCCTCGTGCCACAAACCTTAAAGTCCATGTCACCAAGCGCGTCTTCCATACCCAGAATATCGGTCAGAATCGCGTACTGCTCGCCCTCTTTGATTAAGCCCATGGCAACACCAGCCACAGGTGCTTTTAGAGGTACACCAGCATCTAAGAGCGCCAATGTCGCGGCGCAAGTGGTTGCCATACTCGAGCTACCGTTGGACTCGAGGACATCACCCACCACCCGCACCACATAGGGGAAATCGTTATAGGCTGGCATGACGGCTTTAATGGCGCGTTTGGCAAGGTTGCCATGTCCAATTTCACGCCGCGATTGACCGCCAACCCGTTTGACTTCGCCCGTGCAGTAGGGCGGAAAATTATAATGCAGCAAGAATTTATCGTTATCTTCTAAACCAAGGTCGTCAATAATTTGTTCACTCCGACCAGTGCCAAGGGTGGCGGTGCCAAGTACCTGAGTTTCACCGCGAGTAAACAAGCTCGAGCCGTGGGTGCGTGGCAAGTAACCCGTCTCGATGGTAATTGGGCGAACTGTTTGTGGGTCACGTCCATCAGCCCGAATCCGTTCCTCGAGAACCATCTTCCGCAGGGTATTTTGTTGAACCTTGTCGAAGGTATTCTTAAGCGCCGTGACTCGAGCCGCGTGAAGTTCTAAGTCGTCGGGGTCGGTGCTGCTTGGGGCTGGGTTGAGTTCGGCAATAATTGCATCACGCACAGCTTTAATGGCTGCACCTTTGGCTTTTTTACCCGCCGTTAAAATTGCGGCTTTGAGGTTGGAAGCGGCAGCTTTTTCGGTAAATGCGGCTAAGTCAGCGGCTTTTACGGCTTCTTTAGCTTCGTCTACTTTTGGTTGCCAATTAAAAGCGGCTTGTCCACATTCGGCTTTCATTTGCGAAATTAAGTCAAGCACACCTTGCATTTCGGCTTGGGCAAATTCGATTGCGCCGACCAGAATATCTTCGTTTTGTTCGCTCGCGCCAGCCTCAACCATCAACACTGCGTCTTTTGTTCCAGCCACCACAAGCTCGAGTTTTGAGGCTTCGATTTGCGATAAGGTTGGATTCAGCACATACTGCCCGTCCAAATGCCCAACCCGAACACAAGCCGTCGGACCATCCCAAGGAATATCGGAAATGGCAAGGGCAGCGCTGGCAGCGATAGCGCCAAGTACATCTGGGGTATTTTCTTGGTCGGCACTGATGACGGTAATAATGAGTTGGGTTTCAAAGCGGTAGCCTTTTGGGAAAAGCGGACGCACTTGACGGTCGGTTAAACGCGCCGACAAAATTGCCTTTTCGCCGGGGCGACCTTCACGGCGCATAAACGAACCCGGAATTTTACCGACACTATAATGGCGTTCCTCGAATTCTACCGTTAATGGCATGAAATCTAGCGTACTTGGCTTATCCGAAGCTTGTGCAGTCGCCAGAATCATCACATCACCGTAGCGCAAAACCACACTGCCACTGACCAGTTTTGCAACTTTTCCTGTCTCGAGACTCAGTTCTCTGCCACCCAATGTGGTCTTATAAATTTTTGCTTCCATGTTTCACCTTTTCTTCGACTTCATGTCGGATTTGATTTTTTACCCTTGGCATTCTCTCACAATAAGATGTGAGGACAACAGGGTAAAAAACTACGGTTCTAAAAATTTGCGAAAATACACGTAACCAGGTTGTCTTGAGAAACCCAAACGCTCAAGCAACGGTAACGTTCCTACATTTAGAGGGTCGAGATGAACTTCTATCATTGAGAAGTTGTTTGTTTTTGCCGCTTGAATAGCACGGACAACAAGGGCAGTGGCAATTCCAGTTCGCCGCAATTCAGGGGCAACACCACCAAATTCAAAAAAGAAAGTTGGGTCATTAGCATATCCAGTACATAATAATGCCCCAACTATCTGATGATTCTGCCATGCAATCCAACAAAACTCGGGCTTAAATCCAAATGCACCTAATACCTCACGGTCAAAATACGTTTGGCTGAGAATTTTTGTGGAAAAGGAAGGGTTGAACTCGGCAGCCAAGGAATTCCTAAACTCGAGTAAAGTAACTTGATGGGTTTTTGAATCAGCCAATTCTGCCCACGTTTGTAGTGTAATCCCTTGAGTCAATAGCCTCGGCTCAAGCCGTATGTCTGAAGAAAAATGCTGAGGCTCGAGCGCTAACCAGAGGGTAGGTTCTATAGGTACAAAACTGTGTTTTGCATAAAATACTTGATGCGCGTCCCAATTTTCACGAATTTGTACCTCGAGCATTCCACCCCATTTGGAGCAGTGGCGTTCAATTCGTCTGATTGCCTGCGAGCCAATTCCATTGCGAGAAAAATCAGGATGAACAATCAAATCCAGAAAAAAGGCATGATTTGCCAATGGAGATTCAAATGGAATGGCTTCAAAAGTTGCTACACATCGACCATCAACAAAAACTAATTCCATTAAGGCTTGTTCATCAGGTTGAAATCCCGCCATTTCTGCCATGGTTTGCTCAGCAGTGTAGACATGGTTTTTGTATATCGTGTTGGTTAAGCTAACTCGAGCCAGATGATGCTCTAAGGTATTTTCAAAAACCACAAATTCAAGATTCATGATTCCTCGAGCATCAGCACATTAAAACCAGCTTGCCGAAAATGATGGTCGGTGGTGAGGACATCTTTAATGCCTTTAGACTCCATGACCAGCATCGAAAAGCAATCCACGCCGCTCCAAGCCTTATCTTTGCGCTTACGATAGAATTCTGTTACTGCAATCAGCCAGTTTTTTCCACTGGTGATGATTTCGATACGCTCATTGATGATAAGTGTCTCAATAGACTCAGCCACAAAAACCCTCAATGCAGAATCTGATTTAGAGAACCAATTTAAGGTTTCAAACAAAATGGCATCAGTAGTTACCCAAGCATAATTTTCAAATTTGACAGCTAAGGTTAAGGCTCTTGTGCGTTCTTGATCGCGCAAATTAAAAAGTGCAACCCAAAATGAGGTATCTATAAAAACTGTTGGAATCAAAATTCCCCCATTCCTTGTTGATTCACTTTGGTTGAGCCGTCTCGAGGAACGCTATCCCACGCTGAATCTGGGACTTTCGCGGCTGAACGCTCTAAATTATCAAGAAAAATGGAGATAGGACTTTTCTTTTTACGTGGGCGTTTTGATTTAATAGAATCAAGAATTAAAGTCATATATTCACTGTAGTACAAACCTTCTCAAATTTCCATGCTTAAATTTGCTTAGCGCTCCTTGGCGATTGCCTCGAGAAACCACTTTGGAAGGCGTTTTTGTTGTCTCGAGACCCACATTGGAAACATAGAATCCAAAATATAGGTGGTAGCGTGGTCTTCGGAACTTCTGACGGCTCGTCCGTAGGCTTGCACAATTCGCAGGGCGGTGCGCCATTCGTACCAAGCGGGGTCTATGAGTCTTCGGGCATTGACTTGTGGGTCGCCTAGGTATGGGTATGGGACTTTGACGATGACTTGAAAACGGGCTTGTTCATCGGCTAAATCTACCCCTTCGGTCATGCTTGGTGTCAGCAGCACCGTCGGTAAATTCGAGGTCAGGTGACGCTCGAGTGCATCTTCGCGGCTGGCAGAATCGTAATGATAAATCAGGCGTTTGCCGGCTGGCAGGGTACTGACCAAATAGCGCAGAATTTTATAACTGTGGGCGTGAATAATCCCTTTTTCGCCTTGGTGTTTCTCGAGCAGCTTGGCAATTACAGCACTGAGTTTGGGCAGTTCGGCATCCAGTGTATCGCGGTTTAATCTTGCGACATTGAGTGGGTAAATCGGGCGGTTTTGTGGCGGGAAGCTGCTTGGCACACGAATAAAAGCGGCATCGGCAGGGTCAATTCCAAGGGCGCGAAGAAAGGTTTCAGCATCTAGGATGGTGGCAGAAAGCATCAAAATTCGACTCGAGTGCCTAAAAAGAAATTCTTCAGCAAAAGCATTGACCATAATTGGTCGAAATTTCCACCACTGGACGCTGCCATCAAAGGTCACGTCGTCCGATTGTTCGGCAATCCAACCCGCATCGGGTGAATCACGCAGCATCACCGCACGGCGAACCAAGTTTTCTAGTTCGTTTTTCTGGACACTGATGTCTGGTGGTGGGGCTTCAAGGGTTTTAATTTGTTCCTCGAGCCGAATTAACGCCCGCATCATGTCGGGGATTAAACTTGCGACAAAAGAAATCCTGTCCTCGAGATCGGTAATTTGTGGAAAATCTATATCTATGCCAGCCCGAGCCAAGGTTGACTTTGAAACAAGGACTTCCACAAAACGCATCAGCATTTCTTCGGTGTTGTGGGCTTCGTCTAAAATCAGTAAATCGCGTTTTTGAAATGCCCCTTGATGGTTGATTTCACCCATAAAATACGGGTAGTTCAGGGTGGCAATACTCGCGTGAAGTGCGTCGTCTTTAGCAATTAAATAGGTGCAATCATCACAAGCTGGGAATTTCTTACCCGCCAAACATGGGGCTGCACCCGCATGGGTGTCCATCACCAGACACGGATAATTGCTGCGACCTTTAACCGAAGCAAGGTCTGGAAAATCTCTGATGTACTGGTCTTGTAAAATTTTTTGGGCGGTCAAAATATAGGCATTTTTGGCTTCCCTTGCAAGGGTAACAGCAATACCGCTTTTCCCCGCGCCAGTTGGGGCTTCAATCACCACAACCCGCTTACCTCGAGCATATGCGCCCCTAGCGGCATCCAAGGCTTCGCGTTGTCCCGGACGGTAGGCGGCGTATGGAAAATGGGTAGTTTGGCTCGAGTTGTCAATGGCGGAATCTTGGCTCGAGGTCATGGCTGCAATCTAACACAATTATGCTCTAAACTAAAAATTGTTTTCTGTGAAAGCATCGCTTATGCTACACAATATGAATTTAACCCCCAAAGAACAAGGTTTCACCATGCCCGCAGAATGGGCGCAACACGAATGCGTTTGGACGGCTTACCCAGCCAATAACCAGATGTGGCTTGGCTATCTCGAGGCAGTTCGGACGGACTTTGCAGCTTTTTTGCGGTTACTCTCGAGTTTCGAGCGGGTCGAACTTGTTTGCCGTGACCAAGAAGCCTTAAGCGATGCCCAAACTCGGCTCGAGGGTTGCAATGTGCGTTTTCATTTACAGCCGCATAATGATGTTTGGTTTAGGGATTGCGCTCCAATTTTTGTGACTCGAGGAAAAGAAATAGCTGCCATAGACTGGAAATTTAATGGATGGGGCAATAAATTTGATTCAGAGTTAGATGATAAAATCCCAGAATTTATTTGCTCACACCAAAACATGAAACGTTTCCAAACCGATGTTGTCATGGAAGGCGGCGCACTCGAGGTCAACGGCGCGGGAGTGCTGCTGACCACCCGCCAGTGCTTACTCGAAAAGCACCGAAATCCAAGTATGACTCCAAACCAAATTGAAGAAGTTCTGCGCGATAACCTTGGTATAGAAAAAATACTTTGGCTCGAGGATGGCATGGAAAACGACCACACTGACGGGCATATAGACACCATCACTCGGTTTGTCTCGAGCAACACGATTATTACTTGCATCTGCGAAGATGTTACCGACCCAAATTACGCGGTTCTCGAGAAGAATTTAGCGCTGCTCAAGACTTTTACCAATGTTCACGGTCAGCCGTTTGAAATTATTACTTTGCCACTGCCCAAAAATAAGATGTTCTTAAGCGGCGAAATGGCTCGAGCAGAAGGTGCAGAAGGGGAGAGGCTTCCACCAACCTATGCCAATTTTTACATTGGCAATGGCTGTGTGATTGTGCCGACCTACAATGACCCCAACGATCAAATTGCCCTCGAGATTCTAAGACCACTTTTTCCAAACCGCCAAGTGATTGGAAGCTCGAGTCACGGGTTAATTCATGGTGGCGGGAGTTTTCACTGTGTTACCCAACAGCAGCCACTTGTTTAAGTTTACTCGAGACCACGCTTATAAAATGTAAATCTAAAATGGTAAAATGAGCCATGAGCCAAATCGAAGTAGAACAAGCTGCATTGCAATTGCCGATGAAAGCACGGGCGTTTCTAGCCCAAAAGCTCTTGGAGAGTTTAGAGCAACCCAGCGAAGCCGAACTCGAGGAATTATGGCTTGCCGAAGTTGGAGAACGAATTAAACGAGTCGAACGTGGTGAGTCAAAACTGACTTCTTTTGCCGATGCGTTGCAACAAGCTCGAACCGTGGTTGCTAAAACCCATGCTTGAACTTAGTGCAGCGTCGGATTAAGAAGTAATCTTTGGATACCTGTCCGCAAATTTCGTCCGAGCAGATTTGATCGAAAATTGCCAATTAATCTTTATACAGCGCTTATTCCGCTCTTTAACCCAAGTCTTTACTTCACGCT